>JAZRJK010000061.1:0-11562 GCA_045645765.1 Candidatus Gastranaerophilaceae bacterium
GATTTCTTCACCTAGCTCAATTGATTCAAATGTCTCTGTATATTCTTCCGCTTCAAGCTCATTTATTATATTTACATCATCATCAAGCGATTCTTCGATTTCTTCACCTAGCTCAATTGATTCAAATGTCTCTGTATATTCTTCCGCTTCAAGCTCATCTGCAATATTTACATCATCATCAAGCGATTCTTCGATTTCTTCACCTAGCTCAATTGTCAAAGAATCATTCTCAAATGTATCAATATCATCTAGAGAATTGTAAATTTCAGTTAGTTCTGTATCGATATTAGCCTCTGTTGTTTCTCTATCCGTTTCTAACACCCCGTTAATCATAAGTTCTACTAAATTCATATCAACTGTTTCTACAGGCATAGAAGTCGTATTTTCAAGAGTATTCATTAAATCAGTATCATTCTCTAATGACTCTGTTGAATCTTCTAATGATGTCTCATCGATAATTAAATCATTATTTATAAGAATTTCAGCTTCATCCATATTGGGGAATTCGACACTGTCATTATCTTCCGCAAGATCTTCGTTTTGATCAGTTTGAACAAAATTGTTTAGAGTTTCATTAGGATTAGGATTACTCACACCTTTCTCAAAAGATGTAATGTTGTTTAGAGTTTCTTCTTTGTCCTCATCATTGGACTCCTTAATCACAGCATCCGTTGTTCTATTTTCTATTTTATGCTCTGTATTAGCTATTATTAAATCAATATTAATTTTGTTAGTTCTATTATTCAAATTCTTTTTTTTAGAAACTGTAACAATTGAAGTATTAACAACCTTTGAAATATATGAGGTTAAAATATCTTCATTCCTAATATTATTCAACATTGACTTGACTTGAAAACATACATCATCCACAATATCGTCAAATATTGGTTCTATTTCTGAATATTTTCTGTGATTTTTTATTAATGATATTATTAACTCGTTATATTTTTTTTCCATAAAAGCCCTTTTTCTTTTACAATCGAATTATTAACACAGGATTTCCTGGCATATCAACAAAAACTTTCATATTTGTTTTAATTCCAAGATCTAAGGCATTTTTTACAGTTTTAGAGATTAAATCGTCAACAAGCTTTTCTCCACTTGAAGCTGTTATACCTTTTAAATCAAATTTGTTTAATTTTTTATTAAATTCAAGCTCTAACATTATTTTATTTGAAATTGCCTGCTTGTCGAGTAATAACAATTCTGTCTTTAGGTTTAACCTTATTATTTTACCAATTTTTATTAAATAATTTTGTGCTGCAGTGCTTGAAGAATAAGAAGAAGGGACTTCCCAACTTACAGTCAAATTAGAAACTGCTATAGAAGAACCCAAGTTAGACTCAATCTCTGGTATTGTTATTGGTGTACTTTCGTCCAAAACTGGTTCTTTATTAACATTCTCTATTGTTTCATTTGGCATTACAAGTGCTTCTTCTTTTTGCGTTTCTTGTTTGCTTTCCAAATTCTCAAAAGGTTGTTGTACTTTTTCTAGAGCAGGAGCAATATCTTTCTCAGTATTTAAATTGTTGTATGTATAAAATCCTGCCGTAGATAAAATTGCTAAGATTCCTAACAACAATAAAAATTTGTTTTTTTGTAATTTAACAGGTTTTACAAATTCATCATTCAAGAACTCTTGAGATTCAGATGGTATTTCAGTATTTGAATATATTTCATCTATTTGGTTGGCATAGTTATTATTTTGTACTCCATTCTGTGGAATAACTTCTGTGTATTCTTCTGAGATTACATTAGAATATCCAGAAGCATTTTGTTCTGAACCTATAATGTCCACAGTAGACTCTAATTTATTAATATAAACCTCAGAATCGTCGCTAAATTCTTCAGTATTTAAATCAATATTTGAAAATTCTTGAACATTACTACCGCTATATATTTCAGAAATAACGTCATCGTTTTCAACGTTAACAGCAATATTATCTGAAATATCTGAATCAAAATCCTTTGATATAGATTCTTCATGTAAACTAAAATCATAGTCTTCTATTATATTTTCTACAATATCAGACGTTAATTTTTTTTGCGAAGGAAATGCTTGTTGAATAATATCTTGAACATTTGCGTATTTAACAAACTTTTTTCTTAAATCTTGATTCTTTAGTAAAAAGCTGATTAATGCTATTTCGACTTCTTTAGTCAATTTGCCATCGATATAGTCAAACAGGAGAGATTCCACATTATGTAAATCATCTATATTGCTGTTCAATTCGACACTTGTCAATATAGCATTTAATTTTTCGTATGAAATCAAGTCAGATTTGTTTACTTTAAAATAATCAGAAATTTCTGATTTCTCAATATTTTCAGGCAAGGCAAAACCTAACAATGTACCTTCAGATAAATCTTCTGCTACTTTTATAAACATATATGCATATGGTAAAAGATCATTTATAAAGTGTTTTTTAGGAACTATTAGTTCATCTTCATTGAAACATAAACGTACATCTATATATTTATTATCAATATATATATCAAAAATTTCGTAATCTTTTAAAGTTGACTGTACATTATATAACCCACTTGTTGTGTCAAATAAATTATCAACAAAAGCCTTATCTGCGAGCTTTACTGCTAGTACATTTGCAACAGCTTTATTTCTTTCATCATTATCTTCAATAGAATTACAAATTTTTTTTGCAAACTCTATATCATAACTATCTATTAAAAAAGTTGTTTCTTCCACCAAACACTCTCCCCATATTTCATACTAATAATACCATGCTATAAAAAAAAAAGCTATTATTTACATGCTTTTTTGACATTAACCAAACAATTATTAAACTATTTAGTGTATTTTTTTTGAAAAATGTGAATATTTTAGTTTTTAAGTCGATAATAAATATGAAAGGACTACTATAAATGTTTTCATCAATGATACAAAATCTATTATCTTCATCAGGACAAGACAATGCTATAAAACGAGCTGTCCAGATGAATAATTATGCAAATTCAATTAATTCTCAATGGGCACCTGTAAATAAAACTCAAAGTTCTACATCGGAAAAAGAGTCTGTTTCTTTTGATAAAGTTTTACAAAATGAAACAAAAGTTAAGTTAGGAGATTTGTTAACAAAACCTTCTACAAGAGTAAATGCTCAAATATATTCAAATACTGTTAATTCTGCTATTACGAAACCTGAATATACCACAAAAAATAAGATTAAAGAGCTTATATCAAGAGTTTCACAAAAGCATGGAGTTGATGAAAAACTTGTTAATGCTCTTGTTAATCAGGAATCTGGTTTTAATCCAAATGCAAAGTCTAAAGTTGGAGCAATGGGATTAATGCAATTAATGCCAGCTACAGCAAAAGGGCTTGGTGTTGCTAATCCGATGGATCCAGAAGAAAATGTTGAAGGTGGGGTTAAATACTTAAAATCAATGCTTGATAAGTACAATGGTAATATTATATTAGCTTTAGCTGCTTATAACGCAGGACCAGGAGCAGTTGATAAATATGACGGAGTTCCTCCTTACAAAGAAACCCAAAACTATGTTAGATCGATACTCTCTAATTATCTATAACTAGATTTTCATGCAGCAGTATTTACTTTATTTGCCTTTTCTTTTTCGGCTTTTTCGTGGATTCTTCTAGTGTTTGCATAAGTTAACCTAGGAATAAACCAGCCCAATAAATAAGGTGAAATTAAGAATGTTGTTATTACTCCAGGAACAGAATTTAAACCTCTTGCAAAACCCAAAATTTTATTCCCTTTGATTTTCTTTCCACCTTTCATCACTTGGGTTATTACATTATCAATCTTATCTTTACCTTTTGCCCCTTCTTTGCTCATATTCTCAAAGAAAGATATGATAGATTTATTCTTTTCAGATTTACTTAAACTATTTATTTTATCAACATCAATGAATTCTTTATTAAATAGCATTTTTGAATTTTCAGATTTTGCGATTATTTTATATAAATCGCCACCATTATTGTTAATATATTTACAGAAATTAAGCATTTTTTCATTTGAATCAATGTTATTATATAAAGATTTAATTTCAGAGTTTGTAAGAACATGGGCCTTGCTATATGGATTTAATAAATCAAACATTGTAGCTATTTTAGATTTATTTCTATCTTTATGCATAAGAACAAAACCAGACTTATTTTCATACGCTGTTACAGCAACCCGTGTTAACATTGGCACCGCAAATACAACTGCTAAACTTGATGATATGTCTCTAATTAAAATCTCATAAAGTTCTGTTAAATCTTTTTTTCCATTTTCATCAACCTGAGCTCTGTTATATGCTTTTAAGCCCCTTGGAGTTAGCAAGCCAAATAACGAAAGTCCAGCCATCAATGTATTGGTAAAGTTATGTCCATTATATTCAAGTTCACGCCCAGCAAAATCATTCTCGAAAAATTTAGATAGCTTTTTGCCTAATTTAGTAAACCAAGATTTGTTAGGAGTTTTGGCTCCTTTAAAACTTATTTCATTATTTTCGTTTGTTATATTGTTAGATGTTTCGCTAACAATATCAACATCTTTATTTTTCTCTTTTAACTGCATTGCAGTACGAGCTCCAGGGGAAACATTACTGCGAATATAAAGTTTTGGTAATACAGAAAGAACACCCAATGTAGCAGCTATTGTTGAAACATTTGTTAAAAATCTTTTTGTAATAGCAGAATTTTTTATATTCTCAGCAGCAATTTCATCGAGTTTGCTCAAATTTTTATTTAAAGTAATAGCATCATCACTATATTTAATCATTGCTTCTATGGTATCTTTTGTAGCAAATGTTTTTATTTTATCCAGTTTTTCAGAACCGACTTTTACGCAATCAAGCATGTCTAAATCTGGCGATGTTTTGTATTTGATATTATTAATGTGTTCAGCAATATTGGCTAAGCATTCATTTTTATATAACCCCTTGCTTTTGATTCCTATTATATTTTTAGGTAATTGAGCATTAGTCGGAATTTTTTCATAGTTTGCAATTTGTTCTAAAATGTATTTTACAGAATCATCTTTATATTTATCTTTACCTAAAGTATTATTAAGAATTTCTCTTATATTTGTTTCATAAAATTCTTTTTTAAATAACTCTTTATTTGTTAATAAATTTTTATCAAAATTACTATTAGAAACTATTTCTTTTAAACTATTACCAAATCTTTTTATTAAACGAGAATTAACGCTAGTTGTTTTGCCACATCTAGATGCAATAGCAAACATTAATGGAGCAACTGCCATCATACAAGGGCCTGTAAGTCCTTCTCTCCCGAGGACTTCAAACCCTTCTTGCATATTATATTCTCCAGTAACTTCCTTGTCTCGTAAGAATGCAGCACCAACTCTAGGTGCAGTCATGCCAAGCATATCTTGAATTAAAAATGAAACTAAAAAGCCTCCGTCTTCAATTCCTTGCATAGTCTTCCCGAAGGCGTTTAACATTCCTGCAGCTGCAGCAGATTTAAACGCTGGAGATTTATTCTCAAGAGTTTTTTTGCTATTTGAGTATTTATTTTCTTTTGAATAATTTGATACCTTCAAACAACACAGTCCTTCTATAAACTATTACACAATTAAATAAAGTATTTTTTTTAATAAAAATTGCCTTTTTTTTTATATTAAATTTTTGAATTGGTTTAAAAGCAATAATAATAAGAAAAAAATACTTAATAAAACTTAATAGCTGTTAATAAAAATAAAAAAGGCTGATTATAATCAGCCTCAATAAGTGAATAGTGTAGAAGTTTTATCAAATAATTGGAAAATACCTTATTAATCTTACTATGCAACCATACCCATTAATTGGTCCATAGCTATATCCATTACATCAGGTGCAAATTCTTCGCCAAATTCTTCGACAATTACGCCATAAATCATTTCAAAGTTTTCCATATAACCTTCAACTCTTGCTTGAGTTGCTGCATCTACCTGTCCAGCACCTTTTGTTTCAACTGGAGCCATGAAGAAATTATTATTTGCTAGAAAATCCATAACTTTAGTTGGATCTACTTGTGTTTCATTATAATTTTGTGTTGGCGCTTGAGGAACAGCATTTTGAGGTGCTTCTTCTTCGTTTCTGCGAGACATGTAACCACCTACGCCATAATTGTTACCGCCAAAAATTCTACCGATACCGTCTGTCATTTTCCAATACTCCTATTTTTCGTTTTTCCTTTGTGTCATGTATAACGGCACATTTTTTTAAAACTTTAGGATTTTTTATATAATTGTTACAAATCTTTACATTTTAAATTGAAAAGAAAGCTATATCAAGCTTATAAAGCACTGCAACCTATAAGCTATAAGATAAATAAAAGGATAATATAGTAGTTTGCTTGCAAATTAATCTTTAGGATAGTATTATAAATATGGTCGAAATGTAACATTACTTTTCAAGTTTGGTATCTTGAAGGAAAGAAGGTCTATAATGAAAAAAGAATTACACCCTGATTACAAAAAAACTGTTATCAAATGTGTTTGTGGTAATGAAATTGAAACAGGTTCTGTTGTAGAAAACATTACAGTTGAAATTTGTTCAAACTGTCACCCATTCTACACTGGTCAACAAAAAATTCTTGACTCAGAAGGTAGGGTTGAAAGATTCAACAAACGTTACGGCAACAAGTAATCAAGTTAAAAATATAAAAGAGCTTTTCTTATCGGAGAAAAGCTCTTTTAGTATCTTATATTTCGTTTTGTACACTCATCTACTTACTATTATTAAAAGATTATGATATTCTATTCTTATGAAAAAAATATTAGGCTTTATTTTAATAATTTTAGTTATTGGGGTTTGTTTGAGGGCTTGCATAAAACGTGATATTCCAGAAGATTACGTTCAGAATAATAAAGCTAGTCTTGAAGAAAACATTCTACATCCATTAAAAGCAAAAAACAAAAGAATAGATGGTGTTGATTTTTTGCAATCACAAGCTAAGGTCGGAAATTTTGGTGGGGAATTACTAATTTCTACAATAGGAGAGGGACCAAAAACTTTTAATCCTTGCACTACAAAGGATGCGACTTCATCTGCGATGTCTGGTTTGATGTATGACGGACTATTAACAACAAACGCATACACAGGGGATGTTGAGCCATTAATAGCTAAGAGTTTTGAGATAAAAGGGAATGAATATATCATATATTTAAGAGAAGGACTCAAATGGACAGATGGTAAACCTATTACAGTAGATGATGTTTTATATACATACTGGGAGGTCGTTTTTAAGGGGTTAGGCAATACTGCGACAAGAGATGCAATGATGATAGACGGCAAATTGCCAAAGCTATATAGAGTCAATGACAACACTGTTAAATTTGTTACAGAAAAACCTTTTGCTCCTTTCTTAAGACAGCTATCATATCCTATTGTGCCTAAACACTATTTTAAGCCTTATTCTGACAAAGGTGACTCTATTTTTAATGCATTTTTAAATCCCAACACACCTCCTCAAGAAATTGTGTCAAATGGCGCCTTTAAGCTAAAGGAATATGTGGCAGCTCAGCGAGTTGTTTTTGTAAGAAATCCAAATTATTACAAAATTAATTTAGAAAATAAGAGCTTGCCTTACTTAGATAAAATAATTTATTTAATTGTTGGTGATTCTAATAACGAAATTTTAAAATTTGAAGCCAAAGAAATTGATGTTTTACCTATAAGAGGAGCTAATGTAGCACGTTATAAGTTAAAAGAAAATTCTTCTGATTATAAAGTCTATAATTTAGGTGCAGATACCGGAACATTGTTTTTAGTAATTAATTTGAATAATCGTAGAAATGAACAGGGAAAGTACTACGTAGCAAAGCATAAACAGAGTTGGTTCAGAGATAAAAACTTTAGAAATGCTATTGATTGGGCGATTGACCGTAAATCCTTAGTACAAAATATAGCTCAAGGTGTTGCAAAGCCTCTTTTTACAGCAGAGAGTTTAAATTCAATTTACCTAAATAAAACCATTCAAGGTCATCCTACAGACGTTACTATTGCTAAAGAGTTCTTAAAAAAATCAGATTTTGTTTTGAAGAATGGCATACTATATGATAAAAACAACAATCGAGTTGAATTTGATTTATACACAAATGCCGGTTCTATAGAGCGCGAATCAATTGGAGTAATGATAAAACAAGACTTAGAAGATTTGGGAATAAAAGTTAATTTTAAACCGATTGAATTTAATTCTCTTGTCAATAAATTATCAAACACTTGTGATTGGGACATGGCTATCATGGGATTAACAGGTTCACCTTTAGAACCGCATGATGGGAAAAATGTTTGGGTTTCTAAAGGCCCATTACACTTATTTAATCAAAGAAAATCTAGTCAAGATTATAAATTAAACGATGATAGATTTTATTGGGAAAAAGAATTGGATAAAATTTTTGAAGAAGGAGCCTTAAATTTATCATATCAAGCTCGAAAACCTATATATGATAAATATCAAAAAATTATTCATGAAGAAAAGCCTATTATATATTTATATTCGCCAATAAGAATAACAGCTATAAGAAAAAAATTTAAAAATATTTTCCCATCGACTTTAAGTGGTTTACTTCATAACCTTGAGGAAATTTATATAAGCGAGGAAGATTAATATGGAATTTTGTAAATATATATTAAAACGACTAGTACAAGTAATACCACTATTAATATTGGTTTCAATTATAAGTTTTTTTATTATACGCTTATCACCAATTGATCCTCTTGCTGAATTAAGATTAAATCCCTCTATTTCTCAAGAAACTTTAGATAAAGAGGTTAAACGATTAAGACTTGATAAGCCAATAGGTATACAATACTTGTATTGGGCAAAATCTTTTTTAAAAGGAGATTTAGGTTATACGTCAACGGGAGAGAAGGTCTCTATTAAATTAAAAGAACGTATACCTAATACGCTTTTATTAACTTTAGTTGTTATTATTATGACTTGGACAGTTGGAGTACCTTTGGGAATTATATCTGCAATAAAAAAAGAGAGCTCTTTTGATCGATTATTGACAATATTAGCAAGTGTTGGAATGGCTATACCCTCATTTTTCTTTGCTATATTAATGTTATTATTTGCAGTTAAAACAGGTTGGTTTCCTGTTGGAGGGTTAACTAGCTATAATTTTAATGAGATGAGCTTTGTGCAAAAACTTTTTGACATAACTAAACACATAGCACTACCTGCAATAGTCTTGTTTACAATATCTTTGTCTAGCTTACAACGGCAAATGAGAGCTAATATGCTCGAAGTATTGGATTCTGATTATATTAAATTTGCAAGAGCAAAAGGTTTATCAGAATTTAGAGTTATTTTTAAACATGCGCTTAGAAATGCAGTGAATCCAATGATTACTTTGCTAGGTTTTGAATTTGCAGGTCTTTTAAGTGGTGCGGCTTTAACTGAATACGTATTCCAGTATCCTGGATTAGGTCGTTTAGTATTAGAAGCTGTAATGAAGTCAGATATAAATCTTGTAATGGCATCATTGATGATGGGGACAATAATGTTAGTTCTAGGTAATCTAATTGCAGATATTTTACTAATAATTACTGATCCTAGATTGAGACGAGGTTAGTAGGTAAATTATGGAATTAATAAAAAAAATCTTTAAGGATAAATTTGCAAAGATATCTTTCTTTATACTAATGTTGTTATATTTAGTTATTTTATTTGCTGATTTTATTGCTCCATATTCTAACTATTATTCTAATCGAGAAATGTCATATGTCCCACCTTCTAAAATTTATACAATAGATGAAAAAGGCAAATTTTCTATGCCTTATACATATAACTATACTAGAGAATTTGAGCCAAGTTTAATGCAGACAATATATAAACAAGACCGAAGTAAAAAGTATTATGTAAAACCTTTTGTAAAAGGAGAAGAATACAAATTTCTAGGTTTATTTAATACTAATAGACATTTGTTTGGAGTTGAAAACGGGGGAAACCTGTACATATTAGGTACAGATATTAATGGCAGAGATGTTTTCTCGAGACTTCTATTTGGGGGAAGAATCTCTCTGACAATTGGCTTTTTGGCATTATTTATAGTTTTTCCTATAGGGCTTTTATATGGTGGTATTTCTGGTTATTTTGGTGGTGTAATTGACAATATAATGATGCGTTTTGCAGAAGCAATAATGGCAATACCAAGCTTTTATTTATTAATTATATTAGCAGCTATTTTACCACCAGGAATGACTAGTATACAGAGATTTTGTTTAATTATCGTTATATTAGCTTTGATAGGCTGGGCTGGTTTTGCTCGTGTAGTTAGGGGGATGGTTTTGTCAATAAGAAATGAAGAATTTGTACAAGCTGAAAAAACAATGGGAGCCTCAAATTTTAGAATAATTTTAAAACATATTCTTCCTCAAACAACGAGCTATGTAATTATTGCAATAACTCTATCAATCCCATCATATATTTTGGCAGAATCTGGGTTAAGCTTTCTCGGATTAGGTATACAGCAACCAGATGCTAGTTGGGGAAATATGCTAAAGGAAGCTCAAGAATTTACAAATATTTTTTATAGACCTTGGTTATTAGCACCTGGTATACTTATTTTTATAGCAGTTTTAGCTTTTAACATTCTTGGCGATGCAATTAGAGATTTCTTAGATCCTAAAAGTTCTATAAAATAAACAAAAAAAAATCCCTGATTTCAAATCAGGGATTTTTTAATTTTACTAAGCTTCAGTTGATTCTTCAGCTGGAGCTTCAGCTGCCGCTTTTGCTTCTTCAGCAGCTCTAGCTTCTTCTTCAGCTTTTTTAGCTAAAGCTTTTTTAGAAAGTTTTACAACTTCTGATTTTTTATAATTTAAAGTACCATCTTCATTACAATTTGCCATTAAATATTTAACAGTATCAGTTGGTTGAGCACCTTTTTTAACCCATTCATTAGCTGAAACGATATTTAATTTCATTTCTTTAGTTTTTGGATTATAGTGACCTAATTCTTCAATAGGTTTTCCTTCACGTTTTGTAGTTGAATTAATAACAATAATTCTGTATGTTGGAGCTTTTTTAGCACCTAATCTTTTTAATCTAATTTTTAACATTTTAACAATTCCTTATTTTAAATATCATACTGAGTAATTAAACTTGACTTCATTACCCTAGCCGCTTGATTTATTTAGATAAGTTTAAGAGGATACAACTTACCTAATCTTAGAAAAACACAAACATTAATAATAATCAAGTATTTTATAGACAATCAAGTCTGTTTGTTTTAATATTTATATAATTAATATTATTTTGAGGAGTTAGCATGAGATTACACAATTCTTATACAAATCAGATTGAACAGTTTGAAACAATTGAACCAAATAAGGTTAAAATGTATGTTTGCGGACCGACGGTATATGATAATGCACACTTGGGACACGCAAGATGCTATATTACTTGGGATGTTTTATATAGATATTTAAAATTCAAAGGCTATGATGTTACATATTGTCGTAACGTAACCGACGTGGATGATAAAATTCTTAAAAAAGCTGAGACAGAAGGTAAAACTCCAGAAGAAGTGTCAACATTCTGGTATGACAAGTTTACTGAAAGTATGAAAGCTTTGAATAATT
>JAZRJK010000062.1:0-3237 GCA_045645765.1 Candidatus Gastranaerophilaceae bacterium
TTTAGTTACTTGTTACTTTCTTGTACCGACAAGAAAGTAACCAAAGAAACTCTCCGAGCTCGATTTACGTTCACTAATCAATTGTAAAGCTCAACTTAAGCGACTGAACTCCCTCTCTTGCTCACTCGCGTTGAACGGGCACGCTACGCTTCAGCCCTCCGCTCGTTCGCGTTTCGGTCAAACAGCAGTCGCTTTGTTATTGTTTCGCTAACATTGATTGTTCACTCCAATAGGCTCGGATTTATATTTTGCCGAGCACTGTTTGAAGCACGAAGTGCAAGTTTGCGAGGCTAAAAAGTGCGGGCTTGCCCGCCTAATTATGAACGGCTGAACGGATGCTTTGCTCAGTGAAGACGTAGAAAACTAGCGTTTTTTCTTTTTCTTTGTGAAGTTTTCTTTTTCTTTTGATCGCAATAAAAGAAAAAGAAAACTTCAAACTAAAATCATTAAATAAACATTGATAGATTCTGAATTAAGTTCAAAATGCCACTTCTTATAATAAATATTATGTAATATTTCGTAACAATTTTTAATAAACTTGACATGTTTTTGGTATAATAAAAAAACAGTGTCAAAATATACTTAAATTTATACATTAGACGAATAGAGGAAAAGAGATTATGAAAAGATTTTTATGGATGTTACTAGCTATGTTAATGAGCTTGCAATCTACTATGGCAATGAATGTTGATACATTTATTGACAAAAACATTGCACCATTTACAGATGCTGTCGCCAGCATGATTTTCTTTCCTATAACAATTTGCGGCGCAAAAGTTCCTATAATCATTTTATGGATTCTTGCTGCAGGCATATTCTTCACAATATATTTAAAAGGTATCGCAGTGTGGGGTCTTAAACACGCTGTTGATAACGTTACAAAAAAGTCAGAAGGCGATAGCTGTGGTGATGTTTCTTCATTCCAAGCTTTAGCTACAGCTTTGTCAGGAACAATTGGTATTGGTAGTATTGCAGGCGTTGCAATTTCTATCTCAATTGGAGGTCCTGGTGCAGCATTTTGGATTTTTGTCGGCGCTCTTTTAGGTATGTCTATTAAATTTATGGAAGCGGCATTAGCAGTAAAATACAGGAGATTCAATCTTGATGGCTCTGTATCTGGTGGGCCTATGCACTATATTGCACACGGTTTGACTAGAAGAAAAATGCGTTGGTTAGGACAACCTCTTTCTGTAATATTTGCTATTCTTTGTATTGGAGGTGGTATTACTGGTGGTAATATGATTCAAATAAACCAAACTGCTCATCAAATTATATTTATTACAGGTGGTGAAAATAGTATTTTTCATGGATATGCTTGGATTCTTGGTACAATAGCAGCTATTCTTATTGGTTTAGTTGTAATGGGCGGCATCAAAGGTATTGCAAAAGTCACAACAATTTTAACACCATCTATGTGTGCGCTATATATAATTTCAGGTTTAATTGTAATTGGTGCAAACTTTACAGAAATCCCAAATGCATTAGCTTTAATTGTAAAAGAAGCTTTTCATCCAACAGCAGTTGCAGGTGGTGTTTTTGGAACAATAATTATTGGTTTAAGA
This sequence comes from Candidatus Gastranaerophilaceae bacterium, assembly GCA_045645765.1. GTDB lineage: Bacteria > Cyanobacteriota > Vampirovibrionia > Gastranaerophilales > Gastranaerophilaceae > CAG-196. The sequence goes on from JAZRJK010000062.1 coordinate 1,563, forward strand.
CGTTCTGTACAGTCTAATGAAGCTGGTACAGGTGCAGCGGCTATTGTTTACGCTGCAGCTCAAACGAAAGAGCACATTTCACAAGGTTTTGTTGCACTACTTGAAACTTTCTTAACTGGTATTCTTTGTTTATTTACATCTTTTGCTATTGTATTTTCAGGTGTTTTGGAAAGTACAACAATTGGTGAAATCTCAGGCATTGAATTAGCTTCAAACGCCTTCCAGTCTGTAATATCATTCTTCCCAATAATTCTTTCAATTATTGCTGTTATGTTTGCAATGTCAACATTAATAAGCTGGGCTTATTATGGACAAAAAGCTTGGACATTCTTACTTGGTGAAGGTAAAAAACGCGTTATAACATTCAATTTGATTTATTGTTTATTTATTATCATTGGTTCAGCTATGAATGTTAAATCAATCATTGATATTACAGATGCTATGATGATTGCAATGTGTATCCCTAACGTAATTGTGCTTTATATTTTAGCACCAGAAATCAAAAAAGATTTACGAGAATATTTAAAAAAATATAATATGAATTTTATTAAATTCTAAATAAAAAATCCTCTCAGATTGAGAGGGTTTTTTATTTATTTATATAACTTCCCAAACAACTTGAGTTAGTTATTTTAAATAATATTATTCTTATCTTAAATTTAAAGATATAAAAAAAGGTGCATCTCTTAAGAGATGCACCTTTTAATTTAACTTATTTAGTTAACTTATTTGCTAGCTCCAGCTTTCTCGATAATTTCTTTTTCGATGTTAGCAGGAACTTGTTCGTAACATTGGAATTCCATAGAGAATGTAGCACGACCTTGAGTATTTGATCTCAAGTCAGTTGCATAACCGAACATGTTAGCAAGTGGAACAAGAGCTCTAACGATAACATTACCTGTGTTACCTTGTGGTTCTTGACCTTCTACTCTACCACGTCTTCTAGAAATGTCACCGATAATTGTACCTGTGAATTCATCTGGAATTTCGATTTCAACTTTCATCATAGGTTCTAAGATACAAGGTTGAGCTTTTCTAGTACCTTCTTTAATCGCCATTGAACCAGCAATTTTGAACGCCATTTCAGAAGAGTCAACTTCGTGGTATGAACCGTCGTAAAGTTCAACTTTAACGTCAATCATTGGATAACCAGCTAAGATACCGCCTTCAAGAGCTTCTTCCATACCTTTTCTTGCAGGTTCAATGTATTCTTTAGGAATAGCACCACCAACGATTTTGTTTTCGAACACGAATCCAGCATTTTCTTCAGCAGGAGAAATTCTGATTTTAACGTGACCATATTGACCTTTACCACCTGATTGTCTAGCAAATTTAGAATCTTGATCTGCGTTACCACGGATAGTTTCTCTATAAGCTACTTGTGGTTTACCAATGTTAGCTTCAACTTTGAATTCTCTTAACATACGGTCAACGATGATGTCTAAGTGTAATTCACCCATACCAGAAATGATTGTTTGACCAGTTTGTGCATCAGATTTAACTCTGAATGATGGATCTTCTTCAGCAAGTTTTTGAAGAGCGATACCCATTTTATCTTGGTCAGCTTTTGTTTTTGGTTCAATAGCAACTGAGATAACTGGTTCCGGGAATTCCATTTTTTCTAAGATAATTGGTGCATTTTCTTCACATAATGTGTCACCAGTTGTTGTATCTT
>JAZRJK010000063.1:0-31239 GCA_045645765.1 Candidatus Gastranaerophilaceae bacterium
ATAAAATCTTTTTTTTCAACATAAATATTTGTTAATCCTATAACATATTCTATATTATATGGCTGTTTTTTTATTAACAGAGAATATTCATTTATAGCATTTTTTATTTTATTTTCTTTTAAATAAATTTCTGCCAATAAAAAATGTTTTTCATCTGTATCTAATAAATTTATTGATTGATTTAAATAGTTTTTAGCTTCAAATGTTTTATTATATAAAAAATTAACAACCGCTAAATTATAGTAGACCATTGCTCTAATATCATCAGTATCTGCAAGAGATAAAGCTTGTCTAAGAGATTTAATTGCTCGGTCATAATCATTATTATGTAAATAAGCTTCTGCTAAATCTATATACCCGATAGGCAAATTGGGGGCTTTTTTTACATAGTTTAATGCTTCTTCAACTTTTTTATCATTAATTTCATTTTTAGAACCAAGTGCTACAGCTGAAAGATATTCACTTTTGGAATTGTTTTGATTAGTTATTTCAGGTTTTATTTTATATAATAATTTGATAGTATTAATATCAGCTTCTGATAAAGATTGCCTAGTGTCATCCATAACAGATTTTGTATCTTTTGTGATATATAAAATATTGTTTTTATTAGAACTATGCCCCATAAATCCAATAGCATGGGCAATTTCATGTAAGGCAGTATTATAAACTTGATTTTCTGAAAAAAACTTTCCTTGTATGTCTTTTAAATAGAATTTTATTTCCATTTTTTTCAACTTATCAAAATCAGTATATGGAGTAGTATAAGCAACTATATATTTCTTATTTTTATCCTCCGCCGGATTATTAAATTCAAATTTTATAACAATATTTGAGTTCTTATTATTTTCTTGAAATTCAATTTCATTATTTGTTGCTTTTTGCCATTTCTTAAAAGCATTTCTAATTTCTTCTATAAAATATGAAGGAACATCATTTAAATTTTCAAAAGAATATGTTATTGGTAATACCCCCCATCTTAAAATTTTTTGGTTAAAAACAGAGTTTAAAATATAATTATTAGGGTATTTTTTTTCAATCTCATTTTTTAAATCTTCAACATAATATCTTGCTTTTAGATTAGCAACGTCATCAATATCATATTTAAGAAATTTTAAAATTTTTTCTTGAACTTCTACCGAATTTGTTTGATTAATCAAAGAGTCTAAGTATAATTCTCGTGTATCTGGTTTATCATATCCAAGCTCAAAAGCTTTTTCATAAAACTTTTGGGCTTTGGAGAATTCTTTGTTTTTATAATAAAAATCAGCCCTTGCCAAAAATATTTTATCCATATTTTTGCTTGAATAATTATATCCAAACAAAAACAAGCAAAAAACAAGTAACAAAATCCAACAGGATTTATTCTTCATCAATTGCTCCTGTAAGTTCAAGCTCTTGTTTTTCAGCTTCGTTATCAGCGGGATCATCTTTTACACCAGCATCGATGTTTAAAGTTTTTACTAAAGAGCGAACATCCCCCTTAAGCTTGAAATATTCATTAAATTTCGCGGTTGTTTTTATATTAAAAGAACGTCCGTTTTTATCTTTATGTCTCGAAATCAAACCTTTTTCTAAAAGTTCAGCAACATGTTCATAAGCATTAGACCCACGTAAATCTTTTAGTAAAGATTGACGAATAGGTTCTTTTAAAGCGATGACCGTAAGAGTTTTTAAAACGGGTGGTCTTAATTCAACAGGACAAAGTTTTTCAACAATATCTAAATGGTCTTGTTTTACTTGTAAAATATAACCATTTTCATCATCGATTTCTAATGCTCCTTCTCTAGAAGCATAGTCCATGATGAGTTCTAAAAGAGCTTCTTCTACTAACTCCGGTTCTTCTCCTAGAATTTCAGCAATATCATTTATTTGAAGAACTTTTGCTGTTACAAAAAGGACTGCTTCAATTCTAGACTTCAATTGTTCCATCGATAGCCTCCTTTTCTAAAATACTAGTAACATTATCTACTGCATCGAAAATATTATCTACATCTTTAATTTCTTGCGATTCAGAAGGAACATGGCGAACTACATACAACTCTCCATAAAATTCATCCTGCATTAAATCATAATCGCTATCTACTGTTAAAAATAATAGTGAAATATATGCATTAACTTTATCCATTCCTAATAAAGTTAATTCGGTTAACTCAATTCTGTCTTGGCGATTTAAAATTTCTTCCAAATTAGCACGTAATCTTTGAACTCCATTTTCGATATATTCATCATGCGCTAAATTAATAATATCATCAGCTGATAATCTAGCATAATTTTGAACTCGACGTTTAGCACGCTCGTGAGCATTCTTTAGAGAAGCCTTTTTATCAAGCATTTCATAGAATTCTAATTGACGAATCAAGTCTCTCAAAGTTACTACACGATTGTGATTCAAACGAACGCTTGTTCTACGTTGTAAAACTTCATCAATAGAAATAACATTATTTGTAGGAATATAATCTTCTGAGTAGTCCAAAATTTCATCAGAATATTCTAATTCATCCATCTCTTGTTGAGGTTCAAAATCAAGAACGTCAATTCCTTCAAGAACATTTGATTTAAGTTTCAAAAGGATTGCAGCAAAAAGCAATGTTCTTCCTGTTAATCTAAGATTTTGCGCTTTTGATTGAAACAAGTGAGTTAAATACTTATCTGTAACTTCAACTATATCAACATTCCAAGGATCAATTTTACCTTGTTTTGCCATATTAACAAGAATTTCAATACCATCAACTTCTGCATTTGGAACAATTTGTTGCGATGATTGAACCCCTGCCATACTCTTATTAAAACTATCTATATTATTTACTGCCATATCCTACTCTTTTTTGTTGGATTACATATCCAATCTACCATTTATATTATCTTATTTTTCTGGAGTTTTACTCCTCTGTTTTGACGAAACCAACTTTTGCCCATCGTGTTTTATTTATTATTTTTAATATTCTTTTTTTAAACTATCTAAATAATTGTTAATAAAATCAAAAGTTTTCTTCTGGCGTTCTTTATGAGAACCTTCGATTATTATATTTCCCTCATCTTTGAATGAATTTATTCCTTTCAACACATGAATAATGCTTATTCTAGTATGCCAACCACCAAAATATTTATTACCAATTTGATAACTATTTCCTTTTTCTTTCAAAAACATTTTTGGCATTATTGCAATACTTATTAAATCATCTTTTGTACCTATAGCTTCGGCTTTTTGTTTAAATATTTTAGCAGCATTTTTAGGCAACAAATTCTTCTCTGCTATGAAAGAAAATTCTGCTTTTGAATTAATACTATGACTATTATTAATTGGACTTATATACATTTACCCCACCTAATCTCTTAGTTTTACCCCAGTAACTTTAGAGATACCTTTTTCTTTTTGAGTAACACCGATTGTTCTGTTCGCAGACTCAATCATAGGTTTTCTGTGGCTTACAACGATGAACTGAGTTGTTTCAGCTTGCGATTGAACAATGTGTGCAAGTTTTTCTACGTTGATACCATCTAAGCTCGCATCGACTTCATCAAATGCGTAGAAAGGAGCTGGCATATATCTTTGGATTGCAAATACAAAAGATAACGCCGTAAGCGCTTTTTCACCACCAGACATACCTGCAAGACGTTGTTTTTTCTTATCTCTAGGCTGAGCTTCGATATCAAGACCGCCAGCAAACGGATTTTCTTCATTTTCTAAGATAAGAGTACCTTCACCATCTGAAAGCTTATGGAAGATTTCTTTAAACTGTTCACTAATTGCGTTGTAAGTTTTCAAGAAAGTTTCTTTCTTAAGGTCTTCATAACCCTTCATTCTTTCTAATATTTGAGCTCTTTCTGTAGATAAAGTTTCAATTTGACTTTGTAATTCTTGTTGACGAGCAAGAACTCTATCATAATCTTCTAAAGCACGCATATTAACTGCGCCAAGCTCATCCATTCTGCGTTGAAGCCTTTGGATTTTTGCAGTAATTTCATCAATTGACATCTCAACAGGAGTAAGCTCATTTATATTAACTCCAGCTTCTGTCAATGTCGCACGAGTTTCTTCCAGCTGCGGTTCTAACTCTCTACGACGAGCTTTGAAAGATTCGATTTGCTCACCGATTTTTTCAATATCAGAAAGTTTTAAATTCTTTTGAGTTTCTAAATCAACTAAATCTTTATTAATTCCATCTCTTTGAGCAAGTAATTCTCCTAGCTTTTCAGTAATTTCTTTAATTTGTTCATCAAGAATTTCTAATTCAGATTTAAATCCTTTGATTTCTTCATTAAACCTTGCTTTATCTAATTCAAGCTCTTTATTATTAGCTAAAGAACGTTCAATTGTATCATTATGACTCTTGATTGTTGTGTTCATAAAGTCAATTCTTTGATGTGCGCCTTCAATTTCATTATTAGCGTCAGCTATCTGTTTTTCATAGCGCTTGATTTCAGCTTCAACGCCAGCTGTTTTTTCTTTCAAGTCTTTTAAATCAGCATCGTTCATAAGTTTTTCTACTTCGCCAATCTCTGTTTGAAGATTTGTCATTTTTTCTGAAATTTCAATATGTTGCTCTTCAATTTTATCAAGAGTTTTTTCAATATTAGAAATCTCTGGCTCAGTAACTTTTATAAATTCTTGCTTTTCATTAATATCAGATTCAGTCTTTGCGAAATTAAACTCTAAACCTGTTAATTCCAATTTAGCTTTATTAAATTCTGTTGTAGAAGAAGAATACTTTCCTCTAACATCTTCCATTTTAGCTTCTAAACTAGAACGTTTTGCAATCAAAGCTGCATACTTTGATTCCATATCTCTTAATCTAGCACGAAACTCATCAATTTCAGAATCTTGATTCTGTGCAAATTTTAACCCAGTTTTCTTAACTGCACCACCAGTTATAGAACCTGATTTTTCAAATAAATCTCCAGAAAGAGTAACCATTCTATATTTACCGATAAGCTTGTTTGCAACACTCCTGTCCTCTACAACAAGAGTCTCTCCAACAGCGTAATAGAATGCATTTAAATACTCGTCATCGAAATCAATTAAGTTAATTGCGTAATCAATTACACCTTTTTCTTTTGGCAATACTAAACTTTTTGGGCATTTAACAATCTTATTTAAAGGAATAAATGTTGCGCGCCCTGCATTTGAAGATTTTAGGAGCTCAATACAAGTTGAAGCAACGTGTTCATCATCAACAACTATATTTGCCATTCTGCCACCAACAGCAATCTCCATTGCTGTAGAATATTCTTCATCAACACTACCCAATTTCATCAAAGGTGCGTGAACACCTCGAATATTGGCATCGACTATTGTATCAACAGCTCGACCAAGGTTTGCTTCCTCATTTGCTTGCTTTGTAGCTTCTAACAAATAAATTTTCTTACGTGCCGCTTGCAAATCATAGTCCATATCTGTAATTTCATTTTTAGTTTTATCTAAATCATTTAAAGTATTTTTAAGAATGATTTTAAAATCTTCAAGTTCTTTGCCTAATTGTTCTATCATCATTTCTTTAGAAGCTTTTGTTTCACTAAAGTTTGCTTTGAAAGTTTCAAGCTCGTTTAATTTACCCCTAGCTTCTTCTATTTGTTTCTTTTTAGTTGATAATTCTGCTTCCAAAGGTGCTTGTTTTTGAATAAGCTTCGTTTCTTTATCTTGTTCTGCTTCAAGCTCTTTTCTTAAATTATTTCTCTTTTCAATATGTTTTTCTGCTGTTTCATTAAGCCCAGACATATCTTCTAATATCTTATGCAGAATTTTCTTTTGTTCTTCAATATTAGCTTCAATACCTTTGATATTTTCCTGTGTTAAAGAAATTTTTAATTCAGCTTCTTTAATTTTACCTTGTTGGATTTCAATACCATTTTTAGTGTTTTCTACAGTTTTTAAATTGTCCTGAATTTGTTTATCTGCATAATTGATTGAAGATTCTTTTCTAGAAATCGAACCTTTTATTTCTTCTGCTTTTTGCTTTAACTCAATTTGGTGAGCCTCACCTTTTTCTTTAATAGTCGCAGAAATCTCATCGTATTTTTCACGAATAAGTTTTAGTTTCTCATCTAAGTCTTTAGATTTCATTTCTTCTTCTTTTTTCTTTTTCGTGAATTCTAAAATGTTTTCGTGAGCTTTTTCAAGATTTCTTCTTAAATCGAAGAATTTTACAGTATTAATCTGACTTTCAAGCCCTGTTTTTTCTTCTTTAAGCTTTTGATATTTAAGAGCTACTTCTCGTTCTTCGTTAAGTTGTTCTAAACGAGTATTAACTTCATTCAGAATTAAAGTTGAATTAATAACTCGCTTTTCAACAGTTTCTAATTCATTTGTTGCTTGGTCTATACGACGATCAAAATCTGCGACTCCTGCAATTTCATCAATAATTTTGCGACGTTCATTAGGAGTACAGTTTGTAATACTCATAACGTCGCCTTGCATCATAACATTGTAACTGTTTGGAGTAATATTATATTTTTCAAGCTTTGCATGAATATCAGAAAGAGTCACAATCTTGTCGTCAAGATAATAAATACTGTTAAAACCAGAAGATGATTTCCTAATCCTTCTCGCCACAGAGAATTCCTCTGGTTGTCCATCTTCTCCTGCTTCTGCAAATGTTACCTTAACAAAAGCTTCGTTTCTTTTATTGTAGGTTGATATTAAGTGGAAAAGCTTTTCTGCACGTAATGTTCTTGAAGTTGAAAGCCCAAGAGCAAACAAAATACTATCAATAATATTACTTTTACCTGAACCATTTGGTCCAGATATAGTAGTAAAACCTTTTAACATAGGTATTTCAACTTTATTCGCAAACGACTTAAAGTTATCAACTTCTAGTTGTTTAATGTACATTAAATCCCTTCCCCAATTTGGCCAGTATAAAAAAGCCTTATAAATATATTTACCACTTAATTACACAACAAAAATTTAGGCATGTCAAACCTTGTAAACATATTTAACAATTTATTTTTTATTCAACAGTTACAGATTTTGCTAAATTTCTTGGCTGGTCGACATCTTTTCCTAAAAACTCTGCAATATAGTATGCTAATAATTGCAATGGCACAATTGCTAAGGCTGGTGAAACCATTTCGTCAATTTGAGGAATTCTGATAATTGATTCGAATAAATCACTTAGCTTACCGTCAGTAGAATCAGTTAATGCTATCATTCTTGCATTACGAGCTTTTGCTTCTTCAGAGTTAGAAAGTATTTTTTCATAGACTTTACCAGATACGAGGATGGAAAGGACTGGCATGGATTCGTCCAACATTGCAATTGGCCCGTGTTTTAATTCTCCAGCAGTATACCCTGTAGCATTAATATAACTAATTTCTTTAAGTTTTAAAGCTCCCTCTAGAGCTGTTGGGAAATTAATTCCTCTAGCAATAAAGATGAAGTCTTTAGAATTTGCAAATTTTTTAGCACATGCTTGGATATCTTCCTTGTGAGCTAAAATTTCTTCAATTTTTTGAGGTAATACAATTAGTTCATGTTTTAAGTTGTTTAACTCATTAATATTTGCAGTTTTTACTTCTGCCATATAAATTGCTAATAGATAGAAAGAAATTACTTGCGCCATATAAGATTTTGTAGCAGCAACTGAGACCTCTATGCCTGCATTAACAGGAACTAAACTATCAGCTTCTCTTGCCATAGTAGAATCAGGTCTATTTGTAACTATCAAAATATGTGAACCCAATTTTTTTGCTTGTCGTACAGCAGTAATTGTATCAGCAGTTTCACCTGATTGAGAAACCCCGATTACAAGAGTTTTTTCATTTGTTATAGTTCTTCTATAAATAAATTCACTTGCTGGCTCTACATCTACTGGAATACCACATAAATCTTCTATTAAGTACTTTCCAACCATCGCAGCGTGAAGTGATGTCCCGCAAGCAACAATTTGAATTCGATGTAAATCCTTTAAATTTTCTTTACTCAATGTTACTTCATTTAAAGTAATTGGGGTATCTATAGAACGTAGTTTTCCAGAAAGAACATTTCTAACGACATCAGGTTGTTCATGAATTTCTTTAAGCATAAAATGTTTATAGCCCATTTTACTTAAAGCAACAGGTTCCCAAGGAAGAACTTCTATTTTAGGTGCTAAAATATTGTTTTCTGCATCAATATATCTCATTGAATCTGGCGTTAATGTAACAATCTGGTTGTCATCAATATACATAGCTTTTTTTGTATATTGGATTACAGCTGGAACATCCGAAGCTAAATAATATTCGCCCTCTCCAATACCAACTAAGAGTGGAGCATTTCTGCGAGTTGCAACAATGGTATCCTTTACGTCTTGATGAATCACACAAAGAGCATAAGCTCCTTCGATCTCTTTAGTAGCAAGCCTGACTGCTTCCGTTAAATCATTTGTTTGTGCATATTTAGAAGCTACAAGATGAGCAACGGTTTCTGTATCAGTTTGAGAACGGAAAGTGCAACCTTGTTTTTCAAGTTTTTCGCGAAGTTCTTTATAATTTTCAATAATCCCGTTATGAACAACTGCAACCTTTCCACAATTACAAGAATGAGGATGTGCATTGGTAGTTGTTGGAGCACCGTGTGTCGCCCACCGAATATGACCAATTCCAATATTTGATTTTTCAACATGTATTCTATTGTTTGAAATAATATCTTTTAGATTTTGCAACTTACCTTCAGCTTTGTAAAGCTCAACCTGATTGTCAATGTTTACTGCAATACCAGCAGAATCATACCCACGATATTCAAGATTTGTTAAACCTTCTAGTAAAATATCAAGAGCTGATTTACTTCCTATATATCCAACAATTCCGCACATGATTACCTCTCTTAAAAACTTTTATAACTTAATTTTAGCATAAAATTTTTATTGGCTTATTAAGATTTTTTAAAGAACAGTTTTTTTATCCCTAAAATAGCTAAAATTGCAAGAGCCGTGGCTGAAACAAACTTAATCATACCAGAAATGCTACGTTGCTTTTCTGTTTGATAATCTTTATAAATTTCAGTATTAATATCTTTTATTTTTTTGTTTGCCTCTTGATCACTAAACCCTATTCTATTATTAGGTAAAGAGTTTGGAGCAGATGCAACAACGACCTTAGGTCGCTGTACTTTTGTACTTGTAGCATAATGAGCTTCTAAATTTTTATTGGTAATAGTTGTCATTTTAGAATAAATCTCCGTACCTTAAAAGTTTTTGAAGATTAGCTTTTGGAAGATACATCATTCCTTTTTGCGGTGGTGCATCTGGCATTTTCTTCCTTATGCATTCTTCAATATATTCATTAGCACTAGGATCCATGAACCGGAATCCTAATTTATAGAAAAAGATAGCAGGCGAAGCCTCCTTGCAAACGGGGGCACAGAATGTCACGATCCTACCTTCGGCTCGCGTATCAAAAAAAGCTTTTTCTGCGAGTCCCTTTAAAGCCTCCGTACCGAGTCCGCATCCTACTTTAGGAGATTGTATATAATCAATTATGTAGGAATTTTTTAGATATTTTAGCTTTCTTTTTTGTGGAGGTGGAGAAAAGAAAAAGTTTTGAGAGCCACTACTATTAGCAATCTCCTCCTCCTCCACAATATCGACATAGTGATCCTCTATTTCTCCAGCTATGATTATGTTATCAGAGCGTTTGAACTTTTTGACGCGCAGAGTTGCCTTTTCCTTTATAAATGGATGTTTAAAACTTAAAAGTGGTGGCATTGGAATGCTGACCTGTGATTGGGTCGCCCTTGCGATATTCATCTGTTGCAGATGAGTATCAACATTGGTAATGTTGTTAATCATACGTAAACCTAACCTAAATTTCTAACCTTATATATATAAAGTAAATTTACATAAAAAAATTGCGTTTTAGGGGTAAATATACTGGAAAAATCTTAACATAAGTTTACAAAAAGTATTAATACTCATAGCTACTTGCCAAAATTTAAAATTTTTGATATTATCGAAAAAACCCACTTAATAAAAACTTACTTTTATATCTTGAGTTCAGGGAATATTAGTAGCAAATTTTATTATCACGAGTTTTTTTATAATTAGTAGTGTGTATATGCAAGGAGTTAAATTGTTATGAGAATTAGTGCTGTAAATTCAAATTATTCAACTATCAACCAAAGAAAATTAAGAGAAACCACTACCCCAATTACTACGCCAGTAGATACAACTTTACAAGCGCCAACTGGCATGACGATGATTTCGTTCCAAGGTAATCCTAATAAAAATCCGGCTCAAATCGGAGCTTATGCGACAGAAAGTAATTTCTTAGGAGGTATTTATAAAGCAGGCGGTTTGGGAGATGTTGCAGAAGCATTACCTGAAGCAATCGGTAATCATGGTAAAGATGTCACAGGTAAATTTATTGATGCAAGAACATTTTTACCATACTATTCGTTAGATAGTGAAGAAGCTTGTATATATGTTGCAAAAGAAGGTACTATTGAAAAAACAAACAAATGGAATGAGTGGCAAAATGCTGAAAATGCAGCAAAAAAAGTTAATAAAAAGAATACATTGCCAAAACCTCCACAACCATCTATTAATGAAGATTACTTAAAAGTTGCTCAGGATTATACTCTAAAAAAAGGAGAGACTTTTGCTTTAATTACTGAAACGGGTGACAATACAATTGTAAAACAAGTCCATTTTTTAGAAGATACTGAGCTTAAAGGAACTGTAAAACGTATTGGTAAAGACTCATTAGAGATGGTTGAGGTTCCTTATCGTATATTTGAGGTAAATACTCAAGGTAAGCGTAATGACAAAATTTATTTAATTCATACACCAGAAGTTTCAAGTGGTAAAAGTGCTTATGGTATTAATAGAAAGTATAATAACGCGAGCCTTGGTACAACTGCATATGGTGGGTCAACCGCTTATGGTGGCTCGACAGCATACGGGGGGCAAAAAGTTGCAAATGGCGAATTTGTAAAACATTTTGCAGGGAATGCTGCAGATGACATGTTTTATACAGAGCAAATTAGAGCTATGCGAGATTCTTTAGAAAAAATGGAGGGAGGTAAACACAATTTCAAACCTCAAAATTTGATTTTACACGATAGATTTGCTAATACACTTCTTTCTGATGGTATGGAAGCAAACTTAGCTGGTAAAACTTATTGGCAAGGAATTAAGTATGTTCCAATATTCCACAACCCTGGTAGAGGTTATCAAGGTTGTTATGGTAACCCTATTGATTTCTTTAGAATAATTGCTACAGAACAAGATTTGGCAAATTTAAAAGCTAGTCCAAATTATGAAAATGTTAAAAATATTGCAGATAAAATTACTAAAGGAAGTGCTACCAAAGAAGAATGTGAAAAGGTTTATCAATTCTTTCATCCTTATTTTAAACAATTTACAGACTCAGAAGGTTGTTTCAATTTAACAAAAATTGCTATAGCTGGCGTTGAAGACAATCCAGATTTAGTTAGTCCGGGACACGTTTCTAAAAACTATGGTAAAGAAGCTGCAAATTTTGCAACAGAAGATATTGCAAAGGGGTTAACTGGGGATTTTCAACGTTTAGATAAATATATTGTAAGTGTTACCAATGGAGCAAAACCTGGAAATATGTCACCTAACGGACAATATGACTTCTTTGGTTCAGGAACTCTTCATAAAACATTTGCAGATGTTACAAGCCCACAAAAATATACTCCATATAATATTACAGATAGTGTAGATACAATATATAATGCCAAACTAGCAAACAAGAAAAATCTGATAAATATTGTTGGCGAAGCAACTGAAAAACTTGATCAAGATCCAGATGCAATTGCGAAAGTATTTTTCAACCAAGGGAAAATGGATGGTATACGTGGAGCACAAACAGATTTAAAACTTACTTTGGGTGGTTTATCTAAGTATAATGAAGGCGATATTTTATTTTTGTCTTGGGGTAGACCTGATCCCCAAAAAGGTTTAAATACTACAGCAAAAGCTTTTAGAATGTTATTAGAAGACGAGTCTATTCCTCTTGATGTACGCAAAAGATGTAAGCTGTTATTTGGTGCAGGCGGTGGAAATGATGCTTGGAAAGGAGTAAGCGGAGTAGAACATCCTGATTGGAAAATGATACAAAAAGAAATGCAAAAAATTGCAGAACTTGAAATCGGAGGACAAAAAGGTATCTTTAAAAATAACGCTTGTTATGTAAATGGTTTATTCCCTAATAGACTTGCAAATTGCGTTGACCACGGTATTTTCACTTCTCGTTACGAACCTTGTGGAATCACTCCTTTTGAATGTTTTGCGACAGGTACACCGGTTACATCTATTAATACTGGTGGGGCTCCTGATTTTATAAAAGAAGGAAAAACAGGTTTCCTAACTAAAGAACCGTTTATGTTAAATCCAGAACGATTGGGCTTAGCAAAGGATGTAAGTGCTGAAGTTCTTGATGAAGCTCGCGTTGAAAATAGTGCAAAACAAGTCAAAGATAAACTTAAAGAATATTTAGCACCAATACAAGATGGTACTTTTGAGGCAAAACAAAAAGACTTTATTGATAATTGTCGTAATGAAAAAATCCAATGGCATAATAATAATGCGTATAACAATGGCAAATCTGCACTTGAAATTTATTTAAAGGACAAATGTAGAACACAAGATAATGAAGTTAATGGAAAGTTTAAAACTAATGGTAGAGGTCTTTTTGATGAAACAGTATTTAAAAAAACTGAAATACCTCAAGGTGGAAAAGATAAATTGAGTTGGTGGCAAAAACTATCTAAAACAGGTAAAGCTGCCATTATAATAGGTGCAGGCGCAGTTGTTGCGACAGCTGCTTATACCGTATTAAAGAAACAAAAAAATACGACTAAAACTGAAAGTGTTTCTGAAAGTCCAAAAAATCTATCAGCAGTGGTATAGATTCAAAATCGGATGACTAATTGCCATCCGATTTTTAATAATAAAAGTGTTTATAGAAAGGAGTTTAAGAGAATGAAAATAACACAAATCAATGCTATGAATTATAGCTCAAGAAATTTATCTGTGCATAGAAATAAAAAAAGTGATCCTACAGAAACAGAAAAACAACAAACATTTAAAGGTTTATGGGGAAAAACTGATTACATATCTGAATCTACGAATGAATACAATGATATAATCACTGAAACAGAACATTATTTCCCATTCTTAGATGAAACACAAGAAGAAATTGATAAAATAAAATCAAAATACCCATTGTTTCATTCTGGGTATTGGACTTCAGCTTATCCAGAATATTGCTATGAACACACAACAAATCTTTTAATAAAAAGCGTTTTACCATTTACTAAATCTGAATGGGCACAATATTTAAAAAACAAGTTAAGCCTTAAAAAAACAACTAGAATTCTTATTGAAGAAACTTTAAAAAGGTTTGATTTAAAAAAAATCAAGTAAAATAATAATTCAAAAATAGAGTGTTAATTAGCACTCTATTTTTATGTTAAAATTATTATATGATTATTAAGAGTTTTATATTACCACCTATTGAAAACAATAATTATTTAATTATTGATGAAGAAACCAAAGAAGCTGCGCTTGTAGACTGTAGTTCTATGGATGATAGTATCTTATTAGAGCTTAAAAAACAAAATGCAACACTAAAATATGTTTTGCTTACACATGGGCATTTTGATCATATTAGTGGACTTAATGATTTGCCAAGTGGCGTAAAAGTTCTTATGCATTCTGCTGATAGCGAATGGATTGAACAAGTTAACACCTATCTTCCAATGATTGGTATGCCAATAATGGAAGTCCCTAAAATTGATGAATATATTGAAGATATCCAAATTTTAAAACTCGGCAAGTTAGAAATTAAAGTTATTCATACCCCTGGGCATACTCAAGGGGGAGTTTGTTTTTATGTAGAAGGTAATTTGTTTTCTGGAGATACTATTTTTAGAGAATCAATTGGACGCTGTGACCTACCTGGTGGAAATTTTGACCAAATAGTCGAAAGTATTGAAAAGAAAATATTTACATTGCCAAAAGAAACTACAATTTATCCTGGACACGGTAGAACAACAACTGTAGACTGGGAAATTGAGCATAATTCATATTTGTAATTTCCGCCAAATGTTTATGATACAATATAGTCATGATTAAACCGGAACTTTTAATGCCAGCTGGCAATGTAGAAAAATTAAAATATGCAATTAAATATGGCGCGGATGCTGTTTATCTAGGTGTTGTAGACTTTAGTTTACGTGCAATGCGCAAAGGCGAATTGATTACCCTTGATAATCTAAAACTTGCGATAGATACTGCAAGAGAAATGGGAGCAAAAGCGTACTTAACCCTCAATATATTTGCATTTAATAACGATATTAAACTTCTTGAAAGTTGTATAGATAGAATCAAAGACTCTAACCCAGATGCATTAATCATTAGTGATGTTGGGATTATGCGTATGGCACAAAAATATATGCCTGAAACTGAAATCCACGTTTCAACACAAGCCAATATTCTTAACTATGAAGCTGTGCGTTTTTGGCAAGATATGGGTGCTACTCGTGCGATTCTCGCTAGAGAATTACCAATTAAAGATGTTGCAGAAATCAAAAACAAAGTTCCTGATATGGAATTAGAAAGTTTTATTCACGGAGCACAATGTGTCTCTTTTTCTGGCAGATGTTTATTAAGTGATTATATGACAAATGGAGAAAGAAAAGCTAATTCTGGGAACTGTTCTCAACCTTGTAGGTGGAGCTATAAGCTTGTTGAAGAAACTCGCCCTGGACAATATTATGAAATTGAAGAAAATCCAAGAGGCACACATATTCTTTCAACAAAAGATTTATGCCTAGTAAAACATCTTAAAGATATGATGGAAGCAGGGATTGACTCTTTTAAAGTAGAAGGAAGAACAAAAAGCTTATATTATGTTTCTGCAGTTGCAAAAACATATAGAGAAGCTATTGATAAAGTTTGGGAAAATCCGAATGCTGATATGCAACCATATTTCGAAGAACTACTAAAAGTTGGAAATAGAGGTTATACTACGGGATTTTATTTTGGAGAAGGTTATCCAAAAGATGGTTATAGCTATGATATTTCAAAAGGACTAGCTGGTGCTGATTTTTTATGTGAGATTTGTGGCAAAGATGAAGATTGGTATCGCATAAGAATTAAAAATAAATTCTATAAAAATGAGGATATTGAAATAATTTCGCCTTCAGAAAAATTCGTTACTCAGGTTCAAGAAATAAAAACTTTAAAAGGTGAAGAATTAGAACTTGCGAATACAAATGATGATTTGTGGGTTAAATTTACAAAAGCACCAAAAGAATATAATTATGCTCTTGTAAGAACGATTGGTATAAAGGGCGATGTTAAAGAAAGCGCAAATTGTGCTTGCAGTTAAAGAACATTGTTTTTGTTTTTTTAGCGCAAGTAAATTGCGTCAAATTTGTAATAAGAATATAAATATGTTAGGACGAGTGTAAAAAATGTTTTTAAAGCCAGATTATAATTTAAAAAACGTCTATGAAATAAATTTTGAAGAACTAAAAGAACAAGGAATTAAATGTTTAATGTTTGATTTGGATAGTACTGTAATGGTATCTAAATCAGCCAGTTTTTTACCTAAAACATTGGATTGGTTTAATACATTTTTAAAAGATTTTGAGGTTGCAATTATTTCTAATAATAAAAACGACGAATATATTAAAAATGCTAATAATATAGCTCCTTGTAAAGTAATAGGTCGAGCAGATAAACCTAACCCTAAAGTAATGAAAGAATATTTAAATTCAGTAAACATAAACCCTAAAAATGCAGTAATGATTGGGGATAGACCTCTTACTGATATTTTAGCTGGTAAGCTATTAGGATGTAAAACTATCCTAGTAGGTTCAATTAATATAAAAGAAAATTTACCAACAAAATTTATTAGGGCACTAGAAAGAACTACTATTAGAAAATAAAATAAAGAATAAACAAATGGGGCGAATTGCTAAGCAATTCGCCCCATTTGTTTATTTAATTATTATAATTTTTCAGGATTTCTCAATGGTATTAGTCTATCAAGATCTGAATTTACACAGAAGTAGAATCTAGCTGTATTTTCTTTGTAGTCGTCTCCGAATGGGAAACCTACGCCAACCTGAGCTGTTAACCAATCTGTTAAACTTAAGTAACCGCCAAAGCCAGCACTATGTAAGAATCTTTGTGGATAATTGTAAACATTACCATTTTCACCAATGTAACCCCAATCATAGAATACAGCAAATCGTAATCTATCATCTAACCAAGGGCATACTCTATCCAAGAATGGAACAGGGGTTCTATATTCAAAAGTCCCTGATACACCATAGTCACCAATTAATTCAGCCGGTTGATAACCTCTTAATGTATATGGCCCACCTAATTGCATTTGTTCAGCTGCAAATAACTTATTTGGAGAGTATTGTCCACTAACTCTTACAATCCCCATACTTCTTGAGAATAAGCGTTGTACACGAGTAGCGCTTGCACCTAATTTGAAGAATGTTGTATCACTAATTGAGTTTTTATGATCTGTGCCACCCATACCAAAATCTAAAGCTAAGTTACCAATCCAACGACCGTAGTCATCATCTGTCATGCCATATAGACCAGATCTCCAAACATGTAAGTTATAATCTGATAAATAACTTCTTGCACCATTAGGATTCCAAGATGTGCTAGCATTTACTAAATCATACCCTGTGTATACAAATAAATCTGATTTCGCAGTTTGTACGAGCGGGTGGGTAATTTTTGTGAAATAACTTTGAGCATTACCCTTAACACCCATACCTCTGTAAGGTCCGCCTAAATGAACATGTGAATCTGAGAAGTCAAAGGATAATCTTGTACCATACGAACTAACTGGTAATGAATATCCAGCCATCCAGCCTGTTGAGCCAGATGAAAGAATTGTTCCACCATATATTTTATCACCTAGACCTGTTAAGTTATCCATTCCTAATAAGAAAGAAACTCTTTGTGCTCCAGTGTATGAACGGCCATAATCATCATACATTATACCAGCATTAACAGGGAATCTATCTCTTACATTTAATGTAATAGCTGTATTTTCCTCGCCAATTGCTTCACGTTCAACTTCAGTTTGTACTTTTACATAATCTTCACGATTAATTTCTTTCATTGCTCTTTGAAGGTTCTTAGCGTTGAATACATCGCCTTCTCTAAGCCCAGCTTTACCCATTATAATATTTCTTAAATACCATTCTCGAGTCCATTTTTCGCCTTCAATATTTAGTTCACCGACTTTACTTTCGATGATTTTAATTGTAGCAACACCGTCGACAATTCTTTGTGGAGGAACTGTTGCATAAGAAGTTAAAAAACCTTTTTCATGATATAAATTAGTAACTTTTGAACAAACTTCTAACAACTCATCGAAGAAAATATCTTCACCCAAAACTTCTAGACCAAGTTTTGTTAATTCTTCATCAGAAATTTGTGTATTACCTTCAAAATTTATTTTTTCTAGTAAAAAGTGTGGGTTATATAGAACACCTTCACGTGCAACATTTTCTTCAACAGAGGCATCATATATACTTTCATCTTTTGTTATATGATCTAAAGAATGAACATAACTTTTTTCTAATTGATAGTTATTAATTTGAGATTGCTCCATTTTATTGAAAGCTCCCGCTTCATAACCACCTGCGTTAGCATCAATCTTACCTGCAAAAGGATTAGCTTCAGCTTTAGCTGTTGAAATCAAGAAAAACATCGCAAGTAAATAGCATATTTGTTTTTTCATAGTATCCGTATTCCTAATTTGTTATAATAATGGGTCGTACTTTGTTAATTTACTAACATTGTATTTTAAATAAAAATTCAAAACAAATTTATTTGCCAGTTTGTAACAAAGTATTAAGCAACATTTTAATTTTAACTCATTTTTTCAACTTTGTAAAGGTTTTCTTCCTTATATATATTACACCATTTTCTACTTTGTATAATTAAAAAGTTTATGTTATCTTATAGGAATATAGAGAGTAATGGAGTTAACATGGAATACAAAAAAAAAAAAATGAATTACCAATATTAGCAATTATAGTACCTTGTTACAACGAAGAAGAAATTTTAAAAGATTCCCTACAAGAATTTTTAAAAGTATTAGATAACCTTAAAAATAAAACAGAAATTAGCGATAAAAGCTATGTTTCCTTTGTGGATGACGGAAGTTTAGATTCTACATACAGAATATTAAAAGAAGAATCTAATAAAAATCAATCAATTCGTGTGCTTAAGCTACTTTATAATGCAGGGCACCAAAAAGCGCTTATATGTGGCATAAAAGAAAATATTGCGGATATATACATAACAATGGATTGTGATTTACAAGACGATATTGATGTAATTCCTGATATGATAAAAAAATATAAAGAACAAAACTTAGATGTCGTATATGGAATTCATAATGATAGATCGACAGATTCTTATTGGAAAAAAACTTTTGCTGAAACTTATTATAAGTTACTATCAGTGCTTCTGAGTTTTTCTAATTCTAAAAATTTAGCAAATCACGCAGATTTTAGATTGATTTCTAAAAATGTTGCAAATTTTTTAAATCAAATTACCGAACGCAATCTTTATTTAAGAGGTTTAATATACAACCAAGATTTTAAGCACGATGTTATATTTTATAGTAGAAAAAAGCGCAACAAAGGCGTCTCAAAGTACAACATTTCTAAAATGTTTAATTTAGCTTTAAATGGTATAATTGGACAAACACTATTACCAATAAGATTTATATCTATTTTGGGTTGGTTGTTATTTTTAAGCTCCTTTTTTATTAAATCACTAATTTTATTTGTTGGTGGAATGAATTTAATCGCAATGGGAATACTTGGTGAATATTTGGGAAAAACTTTTATAGAAGTGCAAAATCGTCCACTCTATATTATCTCAGATAGAATTAATTATTAGAATTTAATATTAAATACATCTGCATATCCCAGATCTTTTTAGGAGAACTTAACCCTTTGGCTTTTGGTTTAGTGGTATTGTTGTTACATATAAGTTTGTATAAGCCTTTTATTTGAAGATTTTTCAAATTGGACTCATCCTCAAATCTAATATTAGTATCTTTATTAAGATTCAAAAATGTATAATTAAAGAAAAAATATGTCGGGTTTACAACCACCGAAGGTAAAGATTTTAGTGTATCTTCTTGATAAGTAGTAGTACGATCGTATGTGTCATACCACTGACCTGTAGTATAGCTTCTTAGTGTAAATAGTATAAATGTGATAGCCAATATTACTCTTAAATAAGGTCTAAATCCCGATACCATTAATAAGATTATCATACTAAAAATCGGTAATCCTGCAGCAAAAAACCTTAAACACTTATAAGGGGTTAAAAACAAGACTCCTAAAATCCAAAAACCTACTATAATCACTAGACAACAGATTTGCTTTTTTTCTTTTTTAGTCAAAAAGCTTTCTAAGTTAATTATATTAATAGAGTATAGTAAAAATATTAAAGCAATAAAGTACAAAATAAATGGATAAAATAAATTTTTTAATAGATACTTCAAAAAGCATTCTAAAACCTCGGAATTAATAATACCCGAAAAAGAAAGAGATGCAATTACTGAATTAAAATGTTCGTTACTAGTTTTGAAATCTAAATAGTTTGGACATATAATTAATGTAAATAATACGCTTATCAAAACAATTAAAGCCAGACTAATTATCATTTTTGTTTTTTTAGTAGCTGCTTTTATAAATAATAGTACTAATATCAAAATTAAGAAAACGACGGAAAAATATCCTGCTGTCAAAAATAACGCAAAAGATAAAGAAGTTAAAAGAGTTGTTTTAACTGAGATTCTTTCTAATGAGTCTATTTTTTTATACAAAAATAATGCTAAATATGCTACAAGAATAAAAAAAGTTTCTTGCAAAGCATACTCTCTAGCTAATGCAGCAAGTGAAATTGAACCTATATTTAAAAAGCAAAAAACAAGGGCTAATGCAATAAAACTTTTATCATCTTTTATTAAGGATAAAAGTTTAAACATAAAGAAGAAGGAAAAACTAAAAAATAATAAATTCAGCATCCTTGCGTGTATTAAATATTTATCTTTATCAAAATCTCCCAAATTGTTATTCCAAATTCTAACAACACAATAGTATAAACTTGGATGCTGACGGTCCAACGCCTGTTGTCGAATTTGTTTTATATCTTTAATCATGGATTCAAAAGAAGCATCAGGCTTAAATAAAAGATTATTTACTTTTAACCCTGAATAATCTTTTTGTTTTTTTATATTAAAATTGCTCCAATCTATTTTAAAAAAATCATTATCGTTTGATACAACAGTTGGTGTAGAAACATAGAATGTTGCCGGCTCATCCACTTGAATACATGGATTCGCTTGAATAAGTAAAAACCTAAACAAAAAAGCAACAACAAAAACCAGCAAAATCCAAACATTAGATTTTATCCAGCTCAAACAAATATTACAAGACTTTTTTAATTTGTCATTCATTAAATTTATTTAACATCATCTTTGATTACAATCAGATTTTTCACAATCTTCATAACACAAGTTGGGAAAACGACTTCTGAAAGTCCATCTGCAATACTTACTATACTACCAGCTCTTAATGTAACATCCTCACCTTTATATTGAAAAGTATAATCTTCTTTTCTATCTGATCTAACTGTAATTTTGTTATCCATAATTTCACCCTTTAATAAAAATAAAAACACTAAAAATATTAATAAAGGAGAATGACCCAATATTTGAGTCATTCTCCTAATACTTATACTGACTCAAATATTAGTCAAATACATAGCTAATAATTGCAGCTTCTCTAGCTCTTTTGATAGCTTTAGCAATCATTCTTTGGTGTTCAGCACAGTTTCCTGTTACTCTTCTAGGAATGATTTTCCCAGCTTCAGTTAAATATCTTTTTAATTTAGCCGCATCTTTGTAATCGATATATTCAACGTGATCTGCACAGAATGAGCAAGTTTTACGTTTTTTTCTATCATTTTCAATTTTTGCCATTTTTCTATTTTGCCTTTCTAGCCTAGTTTATACTTTTTATAATTATTTTTATTTACATTGATTCAACTTCTTAGAACGGTATTTCGTCCTCGCCAATTAATTCGTCAGCAAATTCTTCATTTGAAAATTTAACAATATCAGCGTTTGGTGAACCTCCAGAAACAGGAGCTCCTGCACCCATCATCTCGATAGTGTTAGCATCTATTTCAAAGATTCTTCTTTCTGCGCCAGTATCACTTTTAACAGTTGTAATCTGTAAACGACCTTCTACAAGAACTCTATCGTCTTTAGAAATAGACGATACTATCTCGTCCAAAGCTGTTCTTCTTACAATTACTCTTATTAACATTTCTTCTCTTTCACCAATATTTAATACAAATGATGAAACAGGAATGTTATTTTGAGTAAATCTTTTTTCTGGAGCTCTAAATACAGAGCCTGTCACAACTGCTTTTGCTAACGCCATATTACTTCCTTTTCTTTGATTTGAAGGTGTATTTATACTAAGTTATTCACCCTTATACTGCTTGAGCTTTTTTAGAAACTTCTAAAAACATAAATCTTAATACGTTGTCATTTAATTTAAGATTTCTTTTGAATTCAACAATAGATTCAGCAGGAAGTGAAACGATTAAATTAGCAAAGAATCCGTCTCTGTATCCTTGAACATCATAAGCCAATTTCTTACGGCCCATTTTATCAACAGATTCAACAGAACCTTTGAAAGATTTAATTTCTTCTGTAACTTTTTCTACAACTTTGTCTAATTCTTCTGAATCAAGACTTGGCTTAAAAACCGTTAATAATTCATAATTTTTCATATTTATATTTCTCCTTATATCTACATCGTAGCATGAACAGGGGTAATTGCAATATTGAAATCTAAATTTATTAATTGAACCCAATCGGTTTTCTTTCTTTGGATTTTCTATTTCTGTCCATTTCTTTTAAAACCATATCAAAATCTTCTTTCTTAATCTTAGCTTCCAACATGTCTTCTGGGGTTAAAGATCCATCTTCCATTTTCTTGTATATTCCAGATCTGACCCAAGAATTTGTATGGGCTTCATTTACTACATATTTAATATCAGCACCTGTAAAACCTCTGGCGAAGAAAATGTCTAGCAGTTGCTTTTTATTTAAACTTTCATCAAGCGATTTGTTTCTTATATGAATATCAAAGATAGCTTCTAGCCCTTTTCTATCTGGAGGTAGAACTTCTATTTGTTTGCCAAATCTGCCAGAACGTAACATCGCGGAGTCAATTGTTTCAGGCTTATTGGTTGTTGCAATGACAAAAATATTATCATCACTTTTTTCTATATCACTCATTAATGATAATATTTGGTTTACAGTTTTATCTCCATGAATTGAGTTTTCTCCACCACGTTCTTTTACAATTGCATCAAATTCATCTATAAAAATAATACTTGGTTGTTTTTCCCTTGCTTCTGCAAAAGTTTTTCTCCAATTTTCTTCTGTTTCACCAACCCATTTTGATTCTAAATCCGTTCCACAAAGTTTTATGAAATGAGCATCGCACTCTCCAGCAAGAGCTTCTGCCAAAAGTGTTTTTCCTGTTCCAGGCTTGCCGTGTAATAAAAACCCTTTATTTACAGAGATATTATTGAATGCAAATGGGAATTTTATAGGAAATAAGATGCTTCTCTTTAAGGTTTCAATAGTTTTATCCATACCTCCAACATCATTAAAAGTTAATTTTTTTGAAGCTTTTGTAGCTTTTTTAGCTTCTAATTCTTCTTCTTTCTTATCAATTCTTGATATTATAAATTTGTTTGCTTTTTTAACCCAAATGTCTTCTTCATTAGAAAAATCTAAAACACTTGTTGCATAATTTTCAGGATTCATTACAATATCAAAGTCATCGGAATGACCTACATAATCAGAAAAATCTGCAACTGTTTCAATTGGTATATTTACTTTTTTATTAATTAAAACATCACCATCTCCGATAGCAAAAGTATCACTAGGTTCAATTTGATCAGTATCATCGTACGAAGATCTTAATATAGGATTTTCTCCAATATTTGTACACATTATAGGAGAATCTGGACTATCATGAGTAAACGCTAATGGAACAGCTATTCCGCCATGAAATATAACCAAAATACGTTTAATAATATTTTCATAACTAGCTATTGTCTTTTTTAATCCTTGCTGGATTTCTTGCATATTTTTGCCAATAACAACTAAATCTTTTGAAGAAATTGTTGTAAATAAATGCGTTAACTTATTTTCGAGAGGCATCTTTTTTAATTTCCCAATATCAACAGCGTTAAAAGAAACGCTCTTTTTAGATTGTTGAGTACGAGAATTATACCTATTATTGACATACAATTGAGTATTTAAAATTGCTGGGATTTTCATAATGTTTAATACCTACACATATCAATATCATAACTAGTGTTATTTAATAATAAGTGCTAAAAAGATAAAATCAAGATAAGCATATTGGTCATATAAAGTAGTTGGTTCATAAATCTTAACAATTAGGCAAATTTTAAAATATTTTTGACTTTATATAAATATGGTTAGTGTAAATTTTAATAATAATGTAAAGGTTTATCAATCGGGTGGCGTTAACAAAGTTGAAACCACCCATCTTCCTGCGCAAGTAGCGACAGTAAGTAATCCTATGCCACCAGCATCTTCTCCTTCATTTAAAGCAGAACCATATAGGACAACACTAACAATTCGTACTCAGCTTGTAACAGATGATGAAAAAAAGAAGTTTAAAGAAATATCTGAAGTTTTAGATGGTAAATATAAAAAGAAACTTGATTTTGCTTTAAAAACGGGAATCTTGTTGAAAAATAATTCAGATGACAGAAGCTCTGTGCTTGATAATTTACATAAAATATTAAAAGAGGAACGTGATCCAGGGCTTGATGGGCGAACAATTTTAATGGAAGCATTGGATATTATTTATAATCCTTATGTTATAACTCAAAAATGTGAAGATATTCCAGATGAATATAAAACTGAAATTTTAGGGCTTGTTACAAATGTTTCAGAAAATATGAACGAACTAGAAGATGCAAATTACAATTTAGATAACATGCATACCGGTACTTGTCCTACAGCAAGCGTGGAGTTTGATTTAGCAACTAAAAATCCTGCTGAATTTTTTAGAATGGTGGAAGGATTAACATCGCCTAAGAATGAAGCCTATAAAGTAATAGACATGGATGCACTATCTGAAAAAACGCTAGACGCAGTTTGGTTATTAAATAAATTCAAGACTCCTCATAAAATTTTAGATTTTAATAAAGCAGCAGTTTTATTAAAACCGGATGAACACGCATTAATTCGTGCACGCATCCAAAATAATCATCGTGATAAAGGAGAACGTTCAATAATTGATGTTTTAATGCAATCGACGATGATGCAACTCGGCTCTCAACAAACTTATAATTCTTTAACAGACAAACGTGCTCCGAATGCTTGGACAACAGATAATAGTGGCTTAATCGATTTTGAAAAAACTTATGTTGAATCTGTTATGGAAAATAAAAACACAGTTTCTGTAATTTATCAAAAAGTAGATGAAAATGGTCGTCTAGCTGGATATGAAAAAGACTTTCAAACTATCAAAAAAGAGTTGCTAGATACTCTTAATATGGGACACAATATTATTATTGGCTATACATGGCCAGATCCAGATAATGGAAACAAACTTGCAGGACACGAAATTACAATTGTAGGTTATAAACAAAATGCTAAAGGTGATGGTGTATTTATCTGCCAAGATTCGGATGATGAAATAGACAAGCCTATTGAAATGCCAGAAGATTTCTTACTAAAGAGTATTCATCATGCGGGGCTACCTGAAGAAATTGCAATGAAAGATTTTGAATACGAAGATAGCTGGAAAGTTGGGGTAAAAGACTTCGAACAGTTTCAAAAAGATAAGCCAAATCAAAATGCATAAAGATTTTTAGCATTATTGTAAAGCAAGTTCTCTAAAAGGTTTTTATCATTAAATCTTTCTAGAACTTTTTGTTTAAAAATTTCTAAATTTCTTGAATAAGACACCTTTGTTTGGTTAAATTTTCCTACAGGGCAATCTGTAGCCCAAAGAATTCTATGTGTAAAATCACCTTTTGCAGTATTTCTAAGAGCTTCAATTAGCATTAAAGTATCTTCATAAGTTTCATTTAATTCTTCACCTAGAAAATCAATCCAAGAAGTATCGACATAAAGAGTTGCTGCTTCTTTTTCAATTGAATCCAATAATATTTCAATAGCTTCTATATGAGATTGCTTAGGCCCTGTTGATAAGTGTCCCAAAATAATTGGAACATCGGGAAATTCTTGAGCTTTTTTATAAATTAATTTAGGTGAAGAAAATCGAGATTTTATATGGCCTGCATGATATAGACAAGGCTTTTTTAATTCACGAGCGAGTTTTAAATATTTGTTATATTTTTCATTATCAGCTGGTAATCTCATGCATTCAGGATGAAGCTTTAATCCAATAAATTCAGGATTCTCAAGTAAGAATGAACGAGCGATATTAGTATCGTCTAGAAGATTGGGTTGGCAAACATATAGCGGTTTGAGTTTTGGGTATCTTTTTGCAGTTTTAGCCATCTCAAAATTACATTCCAGTTCTGTTTTAAATTCTGGAGAATCAATTCCTTCTAAATTTGAACAAATAGCAAAATCAATGTCAGTATCGATTATATTTATTAAAAATTCAGGTGAAAAATCTCCCCATAAAGATTTACCACAATGAACGTGTGAATCTATTATCATTTAGAAACCGCCCTCGTAATAGCTTCAATAATGCGTTGAACTTTCAGAATTTCGATTCCTTTAATATCATCTTGAATCTCATTTGAAGCTGGTATAATAACGCGCTTAAAACCTAGTTTTTGAGCTTCATTAATTCGTTTATCAATATGATTAACAGCACGAATTTCACCAGATAAACCGATTTCACCAATAATTGCTGTATGAGAATCAAATACAACATCTCTTACACAAGTAATAATAGCAAGCGCTATTCCTAAATCTGCAGCAGGCTCTGAAACATCAATTCCGCCTATAACATTTACATAAACATCTTGTTTGGAAAGATTAAGTCCAATTCGTTTTTCTAAAACAGCTAATATTTGAAGAACACGACTTACATCAACTCCGTTAGCGACACGCCTTGGGGTTGGATAAGGAGTTGTACCTACAAGAGCTTGAATTTCTACTAATAAAGGTCGTGTACCCTCGCTAGTAACAATAATAGTACTTCCTGGAGTTTGCGTTTGGCTATATTCTTTCAAAAATAATTCAGAAGGATTTATAACCTCTGTGAGCCCTTTTGCACCCATTTCAAAAATCCCAACTTCGGATGTATTACCAAATCTATTTTTAATTGAGCGCAAAATGCGATAAGTTTTGTATTTATCCCCTTCAAATTGAATAACCGTATCAACCATATGCTCAAGAACTTTGGGACCAGCGATATTACCTTCTTTGGTAACATGACCTATTACAATAATAGAAACATTGTTAGTTTTAGCTAGTGCCATTAATGAATTACAACATTCGCGAATCTGTGACACACTACCAGCAGAGCTTTGAATTGTAGATGTATAGATTGCTTGAATACTGTCTACAATAACCAAGTCCGGCTTCATTTCTTCAATATGCTTCTTTATTAATTCAAAATTTGTTTGGGGATAAATATAAAGCTCATTAGATACAATACCTAATCTCTCCGCTCTTAATTTTATTTGGCTAGCTGATTCTTCGGCAGAAATGTATAAAACTTTTTTATCATTTTTACATAATTCTCCGCTTGTTTGAAGAAGAATTGTTGATTTCCCAATCCCTGGATCACCAGCTATCAAGATTAAAGAACCTTTGACAATACCACCACCTAAAACTCTATCGAATTCTGAAATACCTGTTGTTGTTCTAATCTCAGTATTCATTTCTATTTCAGAAAGCTTCATTGGAGGATTATTATCTGGAAAATCAAGAACAGTACTTTTTGTTTCAGCTCCCACAATTTCTTC
Organism: Candidatus Gastranaerophilaceae bacterium; assembly: GCA_045645765.1. Classification (GTDB taxonomy): domain Bacteria; phylum Cyanobacteriota; class Vampirovibrionia; order Gastranaerophilales; family Gastranaerophilaceae; genus CAG-196. The sequence continues at coordinate 27,033 of JAZRJK010000063.1, forward strand.
CACGAAAGAAGACCAAGCACCACACTCAGGACATTTGCCTAAGTAACCTGCTGTTTCGTATCCACAATTTTGACAAACATATTTAGACTTTATTTTAGCCATAATTTACTAATTCATAGGGATAATAAGCTTTTGACCAATAGAAAGAGCATTTGGATTAGCCATCTTATTAACTGATTGGATAGCATTTACTTTGCTCATATTGAAAGAGCCATAAAATCTTATAACAATGCTTTCTAATGTGTCACCCTCTTTAACAACATATTCTTCATTGCTTAAGATTGGTGTTGCAGTTTTTACAGTTGCACTATCCGCAGGGATAAAAGAAAAATTTCCATCAGCTTCAATTGCAGCTTGTTTTTTAGATGAACGCATAACAACATCGTCTTTAGGAGTTGAAAGATTAATTAACAAACTAATTACCGTTGTAATTGCTAGAGTTATTATTACACCACAAATAAGCCCTGTTACAAAATAAACTTGAGGAGCTTTTTCATTTTTATTTTGTTTAACACCAAAAGATTGCCACAATACATCTAATTCTCTAGTCTTACTCTGAGCTTTATAAAAATCTTCATCTTGATGTTGCCTATTATAACGAGACAAAGCTTCCATCATAGCAACTTTTTCTCTTGTAATGTTTGACCTTCTTAGTGTTGTACTTTTCATAAATCCTCTTTTGCCGACGGTATATAACCCCTACCATACTTAATAATGAAAATATCACAAAAATTTAGCATGCGCAAATTTGTAAAGATTTATGTAAATTAATGTTAAGATTGACACTTATTTTTTATAGTTATAAGCTTTAAGAATGAATAATTTTGAGTTTTTAAAAACAATTGATAAAAATTTGTACGATATAATGTCTGATGCTGAAAATTTATATAGGAATGAATTTTTTGAACAATGTATAGGCCAGACAAGAAGATTTGGAGAAGTTGTCTGCAAACAAGTTTTAGGAGATTCAAGAACAACAGAAAAAACATTTGATGACATGTTAGCAACCCTTAAAGACAAAGCTATATCGTCGATACAAGAAAAAGAGTTTATTGACGATTTATATTTTTTAAAACGAGAAGGAAATGCTTCTGTCCATGCTACTACTGTAAAAAAAGATGGAATTGTTGCCTTAGAATGTTTACAAAGAGCTTTTGAAATAGCTTTAAATTACATTGTATATTATAAAAAATTAAATCCTAATTATTTAAAGCTACAATATGATACAGAATTATTAGTAACAGGGAAAAAATCTAAGAAAACACTTAAAGAAAAATATTTGGAAGAAAAAACAAAAACTAAATCTACAAAAAAATCAAGAAAACAAGTAAAAAAAGCAAAAAAAGAAATTAAATATTCAAAAAAGTCTTCTATTTATAAATATTTTATTATTATATCTGCAATAATTTCACTTGTTTTAACATTAACATTATATTTGTTAAGTTTTGTTTAAATTATTTATAATAATTTAGCAGAAAAAGGCAATTTTTTTCACGAAAAATACTTTATATAAATAGTTAGGTTTGTAAAAGGTAAATTATTGTGAATGAAATTGGTTTAAATTCAAAACGAATTATAAACTTCAAATCAGCTCAAGAGGCACAAAATCAACAAATTCCACAAATGTCTGTTGAGCAATCATTGCCTGACGTACCATTACCGTCTTTATATAATATACCCGAAGCTCCTGAACAGCAGGAATTGGTCGATCGAATTAAAAAAATTGATTTATTTGGAATTGTTTATCCTTGGCTTGAACACCCTTTAACAATGGTCGGAACCTGTGCTGCGATGGCTTACGGAGTTGATAAATTTTCTCAAGCTTGCGGTGGAGAATATTCAACAAGCCTTGTAGGTAAGGCTGCGAATTTAGGAGATAAAATTGAACAATCTAAATTTGTTCAATCAAAACCTTTCCAAAAAGTTTGGGGCTGGGGAGAAACTGCTAAAGGGAAAGTCAAACATTTTTTCCGAAACAGTGATTTATTGAATTCAATATTTAAAACCCCTTCTCAACCTGAATGGCCAATGGTTAAGGATGAGATGCTAAGTATGCGTCAAAGGGTTGTTCACACTTTTTCAGAAATATCAAGAGGTCTAAAGTGGACAGAAGAAGGTTTTACTAAACTAGAAAATTTAGGACTTGATAAAGATGATAAGAAATTCTTAAAGGAAATCTTTGGAGATACAAAATTATCAACAGTAGAAGAAAAAGCTTCTAATGCTGTAAGACTAAAACGAATTGGAATGTCTAAAGATGCCATTACAGGATTAATAAATAGCAGTGGCGCAACTGAAATGGTAAAAGCTAAAGAACTTGAACAAATTGGTTTAAGTGCTGATTATATTAAAAAACTAGAAAAAAATCCTCCGAGCTTAAAAGATGTTATTACAATTGAAAAAGCTTGTGATAAAGGTAGGAATATTCGAATTGGAGCTGGACATCAACCGTTTTTAGGGCCGTTCCAACCTTTTGAAAGAAAAATTGGTTTGTCTGAAGTTAGTAATAGGTTAAAATCAATGCTAAAAGGTGCAAAAACGAAGACTGGCAGGTTCTTTGCAAGTGTATTGCAAAAATGTCATCGAGGTTTTACTTTTGGTGGTGGTAAGATGAACGCAATATTCTTTGTTTCACCATTGTTAGTTGAAACAATGATGGATGTTAAAAAAGCAGAACCGAATGAAAAACTCGGGACAGCTGCTCATGGTGCAATTCATGCTGTAAGTTGGGTATTTACATTCCCTCTTGCACTTAAAGTTATGCATCATATAGGTGGTATGCAATATGCAGGTATGAATAAAGATGACGTTGCTAAATATCGTAAGCTTATTAAAGATTTTAATGAAGAAGCAAATCCTTTTAAAGAAAAATCTTGGATGAATGTATTTGGTATCGGTGAAAAGAAAGCTGCTGATAAAACTTTCCAATCTTATGATGCATATAAAAAGAAATTAGATAGTTTAAACGCTCAATTAAAAGCTTTACGAAATAAAAATACTAAAAACCAAAATTTAATAACAAAAGTCGGTAAACAACTCGCAAAATTCTTAACAATAGACTTAGAAACCATTTCTAGCTATAAAAATGGCTCTGCAATTGGTAATTTTGCAAGAAAGATACCTAATTTCTTTAAAAACTTTGGTGGAGTTCCTATGAGATTTGCTCTTTGGGGAGCAATTACAATGGGTATTTTTGATACTTTAATAAATAAAGGCATTAAAGGTTGCTTTGGTAATTTTTATGATAGATTCAAAGAAGAAGAATTTGTTAATGCAAAAAAAGAACAAAAGAAATTCTTTAAACAAGATTTAAAAACAAGATTGTACGAAAAAAATCAACAAAAAGTTTTAGGATTAGAGAAAAGCGCTTCAGCTGGAGATTTTTCAAAAGAAAACTTGGCTATGTTGACACCAAGCATAAATACACAAAATCAAAAAAAAGAAACAGTTACAGAAAATCAAAGCTTAAATCAGATACAAAATAATCAAGAGCAAAAATTGGAAAACTTTGCTCTTGAAAAAGAAAATAATAACAATTTACAACCAGAAATACCTCTAGCTAACACTAAAGAATCTAATATTGAACAAGAAAAAGCTCCTGAGACAGCATTAAGTAAAGCTTTGAATTCAGAATCAAATGAGGTTTACAAAGATGTAAAAACAAATCCTGTTAAAGAAGACCGTTATATAAACAATGGTAATCAATCACCTATAGAACAGGAAAAGGACAATTATACATATGTACCAAATACAAGCCCTGTTGTTAAAGAAAAAGAAATAAAATCAAAAAGAGATAATTATACATATATACCGTCTTCAGACAATGTTTTGAAAAAAAATCAAAATTTTAAAAACACAAAAAAATATATCCCTTCTCAGCAAGGAGTAAAATTTAATAAGACTTTTGACAATTCTGGACTCGCAGGAGCCTTGCGTAGAGCAGACAGAGCAGAACAGTTAGCATTACAAACATTAGCAGGAAATTTTAATTCATATTAATTGTAACGTTTTTGTAACATAAAGAGATTCTCCTTATTATGATGCCTATTAACTTTGAGGCTATTTTTGTAAACATATGTAACAATTTGTTGTAACTAGCGTTAGAAATCCTGCAGATGTGGAATTTAGAAAGTATAATGGAAATGTATCTAGTTTAGGACGAATTTTGATCAAAATAAGAAGACGAGAAAACCCTAGAATATGTGAT
>JAZRJK010000064.1:0-53474 GCA_045645765.1 Candidatus Gastranaerophilaceae bacterium
GAGTCGGATGTAAAAAAGCTCTTGCCTTCAACTTTGTGTGCGCACGAAAAACTTGGAAGTGAGGTGTAAAAAATGTTAAGCATTAACACCAACCTTTCAAGCTTAATTGCTCAAAACAGCATGAAAACATCCACAAACAAACTCAATCAAGCGATTGAGCGGATGACTACTGGCGCGAAGATTAACCACGCAAAAGACAACGCTGCGAATTATTCCATAAGCACGAATATGACCACAAAAATGAGCGCTTATAAAGTTGCAGAAGATAACGTTGCAATGGGTATGGATATGGTCGCAACCGCAAGCGATACTTTAAGCGAAATGCAAAACCATGCAGAGCGCTTACGCGCACTAGCAACCCAAGCAAGAAACGGAACCTACGGGGGACAGTCTTTAAACGCAATCCAATCTGAGGCGGATGCGATTACAAAAGAAATCGAGCGTCTCTACAATACTGCGCAATACAATGGTGTAAGCTTGTTTAATAAACCTGAATACATAATTCCTGACCATCTTCCTAAAGCAGGTAAAAGTGGTTTTATAGATGAAGCTGCTCTTGGAGGAGAATCTGTTATAGCAAAAGAAGAATACAATGGTTTTATTAAAGACCCTGTAACCTACACAGATGTTGAAATTAATGCAATGTTAGCTAGTGGTGAAATAGTAAAACTTGATAATAATGTCACATCTTTTACATCTGGTCAAAAGTATTTAATCTCAAATAAATCAGAACTAAAACGCTTGGCTGATTTGGTTAATAGTAACAAAAACAGCTCTGGAGCTATTTTTATCTTGGGTGATGATATTGACTTAGAAGGTGAAGAATGGACTCCGATTGGAAATGGAACTTACCACTTTAGTGGTACCTTTGACGGTAACGGACATAAAATATCTAATCTAAAAATTGATAATCCAACAGCAGATTATCAAGGACTGTTTGGATTTATAAACGGTGGTGAAGTTAAAAATTTGGGGTTAGAAGAAGGTTCTGTTAGAGGAAAGTCTTTAGTGGGTTTATTAGCAGGAAAGAGTTCTTCAAATTCAAAAATCTCTAATATTTATGCAATAGGTAATGTGATAGGGCAAAGTGAATCTATTGGTGGATTAATTGGAGCTTCTGGCAATTCTACTATTAGTAATACATATACAATTGGTACTGTAACTGGTGTTAATTGTTTTATTGGAGGACTTGTAGGGAGTATAGCCTCTACAATAGTATGTAATAGTTATGCGGTATGTGATGTCATCGCAGAAGTTCATTCTGCGGGGGGGGCTTATTGGAAGAACAGCGTCAGGTTCTAATGTTATTAATTGTTATGCTATTGGCAATGTACAAGCTAGAGCTTACGCTGCAGGAGGACTTATTGGAGATGCAAATTCTTCTATTGAGAATTGCTATGCTACAGGTTTAGTTACTACTGGTGATTTATCTGGAGGACTTGTAGGAAGAACAACATCAATAATTAATAATAGTTTTTCTACTGGTAACGTAACAGGTAATACACGTGTTGGTGGACTAGTCGGAGAATCTAGCTTCTCAATTAACAATAGTTATGCAATGGGATATGTAACTGGTTTTGTAGACTATATTGGAGGTTTAGTTGGACGAGTAAATAATCAAACTAATACACTTACTATCTCTAATTCAGTTTCTTATTCTAAAGTAACCGGAGCTACTGTAAATACTACAGGTCGTTTTATTGGCGGTGCTACTTTGACTGCTGATGGTATTACTTTTGGAACATTGAATATTATTAATTGTCAGTCAATCCATCAGGATATAAATTCAATTGGTAGTGTATCTAAACCTTGGGCTTTAGTAATTCCAGATTACGATATGTCAACATTGTTAGCAGGAATTAGTGACGTAAAAATACTTGATACATCTACAAACCTTCAAGTCGGTGTTCATGGTAATGATTCAAGTCGGATTAATTTTAATACTAATTTTAAGTTCGATCTTTCAGCATTTGAAGAAGGTATTTCTTCGGATAGTGCTTTTAGTGCAATCGATGATTTTATTAATCTTTTGAGCGAAAAGCAGACAGAGCTTGGCTCTGTGTCTAATCGACTTGATTCTGTATTAGACGAAATTTCTATTCAATACGAAAATCTTGTTTCATCACGCTCTACAATAAGAGATGCGGATATTGCAAAAGTTTCGAGTCAATATATCCAACAACAGATTCTACAACAAGCAGCGGCAACTTTGATGGCAACAGCTAACCAAAGTCCAGCAATAGCATTGCAATTGATTTAGTTTTTCCCTCTCCTTGAGGAGAGACGCTTGATTAATAGAAAATTGAAAGTGGAAAATGGAAAATATTTACGTTATTGCGAGCGAATATCTTGTTATTGTGAGTAAAGTGAAGCAATCCAGCATAAAGAATAAAAAAGTAGCTTAGAGTTTAACTCTAAGCTACTTTTTAAAAAATCAATTATTAAACTAAGTATCTTATCCAAACATATACAGTTGACAATGCCAAAGATATAAACATCGTTACAACCCCATATTTTAAGTATTCCATAAATTTAATAGGATGACCTGCTGCAGCTGATGATTCAGAAACTATTACGTTTGCAGCAGCACCAATAATAGTCATATTACCACCAAGACAAGCTCCTAAAGATAACGCCCACCAAAGAGGATAAGCAAAATCCATACCTTGTGATGAAGTAATTTCAGCAATCATAGGAGCCATTGTTGCAGTATAAGGAATATTATCAATAATACCTGATAAAATACCAGACCCCCAAAGAATCACCATTGATGCAATAGCTTGAGAGCCTTGGGTTACATCAAGAAGCCATTTTGCCATCAATTCTATTCCACCAGCAGCCTCAAAACCACCAATAATTATAAATAAGCCAATGAAAAAGAAAATTGTATTCCACTCAACATCATGCAAAATTTCATGAGGCTTTTCAAATAATAATAAAATTGAAGCTCCTGCCATTGCACAAACACAAGTTTGAATATGAGTAATATCATGAGTTACAAAACCCAAAATTACCAAAAATAAAACTAGCAAAGAACGAATCATTAATGCTTTATCTGTAATAGTTTTAGAATTATCCATGTTCGCAACTTTTGCCATATTTTCTTCTGTTGCATGAAGATGTTTTCTAAACCAAAATACCATTAACCCGATAATAACAAATAAAATTATTGCAACTATTATTGTTAATTCGTTTATGAAATCCATAAAAGAAAAACCTGCTGCACTACCAATAATAATATTTGGAGGATCGCCAATTAAAGTCGCTGTTCCACCGATATTTGATGCTAAAATCTCAACTATTAAAAACGGAACAGGATTAATATCCAATTCTTTTGCAATTGCAAACGTTACAGGCATAATTAAAATAACAGTTGTTACATTATCTAAAAATGCAGATGCCACTGCTGTAAATAAAGCAAGACAACAAAGAATAGTTTTAGGGTGCCCTTTAGTTTTTTTTAGCATTTCATTAGCAACCCAATTAAACATTCCGCTTCTTGTAGCTATACTTACAATAATCATCATAGAAACAAGCAAAAAGATTACATTAAAATCTACAAAATTAATAAAATAATGTGGATCTAACGCTCCATCCACTTTTTGAGATTGTCCTAATAATCCTAACAATAGTGTTAAAGAGCCCCCAACAAGAGCTACAGTCATTTTAGGTATTTTTTCTGTAGCAATAAAAATATAAGCTACAATAAGAATCACTGCTGAAACGACAATTGCATTAGCATGCGCCCAGCTCGTCAAAAATTCCATCATTCCTCCTTATTTAATATTTCGATAAAATCTTATACAAGTCTAATCTTAATACAAAAAGAGAAAAAAATAAACTTAGAACGTATATTTTGTACCTAAATAAACCGATGAGGATAAGTCTTTCCAAGAATTATCTGTCAAACTGTAAGTTTTTGATAATTCGCCTTCTGCATAAACATTCCAATTCTTATTGATATTATAACCAACACCTGTAATAGATGTTGGAGTTAAAGATTGCAAGCCTTTCCCTTGTAGAGAAATGTTTGAATTTAAGCCTGCAATTTCATACAGACTCCAGCCTTTGCCTAAATTCCAAGAGCCTTTTCCTGCAACACGCTGTGTTAAGGAGTTTGAAATAGAACTATCGCCATACGGTTTATCAGCAACAACACGAGTTCTAGATTCAATCGCCCAGTTGCTATTACCAAGCTTTGGAGATGTATACTTACTTTCAATAAAGCCTCCATATGAAGTCTGTGATTCTTTAAAAGCTAAGCCTAATTCATAATTGCCACCTTGCCCAGCATATTTACTTCCTAGCATAGTATAATTACTAAAACTATTATTATTTATCGAATAAGAAGCTTCATTTTTAGCAAAATAAGAGACTTTAGAATTTATATCCGGCATATTTCCTCCTCAAGAAAAATCCTCTTATATATATTAAGTATTTTTCTTCTTAAAAATTGCCTTTTTATACTTCTAAAGGTTTATCAAGCGAACCAACTTTAACATCAATCTTTTTAGGGAACACTTGTTTTATGTTATTAATTAAATCATTAGAAGTTTTAACCCAAAAAATAGATGATGTCATAATCCTTGTACTATATCCATCAACTTCTGGTAATTTAATCATAACAGGATCTTCACCATGATATTTTGCAAGGATGTTTTTTATTCCACAAAGTTCTTCATACTTAACTTCTTCTAAAAGGCTTAGTGTAACAATATTAGAATTGTCAACGGATTTTACATTTTCTACAACAAGACTTAATTGGTCTTCCCCCCGATGTTGAAGACGTCCTGTTATTACAACTTTCATGTCTGGTTGTAATATATCCGCATAGTCAAGCAGTTTTTTATGGAAACATACTGCGTCAATTTTTCCTGTCAAATCTTCTAAAGTTACAAATCTCAAAAACTTAGTAGGATCTTTTTTCGTTGGAATTTGCCTAGTAGCAGTGATTAATCCACAAACAGTTACCAATGTTTCATCTTGGACCTCATTTAATTCGCTGATTTTATGAGATACTAAAAATTGCAATTTATCCCTTATTGAAAATAGTGGATGCGAGGTAATATAGAACCCTAAAAACTCTTTTTCAAAAAGTTGTAATTCTTTATCTGTATATTCCTCATCACTTCCAACTAGTTGGTACTGAACTCCTGAAAAATCTTCTCCACTATCACCTAAAGCTGCAAATAGACTTACTTGCCCCATAGCTCTATCCTTAGCTTCTTTTGAAGTTACGTCTAATATGTGTTCGATATTTTCAAAAAGTTGTTTTCTACTTTTTTCAATACTTGCGAACGCTCCAGCTTTTATAAGTCCTTCTAGAGACTTTTTATTAACATATTTTGCGTCAACACGTTTACAAAAATCAAAAATACTTGTAAAATCCCCATTTTCTTCACGTTCTTTAATAATAGCTTCAACTACAGGTTCACCAACTTGCTTAATTGCAGCCATACCGAAGCGGATATTTCTACCATCTGGTGCATATTCAAGAACAGATTTATTGATATCAGGAGGAAGCACTTTAATCCCATATCTATTTGCTTCTTCAATATATAATTGTGTTTGATCCTTGTCATTTGAAACACTTGATAATAATGCTGATAAATATTCAACAGGATAATGACATTTTAAATATGCAGTCTGATAAGCAACAAACGCATAAGCTGCTGAATGCGAACGGTTGAAACAGTATGAAGCGAATGCTTCTATCTGTTCAAACAAAGTCGTAGCATCTTCGGGTTTCATATCATGTCGAGTTGATGCAAGCTCAATAAACTTACCTTTTTGTTGTTGCATTTCCTCAATTTTCTTTTTACCCATCATTCTTCGGACAATATCAGCCTGACCAAGAGAATAATCTGCTAGAGTTTGGAAAACTTGCATAATTTGCTCTTGATATACAATTGTTCCGTATGTATCTTTTAGAATAGGCTCTAATAGAGGATGCGCATAAGTTACTTCTTTAATACCATGTTTACGATCGACAAACTCATCAACCATGCCTGAACCAAGAGGACCTGGACGGAATAAAGCAACAAGAGCACCTAAATCCTCAAATACGTCAGGTTTAAGACGTTTTACTAAGTTCATCATCCCTTGAGATTCAAGCTGAAATACACCAATAGTTTCCCCACGTACAAGCATTTTATATGTTTCTGGATCATCAAGTGGAATATTATTGATATCGACATCAATACCTTGATATTTTTTTACCATATCAACGGTTTTATAAATCATCGTAAGGTTTCTTAAGCCCAAAAAGTCCATTTTAAGAAGTGATAAAACCTCTGTTGTTTCATGTGGCGGATACCCAGTTTGTACAATACCTTCTTTTGAAGGCTGAACTGGAATAATTGTATCAAGAGGTGCATAAGAAATAATAACACCTGCAGCGTGTGTACCTGTACCACATTTAAGACCTTCAATAGCACAAGCCATGTCAATAATTTTTTTATAACTTACAGTTTTTCCTGGTTCGTCATCAGTGGGACAAGGAATTTGATAATCCTCGTCATAAAGTTTTTTAAGCTCTGAACCATCAACTTTAAGCGCGTCTTTAATCCATTTAGCTTTTGGATTTTCTGTTGTTGCTAAATCAATTGCTGGCTCAATTAAACCTGTTAGCCTGTTTGATTCTGCAAAAGGCACTTTCATAATTCTAGCAATACCCTTAAATGCAGCTTTTGGTGCGTAGGTTGAAAAAGTAATAATCTGACAAACTTTATCTTCACCATATTTTTCTACAACGTAGTCAATTACTTGCCTACGTTTTTCGATACAAAAGTCAATATCGACGTCGGGCATAGTAAAACGTTCTTCATTTAAGAATCTTTCAAACAACAGATTGTGTTTAATAGGGTCTAAATCTGTTATTTCTAGAGCATAAGCCACCAAGCTTCCTGCTGCAGAACCACGCCCTGGCCCGACAGGAATATTGTGAGTTTTTGCATAATGAATAAAATCCCATGTAATTAAGAAGTAGGCAGGGAATCCCATTTTGTTAATTACACCTAGTTCATAATCTGCACGTTTTTTAAGCTCAGGGGTAATTTCCCCATAACGCTTCTTCATGCCTTCATATACAACATACTCTAAATAAGATTCATTAGTATGCCCTTCTGGTACATCATAATGTGGTAAAGGAGCATTACCTAATTCAATCTCTATATTACATTTTGAAGCAAATTCTTCTGTATTTGCACAACATTCCTCAAAAGTTGCTTCATCCATCCAAGAAAACGCCTGACGCATTTCTTCTTTAGATTTAACATAAAACTCATTATTAGGGAAATGAAATCTGTTCGGATCCGCTTTATCCGCATTTGTATTCAAACACAATAAACTGTCTTGAGCATCAGCATCTTCTTTTCTCAAATAATGTGCATCATTTGTGATAATCATTTTTATGCCAAGCTCTTTTGCGATTTTTATTAAATCAGGATTTGTACGCTTTTGTTCATCTAAATTGTGATCTTGAAGCTCGATATAATAATCATCACCAAAAAGTTCTTTATATTTAAGAGCTGATTCTTTAGCTTTTTCCTTTTCTCCCGCTAATAAATGCTGTAAAACTTCTCCACCTAAACAAGCTGAAGAACAAATTAGCCCTTCACTATATTGCTTTAAGATTTCAAAATTGATACGAGGTTTATAATAAAAACCGTCACACCAAGCTGTGGAAACAAGCTTAATTAAGTTTTTATAACCTTGTGCATTTTTAGCAATAAGAATTAAGTGCCATAATGGATTATTAGAAGCATCTTTTTGAGTTATATCACCATTATGTACATAAAATTCACATCCAATAAGCGGGTTAATACCAGCTTCTTTAGCTTTTTCATAAAACTCAATGGCAGAATACATAACTCCGTGGTCTGTAATCGCAATCGCTGGTAGCTCATTTTCGACAGCATACTTAACAAGGTCTCCTACCCTTATCATACCGTCTAATAAAGAATATTCCGTGTGAATGTGAAGTGGAATCAATTTAGCCATACTATTATCCTAGCATAAGAGTTTATTAAGGTTTGTAAAAATCTTAATGTAGATTTTTCATTACATTTATAACAAACTCTAAAGCTCCTTGTTGTTCTTTGAATACTTTTTCACATTTTTGAACAGTTGAATTATAAAAATCCGTATCACCAAGCATTCTATTAGCTATTTCAAAAAATTCTTGTTCAGTATCTACAACAAAACCTGCTCCTGCACGTTTAATTATTCCATAAATATCTTTAAAGTTATGTATAGAAGGTCCAGAAATAACAGGTTTTTCAAAAACTATAGATTCAAGAGGATTGTGTCCGCCAGTTTTATTAAAACTGCCACCAATAAATGAAATGTAAGCATGTTCATACATTTTACCAAGCTCACCTAAGGTATCAAGTATTAACAAATCACAACCTTCCAAATCAGATTTGCCAGTTGAACGCTGCGCATAAGAAAAACCAAATTTTTCAATAAGACTTTTAACATCTTCAACTCTTGTTAAATGTCTGGGAGCAAGAATCATTTTTAACTCAGAATGATTTTCTTTTAATTTTTTAAATACAGACAAAGCTATTTCATCTTCTCCGGCATGAGTTGAACCGGCCAATAAAATTCTACATTCGCCTTTGTTAAAGCTTATCCCCTCAGGACGTTTAATATCAAACTTTAAATTATTCATAACCTTAGTTGTTTCTGGATTAGCACCAAGAACTAAAAACTTTTGATTATCATCTTCTGATTGTGTAAAAATTCCTGTATAAAAATTTAAAAAGTATTTAAAAATCCACTTTAAAGCATTATAAGATTTAAATGTAGAATCAGAAATTCTGCCATTAATAATATATAAATTTATGCCTCGTTTTTTACATTCCATTGCAAAGTTTGGCCAAATTTCAGTTTCTGCAATAAATACAGCTTTTGGATTTATTTTATCTAAAAACTTTTCAACAACACAAGGGAAATCCGCAGGAAAATAAGTTATTAAATCGGTATAATCGCTTAACTTTTTCTTTGCAATTTCTTGACCAGTAAATGTTCCTGTTGTCATAATAATTTTCGAATTAGGGAATTCTTTACGAGCCGTTTTGACAAGATTTTCTAAAGCCAAAGCTTCACCGACAGAAACCCCATGAATCATGATCGCATTATCTCCTTTAGCAAACCCGACTTCTGAGATTTCACCACATTTTCTTTCTATAGCATCTTCTGGATACCCTTTTTTTCTCAGAACATTAACCCCGATTGGTTTTATAATTTTCCACAATAAATCGCTGATTATTTGATACATTTAGTTCCTCTCATCTATTAAAGAATACTTTTTCCCTTGTTCTATTATAACAAAATCATTTGAATTGTACTCTTTTAAAATCTTATTTTTTATTATAACAAAATTATTTTTTTTCTCTAAAGCTTTTTTAAAGTCCCATAACTCAGCCTGTGGTCCATATGTAACTGGCATTTTCCCATAAAATATTAAGCTAAATTTTGTTCCGAATCTAAATGTTGTTAAAGAAACATTTTCGTTCTCTGCTATTTTTGCGAATTTCATTAAATCATATTGCCCAAATTTATAATCTATTTGATAAAATTTTTCTGTTGCAATTGAAGATAATAGAATCATAAATAAGACTATAGATATGAAGCTTCCGACATAGATTTTTCGCTTAGTAAAAAGAATTAATCCTAATCCACAAGCAAAACTAAATAAAGTGCAAAGTATTCTTGCACTTCCAATATCTTTTAAATACTGGCTATCTATAAATAAAGGTAATAATATTCCTACCAAAGCTACTAATAATAAAATAGTTGCCAAAATATAGTTTGTTGTGTTAATTGTATTCTCATATTTTCTATTAGACAAATATTCCCACCAAATGTAACCTCCGAGACAAGCAAGAAATGGATAAAGCGGTAAAATATATGTGATTAACTTTGTCTCTGACAAACTAAAAAATATTAAAGTAAATACAACAATGATTGTATTATAAATTAAAAATCTTGAGATATTATTAAAGCTTGAATTAATCTTAAAATCTTTTAATTTAGTTACTAAAACTGCTAGACAAGAATATATCCAAGGGAAAAAGCCCCATAAAAGAGTTCCTAAATAAAAGTAAAAGGGTTGAGCTCTATCAATTTCTTCTGAGCCTAAAAATCTTGATAAATGATGCTTTATGATATATTCATCCCAAAATAAAGGATTGTGCAATTTAAACATAATGATATGCCAAGGCAAAGTTATTAACAAAAACAAAATACAGCCAGGAATAAAATATATTGGTTTAAACAGATCTTTAAACTTGCGAGCATAAATATATAAAAAGAATATTGCTCCAAATGGAACAACAAAACCTGGTATTCCTTTCGCCATAACTGCCAATGCTGAAAAAACGTAAAATAACCACCAATAATATTTTTTTCTAGATTCTCTACAAAAAAGAGTCGCTAAACCAAAGCTTAGAGAAAATGTTATACAAGCTGACAATACAATATCAAGCATTGCAAGCTTTGAAATCATTGAAAACTCAATCGAAGTTGCAAGAATTACAGCGGATATAACACCATATGAGCGAGATACAATTTTTTTACCCATAAAATATACGATAAAGCAACTCAACGTTCCTAATAAAGCAACAGGAAACCTTGCGGTAAATTCATTAATATTACCAAAAAGCTTAAAAAATAAACATTCGATCCAAAAAAACAGTGGTGGTTTTTCAAAAAAATATTCACCGTTTAAATATAATGTTAAAAATTCCTTATTATTAAACATGTCTCTCGCCATTGAAACATATCGCGTTTCATCAGCATCCATAAGAGGGTAAGCCCAAATATTGTGAAAAAATATAAAATAAAATAGTACCATTAGCCCCAAAACTGTTGTCAATTCTGGCTTTGATAAAAAAAACTCTTTTAATTTTAACATTCTTTAAAACCCCTCAAAATAAGTTTAACACGATATTTTTAAAGGTAATTGTAAACATTTGTAACAATATTCTAAAAAAAATTAAAGTTTTCTAGAAATATGCCGTAAATATTATTAAAGCACAATAAAAGGAAAAGGAGCACTCAATTATGGGTATGGCCGCATCACAAGCTAGGTTATTAAGCCTTCAAGCAAGAAAGTCAAACCTTGAGTATCAAGGTCAACAGATTAACCAAGAAAGAACAATTTTGTCACAGCAGTGTACATCATTGTATAATAGCTTGCTTGCAATGGAAGTGCCTACCCCTCCTAGCACCCAAGAATATACTACTGTTGAATATACAGGTCAAGACGGCGCTACTAATTTTTCACTAGGAGCTATTAAACCTTCTGGGGAGAATTACCTTGTTGAAATGCAAACTTCAGGAACTGGTGACGCACTTAAGTCAGACTATGGCTCAAAAATTGTAAAAGCACCTGAAGAAAAGATTAAACTCTCTGAAGTTGATAACACAGATATAGTATTAAATCTTAATGAACTATCTAGTTATTATGTAAAAACAAGCAGTGATGGTTCTGAAAAATATGAACAACTTAATAGTGCAAATGCAAAAGTGTACTTAACTGAGACAGAAGGTGGTGAGTATAACTTTAAAACAGATGGAAGTAATTATACTTATTATAAGCTAGACCCTAGTGGTGATGAAATCGGCAATCCTGATGCAGATAAGATTACAGTTGGAGGTCATGTCGTATATGATTTTAATGAAGCAAAAAGTATATTTAATCAGTTTGCTTGGGACAGATACGAAGACGCAATAAGAAACAGTTTTGGAGACAAGAAAGATCCTCTAGATACAGATGATTTTTATGTTTACATTGATGTTAGCGATACAAATGTAGAAACTGTAAAATTTGTACTTAAGACAGATGCTGGTAATACTGCTGAGGGCATCGGAGATGGGTTTGCAAAAACATATTCGTATACTTCAAATGGTACTTTTACAGAATCAAAAGAAGTTGATCAATGCAAATTAGAATTCGATACACAAGGACGCATAACAAAACTTTGCGTACCTCAATATGATGATAATAATGTAATTGTAGGCTATAGAGATATTGATTTAAAAGCAACCACAGTAACTGATAATTTAGCATATGAAGATGCTTATAATCAATATGAATACAAAATGTATGAATACGATAAAAAGCAACAAGAAATCAATGCTAAAACCGAAATTATCCAACAAGAAGATAGAAACTTAGAGCTAAAGTTAACAAGGCTTGATAACGAACGTAAAATGATTGAAAAAGAAACAGAGGCTCTTGATAAAGTTATCGGTGACAACATTGATAAATCCTTTAAAACATTCTCAGGTTAATGTATTTAATAAGTAGAATCTGATTGAGCGCCCTTTACTTATTTGTAAAGGGCGCTTTTTCTATTTATCCTTTTCCTTAGTAAGAGATAACAAAAGTGCAAGGTTAGAGTAAAATATCGACAATTAAATTTGTGGTATAATTAATACAGATTTATAAGGAGTATTTATATGAGATTAGATGGAAGAGAAAACAATCAATTAAGAGATATAAAATTCACACATAATTTCACTAAACACGCAATGGGATCTGTTTTGGTGGAATTTGGAGATACAAAAGTTATTTGTACAGCTTCAGTTGATTTAAAAAAGCCAAAATGGATGGCTGATGATGATGAGAGGGGCTGGGTAACTGCTGAATACTCACTTTTACCTTCTGCAACAAATACTCGCTGTCGCAGAGAAAGAGAAAAAGTTTCAGGTAGAACTCATGAAATCCAACGTCTTATAGGCAGAAGTCTTAGAGCTTGTGTTGATTTAGAAAAAATGCCTAAGATGACTATCACAATTGATGCTGATGTAATCCAAGCGGATGGAGGTACTAGAACTGCAAGTATTTGTGGTGGTTATTTAGCACTAAAAGATGCTATAGATAAGCTTATTGCTTCTGGTGATTTAGCAGAAAGCCCTATTATTGAACCAATAGCAGCAATATCTATTGGAGTTGTTGATGGTGAAATAAAGTTAGATTTAAACTATGAAGAAGATTCGCACGCGCAAGTTGATTCAAACGTTATTTTAACTAAATCTGGTAAAATAGTTGATTTCCAAACTACATCAGAAGGTGAACCTTATGAATATGAAAAGATGTTAGAGATATTTGCTGTTGCGAAATCTGGTATTGATAAAATTATTGAGATGTATTAAACTTGAATAAAGAATAAAGGGAGGAGTTTAATAAATGGGAGATAATGTTTTAAGTAAGTTTACCCCTGCAAAATTTATTAGTTTTGCAATCGGTTTCTTTGGTTTACAATTTGCTTGGCAAATGAGAATAATTCTATCAGGACCTGTTACCGAGGAATTGGGTGCTTCACCATTTATTTTTGGTTTAATCTGGCTCGCTGGGCCTTTTACAGGCATGGTTGTACAGCCCTTAATTGGCGCTCTTTCAGACAAAACAAAAACTCCTTTAGGACGTCGTAGACCATACTTATTAGGTGGGGCTTTGCTTTCAGCACTAGCTTTATGGGCGTTCCCAAATTCTGCAAATATTACTAATTGGCTAAGTAGCGCATTACATATAGATTTCGCACCTTGGGCAGCTTTATTATTTGCAGCAATTATGATTTGGGTTTTAGATGCTTGTGTTAATATTGCTCAAGGACCTTATAGAGCGCTTGTTCCGGATGTTGTTCCACAAGAGCAACATTCTGTTGCAAACTCTTATATAAGCTTAGCGATTGGCCTAGGTTCTGTAGTTGCAGCTGGTACTGCTCCGTTCTTAAAATGGGCTTTTGGGTATCAAATGCCAATAAATGCTCAATTTATTATGGCAGCTTTAGCTTTTGCTCTTGGCATGATTTGGACTTGTATCGCTATTAAAGAACGTAAAATCGAAAAAACAGAAGATAAAGAAGAAGATAAATTTAATTTCTTACAGTCATTAAAAGACTTTTTTGGATTGTCTCCAGAAGTTGGTAAAATTTGCTGGATGCAATTTTTCACTTGGATTGGCAATATGTGTATGATGATTTATTTTACACAATATGCTGTCCATACTGTATTTGGTGTACCTGATCTATCGGAAGTCTCTGAGGCAATCAAAGCATCTTATGATACAGCAGTACTTAGTGGAACAAACTTTTCGTCTATTTGTTTTGCTATATTTAACTTAGTTTGCTTCTTAGTTGCAATTCCTATTGGGGTTCTTTCTGTTAAATATGGAAACAAAAAAATTCACATTATATCAATGTTATCAATGGCTTTAGCATTTTTAGGAATGGCATTTACTACAAATCCTAAATTTGTTGCAATTTTAATGGGCTTATCAGGTATAGGTTGGGCAAGTATTTGTGCTTTACCATTTGCGATGCTTTCTCAATATATCAAACCAGGAACAGAAGGCTCTGTAATGGGAATCTTTAATATTTTCATAGCAGGACCACAAGTATTTGTATGCACACTTGTGTCTTGGTTTATTAACAAATGCTCATTCATAGTTGTCGACGGTGTTAATTTCCATTGGGAATATACATTCTTAATTGGTGCAATTTGTTTAATTTTAGCATCCATAATTGCTTCAAAAGTTAAGGAGAAAATCGTTGCAGAATAAAAAAAAGAAAATTCTATTAATTTACCCCTCGTCTCCGATTATGAATCGTGAAGATAGATGTCAACAGCCAATTAAGGATTTGTTAGTCATACCACCTTTGCCTCCTACAGACTTAATGTATTTGGCGGCAATTGCAGAACAATGTGGTTTTGAAGCAAAAATACAGGACTACAGCTTAGGTGGGAAATTTATAGAAGATTTAAACAGCTTTAAGCCAGACTTTCTTGTCGCAAATATCGCAACACCTACTTTTAAATCTGATATGGAAGCTGTTGCGCTTGCAAAATCAATTTTGCCAAATTTGGTAACTATTGTTAAAGGTGCACCTTTTTTAACCTATTCTACAAATGTAACTTATGAATACCCTTTTGTTGACTATGCTATAATTGGTGAGCCTGAATTGACATTAAAAGAAATTCTCGAAGGTGTTCCTAATAATGAGATTTTAGGAATTTGTTACACTGAGAATTTTCAAAGTATAACAAATGAAAGAAGACCTTTTAATGAAAATTTAG
This sequence comes from Candidatus Gastranaerophilaceae bacterium, assembly GCA_045645765.1. Lineage (GTDB taxonomy): Bacteria > Cyanobacteriota > Vampirovibrionia > Gastranaerophilales > Gastranaerophilaceae > CAG-196. The sequence continues at coordinate 15,091 of JAZRJK010000064.1, forward strand.
ATAATTTGCCCTTTCCAGCAAGACATTTAGTTGATAATTCAATTTACTGTAGACCTGATAATGGCAAAGTGCAAGCCGTTATAAAAGTTTCACGTGGGTGCCCTTATAATTGCTTTTTCTGCTTAGCAACTTCTGTTTCAGGGCAAAAAGTGAGAATGCGTTCAGCTGAAAATATCATTGCTGAAATTAAAGAATGTGTCGAAAAATATAATATCAATAATTTTTTATTTTGGTCTGATATTTTCAATATCAACAAAGAATGGACTTTAAATTTGTGTCAAAAAATTATTAATTCAGGGCTTAAAATAACTTGGTCAGCAAACACTCGAGCTAACACAATGGATGAAGAAATGGCTAAGATAATGTACAAGGCTGGTTGCAGACTTGTTAGTATTGGAGTCGAAAGTGGATCTCAAGAGATTTTAAACAATATTGGTAAAAATATAACTTTAGATGATATTAGAAATACTGTAAAAATCCTTAAAAAGAATAAGATTAAGATTTATAACTATTTTGTAATAGGCTTACCTTGGGAAACAGAAAAAACAGTGGAAGAAACTATAAAATTTGCAATTGAATTAGATAGCAATTTTATTAGTTTTTATACAGCAACTCCTTTTCCTGGGACAAGATTTTTTGCTTATGCAATGATGAATAAGCTTATAGAAGGTCAGCTCGATTTTAATAGCGCTTATTATTATCCAGCCGTACGTTCTCATGAGCTATCAAAAGAGCGAATCTTTGAACTACATAAACAATCAATAAAAAGGTTTTATCTAAGACCACGTTATATTTTGAAGACATTGTTAGGTTTAAGAAGTTTTGAGGAATTTAAAAACTATTTCATTGCAGGAATTAATCTAATATTAAAAAAATAATCTGCTTGTTATTTTTTTTATATTTATTTAAAATGTATAAATACTAATAAAGGAGAACTACAAATGGCTTTTGAATCAAAAATTAGACCAATATATTGGGAAAATGGTAAATCAAAAATGATTGACCAAACAGTAATTCCTTATGAATATAAATATGTTGAAATTATATCAGGAGATGATATGTTCAACGCAATTAGAAATATGATTGTTCGAGGAGCTCCTGCAATTGGTATTGCTGGTGCACAAGGAATTGTTTTATATGCTCAAGAGGGCAGAACAAATTATAATAATTTAGAAGATTTTAAAGCTTATTTGCTTGAAAAAGCAAATTATATGGCAACATCTCGTCCAACAGCGGTTAATTTAATGTGGGCTTGCGAAGAACAAAGAAAAATTATTAGAAATTCAAATTCAGATATTAATGGACTAATAAAAGAATTAACAGATAAAGCTATTGAAATTGAATTAGATGACATCAATAGATGTAAAACCATGGGGGATTTTGGTGCAGAAGTTGTACCTAAAGGTGCCAGAATTTTAACCCATTGCAATGCTGGAGCATTGGCTACAGGCGGTTATGGTACCGCTTTAGGAGTTATTCGTTCAGCATTTGCTAAAGATAACACTATTCAAGTTTTTGCAGATGAGACACGACCTCGTCAGCAAGGTGCAAGGTTAACAACTTTCGAACTTGCAATGGATGGAATCCCTGTTACATTGATTACCGACGGTATGTGCTCATATTTCATGAAAAAAGGCATGATTGATATGGTTGTAGTTGGAGCAGATAGAATTGCTGCGAATGGAGACACAGCAAATAAAATAGGAACTTATACTGTTGCTATAGCTGCTAAGTATCATAATATACCATTCTATATCGCAGCCCCTCTTTCAACAATTGACACTTCTATTGCTACAGGCGCAGAAATTCCGATAGAAGAAAGAAGCAAAGAAGAAGTTACCCACATAAATGGAGAACGAATCTGCGCTCTTGACGGAGTCAATATAATAAATCCTGGATTCGACGTAACTCCTAATGAATTAATAACTGGTATTATCACAGAAAAAGGAATTATTAAACCAGATTATAAAAAATCTATTATTGAATTATTTAGATAAAATAATTATTTTATTATTAAAGTGGCGGATTTCAATTTGAAATCCGCCACTTATTAATATTACTTAAACTAAAATTCTTAAGAATTATAATTTAGAAGCAACCATTTTTGTAGTTTCAGCTAATCTTGTAGAGTAACCCATTTCGTTATCATACCAAGATACAACTTTAACCATGTTTTCACCCATTGTCATTGTTAAAGCAGCGTCAACAGTTGATGATTGAGATGAACCAATGAAGTCAGAAGATACTAATGGTTCTTCTGAATAGCATAACACATGTGCAGCAGGTGCTTCTTTAAGAGCTGCATTAACTGCTTCAGCAGTTACAGGTTTTTCTGTTTCAAATACAACGTCTACAACAGATACGTCTGGAGTAGGAACTCTCATAGCAAAACCGTTTAATTTTCCTTTTAATTCTGGAAGAACTAAAGCAACTGCTTTAGCAGCACCAGTTGTAGTAGGAACGATGTTTAGAGGACCAGCTCTAGCACGACGTGGATCTTTGTGTCCAGCATCAAGAATTCTTTGGTCACCAGTGTATGAGTGAACTGTAGTCATTAAGCCTTTAACAATACCGAACTTTTCAGCAATAACTTTAGCAACAGGTGCTAAGCAGTTAGTTGTACAAGAAGCCATTGAAATTACATTGTGGTTAGCTGGATCATATTCTTGTTCGTTAACGCCTAAAACGATAGTCTTGTCTTCGTTTTTAGCAGGAGCTGAAATGATAACTTTTTTAGCACCAGCTGCAATGTGAGCTTTAGCTTTTTCAGCATCTGTATAGAAACCAGTTGATCCAACAACAACTTCCACGCCTAATTTAGCCCAAGGAAGAGCTGCTGGATCTTTTTCAGCGAAGAATAAAATTTTCTTACCATTGATGATTAGACCGTCTTCAGCAACTTCAACAGTACCATCAAATCTACCCATAACTGAGTCATATTTGAACACGTGTGCAGCATTTTCTGGAGTTAGACCAGGGTCATTGATAGCTACATAATCGATTTCGTTGTAGATACCTTCTCTGATAGCTGCTCTTAATGTGTTACGTCCGATTCTTCCGAATCCGTTAATTGCTACTTTTACCATAAATTTTCACTCCTTCTTATAAGTAAAATATTTCTCTTAACAGATTAATCCTAAAACAAACAAAACAACTAATCAAGAGGTTAATAGCAAGTAGAGAACATAATAATACAAATTATTAAATTATTAATAAAAAAAACCACCCGGTGTGTGTCAGGTGGGTTTGTTTTCTGCATCCTAATGGTCTTTTTTAGTGTTTATTATCTAGGAGTTTATATGATTTTGGGGTTTGTGTTTTGCTATTTAGTGTTTCGACTACACTTAAAGTGTGTATCTTAATTATTGCACATAAGAAATAAAAGTCAAGTATTTTATTTAAAGTAATCTTAACAAATATTTACATTGTCAAAACGCTTGTAAACAGAGATACTTGCGAAATGAATCTATAGTTACGAAGTCGACTAGATATACTAGGTGATATAAAAAAATAAGGGTATTAATTGTAAATAATACCCTTATTCTATTTTTACCATTTTACCCTTACTTAATCTTCATCAAAACTAGCATTTCCTGATTTGTGAGATTTTAATAAAACTCCTCTTTTTGAAGATTTGATAAATTCAATCATATTTTCAATATATTCATTCATTGGTATTTCAGCTTTAATTTTTTCTATAGCTTGAGTTGTATTATAGTCATCAGAAATAAGTAGCTTAAATGCTTGATTTGTAGCTGTTCTTACCTCTTGAGAAACACCACGACGCTTCATTGCTATAACATTTAAACCTCTTGGAACGGGAGGTCTACCTTCACCTTTTGAATAAGGTAAAATATCTTGACGAGAAGCAGAGAATCCGCTCACAATAGCCATTTGACCAATTCTTATATTTTGATGGAACACACTCATACCACCAATAAAAGCTCCGAATCCGACGTGAACATGACCGCCTAATGTTACTAAATTTGCAAGAATAACTTGATCTTCAAGCACACAGTTGTGTGCTATATGAGAACCAACCATCAATAGACATTTGCTTCCGATTCTTGTAATTCCATCACCACAAGCTGCACCGCGGTGTATAGTAACGTTTTCTTTAACAATTGTTCCATCACCTATAACAACCTTTGTCGGCTCACCTTTATAACCTAAGTCTTGAGGTTCAGAACCTATTGTTGAAAATGGAGAAATTGTACAATTCTCACCAATTTCAGCAAATTCAATGTATGCATTAGCAATTACTCTTGTACCTTTACCTAATTTAACACCTTCTCCAATAACAACATTTGGGCCTATAACAACACCCTCTGCGATTTGCGCTGTCGGATGAATTACAGCTGAAGGATGAATTGATGTTTTTTCTAATAATGCGTTTGTCATTCTTTTTCTCCATTAAAAACTATATTTACAAGATTAGTATATTATAAAAAATACGATATTAACGAAATCCTTACATATTCTTTACACCATCTTGGACTAATCCTGGCTCTGCATCAGAACCTGTAATAAGTTTTCTTAAATAGAAAGTAAGCTTAGGTAATCCTATCGCTAGTAAAATACTGCTGATTGTTATATTAGCGATAATATTTGCGGATTTTACTCTTAAAGCTTTTTGGGCAAACTTATCAACATCACCACTTGTTTTAGCTTTTTGAACGAATTTTTCTATCTCATTTTGAAAACTTTTTATATTCTTTTCATTAACAAAAGCTCTTGGATCACGCTCACCATTCTCCAATCTTTTTACTCCACAAAATTTTTCTGTTAATTGTGTAAATTTTCCGTTAGGGTTTTTATCTAAAAAGTCAATAATGTTTTCATCTGGGAGATTCAATTTCCCCGTTTTAATCTGGGCAAGAAACTCTTTATCGTTTAAAATTTTAGGGTCAAGATTAACATTTGTGTCAAACAATTTATTAGAAAGTCCATCAAATCCTCGAGCAATCCAAGCTGGAGCAACAAAATTTAAAAACATCATGCCTAGCATTTTGAAACCTAATTCTAATCTTTCATTAAAATTCCTACCAGTTCCTACTCGCCCAACTGTTAACCCTCCATCAGTAACAGCCATTTTATTAACAGTAGACATATTTGCTAAACCTGAAATAAACCCACCTTTAAAAGAAATATTTTGATTACTTCTGACAGACTCTTTTTTCAATTGTTCTTCTTTTCTAATTTTATTTGTTAATGCAAAATTTGATTTAGGTAAACAGTAACCCATTAAAAACACTGGTATTGCTGTAGAAAGAACAAATTTACCTGCTTGCAGTTTTTCATAAGTTTTTTTATTTTTCAAAACTTTTTTTAAGCTTTCAACTTCTTTTGAAGCAGTATTTTTAAATTTTTCGATATTAACTATTAAGCCTTGCTTGGAAGATTCTTTAAAAAGATTCATATCAACTCTGGGATCATAACCTAATTTTTTTATTCCCCAATCACAAATTTTATCCATTACAGGGATTCCACCTAGCCAAATTGCAGAACAAACATATTCATCAATCGTGCGTTCTCTAAAAGCATCTTTGGCCATTTGTTTTGAATCTTTAAGATTTTGCTTATAAGTTAAGCCAATTTTTATAGGATTTTCAATCCCACAATCTCTTATTAAAAGAGGATAAATAGACGAATTGTTACCAATTGCTGAAATAATATTTACAAATGACATTTTAAAATCTCCTTACATAACCTACTCATAACGTTTCTCTAAAAGATTCCCGAAAGAGCCGATTAAGGAGTAAAATTAGTGAGAGAACACCAAAACTCCCAGCCCTTTCGGGTTGGTATGAATATGATTATGATGTTTTCTAACTAAATATGTCATAAATTTCCTTTTTTACGAAATGATAACACAGGTTTATATTTTTGTAAATCCCAGATAGGTAAATAGTGCAACATTTTTTACCATTTACATTTACCCCTACTCCTTATCAGAGACATAACCAAAGTTTTTAAGAAGTTTATCCTTTTTACGCCAATCTTTTTCGACTTTAACTTCCAAAGCTAAAAAGACTTTTTTGTCAACAATTCCCTCTAATTCAATTCGAGCTTCTGTGCCAATTTTCTTCAACAGAGAACCGCCCTTGCCTATTAAAATTCCTTTTTGGCTTTTTTGTTCACAATATATTGTGGCATAAATTCTATCAATATCTTCTTTTTCTTCGTATTTATCAATTGTAATTGCTACTGAATGCGGGATTTCATCTTGTGTATTCAATAAAATCTTTTCTCTTATAATTTCTTCTGTTACAGAACGCATACTTTCTTCAGTTACGACATCTTCAGGATAAAGCAATTCACCTTCTGGTAATTTTTTGAAGATATTTGTAAGCAAAGTGTCCTTATTTCTTCCAGTTTTTGCTGATATTCTAATAACAGGTACATTTTCGTTAAACATTAATTTATAAGAAATCAAATTTTCTTCTATTTTTTGTTGATTTTTAACTTTATCAACTTTATTCATAACAAGAATTACAGGGGTTTTGTTATCTTTTAAAAGATTTTCAACAATCCATTTATCGCCTTTGCCAGCAGGTTCTGAACCATCAACTAAAAACAAAATTAGATCTGCATCCGGAACAGCAAGCTTCGCCTCATCCATTAAAAACTCGCCAAGCTTATTCAATGGGCGATGAATACCTGGAGTATCAACAAATATAACCTGCCCTTGAGGTTCAGTTAAAATTCCTTTAATTCTTTTTCTAGTTGTTTGAGCTTTATCTGTAGTAATTACAATCTTTTGACCAAGAATTTGGTTTAAAAGAGTTGATTTTCCTACATTAGGCCTTCCAATAATTGTTACAAATCCACATTTCATAAATACATAGTATCATAAATAAAAAATAATATTTGTAACATTTCTTAACAATAAGTCAATTTTTCAAAACAAAAAGACTTTATATAAATATAAAACAAGGAAAGAGGATATAAATATGGCTGGAGTATCACTAAATCAAGATTCAATTATGAACTTAATGCAACCTCGATGGCAAAACAATATGAGTTTTGGCAACAATGCTTGGGGAGTTGGGTTAAATCCAATATTTGGTGCAGGTACAACTTGGTCACCATATACAGCTTTTGGTTGGGGGGGAAACTCAACAGTATCATCTTCTTCAAATAAAACTATTGAAGAAATTGAAGCTGAGAAGAAAAATAGAAATCAAAAAATTGCTGAATATTCAAAACAAATGCAAGAAGTTCGACTTCAACAAGCAACTTTAGATGAAGAACAAGCTAAATTCAATAAAACAAAAAATGCTGATGGAACAGCTACTAAAGTTGAAGATATAAAAGAAATGTCTTTCGGGGGCAAACTTTGGCGAGGAACAATGAATGCTGTAACAGGTTTAGGAAACCTTTGTAAATCATTAGTTGGATATGATGAAAATGGTAATTGGGATCCAATGAAATGTCTTAGAAACGTAGCAATAGCAGCTGCTGCAACAGCAGTTTGTGTATTCGCTGCACCAGTAGCAGCTGCTGCAGCAACAGCATTAGGAGCTTCTGCAGCGACTGCAGCAACCGCTGCAGCTGTTGCAAAAGGGGTTTTAGTTACCGCTCCAGCAGTCTTAGCTCTTGGTAGCGGAGTTGTTAAAACAGGTAAAGGATTATATGACGCTTGTAATGCTGAAACAACAGAACAATTTGACAGGGCAACTGAATCCGTTGGGCAAGGTGTAGCTATTACTATAGCAGCTAGAGCTGGTCTAAAAAGTATGAGTAGTTCAGCAGGTTTAGCTTCAAGTGGAATAAAAGGTACCTTAATAAACCCATTCAAAGCCGGTCATATTGAAGGAGTAGCAGCTGTTAACAATATTAAAGCAACAGCAGCAAATGCAGGCTTAGGTTCTGCGAAAAACTTAGGATTCTTTAAATCTGTAAGTGCAGGAAGAACAGGTATCAAAAACTTACATGCAGATGAAAAAATTGCCAAATTCAATGCAAAACAGACTAAAGTTAAAAATTCTTTAGAATCTTATAAAAACTCATTAGATGAACAGATTAATGCAGCTACAGATCCTAAAACAAAAGCTATTGCACAAATAAAGAAAGATTGGTTAACTAAATATTCAGACAAATTAGAATCAGCTGTAAAACGCTCTGACTGGAAAGAAGTTAATAAAATTACTAAAGAAATGAACAAAGAGTTAAAACCTTATAAATGGTATAACAGAGGTAGCAAACAGTTTGAAATTAATGGCCAAAAATTCTCTAAAGCTGAGCTAGAAGGTCTAATGTCAGATTTCCAAAAGAATATAGGCAAAGATATTGAAGGATTGACAGTTCTTAAAGCAGAAACTATGGCAGGAGTAGCAAGAACTTCTAAATATAAAGCTGATGTTCAAGATTACGGATTCTCAACTAAATGGTATGGTTCTCCTGTAAACTGGGCTCACAAAAGATGGGATAAAGGTATTGGCAAAAAGGATTTATTCTTCGGGGCAATGACATTATCAGCTCCTGTGTATGCTCTAGATCCAGTTTTAAGAAATCCATATATGACATATAACAATCTAGCAATTGTAGCTGATCCATGTTATGAAAAACCTCAAGGTGAATTGATGTCAGCAGAGGAAGTACAAGCAGCCGACCAACAGTTTGCACAAGCAAGAGCTCAGATAGATGCCGCAAGAAAAAATATTGATAAGCAAATTAATAGTTTAGGTTAATATGCTCATCTCGCAATTTTTACAATCAAATTTTAATGGGTAAGTTTTTCCATACTCATCTTTTAGAACCAAGTTTTTAGGTGATTTACACATATTCAAAGCATATTTTATACAGTGTTTACAACGCATTAGCTTAACCTCTCGGTTAGGCTTTTGTGTTTCAAACGAAAACTCTTTTACCCTTACTCCAGATTTTTCATAAAACTCTTTAGCGCTTTGATTATGGATATTTGCGCTATAATCAACTTCTTCTAAGAAATATTTTGCATATTGCAACGGTTTTTGAAATTGTTTAATTTTTGTATTATAAACTTCAATTCTTTTTTGCATCAGTTTTTCAAAAAGCTCACGTCTTAGCTTATTTATCTCGCTAATAGGTATAAATGGGATTTCTGTATCAATTTGTATGCCTTCAAGATAAAAATCACTTTCTCCAGTTTTTGAAAATTGTTTTATAAAATTTTCTTTCATTTTTTTAGGATTATTAGCTTTTTCACCTTGTGGAAATGTTCCGGAAATAGAAATACCATCTTCGTCTATAATAGTAATTTTATTATTAATTTCTATATTTACCCCGATTTGTCGTTTCACAGGCTTTAATAAATCTTTTTCAAACTCTACATCAAGGTTGCGCCAAAGCTTATCTCCTTTTTTAAGATTAACTTGTTTATTTGGATATACACAATTATTTAGAACTTTATTTACCGCAAATCCATCCCCCTTAAAATAAATACCATCTTGGGCGTGAATCTTTTTATCAGTTTTTATTTTTATCCAATTTTTATTAATTTCAATAACTTCGCCAAGATATTCTCCACGTGATTTTGGCGACTCTTGATTAAAGCAATCAGTTCTTCCTTTCAAGAAATACTCTGTAAACCCTCGGTTAAAACTTTTTTCTGGGTTTGGTGTAAATGAATAAATTGAACGACCAGAAGAACAACCTTTACCAAGTTTTTGACGGTAATAAGATACAATATTTTTAACATATCCAATATCTTTTAATCTACCTTCTATTTTAAAAGAACAAATTCCAGCATCTTTCATTTCATCTAAACAGTTAGAAGCATTGAAATCTTTTAGACACAGTGCATAAAAATCTTTCTTAATAATTTCCCCATCAGTTGTTTCAACAGTATATTTTTTTCTACAGGGCTGTGCACATTCACCACGGTTTGCTGAACGTCCACCAATTGCTTGACTTAAATAGCATTGTCCACTCATTGAAACACAAAGTGCTCCGTGTACAAAAGCTTCAAGTTCTAAATCAGGGTTTTCTTGATGAATTTCTTTTATTTGCTTAAGTGAAAGCTCCCTTGCTAAAATAACTCTTGAAACACCCATTTCACTAAAGAATTTGACTTTTTTAGGTAAGTAATTATCACACTGAGTGCTCATATGAATCGGAGCAAGGGGTAATTGTAAATTCATCAATTTGTCTAATAACCCCAGATCTTGAATAATAAGAGCATCTACTCCAATTCCAGAAAGTTTTTTAGCCAATTCTACAGCTTCATCCAATTCAAAATCTGTAAGGATAGTGTTCATTGTTACAAAAACTTTCGACCAAAATTTATGAGCATAATCTACGACCTCTTTAATATCTTCTAAGGTATTAGGAACATTTTTTCTAGCTCCGAAACGAGGTGCGCCAATATAAACAGCATCAGCTCCGCAATCAATCGCTGCGAACGCTGTTTGTTTATCCTTTGCTGGTGCTAATAGTTCTGTTTTTAGAGTTCTCATAACTTAAACTTCCATTGTCATTCCGCACTTGATACTGAATCTGTATCAGGATAACATTTCACCCCTACTACATTTTTTTGCCAAAAATTGATTTAAAGAAACTCATAAAACTACCGCCATTTTCAGCGCGGTCTTTATATGCTTCAAAGTTATCAGAAACAAATTGATTTCTTGGATCAATTTCTTTAAGCTTTTCAATATATTCAAACGCCATGCGATAATCACCAATGGAATCCCTAAAATTAGCAAGCTTTTCTAATGCATTAATATTTTTTGGATCTAATTCAACTAATCTTTCATAGAATTCGCAAGCTTTTGTAGTATCTTTCATTCCGTCTAATTGAACAGCTATTGTTTCAATTAAATCAACATCATTGTTATTAAACTGAAAAGCTGTCATATATTCATTTAATGCAACTTCTTTTTCGCCTTTTAGAATATTGAATTTAGCCCAGTTTAAATGTTCATTAAACGAATCACCTTCTGATTCATATATTAAAGCTCTCATTTGATAAATTAATGGCGAATTAGCATCCAATTTCGCGTATTCATCAATTTCCTTAAACGCTTCTTCTTTCATTTCTTTTTGGAAATAATATTGAGCCAAAAGAGAGTGCATTAAAGGCTGATTATTGTACTGGTCTTTTACTTTATTTAAGATCTCAAAAGCTTCATCGTTTTTATCCATATCCATCAAAGCACGTGCTTTTGTTAACTCGTTTTTAGTATACTCAAGTGCCTTTTGAGGTTGAGAATTACGAATATAATACCCAGCAAGGATTTCTTCAAACTCTTTAAATCCATTTTCATTTAAACCTCTTTCTAGAGTTTCAATCGCAGCTATAATACCTTCTGTTTTTTCATAAAGTTCAGCTAACTTTAAAAATACAACAGGATTTTTCTCATCATAATCAGAAATCCTTAAATACTCGTCAATAGCTTCTTGATACTTTTCTTGACCTTCACAAAGTCCGGCATGTAAGTATCTAGCAGGAAGGGCTTCTGTTTGATCTTTTGCGTGCTCAATAGCTTTTTTATAATCACTTTTTGCATAACTCATTTGTTGTTGGAGTGCGTGTAAATTACCTCTTAATAAATAATATCTAAACTTATCTTCATGAACAAACAAATCTATTAATTGTTCGTGCGCTAGAATACTTGATGGATCAATTTCTAAAATCTTGCCATAATAAGCTTTAGCTTCGTCTTTTTTTTCTAAAATTAATGCCAAATGAGCTAGCTTTGTCATCAACTCTACATCATTTTGCTTATGTGGTAACTCTTTTCTATATTCAGCATAAGCTTCTTCGTATTTTTCATCCATTTCAAGTTGTTCTGCAAGTTTCATTTATTATCTCCTTTTCCTCTAACTCCCTTCTTGTATGGAGAGGGATGGTTGGGGTGATTTATTATTTTCCCCTAGTTGAATTTATTTTGCGCGACTGCAATACCTTCTTTAAAGAAACAATTTATACCATCTTTTGATTTTGTAAGTACTGGCTTTAACATTTCCAATTCATCTTTTGTAAAATTTTGAAGAACAAAAACTTCTGATGGCAGATTAGGCTGTGGCCCAATTCCAATTTTAAGCCTAGCAACATCTTTCGTACCAAGGTGTTGAATAATCGACTTGATACCATTGTGACCGCCATCAGAACCATTTGCTCTAAATCTGATTTTCCCGAGCCCAAGACTCAAATCGTCATATACTATTAATACATCCTCTACAGGTATTTTGTAATAGTCCATCACGGCACGTACAGATTCCCCTGATAGGTTCATAAATGTAGTTGGTTTAATTATTAAATAATCATCTACTCCATTACGTAAATTTGCCATAAAACATTTTAAGCGAGAGTTTTCTCTAAAACTAAGACTGTTATTAAGCGCAATACTATCAGCGAGCATAAAACCTACGTTGTGCCTTGTGAATGTGTATTTTTGTCCAATATTACCCAAACCTACTATGAGTTTCACTTAAATCTCCTCATGTTTTTACGCATTTGTTGCATAGCGAGCATGCCGGCACCTTGCTGCCCTAATTTACCACCCATGCCTTTAAACATGTTTTTCATATCATTCATGCCTTTCATCATTTTACGCATTTGCTCAAACTGATTAATGAAGATATTAACATCGTGCATAGGAATACCTGAGCCTTGTGAAATTCTTTTTTTACGAGAAGAATTCATTAATTCAGGATGTTCTCTTTCTTCTGGCGTCATTGATTGAATAAAGACTTCAATCTTTTTCATTTGCTTTTCACCTTCATGAGAAATCATTTGCCTATCATCTTTAGACATCTTTAAGCCTGGAATCATACCTAAAAGCTGATCCATTGAACCAAACATTTTCATCTGAGATTGCATTTTAAGAAAATCATTGAATGAGAATTCAGCTTTCGCCATTTTCTTTTCCATCTCACGAGCAGTTTTTTCATCAAATACTTCTTGAGCTCGTTCTACTAACGAAACAATATCCCCCATTCCTAAAATTCTATCCGCCATTCTCTCAGGGTAAAAATCTTCTAAAGCATTTAATTTTTCTCCTGTACCAGTTAATTTAATAGGCTTTCCTGTGCAATAAACAATACTTAAAGCTGCACCACCACGAGAATCACCATCAAGCTTTGTTAAAACTAAGCCTGTAATTGACAATTGAGCATCAAAGTTTTCTGCCACATTTACAGCCTCTTGCCCAGTCATTGAATCTATTACCAAAAGCTTTTCTGTTGGGTGGAATACTCTATCAATCAAAAGCAATTCAGCCATCATATCGGTATCAATTTGCAAACGACCAGCTGTGTCTAAAATAAGAGTGTTGAACCCTTTCTCTTTAGCATAATTTATTGCATTGCTAACAATTGCTTGCACATTTGTTTCATTATCTTGAGAATATACTTCTACGTCAATCTCAGCTCCAAGAGTCTTTAACTGAGTAATAGCAGCAGGGCGATAAACGTCACAAGCTACCAAAAGAGGGTTTCTACCTTCGTTTTTTAGTTTAACAGCTAATTTTGCTGAAGATGTAGTTTTCCCAGAACCTTGCAATCCTAACATCATAATTAAATTAGGATGTCCTGAATAGTCTAAAGGCTTTGCTTCTTTACCTAAAATCTCGATTAATTCATCGTGAACAATTTTGACTAATTGTTGAGATGGATTGACACCGTGAACAACGTCTTCACCTTCTGCTCTATCTTTAATATTCGAAATAAAAGCCTTAACTACACGCAAGTTAACATCAGCTTCTAGGAGTGCTCGACGAATTTCTCTAAGTGCATCTTGCATGTTTTCTTGGTTAAGTTCTTTTTGCCCAGATGTCTTTGCTATTATATCTTGTAATTTATCTGATAATGACTCAAACATAAAATCCCCTTTTAAAAGAAGGGTAATTATATCACACCCTTCCCAAATAGGGTAACACAAACAAGGTTATAAATAAATGAATGGTTTATCCATACATTTCCATTGTTCTACTTATGTTGTCATTTCTAACGGTTTCAAGGCCCTTCATCATTTGATTAATAGCAGCTTGTTCTGTTTCTAAATTTTTCATTCTAGTATCTATTCTTTGTTCTTTTTGATTAATGATACTTTTTTCATACTCATAGTCAACAAGAGCTTGTTCTCTAATATCTTCATCATTTACAATAAATAATTTATTAAAGTTACTAGCAATACTTGAAGTATATGTATTTTTATAATCAAAACAAGGTCCATCACATTTATCACATTTACCTGTTTCAACTAATTCTCTATCCAAAGTTGTTATTGTATAATAGTTATTTTGTAGCATTTGGTTCATATATTCAGGGTCATTAATCTGATAATTACAAACCCAGCCTTTTTCTGCAATAGAAGTAAATAACTTGTCGTAGTATGCAATTAAAGATTCTTCTTCTGCAGAGAACAATAAATTAGCATTATTTGTAGCAGTTTCACATTTTGATTTAATATCATTAATTTTTGATTGCCATTCTGCATGTTTAGTTTTCCAGTTCTTATAATCTTTTGATTCTATGTCTATCCAAGTATATTTTGTTGTATCACCAGATGAACAGATTGAAATCGGTTGAAGGATTGTTTCAACTAGAGCTTTTATATTTAGCTTATAGTTATTTTTATCACCATTAATCAAAGCGGTCTTGTCTTTTAAGCTTGTATTGCTATCATTTTCACCAGATAAAATCCACTCGGCATCTTTTAATGTAGTAGAGCAGCAATCTTGAATTTTTTCGAATTGTTCTTCATCAAGAAAATAAGAAAGCATATCATTAAATACAGTTAGAATATTTGAGAACATATTATATGCATTATCAGAATTTCCCAAATCAATAGATTTATCGTTATTATAATCATCAGCCCAATTAATTTTCACATCAATATCAACCGATCTGAGTGCATTACCCTTACCATAGAGAGTCCAGTTTAATCTATCCCAAACGCCCCCACTACCATTGTAGTATCCCTCAGTTTTTGACGTATTAAATTCAACTGTTCCTAGTTTTTCTAAGAACTTATCTGCACATGTTTCTTCATATTCTACTTTTGGTTCGCTTTTTTTCAATTTTTCGAGGTACAATTCATGGCTTAAAACATATCTTTTAAGTTCATTGTGCTCTTTTATCTTCTCAGCATCAAAATTACACATTTCTGCAATTAAATCACTTTTCCCCTCAACAGTTAGAGTGTTTCCGCCTTTACCATCAGGAGAAATCTTTTTTGCAATTTCTTGGTATTTTGAATCTAGCACAATTTTACCAGATTGATCTGTTAAAAGATACGGATTGTACTGGTTCATTTGAGATGGTTTCATCAAGTTTTGGTATGTCAAATCTGTATAAGTAACCCCATTATTATTTGACCATTTTAAAACTTTTTGATTCAATGCTTCATTATATTTTCGAGAAACTTTTTGCATATCACGAGACAAGCTCACCTTATCGTTTGAAAGGCGAGTTAATTGATAGCCAATACTGTGTTTTCGGTCTGTCAATTGCAATAATCTAACTTGTGATGCTGCCATTCCCATAGTGAATCTTTTTTCCTTTTGTTTTATTTTCCCTTGGTAATATTATTTACGGCATTTTTTACTAAAAACTTTAGTATTTTAAAGAATATTGTTACAAAAATTTACAATAGAAAAACGGGTGGGTAAAAAAGTGGGTGCAAAAAATTTGCTAAATAACAAAATTGCTCTCAAAAGTACAAATAAACTATACTTCAATTAATAGTTTGTAAGAACAATTGAATATCCTGTATTCTTTCTTCTATTAAATCAATAATTGTTTTCATTTCTTTCTCAAGATTCTTTTGACCTTTAAATTTTGAATGGAAGAAGAGTAATGTTGTTACAGAGTCCATTAAATTATTCTTCATATTAACAATTGATTTATATAAAGATTCATCTAATAATTCTTTATTTTCACATAGTAATATAAATAAATCTCCTAGCCACCATTGAACTTCCTCTACATTATTTTCCCTTAAACCTTTATATGCATTTTTAAGATATTTCAAAACTTTTGTATAGATTTGTTCTAATTTAAGTTTTTTTTGAGGTAAATATTCTTTAAAATATTGTATAGTCTGTTCGTAACCTTTATTAATAAGAATTCTCCGAGATTCTTTATCTAAATTTAAATCCGCAAAGAAAATATCTCCAGTATTAATTCTTACACAATCATATTTATCATTTTGACCATAGATTTCAGAAACAAAATCAGTCGCAACATCAGTAACGCAACTATAAATTGTATTAATAAAAGAAAGTGGGTTTTTAGATTTATCCGAATAATCACCTTCTAAACGAAATTCTAAAATTCTAGATTCAGAATCCTTTAGAGTTTCAGACAAACGCCACATTGGTGAAGCCTTTTGCAAATCTCCATCTACTAAATCAGCACCATTATATTTATACGGAGCCATTAATCCAGGCATACTTGAAGAAATCCTTATTGATTTTGCAATTTCAAAATCAGGGGTTTCATATTTTGAAAATTCTTGGGTATCAAATTTTTTTAAGTTTGTGGTTATTACAACTAAATCTTTTTCTAAATTCTTAAATTTAATATCTTTAAACTTCAATCCAAGCTTTTGTGAAATAAGTTCATCAAGCCATTCTATAAAAATTCCCCCTTTGCTTAAGCCTAATCCACCACCTAAGCCTAGGTGAATATCTTTAAACAATTCAAAATTAACCTTCATAAAAAGATTCTCAAGCTCGTAAGATTTATATCCACAAGCTAACAAGGCTGCAAATATAGAACCGACTGAAGAACCGCCAATAATATCGAACTCAACATTTAGTTCTTCCAGCGCTCTTATAGCACCAACATAGGCTAAGCCCCTTATCGCACCACCACCAAATAAACAAGTATATTTTAACGGATTTTTCAATTAATACCTCTCTAGAATTTAATATACCATAAATTCTTTAATTTTTATCTCCCAAACTGACTAAGTTTATCAAATTCGAAAGCTTTATAATAATTTTCATCATTCTTTGGATATAAAAACTTTTTATTAGTTTTTCTATTTTTACGCAGAAAAACTCCGCATAAATCTCCGGAATAGACTTCTTCCCAAGTTTTTTGCATTTTTAAGTGTTTATAAATATTAGAATTTATTTCTGGCATTAAAATTTCAGTTGGATATAATTCTAAAATATCATCCCAATTAGGATTTATTAATTCGTAGTCTCTTAGAGCATTAAACTCCTTATTGTTATAAACTTCTTCATACCTACCATCCATATAAATAAGGTTTTGTGGATAAAGCTTATAAGAAACATAACTTCCTAATGCAAAATGCGTCAATATATTACCTTTAATTTTATTAATTTTTAAAAATTCGACTTCTTTAACTGGGTATTTTGTAAAGTCAGTTCTTGCAATTGAAGGACGAGTAAATGGTATAAACAATACTAATGTAAATAGGACTATCGTGGCTATTTTATTTATTTGACGTTGTGTGTTTTTATTTAATAAATGAATTATATCATTATAAAATAACGCTGATACTACAATCAAAGTGAGGGACAGTAATTTAACATGAATAAAACCTTGATAAGATACAACTAATAATGCTAGTACTTTGGTTAAATCTATGCGTTTTTTTGATAAAAACTTCAAAAAAGATAGAAAAACTGTGAATATACCTACAAAAAACATTGGATAATAATAAAAAACATGTTTTTGTATAAATACCCCCCACCATTCTGTAATATATTTTCGATTCATGGTATTAGCCGTGAATAAAAATTCTATATAATTATAGCCATAAGGATTTATAATTAATAGTGGAGTTGAAACTGTTAAGACTAAAAAATATTTTTTCCAATGTTTTTGAGAAAGGATTGCTCCAATCATATAAATAAAAATTATTCCAAGCCCAGCAACTACACCTCCATGAAGATTATTCCAAACAATTGTTAATATCGGTACTAACCATAGAATATTCGAGCCTTTCAATCTTGTTTTTTCTAAAAAGTACAAAAACATCGCAAAAAACATAAAACTAAACATATGACATCTTACAATTGAAGGGTTTTGGTGAGCATATAAAAGCATAAAACCTACAATAAAAGCTAAAGATGTTGGATATGGATGTTTTTGTAATTTTTGAGTTTTTATGATAAAAAAAGTCGTGAAAAATATTGTTAATGCTTGTAATAAGATTAAACCGAAATTTCCAAAGAGTTTTAAGAAAGTATAAAATACAACACTAGACCCCCATTCATGGTCATACCAAATATGCGTTGGTGTATATGATAAAAAATCTTGATAAGAAATCCAACCTGTATTAAAAAAATGTTCCCCAACAATTAATCTTGCATACAAGTCATAGTCATAATCCTTGCATAAACAAGCTAATAATAGAGAAAACAAAAACAACAAAGTGTAAAAATGCCACTTCGTTTTCGTTACATTTCTAAATTCTATCATATATCCCTCTCTTTGAAATCTAGAATTATTTTATTACAAAAAAGAGTTTTATGGTATAGTAATTATAAGAGGGAGGAGTGTTTTATGGGAATGACTCTTGTAGAAAAAATTATATCAGAACATGCTGGTAAAGACGTACATGCCGGAGAATTAGTTATATCAAAAGTTGATGTGGCAGCTGTACAAGATGGTACTGGTCCTTTAACAGTTCAGGAATTTAAAAAACTGGGGCTAAAAGGTCTTAAAAATCCTGAACGCTCAATCTTATTTATAGACCATGCTGCGCCAAGCCCAAGAAAAGAACTTTCAAATACACATATGGTTTTAAGAGAATTCGCAAAAGAATATGGAGCTGTTCTTTCTGATATAGGAGCAGGAGTTTGCCATCAAAGATTAATCGAAACCTTCGTAAATCCAGGAGAAGTTCTTGTAGGTGCAGATTCTCATACTTGTACATCTGGAGCTTTAAGCGCTTTTGCAACAGGTATGGGCTCTACAGATATTGCTGTAGCAATGGGTTTAGGTAAAACTTGGCTAAAAGTTCCTGCAACATTCAAGGTTATCGTAAAAGGTAAATTTAAGCCGGGCGTATGTTCTAAAGATTTAATGTTACATTTTATAGGAATGATAGGTGCTGATGGTGCAACTTATAAAGCGCTTGAATTTCACGGAGATACCATTGAAAACATGTCAATGTCAGAAAGGTTTACACTTGCTAACATGGCTGTTGAAGCGGGCGCTAAATGCGGTTTATTTATCGCAGATGATAAAACTCGCGAATTCTTAAAAGAAAGAGGACGTGAAGATAAATATAGACAAATTCTTCCAGACGCAGATGCTGAATATGAAAGAATCATTGAAATAAATGCAGAAGATGTTCCGCATACAGTATCTTGTCCGCATACAGTTGATAATACTTGTGATGTTAAAGATCTTAAAGATGTAAAAGTAAATCAAGTTTTTGTTGGTACTTGTACAAATGGAAGAATTGAAGACTTACGCGTTGTTGCAGAGATTCTAAAAGGAAAAATTGTTCATCCTGATGTTCGCTTACTAATTTGTCCTGCATCAAAAGATGTATTTAAGCAAGCGTTACAAGAAGGCTTAATAGATATTTTTGTCGATGCAAATGCAGCAATTTTAACATCAGGTTGCGGACCTTGTGTTGGTGTCCATGCCGGAACACTTGGAGATGGTGAAGTCTGTTTAGCAACACAAAATAGAAATTTTCAAGGCAGGATGGGTAACACTAAAGGTTTCATCTACTTAGCTTCACCTTATGTCGCAGCTTATACTGCTTTAAATGGCTATATTTGCGCGGAATAGGGGTAAAGGTGAAAATAAGAAATTCTTGATCACTTAACCAATTGGTCATTTGATCACAGATAAAGGAGAAAATTATGAACTTATTACTACTTAAACAATTATCTATATTAGGACTTTTTGCTGGCGGAACTATCGGGCTTATAGCTACAATTCCCTTTTTATTTTGGTTTTGTATTTTAATTGTTATGTTTTGGATTTCTGCTCTTGTTTTAGTTTATTTAAAACAACAAGATTTGATTGGTATAATAAATGTACGTGAAGGCAGTATTTTTGGAGCAGTTATTGGATTTGTAGCATTTTTAGCTTTTTCAATCATTTTCATTCCTCTAAGCTCACTCATTGGATTAATATTCAAAAGCTATTCTTTAGATGTTCTTGGATTTTTCATGAACGATTTTGGTAGTTTTATAGTACTAATACTATTAATTATATCTACTGCAGGATTAGCAGCTCTCTTTAATGGATTCACTGGGCTTGTAACGGCATATGTTTTTGAATTGTTGAGTGGGATAAAAAAAGAAAATGATGAAAATAACACAGTAGATTTTACTGTTGAATAGAATTTTATTTTAATTAGATATAAAAAACAAATATGGATGTTCGAAACTTCGAACATCCATATTTGTTTAACATAAAAAACTATTTTTCTAGCTTTTTAATAGCAAGAACAAGTCTTGATTTCTTTCTTGCAGCAGTGTTTTTGTGTAAAACACCTTTAGAAACAGCTTTATCACAAAGTTTGTAAACATTAGAAATAGCTGCTGCTAAATCTTCTTTAGAACCTTCTGTCGCTAAAGCTAAAGCTTTTTTAACTGCAGTTTTGATTGAAGATTTGAAAGCTACATTTCTTTGTCTGTTAGCTTCTGCAATAAGAACTCTTTTTTTTGCTGACTTAATGTTTGCCATTTTATATTTCCTTTCACTTGTGATTAATGCTTCGGTTTAATGACTTCCTAACATCAATCTATCACTTGAGGATAGTGAGTATTATTATTTTATTAATAAAAAAAATAAAAGTAAAGAGGTTTTATAGTTTCTTTAACTCTGTTAAGGTTGGATCAAGTAATCTTCTGCCAATATTATCAAAGTTGATAGAATATAGAGTTTTGGTACCATATTTTATCATCTTTTCAACTACCCCGTTGCCATACTTAGCATGTACAACTGTATCCCCTTGTTCTAGCGGGTCCGATAATACTGTATCTTCAGCAGGGATCTCTGCATCGTATACAGGAACTATAGGAGTAGATGCAGCTCTTGTTTCTAAAATCTCTTTAGATTCATCTTCGGAATCTCCCATAAGATTACCGTATTCTTCTATAGGTTCTAAGAAGGATTCATCTGATTCAATATTGTCTTCTTGGTACTCAGCCAATTCTTCAAAACCTTCTGCAAGAACAACTTCTTCTCCAAATTCTTCATCTAAAGTTCCATTGAGTTCGTCAATAAAATCCAAATCTGAATCAGAGATTGTATCGTCTTTCATTGATGTAAATACTTTATCTACATCTTCTACAATCTCCTTATCTACATCCGTCTCTGCAACATCCTCATCTTGCATATCAACAAATACGACATCGTCAGGTATTACAGAATCATCTAATTCTACTATCTCATCGAAATCGTTATTTTCTGAAAGCGCAAAGTTTTCTTCAACTAGAGGTTCAAAATGTTGATTCTCAACAATTTCTATACTTTCGTTATCTTCAAACATTTCATCGTTGCCAATTATTTCATCTTCTTTTGCAAGCATTGAAACTTCTTCAGGCACATCTATTATTTTAGTATCATCAATTTGAGTGTGAAAATTTTCATCAAAACCTTCTTCCAATAAATCTTCACTAACATCTAAAGTTTCAACTTTCGCAAAATCTCCTGCATTCTCATCTATTTCACCAACAACTGAATGTTCTACAAATTCTACGTATTCTGTAGATTTAGAATTTTCTTCAATAGTCAGTTCTTCTTCTAATAAATCTTCATGTAGATCTTCAACAAAAATTTCTTCTTCTTTTTCCTCAGAAGACAAGTCTTGTAAAAGCTCATTTTTTATAACTTCTGTCTCAAAAGAATCTTCCTCTGTAAACAATTCTGTACCAGATATCGATTCCTCTAACGAGATATCTTCTGTCATTTTTTCTATTAGCTCATCAGATTTTTTATTTATTGCAATAGTTGATGGTGATTCTTCTACATAAGAAACCCCGATTTGCTCTAACAAAACTTCTTCATTATCTGATTCTAGAATTTGTTCCTCAGGTTCTTCATCTTTTGCGAGCTGTGTAAGATTTGGCAAATCGATATGATCCATTAGAATCTTATATTCAGAAACAAAAGGTATAAAATTAGTACCTTCTCCTATAATCAAGAAATTATTTTTTTGCACCTGAGATAATATGGGCAAACTAGTCTTAAAGGTTTCAATATTTGAAAAGTTCGGTTCTAATATAAAATTAGAAAACATTGTTTTAATTTCATTTATATATTTAAATCTCGAATGAGTTGCAAGTACAGTAGAAACATCTCCTGTTATAATAGTTTTAAGATTCTTTTTAGTAATACTATTTGTTGCGTAAATAAAAACTTGGGAATTAGAATTCTGCTTTTCTAATGCATAAAAAATAACACTCAAATATCTATTTAAAAAGACGGGATCTAATTTTGATAAATCAATTATAGCATTTTTTGAAGCTAATATTTTATTTAAGTTTTCTGCTTCATCAACTGTCATCGCAAAATATCCAAGCTTATCAAATTTAGCAAGCTTATTTTTTAACACAAGTAGTTTAAAAACGTGAGACTTGTCAACCATATCATCTACAATTGATTTTAGCGTTCCAAATGGTAAAAAAGGAACAGTTCTTGAATAATCTGATAAATCTTGAAAGATTTCTTTTATTAAAGCTTTACTATCCGAGGTCGCATCATTTAAACAATCCTCAAACATAAACTCTAATGCCGCAGTGTTTAAAGGAAGTTTAAAGTCAACCCCAGCAACAAACTTTTCTCCTTCAAAAAGTCCTAAAGTATCAATTATTAAATTCTTATCAAATTGTTTTGATAAATTATTTAAAATGATTTGAATATTTTCTTTATTATCAATACTTATTAAAGTCTTTTTATCAAAGCAATCTGCTTCAAGGTTTAAATTAGAAATTCCATCAACAAACGTTCCAACAGCTACTGGTTTTTTATATTCGAAATTTTTCTTTAAATTTTCAAAAGAAAATTCGTTAACCTCTGAAGATAGAGCTGGGATTGTGTTGTCATAATTTTGCAAATTTCCATCAAAAAGGAAAATACATTTTGCGTAAGCAATCGTATAATCTCCAGCTTTTTTTACTTGTTGAACTTGTGCGATATAAGTTTTTTCAATATCTTTAATTTCTAAAAAAGATGTCAACGATAAATTTTTATCAGTTTCTATTTTTACAAAACTATCTCTTACTTCTATTATTCTCATTACAAAACCTCTAGGTTAAATAATATCACAAACATAGAGTTTTTTTACAAAATATTTACAAAACGATAAGTTTAATTTAATTACTTTACGTTTGCAAAAATTTTAGGATCGTCCAAGTTCTGCATAGCTTTCATAACACCAATTCTACCAGCTTTCTTTTGAATATCAGTAAGCCATGAGTTAAACACATATGGCACAGTAAATAAGAGTGCTAAGCCCGGTACTACTGAGCCTATCCCTGTTAATGCTAGAGTTTTATAATTTTTAAAGTTCAATTCTAAACCATTTTCTCTTTCAAATTGTTTAAAATCAGACCATAATTTGTCAATTTCAGCTTTTGTTAAATTAGGATTTTCTTTCTTTGCAAGGTCAATTTGGGCTTTGATGTCATTTTTAAAAGAACTTCTTGTTTTAAACTTCAATCCTTCTAGAGAAAATTTTCTTGCCCATTTTGACAAAGGGGATTGTTTAAAATGGTCTTTTAAAATCGTTTCAAATTGTTCAATAAAATTTGTCGGTTTTGTTTCTTGTATCCCGCTGTTGATTTTATTAATACTTAACTGTTCTAATTCAGAACCTAAATTGGATAAAGCAGATTTTATCTCTGTGTTTTCAGCTTTTTCTAAATATGATTTAATATTTCCTTTAAACAATTCATTTTGAATTTCTTTAGCAGAACCTTTCCCTTTATTTTTAATCGCTTGATATAGTTTATCTATACCCAATTTAATACTGGAATCTTTTTTTAATGTCCAATCAGCAATCTTTTTAATAGGTGTTAATAGAGGAATTTTTCCTTTATATATACCTATAGGAACTAATATCATTCCTGCAGCACTTCCTAGTTGCCACAAGTTGGTGAATATATTTTTTGCGATTTCGGTACTAGCTTCTATATCTTCAGAATATCTTTGAGACATCTCATCAACTTCATCAAAAGCTCTAAATACATTTGTTTGTAAAATTTTAGCTTCAGCTTTTTGTGTATCTGTAGTTTCTATTTGTTTAAACGCTTCTTGAAGTTTTTCATTATGCTTTTGTGTTGTATTTTTGTATTTTTTATATTCAGACTTGTGTTTATAATAATCTTTTAAGAACACAAAACTTTCGCCAATTTTCTTAAACAGATTCTTTTTCTGTTTTGGTGCTTTAATATCATTTGCTAAGGACATTTCTTCATCGGTAAAAGACATCAATTTATGAGGATTTTTAAGCAAATCTTGTCTTGCGTGGTATCTGCCAACCCTGCTAGCATTTTTTTGTTCAAAAGTCCCTGCCATAGAAATCCCAAGCGCGACCATAAAAGACGTAATTGATGAAATAAGTTTACCTTTTGAAGAACTAATGTGTGTAAATTTACTTAAAATTTTATTTAATCCAAATGCTGTTGGTATCGCTGCAAGCCAAGACAATGTTCCAATAGTATCAAACGCATTTTCTAAATTTTCAGAATATTCTTCTGCC
The DNA here is from genome assembly GCA_045645765.1 of Candidatus Gastranaerophilaceae bacterium. GTDB lineage: Bacteria > Cyanobacteriota > Vampirovibrionia > Gastranaerophilales > Gastranaerophilaceae > CAG-196. Next base: position 39,731 of record JAZRJK010000064.1, read on the forward strand.
TTAATGTTTATTTCACTTACTGTATTAGTAATAAGTTCTTTGTCGGCTTTGGCTGTTATAAGATCTTGCTTTGAAACATCTTTTGCTTTTAACTTCTCTAATTCTTTTGGATCTTTTTGTTTCGCCCATTTTTTATAATCGCTCCTTGAGGCTTGCATTTCTTTCAATTCTTGCAGAGCTTGCATAAAACTATTTTTTTCTTTTTTATCTGGTAAATTTTTAGCTATTTCTTCGGCCTCAGCTAATTGTTCTGGAGTATAAGAAATAAAATTTTCTATATCTTTAAGTTCGTCTTGTTTCGCTTGAAATCTACCAATTCGAGAAGCTAGTTTTTGTTGAGAATTTCCCCAAAGAGTTAAAGCAACAAACATTGCGAATGTAACAACAGTCCCTCCAACTATTGATAACAAAGTAGACTTTGTTAAAGTCTTATTCATTTTTTGCGTTAAATTCTGTATTTCACCTTCTTTTTGAGCTATTATCTCATTAGATAAATTACCAATTTTGATTTCAGATTTGAGTTTCTCTATTTTTGATTGAATTTTATTTTTTAATAATTTATCGATATATTCTGGAGCCTTCATTTCAGCAACCGTGACTCCTGCAAGTGGGATTCCACTTACCATCCCAATAACTTGCTCAACATTTTCACAATTGTTTTCCGAACGTGCATCCATTATTTCAGTTGCTCTAATAACAGCTTGAGCTCTATCTCGCGTAATTTCTAGCTTATCTTTATTAACCCCAAGATTGTTGACTAAATGGTCTTTTTTTGCCATCTTGTCAGCTTGAGATTGTTCCCATTTATCATAAGTTTTATAATTTTTAGTTACATCTTTTACTGTGTTTAAAAACTGCGACATCAAATAACCTTCCTATAATATAAAAAACAAAAATCATTTTTAAATTGCTTTCATTTTGTGATTTGTAAACTTGTGTAAAGCTTATATTTATGCTTTAATAAATTTTATGAGAGAACTTATTTTAAATAACAATATTAAAACTTGTATAAAGGTAAATAAAAATACGCCAAGAATTGCGTTATCATTAAACTTTTCGATTATTAATCCAGAAAAAAATGCTGGCGAATACTTATTAATGAATCGTCTTTTAATGAAAGGAACCCAAAAATATTCTTCAGAAGAGCTATCTACAGTACTAGATGAAAATGCGATAGAATTATACACTGAAATGAAATATGATTATCTTCGTTTTAGATTTGTTGCATTGAATGAGGATTTTGAATACGCTTTGTCAATACTATCTGATGTTATTTTAAATTCAACGTTTGAAGAATTTGAGAAAGAAAGAGAGAAATTAAAAGGCGAAATTATGGCAGAATTAGATTCTGCTAAAGTTAAAGTTTCGGATTTGTTTACCAAAACAATTTATAAAAATCATTTTTATGGTCATAGCTACACCGAAGTTTTAGATGCTATTGACAAAGTTACATTAAGTGAAGTGAAAGATGCTTATAACGAAATTTTAAATAATTCGAATAAAGCATTAGTACTGGTTGGTGATGTTGATACAAAATTAGCAGAAGATGTTTTAAATAGATATTTAAGTGATTTACCTTCTGGCAAAGATATAGATTCTTTGATTGAAGAACCAGCAAGCTTATCAAATACATATGTTGAGCTTATAAAAGAAGATGCGCAACAAGCTCAAATCCTTCAAGGATGGAAAGTCCCAGCTATCGGAAGCGAAGATTATCCAAAATTAATGCTTTTGAACGTTATTTTAGGAGCAAGTGGGCTTTCATCGAGATTGTTTTTAGAGCTTCGCGAGAAAAAAGGTTTAGCTTATACGGTTAGAAGTTCTTATGAAAATCACGCAAAAGCTGCAGTATTTAGTATCTATATTGGCACGGAGCCTTCTAATATTCAAACTTCTATAGATGGTTTTAAAGAAGAAATTGAAAAAATAAAAACAATTCTTGTTTCAGAAGAAGAACTAGCGAATGCAAAAAATAACATTATAGGCAAACAACAATTTATAACTGAAACCAATTCTCAACAAGCTAATTTAATGGCTTATTATGTAATCTCTGGTAAACCTTTTGATTATCAAAAATCTGTTATTGAAGCTTTGAAGAATGTTACATCTGAAGAATTAAAAGATTGTGCTAATAGATATTTCACTGATGATTTTGTTTTAGCTATCCTTAAACCTTAGGGGATTATTTATGGAACTTAAGGGAAATATAGAAAATCCAGAAGTCCTTGTGATTGGAGCTTTTCATGGCGATGAGCCTCAAGGAGAACATTTAATCAATGCTTATTTAAAAGCTAATTCTAGTACAAACCTATTAATGATACCTCGTCTTAATTCTTGTAATACGAGAGTAAATGTCAACGGAGTTGATTTAAACAGAAATTTCCCGACAAAAAACTGGGAATTATCAGAAAAAAATGAATATTTTGGTGGAGAATCTCCTGCTTCAGAATTAGAAACTAGATTTATAATGGAAACGGTTGAGAAATATAGTCCAAAACTTATACTTACACTTCATGCACCATATAAAGTTGTTAATTATGATTGTGGGGGTAATTTTGATTTGGATATTGTTGAGAAAATTTCAGAAATAATGGGTTATCCCATTGAAGAATCTATTGGTTATCCAACCCCAGGGAGTTTTGGGACTTGGGCGGGGATTGAAAGAAATATTTTAACAATTACACTTGAATTAGATGAAGAAATTGATGTAAAAGATCTTGAACCTCAAGTGTTTAATGTTTTTGAATTATTAGAAGGTATTTAGAATATGGAAAATATAAAAGAGTTGGTTGAGAAAAACGATTTAAAACATATTGCAATAATTATGGATGGCAATCGTCGTTGGGCAAAAGAAAGAAATTTACCCTCTGCTGTCGGACATAAAAAGGGAGTTGATGCTCTTAAAGCTACGATGCGAGCTTGTGATGATTTTGGAATAAAATATTTAACGGTTTATGCATTTTCGACAGAAAACTGGAACCGTAAACCTGAAGAAGTTAATTTTCTTATGGATTTATTAGGTCAAACTCTTAAAAATGAACTAAAAGAAATGCATGAAAATAATGTTGTTATTTCGTTTATTGGTGATACAACAAAATTATCAGATAATTTGCAAAAAATATTAGCAAACGCTGTAGAAACAACAAAAAATAATACTGGCGTAAATCTTCAAATTGCTTTTAATTACGGTTCAAGAGCTGAAATTGTAAAAGCTGTTCAAGATATAGTTGATTCTGGGGTAAAGGAAGTGACTGAGGATTTGATTTCAAGGCATCTCTATACTTCAAATGTTCCTGATCCAGATTTATTAATTAGAACTGGCGGAGAAATGCGAGTTTCAAATTATTTATTATGGCAAATTGCATATTCTGAATTTATCGTAATTCCTGAATTCTGGCCAGAGTTTGACAAACAAAAGTTAGCTGAATGTGTTGAAGAGTTCAATCGCAGAAACCGCAGATGGGGCAAATAAAAAATAGTTTTAATGTTGCTGGAACGAACTGTCTACTTCTTTTTTGTTGGTGTAAGTAATTTTTACAAATAAAATATCAAATTTATTTTTTTTGTTTTTTATATCAACATTAATAGTATTCAAAAAAGGAGTAAAAGCGAATGGAAAATAATGTTAATTTTAAGGGTAGATTACTCATAGAAGGAATAACTGTTAATGGGGCTCGTTGGGAAAATATAGCTAAAATCTTTAAAGAAGAAACAAAAGGTATCAATTATGAGAGTCGAGTTTTTAATAATGATAAAAAATTAGAAATATTTGTTGATAAATTTAAAAGAAGAAATAAGGGTTTTGATTATATTGATGAATTTGAGCCAAGACAAGCTTTACTTACTTCAGAAGGTACAAAAGAATTATTATCATTACCAGATAATATTGTAGCGAAGACTTTGGCAGAACATTTAAAATTTGTACAAAAATTAGATAAAAGTTGCAAATTAGCTGATGAAAATATTGATAAAGCTATAAGTAAAGTTCATGACATTTTTACAAAAAACGGCTTTGATTCTGAAATTGTTGAAAAAATGTTTGAAGACGTATATGCAAGTGAGCTTGGAAGTACTAAGGTTGTTAATGAATATAAAAACCTCCGAAATTTACCAGGTTTTAAAGATGCAGAAATTTCGCATGTCGTGGATTATGTCATGTAAATTTAATATTAAAGCACTGCAATGTTTAATGAAAAAGGTTAAACAGCTGATTCTTGTAACACTTTTAGCGACTTAGTTTTTTTATTAGTATGAATCTTTATATACTCGTCAAGCAAATTAAAGCAAACTTGACAAACTTTTTCTGTTGCTTTCTTATCGTAATCACTTTCGTAATCAAAATCAAATTGCAACATTGCTTCTAAAAAATCTCTTATTTTATGGTGCATTTTTAAATTAACACCTAAATGTTCATTACATTCTATGCAAACAATTCCACCCATTTTAGAAGAAAAATACATTTCTTCATCAAGTACTCTTTCTCTACAGCAAAGACAAGTATCTAATTCTACGCAAAACCCCATTATTAAAAGAAGTTTTAATTGGAATTTTATAACCGCAATAAGCGCATCTTTTTTTTCTTCAGCATCAGAAATTCTATTCAATGCTTTATATAATAAATCATAAATTTCTTTTGAAGCAGCTTCAGAGCCTTCTCCAAAATTCATTACAAGCTCTGAAATATAAGAAGAATACATTAATTTATCAAAATCTTCTCGAGTTTTTTTGAAGTTATTCACGGTTTGGGCTTGTATAATCGTATCCATAGAGCGCCCTTTTAAAAGTTGCAAAGAATTTGCTACTAATAAATCCATTCTTGCGCCAAGTTTACTTTTAGGCTTTTTAATCCCTTTTGCAACACCTTTAATAAGTCCGTTATCTTTTGAATACATAACCATTATTTTATCGGCATCATTGAGGTTATAAGATTTCAAATTTATTGCTTCAGTGACATAATTATTCATAATAAGCTTTTGTCCCTTGGTAAACTCCTCTAAATATTTTTTCAAGCTCATTAACATCATTTGAATTTTCTAAAGCTTCTTCTTTAGTAATCAAATTATTTGCCACGAGCGCAGCTAAAGATGAATTCATTGAAACCATATCATCAATACTTGTATCTCCTAATAATTCATAAATAGCATCAGTATTGTCTTTTTGAATATAGTCTCTTATCGTTGGAGTTACAACCATTATCTCACAAGCTGGATACCTTTTATCATTATCTTTTGAATAAACCAATTTCTGAGCAATGGTTGCACGCAAAGAATCCGCAAGTTGACGTCTTATAATAGGTCTATTGGTTTCTTCAAACATATTTATAATTCTATTAATTGTTTGAACAGCATCATTTGTGTGTAGTGTAGAAAATACAAGGTGCCCTGTCTCTGCAGCTTTAAGCGCAGCTGCCATCGTATCTCTGTCGCGAATTTCTCCTATAAATATTACATCAGGATCTTGTCTTAATGCATACTTTATACCATCTGAAAAACTTTGAGTGTCAACTTCAACCTGACGCTGAGAAATAATACTTCTTTTACAAGAAAAAACGTATTCTACAGGATCTTCAATTGTAATAATATGTTTTGACTCATTCTGACAGATTTGATTTATTAAAGATGCTAAAGTTGTAGATTTACCACTTCCGGTTGGCCCTGTTACAAGAATAAGACCATTTTGATACTGAACAATATCATTTAAGACTTCAGGAAGTTCTAATTCTTTTAATTGAGGTATTCCATAAGGAATGTTTCGTATAACAAGAGCTGGCATGCCCATTTGTTTATTATAGTTAACCCTAAACCGAGAGCAACCTTTAATTTCATACATAAAATCAATATCACAACGAACTGCTATGTCATCAATTAATGTTGAAGGTGCCATCTCAAGAACTGCTCGTTCTAAGTTGTCTTTCGTTAACGGTTCAAGATTTGTCTTTTTTATAAATCCATTTTTCCTAATAAAAGGTGCGTGTCCGACTTTTAAATGCTCGTCAGAAGCTCCAGCAACGACAGCACTTTTTAAGAATTGAACTATGTTAAAATCACCCATAATAATCCCTTCTAAAAAATTTTCAACAGTATTGAAAATTTCATCCCTTCTATATCATATCATTATAAAAAGGTTTGAACAACAACTTTACAAATTTTAAGATAAGTATTATTCAAAAAGATTAAATAATCTTTTTCTAATGTCCTTTTCTGAAAGTTCTTCTGTTATTTTATTTAAATCCATCGTAATTTGATAAAATTCAGCAGCACTAGCTTTATCTCCAATAGCTTGATAGGCTCTTGCTAGATTAAAATATGCTAGGGTGTAATTTGGATTAATTTTTACTGCGGTTTTGAAATAATCAATTGATGCTTTTGGATCTCCATATCCATCCAAATAGACTACGCCTAAATTGTTTTGCGCAATTTCAAATTCTGGATTTAATTCAATAGATTTATGAAATGCTACAACTGATTCTTCCAAGTAATCTTTTTCCCAAAGAGCAAGCCCTGTTTTTGCATAGGTCATGAAATTTAAAGGATCAACTGCTATTGCATCACAATAAGTTTTAATTGCTTTATCTAAATCATTTTGTGACATAAACAAATCCCCTAATGAAAGTTGAATATCAACATTTTTAGGGTCTAAGACCATACCTGCATTAAATGTTGCTTCTGCAGCTTGATAATTTTCTTTAATTTCTGCATAAATTGCACCAAGAGCATGGCATACAATCGAAGTCCACTCAGAATCAGGATTTAATTTAATAGCTTTTTGGTAATATTCAATAGCATCGTCATATAGTTCAGCTTTTACATATGCATAAGCTAATGAATTGTTATAGTATGGATTTTCAGGGCATAATTCTTCTGCTAATTTAAAAGCAGAAACTGCGTGTATTTTGTCTGATTTTTTTAGGTATAAATGACCTAGTTCATAATAAATTTTGTCTAAATCGATCCCAAATTCAAGAAGTGCATTATAATAATCAATAGTTAAATCGACTTTTTCAGGATAATAAGTCTGATTAATAGTCGCTAATTTAATAAGCACTTCTCTGTCAGCAGGATTCATTTCATAAGCTTTTTTGTAACACTCTAGACTTGATGCTACATCATTACATTCTAACGACAAATCTCCCATCTTTTGATAAAATAAATTTCCTTGAGCTGTTTTTTCTAATCCTTTAGAATAAGCATCTAGTGCAGTTGGGAATAATTTCATTTTTTCAAATGTTTCACCCAGTGTCTTGTAAGAAAGGACTGAAAAATCATTCGCCAAAAATTTGTAGAACATTTTCAAAGATGGACAATCCCACATAATCATCATGCTTCCTGAAAGGAAGTAGTACAAGAACTTAACCAAATTTTTAACGGATTTGGAATCATTCTTCATTCTATTTAACAAAACTTTTGATAAAAATAGGCGAGGTCGAGCGGAATTCAAGCCTAATCCAGACACCGCCTTTGAGAATTCTTCTTCCGCCTCAATTAAATTACCATTCAAACAATGGAAATATCCTGTATATATATGCGCATTCGGATTACTCGGTTCCAAACTTACTGCAGTCTTACATTGTTCTAATGCACCTTCAACAGAAATTTGTCCTTTAATTAGTAATAAACTTGCAAGACGGTAGTAAGCTTCCGATATAGAAGGGTTTACTTTTATTGCATCAACGTAACACTCAATAGCTTTTTCTAAATCTACATCTTGTTGTTTAATCAAATATCTTTCATGAGCACTTCTTGCTTCTTCTAAAATGGAATCAAGACGAGTATCTATAGAGGCTAATACCGGGGTAAGTGTCTGTTCTGTCATATATTCTCCGAGCAAAATATTTTAAATTAATATACATGAACATATGACGACTTCTCAAAGATAATCTTTAGCAAGGAGAACTATAAATCATACATATGGATGATACGATTTTAATTATTAAGATTTGTAAAAATTTACCATAAAACAGTGTTTTTTTGTAATATTTCTTAATAAAACACTTGTAATATATATATTAATGATATATATTATAAGTATAAGGAACTAGTGTTATGTGTCAAGTCGAAAATCCTTATAACATCATTACCCCCAAAGAAAGTTAAGTTATTACATTTACCCATAGGAGTTTAAAGTATGAAAGCAATCACAATGAAAAAAACTGGCGTTACAAATCCTGCTAGAAGTGGTTTTGTATCAATCACTTCTAATTCAACTGAATTAGGTGACTATTTGAGAAAAGTTAATTCTGTAAAAAGTCTTAATATAGAAGAAGAAAAAGATTTAGCTTTTAAAGCAAAGAATGGAGATTTACTTGCAAAAAAAGAGCTAGTACAATCTAATTTAAAACTTGTTATGACAATTGCTAGAAAAGCTATACATGTTTCAAAATTGCCTCTTGTTGATTTAATTCAAGAAGGAAACCTTGGATTAATGATTGCTGTAGAAAAGTTTAATCCAGAACTAGGATATAGATTTTCCACTTACGCAACATGGTGGATTAAACAGGCAATGTTTAAAGCCATTTCAGAACAATCTTATTGTATGAAAATACCTGTATATGTACAAGAAACATTGTCTAAATTTTCAAAAATAAAAGCCGAAATGGAAAGAAACTATAATTGTCAAGTTACAAATAACGAAGTTGCAAAAAAAATGGATATTGAACCTGAAAAGATTGATTCATATTTATCAGCATACATTTCAACAGTTTCTATTGAAGGAAGTTTTGACGCAAACAATGGTAGCGAATTAGCAGTTGCGGATGTAGTTGCTGACAATAGGCAGTCAGTTGAAGAAATTGTTGAGTTTGAAGAATTAAAACGCGAAATCTCTAATGTTGTGTCAACTTTAAAAGAAAGAGAACAAACTGTTATCAAAATGCGTTTTGGATTAGAAAATTTTGCCAAAACCACACTTGAAGACATTGGAAAAATATTTGGTGTAACAAAAGAATGCATTAGACAAACTGAAACAAGAGCTTTAAAGAAATTAAGAAATAGCTTAGCTTATTAATAAACAAAGCGGTAACATTTTAAATGTTACCGCTTTGTTTATATACTTATAAAAAATCTCAAATAAAAAGCCTCTTCGGGAGAGGCGAGGGGAAATTTTAGTTAATAGGTACACACTTCACATTATGTTTTTAGAGTTAAACTTTATCCAAGCCCAAATTTAGGGGCACTTTCGGAAGCTTCTTTTGATGCTAATTGTTTACAAGCTTGTAATTCTGCCTCCTTCATTTTTATTCTTTGCTCAATATCATTAACTTCTAGCTGAATCTCTTTTTCTACTTCATTCAGAGTTGCAGCTTCTTGTTGTTTTAACGCTTTCATTGCTTCTTCTTTGAATTGAGCAAAAGCACTCATTTCTATTTGCATTTGCATCATTGGATTACCTGTAAATGGAACCCTTCCGGTCATCTTCATCATTTGAAGATTTTGCATCGCGCTCATACTACTTGCTTGGTCTGCATACTGAGCAAAAGTGGTAGCTCTTGGTAGCATAGATGAGGATAATCCGGCGATATTATTCAAGGTAAGTATTGAAGAACCCCCAAGTCTGCTGGCGTATTTTTGATGATTCGTAAGTCGAATACGAGTCTGCATCGCCTGCTTTTGAAGGTCGTTTATTTCGCGTGTTAAAGTCTGGACTCGCCAGAATGCTAATAACATAATGAACCTACCTTATTTTCTACTAACCTAACTTGTAAATTTAAAAACTAACCTTTTTAACCTTACATATTAATAAAGTATTTTTGTTTTTAAAAATTGCCTTTTTTCTTTACAATTGTTAAGTTTTGTTAAGGCAAGTTCTTTAATAACCTAAATATGTTAGAATTTAAAAGGTTATAGGAGATCGTAAACATGATTAAAGACAAGCTTAAAAATGCAAAAATATATTATAATTTATCAGAGAATTTAAAAAAGGGGCTTATTTGGTTGGAAGAAACTGACTTAAAAGAGCTTTCTGATGGTAAATATGAAATTGATGGTTCAAATGTTTATGCTTCTGTTCAAACTTATGAAACAAAACAAGATGCAAAATACGAATCTCATCAAAATTATATTGATATTCAATGTGTTATATCGGGGATGGAAAAAATTGGAGTTACTGATTTATCAAATTGTACGACATGTATTGAATACAATTCAGAAAGAGACTTGGAATTCTATAATATTAATTGCAAAGAAGAATTTTTAGAGCTAACAGAAGGACAATTTATTATTCTTTATCCTCACGATGCGCACAAGCCTTCTATTTGTATAAATACACTGTCAACAGTGAAAAAAGTTGTAGTTAAAGTCGCAGTTTAATACAAAGCCCTAAATAAAAATTAAGCTGCTATAAAGATATTCTTTGCAGAAGAATCTATTACAAAATCAACTAACTCTCCGTTATAAGAACATTCGTCTTTATTAACTTTTTTCCAGAGCTCACCAAGAATAGCTTGTTTTACATTCTTTTTGTGAGCTTGTGTTTTCAAATATTTTAAAGTTTCTTTTAAAGAATTATTTAAAGTAATTTGAGATGAAGCTTTAAGAATAGATAATTGAGGATTATTGTAGGTGTTATTATCAAAGATAGCTTGTTCTAAAATTTTTTTTGAAGCTTCTGCATTAGCACCTTGTCTATTAAGAATATTTTTAGCAGCATTGCGTAGATTTTCTCTATTCTCAAATTGAAAACTATTCATTGTATGTGTGATATTGATTGACATTTTTGATACCTGTTATCCCTTTTCTAGTATATATATCGGCATTTTTATAAAAAACTTTAATGTTTTTAAATATTTTGTTACAAAAGTTTATGAAGTTTTGTAACAAAAAGGTTTATTTATGAAATTGAATTAAGAATAAATACTTTATATATATAAGATGTAATTAAACAAGAGGTGAGAGCTATGTCAATTCACAATTGCAGACGACCAAGCGGTTATATTATGTACAATCGCATTAAAGACAGCCATCGATATTGTGGTGGAGGCAATAACTACGGTAGCATCTATAATATTGAATACAACTGTAGTGGTAGTCACGGAGGTGGCTTTTGGAGTGGTGTTGGCGCTGCACTTGGTTGCCGTTTAGGCGGAATGTTAAGTAACTTCTTAGGCTTCGGAAACTTTAGATGTTTCGGCATGGGTGGATTTGGCTTCGGAGGTTTTGGCATGGGTGGTTTTGGCCTAGGCGGCTTCGGTATGGGCGGCTTTGCTATGCCGTTTATGTCACCTGGCTGGAATAATGGCTTCGGTAATTTCTGGGGCGGCGCTGGTAGTAAAACTTCTACTACGGGTTCAGCTAGCTTAACTGGAACGACTGGAACTACAGGAATAACTGGAGCTTCCGATAGTAATACTGATCCAACTGATGCTGATTGTAAAAAAATCGCTGATTTTTTTGCAGAATTAAATGGATTAACAGATCCTATTGATGAAGCTAAATATAATGATTTAAGAACTAGGATTAATGCAGCGAAATCAGCGTCTGAAAATGATCCAAAAAATAAAGAGGCTAATTTGAAATCATATGAGGAATTATTAGCAAGCTTAGAAAAATTAAAATCTCCATCTGTAATACCAACTGCTGGAGCTGATGAAGCTGGTGAAGTCGATGAAACTGGTGAAGTCGATGAAACTGGTGAAGATGGAGGAGCTACTACACAGTGCTGGGATCAGGCAAATTGGGAAGGTAGAACGCTTCCTGAAGATTTTGATAAAAAGAGTATTACTTTACCTAATGGATATGCAGGTATTGAAATGGATGATAGTATAACTTGTGGTACAATCGTTGCAGCACGTGATCTTTCGAATAATACTGCAGATGTGATTGCTAAAAATCAACAGGGTTCTGTTGTATCTAATGAAAAATATTCTGATACACAATTCCCATTGTATCTTCAAATAAATTCAACTGGTGATAATACTTATCTGTACAAATGCATAGGCCTAAATAATGGTAACCCAATATACGCAACACCAAACTCCGATACTAATAATAATATTTATATGCTCGTAAAAAACGGCGATGGTAAATTTGAATTAATACAAATAAATAACGATTTTACTGGTTTTGGATTTAAAGATAAACAAAATTAAACTTTAATAAAACAATATTTAGAACTTTCATTAATATTTAATGGAAGTTCTTCTTTTGGAATAGACTTTAAATAGCCACCCAAATCGTGTGTGGAAGTTTTTCCAAGGTCATTCATTGTTTTTTTTAATATTTCATGCTTCAAAAGGAGCTTTGTAACAACTTCTTCTTGAGTTAATTCCATTGTCATTTAATATTCCTTTATTAATCTAATAAGATACAAAAAGCTTTTACAAACTTATCTTATCATCGAAATCTTCTTATTACAAACAATAATTTTATACTTTAGTTGGAGAAATTCCGAACTTAATTAGAATGTTTTTTTTCTATAAAGCTATGTAATATGTTAGTGTGAGCATTAGATATAAAAGTTTAATGCAGAAACCCCAATATCGCTAACTTGCGGAAAATATTCGTAGGTTTATTTGAGGTTAAATCAATTACATAAAATTGAATATATCAAGGAAGAAAATTAAAGAAAAGGAGATTGAAAATGGCTTCAATTACAATCAACACAAACTTAGCGTCATTGACAGCGCAAAGAAATTTGTCAAAATCAACAACTGGCATGAACACTGCCATGGAAAGATTAACTACAGGTTTTCGTATTAACTCTGGTAAGGATGATGCTGCTGGTGCTGCTGTATCAAATTTGATGGAAGCGCAAATTACAGCTTATGACGTTGCAGAAGCTAATACGCAAATGGGTTTAACGCTATTAGATACAGCAGAAGGCGTTTTAGACATTGTTGGTGATTACGTTCAACGTATTAGAGATTTGACAGAACAAGCAGCTAACGGAACTTATGGTACAGCTTCTTTGCAAGCAATTAGAACAGAGGTTGAACAAAGAATGTTAGAAATTAACCGTCTATGTTCGGTTGTAGATTTTAATGGTATTCAATTACTAGATGGTACAAGTTCTGCAGCTCAAGGTGGTGGTTTAAACCTTCAAGTAGGTAATAATGCTGGGAATGCAAATATTATTAATTTAGATTCTTCTATATTTAAATCTGCAAAATGTACAGCTCTATTAATCACAGCTAATATGAATACTAATAGTCAATCTCAAGATAATTGGTATGTAAGACAAAATTCTGCAGAAACAACTAACGCATTAGCTCAAAGATTTGCTCAAAACGGTCAAGGGCAAGCTACTGAAATTAATGGTATAAAATATGATTACACAAATGCAAAACAGATTACAGCTCCGAATGGTTCTATTACATCTATATGTGATGCAGTATACACTGATGATAGAACTGCGCGTGAGTTTTTATACTTCTTAGATGACGCTATCGAAAATATTTCAGCAAGAAGTGCTTTAATTGGTGCATACATGAACCGTGTTGAATCAGCTGTTGACGCGATAAGTGTACAAAAGGAGAATATTGTTTCAGCTAACTCATCAATAAAAGATGCAGATGTTGCAGAAGAATCATCAAATTATATTAAATACCAAATCTTACAACAATCAGCAGCAACATTGTTAGCTACAGCTAACCAACAACCGCAGATTGCATTGAATTTATTATAATTCTAAATGATATATTAGTAATTGAAGCCCCCGCGTATGCGGGGGCTTCAATGTTCTTTGATAAATTAATCTTATTGGTAATTGTTTTAAATTATTAATTTTGAAATATATATTATTATGAAAAGTA
>JAZRJK010000065.1:0-54742 GCA_045645765.1 Candidatus Gastranaerophilaceae bacterium
AACTGCTTTAGCGTATTGTCCACAAACTAGAGATGAAATGTATCTTGTTACAGGAGTTTCAACTGGAGTTTCGTCTTCAACAGTCGCAACAGGTTCGAATTCGTTTTCGATATTTGCGAAGAAATTGTTGATTGAGTTTAAATCTTCTGTTTTTACTGTATCTACTGTGAATAACATTTTTTAAAGCTCCGATTGTTTATCTCTTACATATATATAAAGTATATTTGTTTTGAAAAATTGCCTTTTTTCTTACGTATTGTTAAGAAATGTAACATTAAGTTTAAAAAAAGGTAAAAAACTACATATTCTTAACATTTTTTATGTATAATAGACTGGTGTTGGAGTAATTATGAGAGAAAGAATTTTACTTTTTATAATATTATCACTGCTTGGAGTTTTCTTATATGTATTTCAAAATCATGTAGATACTGCTCGTGGTTTTTTAATTTTGTGTGCTTGCATGGTAACTTATGGTCTATATTCTATTGCAGCTACTAAGTACCAAAAAAGAAAATTGAGAAAAAATCCCCCAATCATAAATGAAAGTTATAAACCTTTTGTTTCTATAATGATACCTGCCCATAATGAAGAATATGTGATTGCAAATACTGTCGAAAATATTTTATCGATTGATTATCCTAATTTTGAAATTATTGTAATCGACGATAGAAGTACTGATAATACACCGAATGTGATAAAAGATTTGGAAGCAAAATATAACAATGTTGTTGCATTAATTCGTTCTCAAAATGCTTTCCCTGGAAAATCTGCAGTATTAAATGATGCTATGGAATTAGCAAAAGGGGATGCCGTTTTGGTATTTGATGCTGATGCAACAGTTGAGCCAGATTTTTTAAGCAAATTAATACCAAATCTTGAACCTGCTGATGTTGGCGCTGTACAAGCAAGAAAAATAATTCGAAATAAAGATTACAACTTCTTAACTAGATGTCAAAATAATGAGTATACTCTAGATTCTCATTTTCAAACTGGTAGAGATGCAGTAAAAGGAGCTGTTGAATTACGTGGTAACGGTGAATTAATTAAGCGTATAGCATTAGAAGATATTGGTGGTTGGAATAATTATACAATTACAGATGATTTAGATATGTCTACTAGATTACATATTAAAGGCTGGGATATACGCTTTTGTCCAGAAGCTTGTGTATATGAAGAAGGTATCATATATTTATTACCATTATTTAGACAACGTAGACGTTGGTTAGAAGGCACAATTAGAAGATACTTAGAGTATTTTGGTGAAGCTATAAAATCTAAAAAAATGTCTTTAAGAGCAAGATTGGACATGGCTATTTATATAACTCAGTTTATTATGCCATTATGGTTTATGATGGAAGTTGTATTTAGAGTTTTAAGATTAGTAACTGATAAAATTTGCCCTAGTGCTTATAGCCTCAATAACGTTTTATGGTCCTCCTTAATTATTGCTTCTGCTGTTGGATTAGGATTCTTTATGGCTATTAGATATGCTTTGAGAAGATACGATTTTGTACCAAGGCTAAGCGCTTTAAAGCAAGCATTAGAAACAACTATATATATGTTAATAATTTGGTTCCCTATGGAATTATTTATATGTGGTAAAATTTTATTCCGCAAAAAAGATATGAATTGGGGAAAAACAGCACACGGATTAGTACTGGAAGAACAAGCGAGACAAGAGTTTGAGCAAACAAAAGAAAAAGAATTACAAGAGGTAAAATAATATGACAACAACTATTAATGAATTAGATTATGTAAGAAGCACAGTAAGACAAGTACCTGATTTCCCAAAACCTGGGATTTTATTCTTGGATATTACAACTGCAACAAAAGATGCAAAAGCAATGAATTTAATGATAGATTTTCTTTATGACCAATTTAAAGATGAAAAAATTGATTATGTTGCAGGTATAGAATCAAGAGGTTTTATTTTTGGAGCACCTTTGGCTTGTAGATTAAATGCAGGTTTTGTTCCTATTAGAAAACCAAATAAACTTCCCGCTGATACAATTAAAGAAAGTTATTCTTTGGAATACGGTACTGATACTATCGAAATGCATGCTGATGCTCTTAAAGCTGGCGATAGAGTACTTGTTATTGATGATTTGCTAGCAACAGGAGGAACAGCTGTTGCGGCTTGTAATCTTGTAAAAAAAGTTGATGCTGAGGTTGTAGCCTCTGCATTTATTATAGAACTTGATCCCCTTAAAGGTAGAGAGAAGATTGAAGCAAAAGGGGTTAAAGTTGTTTCTATGCTAAATTATGATTTAGATTAATTCTATTAAAGAGAAGATTCTTCATTGAAAGAATCTTCTCTTTATATTATTATTCTCTTATAAGCCTACTTAATACTGTTATAAACTTTCTAAATTTAGATTTTGGTTCAACTTTATCTTCGTGGATTGCCCCATTTGTTAACAAACAAATACGATCTTTTAAAGTTTTCTTATAATTTTTATTTAATGCTTTTGCAAAGATTACAAGTTCATTTTTTAACTTTGAATTTTTTGTTGCATGATTTTCAATTGAATTTGTAACTGTTCGAAAACAATCTTCACCTACTTCTTTATTTGCATTTAATACAGCAGAATAGTAAGCCGTTAAAGCTGGGCCTTGAATATTTTTCTCGTTTGCATGCTTAAAGAAAGTTACCATAGATTCTTCAGCTTTAGGAGAATTATTTATAGCACCTCTAACTACACGACCAGCTTTTTGATATAAAGTTAATGGTAAATCATTACGTATCATATTAAATCCTTTCTATTATTACTATATATTTGTTAAAACGTCTAAAAATTTTTTTTTGCTATTTATTTTATAAATCAAAAGGATCGTCTTCTTTATAATAATTCTTTTTACGTTTTTTTATTTTATCGTTACGTTTTTTTATGTCTTTTGAAACTTTTTTATAAGCATTATCTAATGAAATTTTTGTAATAGGTTTATTAGTTGTCCTGTCGTTCACAATTAGCCAATAAGATTGTTTAATATTGTTAACTGCAAACGAAATTTTACCAGCTTTTCTATCTCCTGGTTTAAATTGGCAAAATACAAGCTTTGTATCGCCAAAAATTGAAGGATTAAAAACTGCGTTATAATCATTAACTAAAGCAATATCCATGCCTGAAAAACTTTTATCCGACATGTTTGAAATAGAAATCGATAAAGTTAGTGTATTAACTTCTCCAAAAGGATCTTTTTCATATAAAATATTTGCAATCCTTAAATCTAAGCCAGGATACTTTAATTCTTTTTGCTGTAAAGCATCAGCCCTATACACAGGTAAATCTACACTAGAAAGAATTTTTACCTTAATCTCATCACCAGGAGAGATTAGTACATCTTTTCCTTTACGATAGAGAGCCATTCCAAGTCCAACTCCAGAACCGATAGCAGCTCCTCCTGCAACAGTCCATCCTTGAGATACAATGGCAGACTCAATGCCCAAAGCTTGAGCTGCAAATATTCCACCTAAAACCGCTCCACCAGCTGTATATCCAATATCTTGAGCTACAATCTTAGTTGCAGCTTTTATTGGATGTAGTTTTGTAGACATTTTACCTTCTATAGGGATTTCCCTACCATCAGGTGTGACTAAATAATCAAAAGTTAAATCAATATATCCATCTCTACCAAGACGTTTTGCGCTACCAGAATCTTTAATTATACCGTGAGCCACAGTTCCTTTTGGAACAACAATCCCCTTGTCTCCAATGACATCGCTTGTTACTTCTGCAAAGAATTCATCACCTTCAAAAGAAAAACTTCCGTCAATTACTTGCGATACAGTCATTTCAATTGTATCTTTTTTTTCTAATGTTTCAGTTTTTCCAGTATAAAGCTCTTTATCTAAATCAACTTGTTCGTTACTAAATTCTGCATGCCCTTGAAAAATTTCATTTGAAGCAAACGAGAGATTTGTTGTAAGAAAAATACTTAAAATTAATAATGCCAGCTTTCTTTTCATAACGATATTATACAATTATTTACCCCTTTGAGTCTAAAATATTAAGTAAATTATTATAAATTTCTATTGTTTGATGACAAATTTTTAGGTTCCTATCTACAAGACTTTTTATAGTCGCTCCATAGCAAACTAAAAGAGCTTCATCAAGACCTTTTTCTAGGGCTTTTTCTATTGGTGCCCTATGCTCTATTGGACGAGTTCTCTTTTCTATTTTATCGGCAATAAAAATAATTTTTTCAAAATCAGACATTTCTATTTTTCCTAGAGTATGCCATCTCGTTGCTGATAAAATTTCATCATCACAAATTCCAAATTCTTCTTTGGCTAAAATAGCACCCGCAGGAGCATGATATGTTTTAGGATTAACAAGTTCCCCGTCACATAAATCTTTGCAATTACATATGGTGTTTTTTAGTTCGTGATCAGTGAAGCATTTAGCGCAATCATGAATGAGTCCACAAAGATAAGCTTTTTCTTGATCTAACCCAAATCTTTCAGCAAGCTCCATTGCTGTTTCTGCAACTCCAAGCGAATGTTCAAATCGTTCTTTATCAAGATTGTTTTTAAGCCACTCTTTATATTCTGTATAATCCATTCTTTTTAATATATCCTTCTACATTACTATCTATTTTATTACCATTTCTTATTTCTGTTGATGAAATATCAACAAAATCCATATCTGTTAATTCATAATCCCAAGAATTATTTTCTTCAATAATATCTCCTTTGCGAGGAAATACTATAAAATGAACAAACTCTTTTAATTCTTCAGCTTTATACCAACTATCGATTTTCGCAAAAGCATCTGTTCCTATTATAAAATTTAAACGACCCTTTATTTCATATTGTTCAATTATTTTTTTTACAGTTATTAAAGAATAAGATTTTTCTTCAGATTTATATTCAATATCAGAAATTTCAAATTTCGGATTTGTTTTAATAGCTAATTTAACCATTTCATAACGATGTGCAGCTAAGTTTGAATGAATTTCTTTATGGGGCGGAATATAAGAAGGAATAAATATAATTTTGTCAAAATAATACTTTTCAAGAGCATAATTAGCCATTTTTAAATGGCCTTCATGTATTGGATTAAATGTTCCTGGAAAAACACATATAGACATATCTTACTCCTTGTATTGAATATACTAGCACAAAATACAGGTTTTAAAAAGGTTAAAAGATAATATTAATAATTATTTTTGTAAACATTTTTTACGATAGTAATGACAATTGGAAAAATTTAATATATGATAATTTTATTAATGAGTTAAGGGAAAAGGAGTAGCTATTGTGATAAGTAAGAAGATTGAAAAAGTTTATCCTGTACAAAGCGCATTTTCAAGTGAAGAAGATGCTTTTACGGCATTATCAACTTCTGCATTGCTAGCTAAAAGCTCTGTTCCTTATTCGCACAGAAGAATTGCAGATAATTATGTAATAATTAAGCGAATTTACAGATTCCAAGCTGTTCAAGCTAGAATTTCTAATGCCGAAAAACAACTTTTACAGAAATATGATTTTAATACTTTAGAATTTTCAACAATCAAACAAATAAATGATGAATTAGCTTACTTAAAAAAATGGGCAACTTCATCAAATGAATTATTACGAAAAGATGCTGATGCGCTTTTACAAATTCGTTGTAAAGAATTAAAATTTATTGTAGCTAGCCGTTATTCATCTATTACAGACGAAATCCATAATGGCTATAAAGCTTTAGAAAGATATTTTGAAGAAATCTCTAAATTTTATTCTCCTGTTATTTAGCAAAATATTTTTTTAGGTGTTTTAATCTAACTAGAAGGTCTATCATGCGCTTAACACCTATTGATATTAATTTAGTAAAAAATACTACAGGCAACTATAGAATGCCTGTTTTTGGTCATGGTGGAGATCCGTTTTGGAAGAGTGATTACTCTACTAAAGATAAATTGATAGTAGCTGGAACAACTGCGATAGGCGTAACATGCAGTTTATTAGCTCTTTCCAAATATCGAGGATATAAATTGAATCCAAAATCTTTTTGGAAATATTTTAAATCTACAAAAATTAAAGCACCAGAAGTGATTTCTATGGGATTAGGCACTTGCATTGGAGGACTTGCTGGTGGTTATTTAATAGATAAAAATCCTGCAAATAGAAAAGCTAAGCGTAGGGAAGCTATTATGCAAATTGGTAATATTTCAATTCCAATTCTTACAGTTGATTTAGCCGACACACTTTGTAATAAATTAAAAGTCGCAAAAAAAACAACAAAAGGTAAAACTATTAGGACAATTTCTTCTTTAAGTGCTATTATTGCAGGAATATACTTAGCTAATTTTGCTATGAATAAAACATCAAACATCATTTTCAAAGAAAAATCAAATGAAAGAGGTGTAAAAGGCACAGATTTATTCCCACACATTGATGATGTCCTAGCTTCAGCTCAATATATTGATGAGAACTCTAACATTGCACACAAAATTGCAAGAATAGTACCATTTGCATTAATGGTTGCGGGTAATGAAATCGGTAATAAAAAATTTGAACCATAAGAAATAAAAAAGGGCTTTTGCCCTTTAACACTAAAAATGACCTTTAAAAAAGGCGGGAGCTTAAAATCCCGTCTTTTAAAATCTTTATTACATAAGTCCTAACGCTTTTTTATACCAAGAAAAAGACTCTAATTCAGAACCATTAAAGGTTGTCTTTATTTGTTGTTTCTTTAGATAATTTTCAAATTCATCATTAAAAGTAGACTTAACTGCTTTTTTTGTTTCTGTTGCGGTAACGTTCATCCCGTTTCCTCCTTATATTATAAAGTAACACACGTTTTATATATAATAACACCTTGCGGTGAGTTGTTCAGTTAATCTACACTTTTCAGCCTTTATTTTAGCATAAAAACAAGAGTCTTGCAACGTATATGTAACGAAATATTATGAAAAAACAAAAAAATTATTCTTTGGAATTAGTCAACTATAGTACTATATAATGAGGTCTTTGTTGATTGATTTACCCTTTTGTTTGTAGTAATCTATGTAAGTAATAGCTTAAAGTATATAAGGGGTTAAAATATGTACAATGTTGCAATTATTGGAGCTGGTCCAGCGGGGATTTTTACTGCATTAGAATTAACAAAATTACGTCCTGAGTGGAAAATTGTGTTAATAGAGAAAGGGCAAAAAATTGAAAAAAGAATTTGTCCTATACGAAACGGCTCTCCAAAATGTGTTAATTGTAAGCGTTGTGGACTTCTTTGCGGTTGGGGTGGAGCTGGAGCGTTTTCTGATGGAAAACTCACTTTAACTCCTGATGTAGGGGGACATCTCGTTGACTATATGTCAAGAGAAAAAGTCGAAGAATATATAAAATATGCTGACGAAATGTATCTTGAGCACGGAGCTACAGATGAAGTTTTTGGTACAAACATGGAAGTTTTTCGTGAAATTGAAAGACAAGCTGCTTTAGCAGAATTAAAGCTTGTTCATTCTCCTGTCAGACACCTAGGAACTGAAAGAAGTTTAGATGTTCTTAAACATATGCAAGATTATTTAGATGATAAGATTACTATTCTTAACAATGTTGCTGCAAAAAGCTTGATTGTTGAATGTGAACAAGTTAAGGGTATTATTTTAGATAATGGAGAAACAATAAGAGCGGAATATACAATAATAGCTCCTGGTAGAGAAGGTGCTGACTGGCTTACTCAAGAATTTGCAAAAAATAAAATTGGTATGGTAAATAATGCTGTTGACGTTGGTGTTCGTGTTGAATTACCAGCTCCAGTATTTGCTCCTTTGACTGATAAGTTATATGAATCAAAACTTGTATATCATTCTCCAACTTTTGGAGATGAAGTAAGAACTTTCTGTATGAACCCAAATGGTGAAGTTGTACAAGAAAATTATAACGGTATTTCTACTGTAAATGGTCATAGCTATGCAAATATTAAAACTAAGAATACAAACTTTGCGCTACTTGTTAGTAAAAAGTTTACAGAGCCTTTCAAAGAGCCTATCGCGTATGGACAACACATCGCAAGCTTAGCAAATATGTTAGCTGGAGGTATTTTGGTCCAAAGATTTGGTGATTTGTTAGAAGGCAGACGTTCTACTCCTGATAGAATTAAATCAAGTATAATTGAACCAACATTAACTTGTGCTACACCTGGGGATTTAAGTTTGGTAATTCCTTACAGACAAATGAAATCTATTATTGAAATGTTGTTCGCTCTTGATAAAATTGCACCAGGAACAGCTTCAAGATATACGTTATTATATGGTATTGAAGTTAAATTCTATTCTGCAAGAGTTAAATTAACAAATGAACTTGAGACAGAAGGGGTTAAAAACTTATTTACAATTGGAGATGGTGCCGGTGTAACCAGAGGCTTAATTCAAGCTTCAGCTTCTGGCGTTTATGTGGCACAAACAATAGCATCAAGAGGCTAGTTATAACTTAATTATAAAATCTTTTATGCTAAAATAAGCTAATAAAGCGAGGTTTATTTATTATGAAAATGTCAAAATTATTTGTTCAAACATTAAGAGAATTTCCTTCTGATGCAGAAGTTATCTCTCATAAAATGTTGGTAAGAGCTGGATATATTAGAAAACTAACTTCAGGGGTTTATAACTATTTACCTCTTATGTGGAGAGTTTTAAGAAAAGTTGAAACTATTGTTAGAGAAGAAATGGATAACGCTGGGGCACAAGAACTTCTTATGCCATTTGTTCAGCCAAAAGAACTTTGGGAAGAGTCTGGACGTTGGGAAGTTTATGGTAAAGAACTTATGCGTTTGCGTGATAGACATAATAGAGAAATGTGTCTTGGACCAACTCATGAGGAAATTATTACAGCTATAGCTCGTGATGGTCTAAAATCTTATAAACAAATGCCTGTAAACTTATATCAAATCCAATCAAAATTCCGTGATGAAGTTCGTCCAAGATTTGGCTTACTCCGAGGTAGAGAATTTATTATGAAAGATGCTTATTCTTTTGATACTTCTCAAGAAGGCTTAGAAAAAGAATACGAGAATATGGCACAAGCTTACACAAAAATATTTAAGAGATGTGGATTGAATACAAAAATGGTTCAATCTGATTCTGGCGCAATTGGCGGAAGTGTGAGCCATGAATTTATGGTTATCACTGACACTGATGCTGGAGAAAATGATGTATTTTACTGCGATTCTTGCGATTATTCAGCAAACTCCAACCACGCAATCTCAAAACTCCCAGAAGTAAATGTAATTGGATCTTGGTCAACAGCCCAAATCGTAGATACACCAAATACACATACAATTGAAGAACTTTGTAGTTTCTTAAACGTTCCTGCTACTCAAATTGTTAAAACACTTGTTTACATTATTGATAAAAAGCCTGTTTTAGCTTTAATTAGAGGAGATAAGCAAATAGAAGAAACAAAACTCCTTAATGCTGTTGGTGGTATTGAAATTAGAATAGCTACAGCTGGTGAAATAGTTGAAATGCTAGAAGTTAATGGATTTAATGCAGAGCCTGGATTCATTGGGCCAATGGGATTGAAAGAATATAATGGCTATCCAATTACAATTGTTGCAGATGAAACTGTTAAAGAGTTGAAAAACTTTGTTATTGGTATTAACCAAAAAGATAAGCACGGTGTTGGTTACAATTTTGGAGCAGAAATTCAATTACCAGAAATCGTAACTGACTTAAGATTAGTTGAAGCTGGTGAATTTTGCCCAACTTGTGGCCAACCATTAAAAGTTACACGTGGTATAGAAGTAGGTAATATTTTCCAACTTGGAACTAAATATTCAGCTCCAATGAATGCAGTTTATCTTGATCAGAATGGAAAAACTCAGCCTTACGTAATGGGTTGCTATGGTATTGGTATTTCAAGAACTGCTGCGGCAGCGGTTGAAGCTCATTATGATGAAAACGGCATCAAATGGCCTTTAGCGATAGCACCATACCATGCAGTTGTAATACCAGTGAGCACAAAAGACGAACAACAAATGAAAGTTGCAGAAGATATATACAAAACTCTTCTTAAACACGGTGTAGAAGCTGTATTAGACGATAGAGATGAACGTCCTGGTGTTAAATTTAAAGATGCTGATTTGATTGGCTTCCCTTACCGCATAACAGTAGGTAAAAGTATTGCTGAAGGTTTAGTTGAATTTAAAGTTCGTGAAACTTGTGAAATGTCTAATATTAAGCCTGAGGAAGCTGCTGAAATAGTTATTACAGCGGTTACTAACTTAAATTAAAATAGGTAAGGTTTTTACATCGTAAAACAGTTTTGAATTTTTAACAAAAAGCTCTGGAGATGCGCTAACAAAAAACTCTTCAGAGCCTTTTGTTTCGTTATTATTTTTTTCTAGGTCAGATTTGATAAAATCAACAAAGATTTTTGCAGGATCAATAAATATATCTTGTGGAGCAAATTTTATTAAATCATTCATTAGATATGGATAATGCGTGCAACCTAAAATTATTTTATCTGGGGCAAATTCTAACATCTTTTGCATTTGATTCACAATGTCTTCTTGACTATTTTCATATACACCCTCTACTATTGGAACCCAATTAGGACAAGCAATCTCCTTTACTAAAATATTAGAATTATATTTAATCATTTCGGAGTGATAAGCTCCTGAATTTACTGTTCCTTGAGTTGCAAAAACTCCTATTTTATTATACCCCATCGAAGCTATAATTTTTGCACAAGATTGAATGATTGGATAAATTTTAAATTTATATTCATCTTTAATAGTTTCATAAGCTAAAGCTGATGAAGTATTACAAGCAATTACTACTGCTTTTACCTTTTTTGATTTTAAAAAATCTAGAATATTCCTTGCAAAACCTATTAATTCTTCTTTAGACTTATTGCCATAAGGTAAATTTTTCAAATCACCGTAATAGATAGTATTTTCATTTGGTAGAATTTCTCTAAAACGAGCATAAACAGAGAGTCCACCTACTCCAGAATCAAAAAAACCTATTGGAGAATTTTTGTCCATTATTTCCTACCTTTTAAATATTCTATTATACCTTCAGCAATCGCTTTTGCAGTTCTTTGTTTTCTGCTGTCTGTTATTAATTCATTACGTTCTTCTGGATTAGATAAAAATCCAATTTCGCATAAAACAGCAGGCACTGTCGTATGATTTATAACATAAAATTTAGATTTAAACAAACCTCTGTCTTTAGATGATGGTATTTGTTTTATCATATGTTTATGGATAATCTCCGCCAAATTTTTACTATAATCATGGTACCAATGTGTTTCTATTCCACAAGGATCGTTTGATACAGCAGAATTAACGTGAACACTTACAAAAATCTCTGGTTCTTGAGCATCAGCAAAGGTTACCCTATCTTCCAAAGAAACAAAAGTATCATCACTTCTAACTAAAGCAACTTTATAACCTTTGGAACGCAGAATAGCATCTACTCTTTGTACAATATCTAAAGCTATATCTTTTTCATTAATACCTTCTCTTATTGCTCCGTAATCAGAACCTCCGTGACCTGCATCGAGAATAATTTTACCTTTAATAGTTTGGTTTTTACGCGAAGGTTTATCTATTACTGTATTATCTAATTGTCCTCTAGTAATTGTTATTTTTAAAGCTCTAGAATCAACGCTTTGTTCTATTTTGACAGTATCAGTTTTATTTATAGGCAATCCAGCCTTAACACCAATTTTAGGTAACAATGATAATGTAAATCGATTGTAGTATGTTCCATTGAGTGTTTTTATTAAATCTTGTTCGTTGTAACTTTGAACATTAAATAAAAATAAGTTTAGAGAATTATCAGTTCGCAATATTGAATGTACAATAGGTGACGTAAAAGATAAGATCAATTCACTTGTTTTTGAATCTATTCTTCGTACAAAAGCTCTATTTATATTTGAAACATTATTAACCAAAGATGTATGTTCTAATTTATCAGAATTTATTAAAAATATTGATTGAGAATCTTGTGAATAAATTGGTAAATATTCTTTTGCATTATCTGAATTTATAACAATTCTTGCAATATCGCGCTCAAACTGCCCAATTTTTGCCGTATCTTTGCAGCTGCCATCAGCGCAAAGTGGAATTTCTAAGTTACGAATTTTTCTATCTAAAAATGTATTTGGTAAATCTATAACAACTCTATTTGGGTCTGTTAGATAAAACATTTTAGCTGTAGATAATTGGCCTAATCCACTAACTAACAGTCCATTTCCTTTTGCTAAATATTGGTTGATAAAATACTTTGTCCTTAACTTTAAGTTGGATGATAAATCTACAGATACCATAGAATCATATGTTTTCCCATCAGAATTTGCTAAAGTTGAATTGCCAAAAGCTCTTTCAATATCATCCATAACATTTTCCGGAGCTTTTATTATTCCTTGGGCTGGAAGGGATACCTTTTGAACGAATTGGGAATTTACCGCAATATTTGCATAAGGCTGATTTTGTTGAGCGTCTGAATATATGATATTAAAATAATCATTTTTGAGAGCTAAATTATTGCATTTTACAATAATATTCCCATTTATATTTATTAATTTAACTTTCGAGGTGTCAAAATCTTCTTCAAAAGTGATAACTGCTCTTACAATTTTATTAGGATTGGTTTCAAATTGTGCCAAACGAATTTCTTTAATATCACTTTTTTCAAAAATGAGTTGTTGTTTTTCTCCAATAAGTACAGCGTCATTTATATCAAAATAAATTCTATTTGGATTAGATAAACGTATAAATTTCAAAGCATCTTGATATCTTTGGTTTGTATAATTATCTTTTGTTGTTATATACACAAGTGATGATGTGTCATCATAATGTAAAGACATAACTTTGATAGGCTCTAAATCTGCAAAAACAGGTGATATTAAAGCTTTTATAAAAATTATAAATATTGTTATTAAAAAAAATAATCTCTTCAACAAAGTAATTCGTCCCAAAATCCTAATACTATTCTAGCAAAAATTTGAATAAAAAAAAAGCACTTGATTAGAGTGCTTTGTGTACGTATTTTCGAGAGTTAATATTGTTTTTGTTTATGAACTTATCCGTTCATTAAACGATCTATTTCATAAATTTTTAAAATTAAAGCTTCACTTTGGTCTTTAAACCAAGTTAAAAACATTTTTATTTCGTCTCTAAAGCTGTAACAACCAGGCCACATAGTATACATAATTCGTACTCCTTATTAACCTTATAATTTATATAACGGCACATTTTTGAAAAACTTTAATGTTTTTATAAAAATCGTTACAAAAATTGATGAAGTTTTGTAACATATTTTGCAAACTCTGAAATCAACCTTTTTATATACACTTTATATAATTGAGGTATAAGATAGATGACATTAGATTTAAGCGTAAAACAGAATATTTCTAGCTCTGGCATTACTGTAACAGGAACTGCAGGTAATGCGCAACCTAATGTGTTTATTAATGTACCTGTAACACAGATTGAGAGCTCAGATAATAGTCAACTTAGTATAAATTTAGATAATCCTTTAGAGCCAAAAACTCAGACCAAGCGTACTACAAAAGAATTGTTTAATTCGGTTTCTTCATTGTTAAAACAATATGGAATATCCCTTTCAGAAGTTGAAACTTTAGCTTTGTTAGAAAGAATAGCTGGTTGTAAACAAGAAGTTTTATTAAACGTAGAAAATGTTGAACTAAAAAAACATTTAGGATGTTTAGAAGCTGCTTTAAAAAAACAAGGTAAAAAAGGAGCTGAAATTAATCTCGAAAAATTGGCTAAATTAGCAAATGATTATAATATTGTGATTCATACTGGTTGGACAATTGAAGGTTTTGATAAATATAACAAGAATGTAAAAAAATCAACAATTCAAGACCGATTAATTGCGACAGGTTGTTTATCAGATGAGCTTGATGTTAACGATCCTAACTATACATCAAAGATGGAAGCTGCGATAGAAAAGTTTTTTGAAAAAACACTATTGAATAGAATTAAAGCAAATACACCACAAAAAGAAAGAGAAAAAATTTATAAAGGACAATTACAAACCTTTGGTAGATTATTAGTTAATACACCTGATGGTCCAGATAAAGAACTTTTAGGTGCAGCTATAGACAAGCTTTATAGAAGCAACATAATACCTGCAGCTAAAGCTGGTTTAATTTCTATGAACACAGAAGAAGCTCAAGCTAACTTTGCTAAATATATTGATTTAAGAGAGGCTATAACAACAGAGTCTGAATACGAACAAGGAGTTTATTTATCAGAAGATGAAGCTAAAGAACTCTCAAATTTACGTTATAGTTACATGAGCGCAAAAGACATTAAAGAAGAATTACCAGCTTTAAGAGAAGAAGCGATTGAATTTTTTGATAAGAATAAAGATGCATTGATTGAAATCAATCGTAAATTAGAAAGTTTAAAAAATAATCCTAATTTAAAACCTGAAGATATATTAAGCAAAGAAGAAATTGCTCTACTTAGAGAGAAAAATAATTTACACACTGCACGATACAGTGGTGCTATTACTGGTATAGGTTCTAGTGTAAATTCTTCTGTAATAGAATCAAGAAAAGAACTTTTAACAACAATTAACTCTGACGCATATAATATTAGCGAAACCTGTAATAACAACTTCTATCGTGAAGTGATGCAAAATGTCAATGAATACGTAGAAGCTCATCCAGAAGCTTTAGCAATGTCTAAAGAAGATTTTATTAACTTAATGGATGAAGTTACGTCTGGTAATTACACAACTGTAGCTAATGATATTGCAAATGGTACAGAAACAGAATTAGCTAAACCTAAAGCTCCAATATCAAATTCAAACAATACAAATTCAGAGCCAGAGAATGTTCAAGGTAAACTTGGTTTTGGAGAAAAAGAAAATCCTGTTTCTTTAAACCCTTCAAAAAATAGTGTTCAGACTTTATATAATACACAGACTACAAATGTAACTCCAACTATCGTTGTTAGCAAAAACGAGAATGAAAAACCTGCCCATACAAATAATGACATTTTAACTTCAATTAAAGAAAATGGCATTAAAGGTTTTAATAGTTATGTAGAATCTAACGGCCCATTTAAAGTTGTTTTAGAAGTCTATAATAATTTAGGTAATATCTCAAACCAAGGTGTTATAATTTTGGCAGAAAAGCTTTATGGTATGCTAAATCCTTCAAGACAAGAAAGCGTTCTAAGACAAGTTAACTCAGCAGCTGGTTTTAATAATTTATTAGACCAGACTTCTGATAAAGTTGTGCTAAATCTAAATACAAACTTTACTAGTTATTATGCAAATCAACAAATTGAAGAAGCAAAAAGCGAAGCTCAAAAAAGATCTAAACATGGATTAGTGTAGCTTGTAAGTTTTGCTGTACTTTTAATCAGATTAATGAGATAATAAAACTATGAGCTTATTTAAGAATGTAGTTTTATTTATATTATCTATACAAGAAAAATTTCTTACGCAAAGATTGCAAAAGACTCTTGGAGCAAAAAGGAATCCTAAGCATAGAAAATATTTTCAAGCTGGCTGTTTTTTAACTCTTGATTCTATTGCTGAAGGTGATAAACAAAGAATGGAAGAAGAATTATTCCTAATTCTAAAATCAGCTAACTATGAGCCCTTAGAAGTATTTAAATATATAGAAAATCACGGTACAAAAGTTTTTTATATAGATAATGCAAAAAGCTTGCACGCCGTTGGCGAAAATGAAGGCTTTATTTATCCTCAAAAAGGTTGTAAAGCTTTGTATTTATCAATATTAACAACAAAAAAAATAGTGTTTAAAACTGAGGAGTGTTTTATTTTATCTAAAGGAGATATTAATAAATATTATTTTATGTATCATTTCTATAATTGGTATGCTTTTAAACACAATATTTTAGGCTTAGATTCTGAATCTCAAAAGCTATTAAATAAATATTTATTTAATCCAACAGAAGATGATTTTTCAAAATTGCAATTAGATGAAATTTATAAATTAAAAGATGCCATAAAACAGGATAAGCAGGCTATAGATTTTGTTTTCAAACTTTGTCAACAATATGAAGGTGCCAAAAAAGCATTAGAAAAAATTAAAAATGACGGAGCTAATTTGTAGAGAGCTTAATAAAACTTAACACAAAACGCAATTATTCCTCATAAGAAAACTTTATATTCATGAGGAATATTATGGGAACAGAGTTAAACTACGTACATTTATCAGGAAAAAATCTATATGTGCGACCTTCTGAAACAAAAGGAGGTAGCTCAAAAGTAGTGAATATTTCAATTGTTGGAAATCCGTCAACAACTAATACGGATAGTTTTAAAGGTAGTAATTCTAACAACTTGAGTCAAGCTGAAAAAATAAAATACGACGCTATATACCAAAGAATTGCAGAAATATGTAAGGACAATGATATTGATATAAATCTCGCTAAAAGTTTTGGCTTATTAGAAAAAATTGCGGGAGCAATGTCTCCCCAAGAACTTATAAAGTTTAGTCCAGCAGAAATTGAAGAAGTTATAAATCTTCTTGATAATTCGTTAGGTTGGGGAGACGGCCTTGGCTTTGGAGAAAAAGACATTAAAGATTTATCAAAATTAGTTGAAAAAATTAATATAAAATCTGGTTATGAAAAAACAGGTGGTAGTAAATTTGGTCAATTTATCCATAATATTACAAAAGGTATTAAAGATTTCTTTGGAGTCAAAACTGTTGCTAAGCTAAGTAATTCAGATGAAGTTACAAATTATTATAGAGATAAATACTTAAAAGATATACAAAATGTTTCTGAAGAAGAAAAATATGAAATCTATCAAAAATTATTAAAGGATTTCTATTATGATTTTAATACAATGAAAGATCCTAAGAAAAAAGTTAAAATGCTTAAAGCTATTGAAAATTTAGCTGCTAATGATAGATTAACAATGATAAAAGTTGTAGAAAAATGCTTTATGCATGATAAAAATGCATTAGCTTTATTTGGAAAGACTTTAGAACAAGATTTTGAATCAATTGTTACCAATATAGACGGATTTAATAATACTGTTGGAAAATTAGATGCTGCTAATATCTCACATATAGCGTTTAAAAATATGTTAGAAGAAGATGTTAATAATGCATTAGTAAATCATAAAGAAAAAGTTAAAGCTTTCTTAGACGAAAACGGGGAACTTATTCAGAACTTAAGAGTTAAAAAAGCTAACGGTGATGCTCTTACATCTGAAGAAGAAAACAAATTATTACTAGCAGATTGCTATGAGGCTAAATATGCTGGTGCTCTTACTGGTACATTTGCAAACTATAATTTAAATGAATATAGTAGGACTTCTATTTGTTCTAAAATTTCAAATGATACAGAAGAACTTGGGATTCAAGAAGAAGTTTTCACAATTGCTAATCAGTTAGTAGAAGAACATCCTGAAATAATACCGGTGTCTAAAGAAGATTTTACGCAAACGATGGATAAAGCTTCAAAAGGTAAGTTCTCAGGAATAATAAAAACATCTTGTTATTCCAATAAAGAACAAATGTCAGTAAGAGCTAAACATATAACAAAAAGAGCTGATACTCAAACAAAACAAGAAGTTGTGACAAAACAAAAGTGCAAAGAATCTCCAACTACAAAAAAACAAGATAAAACTCTTGCAGAAAAACTACCAGAAATTGTTAAAAAAGAATCAGAAACTACAGAATCCAAGGACAAAAGTTCTTTTTCGAGGAGTAATTCTAATAAAACAAACACCTCAGTAGCTTTTGCTCCAAACATTAACTCTAAAAAAGTTTCTAAACCAACTGAAAGAGAAAGCTTTGTTATAAAAGCTTTAAACTCAAATGTATTACCAAAGGAAACTGATATTAAAAAATTAGCAACACTAAGCGTGGATACAGTTGAAAGATATGCATTAGAAACAAAGATTGACAAGAATGATTTGGCTATTAACTTATTAAATCAAAATAATTTAGATGCAGATATAAAAGATTGGGCGCTATCTCAGTTTGAGTCTTTGAATGAAAACCAAAAAGCAATAAATTGTAATAGAATTACGATTAACGAAAATAAAATAGAAGCTGGTAAATGTATAAGAAGTTTAGTAGCATTAGAAAAAGTTGAATGTAATAATGCTGCAGTTCAAGATTTCTTTGATGCACTGATAGAAGAACGCAAGAAGGCAGAATCTTAGTTTAAGTATTCGCTAATCCATTCAGAAATAAGTTTACTTAAATCAGGGTCATTCTTTAACATCATCATGCCTGTTGTTTTTGATTCTGATGTGAATGTTAGGAATTCATTTTGTGCAAATTTTATTAAATATTTTTCTGCTTCTTTTGACATAATATCATCAGTTCCAGAAATTGATAAGAAATCAACACCATCAAGATGAGCCATGCTTACAGGAATATATAGCCCTTTAGTTTCTATTACTGGGGAAATCATTATTATTGTCTTAGGATGAATAGGCATTTTATCAGCTGCTAAAACTCCTGCGCTAGCTCCAATGTCTGCACCTACAATGGCCCAATTTTTAAAGAAAACTCTTTTTGTATTTTCTTCTTTTATTTTATTTACAACAGCAATAATATCATCTGGATATTTTGCAAAAGCTGAATTTTTCATATTTTTCCATGAATTCTTTGTCAGCTTAGAATTATAAACACTTGCACCATGTCCTCTTAAATCTATTGTTAAAACAGCATACCCTTTTTCTAACAGTCTATCTGGTAGATCCTCCCACCATTGAGAGTTATAGCCTAATGAATGTAACAATATAACAGTAGGAAATTCTTTTTGAGTTTTTATATTTGGGTAGGTTAAATTAGCTTCTATATTAAATCCATCAGCAGCAACAGCCTTGATTTCTTTTTTTGTATAATTTGGAGCTGCCTCTGCAAAAGTATTTATAAACACTAAAAATAATGTTAGAATAATAATACAAATTTTATTTCTCATAATAAATATTATAACATATTAAAATAATTATTTACAAATCTTAACAAAAAAGGCAATTTTAAAACTCTTATATACTTTATATATATAAGAATCACTTAAGGAGAGATAATGTCTTTAGTAATAAACGCAAATATGAAGCTTTTTGCAGAAAGAATGAATATCACTTCTAGTAGGATGATTAATGAATATGGTCTTTCTACAGTAGATGAAATCATTGAAGCAGAAGCTGAACGCGGGAATTATACAGTAATCAAACGCGCTAGAGAATATGGACATTCTCCTGAAAAATTAATAGATCTTTTTGAGTTAACAGATGCAGAAAATAGATTTCGTTTACTTAAGGAAATGGATCCAAAAGCAAGAGCAGAAGTCTTACCAAAGCTTAGACAAGAAGATTTATTAATGGGTTTGTACTTTTTTACCCAAGAGCGACTTTTAGAAATGCTTCAGTATGTTGACATTATGGAGCTTGTGGGAGTTGTTACAGAAGCTTTTCCATTAGAACAAATTATTTTAATGCTTCCAGAGGAAGATTTAGCTAAATTTATGAAAAATGATAATTTGGAACGTGAAAGAATAATGGAACAAATAAAAGCGATGCCGCCTGAAGAATTACAAAAATTTATTGAGGGTGTAACAGGCATGCCTATGGAAAAGACTGGTAGCAATAATTTTATTAAGAGCTTAGAAGGCTTTACTGATGATCAGTTCAAAGAATTTATGTCACAAGTAGATCCTGATATTCAACGTCAATTAACTTTTCAATTAACAAAAACGGAACCAAAATACTTAACATTATTTCCCAAAGAGTCTTATATTGAAATGATGTCAAAACTTATGAAATCTGACATGGTTAAGCCTATGATTATGTTAGAAAAAGAATCTTTAATAAAGATGGTATCAGAGCTACCTAAAGAATTAATGTCGATTGTAGCTTGTCAAATAGATCCAAGAGAATTCGCAAAAATCTTGCAAAAAGGTAGCAATATAGATCTTATCGGAGAAATCTTAATGATTTAAGATTAAGCTAAATTGCGTTTCGGACGTAATAGTTTTCATCATTTTGCAATTTAGTTTTTAAATCATTTAATTTTGTATCATTTATGAGCTTAACTATTTGTGCAGCTTTTTCTCTAATTGTGTATTCCCTTTCACTAGAAGCTCGCTCTAAAATTGGTAATAATATATCGAGAGGTAAATCCGTAGCGTAAAGTTTTAATGCTTCTAAACACCAATAAAGCTTAAATAATTGCTTATTTATAACATATTTTTTATCTCTAAAAATAAAGCTATCAAGTTCTTTATAAGCTTCATCAATAAATTTAATGATTTTATTAACATATATTTGTGAAAAATCAGGATTTTGTTTTAGGATTGAAACAGAGTCTATAACCAAACGACAAATATTTCCATTTATGTCAATTGAGGCATCTGCAAAGATTTCAGCCTGAGTAAAATATTTTGAGTTATTTGAGTCTAAATATAATAGATTTTTTATTTTTAGAGCAACAGCTTCTCTAATCTTACCATCACAGCCCGTAAGGTTAAATATTAAAGTTTCGGCATCGTTTAAATTCTTTAAACTTTCAATTTTTAGAGCTGCAATTTGTTTTTGAGGAATATTACCATTTTTAAGCATCTCTATTAATTTTTCATGAGCAAATTCTTCTTCAGCCATATTATAAGCTTGTTCAAAATTAGTATCCAAATCTTTATAAAAACCAGTATTCAAATTCATCTCCGTATTATCTTATAAAAACATTTTAACATAAGGATGAATGAATAACTTTAAGAATTTCGTTTTAATGTATAATAATTATAAGGAGAAAATATGGATACTATTTTAAATATAATTAATAAAATCTTCATCTTTGAAAAAGAACCGCAAAAGATAGGATTAAGCCAATTTAAAGCCGAGCCTGAGGCTAAAAAGAAAGAAGATCCTTCAATAAAAAATAAAAATGTTAAACTTTCTGATTTAATGCGCAGGAATTAAAAAAGTAAAATTCATATAAATATTGCTTCTTGAACTCACCTTGCCCACAATTGTAAACTTTTGTAACAATTTCTATAAAACAGCTAAAGTTTTACAAAAAAATGACGATAAATATAATAACAAGAAAAGGGCAAAGGAGTATTTAGATGTCTGAAATTAACACTCAATTTTTTAAGTTTTTAGCATCATTTGGAAGTAGCGACAATGTTAACGGATGGGTAAAAGCTGCTGACCAAGACGGTGATGGTGAAATCATGCGTTGCGAGTTCTACGATTTTGTAAAAAATAACTGGGAAACTACAGAGCAAGATTGGAACAACTTAAAATGGAATGGGGAAAAAACTCCAGATAACGATTTAATTAGCGACTTCTGGCGCAATATTATGGACACAAATAAATCAAAAGGTAAAATCAAAGGTTCTAAGTTGTTTAATTTAAATGCTCTTGATAATCAAGAAATTAAAAATATGGAAACAAAACTAGAAGTTTATGTTGTTTATAATGAAACCAGTAAAACATTATTTAATGATTTCAACCCTAAAAAAGCTCTTTCCAAAGATTATAATATCCAAAGCTGGAAATCTGATATGAAATATATCCTTGAAAGCGTTATGGATAAATACGTTTCAGAAACAGGAAACAAATATGATGAGACAGCTTTTGTTGATTTATTAAAAAATACTTTTAGCCAAAATCTTATACCAACATTAGCACCTTACGTAAAATCAGAATCGTTAGAATACAACCCGAATGGAGTATTAGATCCATATAAAAATTCTTATAATATAAGGAAAGATTCTTATCTTGACAATTTAATTGATATAACTACAACAGGATTTATTGAGCATATTGGAAATAAAGATTCTGATTTTGAACATATGCATCAATTAGATAGACCTGAATGCTCTTTTGAAGATTTAAATTCTTTGGCCGAAAGTTTAAAAATCGAGATTTTAAGTATTGTTGAAGATTATATTAATAAATCTATTAACCTTGAAAAAGTCCAATACCAAGGTACTGAAACAAACGACTTACAGAAAGCTGTGCTTGGAATTAACACTATAGAAACAATTGTAGAAAACAAAGAAACTATCTTAGAAACTATTCCTGCAGAATTAAAAAACGAACATCAATACATAAAAGAAGAATACTGGGAAACCTACTACAACGATTTAGAAAAAAATGCAACATCTGTTGTGGAAAAAATTTCTACAAATGATATGGACAAAGATATGACAATTGATTGCGAAATCGAAGAAACTAAGATTACTGATACTGAAATAAAAATTGCACCTTCTGAATTTGTAAATAATGATGATGTAGAAGCTATTCTTGAGAAGTATCAACCAGCAAAAGATGCTGCAGAATACGTTATTGAAACATATCTAGTTCCTAACGAACCTGATGAAAGCGTTAGGGTTCAACTTCTTGATGAGTTGAAAGAAATAGGTATTAAAACCATCTACAGATATTATGATGATATGAAAGATTACTGCGATGTTACTAATACAATGGATCAACAACAAAACATCTATAATACTATCTATTTGAAATATTTAGATGGTAGTGCTCTAACAGCAATAAAAACAGATTTAACACAAGTTCAACAAACACCAGAGTACCCAAACAATTTTGGAGAATATAAAAAAGATTGTATTGCTAAATTAGAAAAATTATTCTTATTCCCAGCCCCACAAGGTGGATATAAACTCGGCAATAAATCTATAACTTATGAAAATTATAAAGACCTTATCAACTCATATGATAACAAAGACGCTCTTTTCACAGATATGGCAACACTAATTGAAAGCATAAAACCATTTAATTATATTTCTGACATATACTACAGTGGCATCAAAGATATTGAAACAATAGAAATTAACAGTACTGACAATTTTACTATTAAAGCTAATGTTGCAGGAATTTCTGATCAAAAAAGAGTTTCTTATCAAGTAGAGACAAGTGATGGTATATCTGCAGACATAAATACTGCCGGAAATTTGAATATTATAACAACCTCAGATATAGGAGAATATACTCTTAAAATTTATACTCTTGTTGATGGAGTAAAAGTTGGCAAACCTAAAACAGTTCAAATTAGAACTTACAAAGAACTTGAAAATGAAACTTATTCTTCAGTAACCGATCCTATTGTTGGTTATACACTAGATCAAATAAAAACAGACAAGCCCGTAAAAACCTTAGCTAATTGGAATAACTATATGGACAATGCTTGGCGTAGTAACACAATAAATACAATTACCGGATATATAGATTCAATTGCAAATGCTTTGAAAAATGCTAATTTCGATTCAGAATTTATTGAAGAAGCTAAAAGTGCAACTATAAGTTATTATACAGCTGTCATTAATAATATCGATGAAAGACCAATTAATGACGACTCTGGCAAAATTGCTATTAATATTGAATACCAGTATAATAATAACACTATAAAAGAAAAAACATATTACTATGCATCTACAGCATATAAATCAGCTGATTCAGTAGGAAGATTTGCTCATTCTGCCGTCTCTGGTATTGAAGTCTCAGATAATGATAAAACAAGTAGAACAGACTATTGTTTTATTTGCCTAGACAATGTTTTTAGCATATTTGAAAAATTCTATAATGAACTCTCTAAACAATAATTATGTGCACAGCAAAAAAAGACTAGATTAATTAAAATCTAGTCTTTTTTTATAAAAGTTCCAAATTAGAACATCAAACCAGCTTCTCTAGCAGCATCAGCTAAAGCTGCGATTCTACCATGGTATAAGAAACCGCCTCTATCGAATACAACGCATTCAACGCCAGCAGCTAAAGCTTTTTTAGCAATAGCTTCACCAACAACCTTAGCAGCTTCAATGTTACCACCGTGAGCTAACTTTTCTTTAAGGTCTTTATCTACTGAAGAAGCAGAACATACTGTTACGTTCTTTTCATCATCAATAAGTTGAGCATAAATGTGTTTTGTACTTCTATAAACTGCCAATCTAGGGAATTCAGTTGTACCAGCCAACTTAACTCTGATTGTTTTGTGTCTTTTTTGAACTTTTGGTTTTCTAATTTCTTGTTTAATCATTTTTTTCACCATTAAGCCCTTATAAATTAAATATTACTAATTAATCGTTTTGGGCTTTAACCTTTCTTTTTACTTACCCAAACTCTTTTGATGGTCAATCACGAGTTTATATGGGCTTTTGTATAACATTAAGTTAAACGATAAAAACTATTCAACATTTCAACCATTCAACTTTTCAACGAATAATCAGCTTTGCTGATTATTTTTTACCAGCTTTACCAGCTTTACGTCTGATGTATTCACCTTCGTATTTAACACCTTTTCCTTTGTAAACTTCAGGTGGTCGTTTGCCTCTGATGAATGCTGCAACGTCGCCAACAGACTGTTTGTTAGTACCAGCAACAGTAATTTTTGTATTAGCTTCAACAGAAATTGTAATACCTGCTGGAGGAACAACAACTACTGGGTGAGAATAACCAAGAGCTAAGTTTAGGTTAGAACCTTCCATATTAGCACGGTAACCAACACCAACAATTTCTAATTTCTTTTCAAAACCTTTTGAAACACCTTCTACAGCATTTGCAATAAGAGTTCTGAATAAACCGTGTAAAGCACCAGTTTTTCTATCGTCTGAGTTTGGTTCAACGATAATATTGTTTTCAACAACTGAAACTTTAACTTCTTCTCTATAAGCAACAGATTCAGTTCCTTTAGGTCCTTTAACTGTTACAACATTGTTTTCTATCTTAACTTCAACTCCGCTAGGAATTGCGATAGGTTTTTTACCAATACGTGACATATTTTTTCTCCTTTTCTATTTTACAGGTTTTTCTGCCAATTATACCTGTTTTGTTGAGTCGTTAAGTCCTTAAGACTTTAAGGTGTTAAGTTCTTTAACTTAACTTTTAGAGTGCATTGCAACGCACCGTTAAATTAATAAATGTAAGCTAGAACTTCACCACCAAGGTTTTCTTTTCTAGCTTTACGGTCAGTTAAAAGACCTTTGCTTGTAGAAACTACCGCTACACCTAAACCGCCAAGAACTTGTGGTAAGTTTTTAGCTTTACAATAGCTTCTTAAACCTGGTTTAGAAACTCTTTTTAAATTTGTAATAACAGGTTTGTTTTGTTCATCATATTTTAACTCAATAGAAAGAGTCTTGAAGTTGCCTTCAACTTTTTCTTCGTAATTAGAAATGAAACCTTCTTCTTTTAAAAGTCTAGCTAAAGCTACTTTTAATTTAGAAGATGGCATTTCAACTGATGGGTGAGAAACTAAATTAGCGTTTCTGATTCTTGTTAGCATATCTGCTATTGGATCTGTATTCATTTTTACATCCTTTTCTCTTGCGGACTTCCACAAATCAGGCAAACAAAGTCCAAACACCTTTGTAATTCCCTATTGGGAGTATCCATACTACTCGTCACTTGCTAAGTTAATTTTTGCTCAATAAAAGCGTTTCTTAGTAGTCTGACAAACGTATATATAACATAAAAAATGTTTTAAATCAAGAATTTTATTAAGATTTGTTATGAGAAATTTTACCTAATTGGTTATTTTTTTTTGCCCTAACAAGATAATTTCATTTATTTTTTAAAAGAATAAAATAATAACCATGAAAAGGAGGATTTATGACTAGTATCTATACTACACCAAGCTACAAGCTTAAAGAATTAAACAACATTTTTATAGAATTAACATCAAAAAATTGTAACCAAAGATGCAAAAATTGTTTTATTGATTTACCTCTTGGTTCAAAAAAAATTAAAGATTTTATTTCTATTGATAAGATAAAGGAAGCTCTTGAAGACACCAAGTACGAAAATTTACATTGTATTTATCTTACAGGAGCAGAACCAATGATGCATCCAGATTTTAATACAATACTAAGGTTATGCTTAAAAAGATGTAATGTCTGCATCTGCACAAATGGAAGTTTTTTAAATGAAAAGAAAATAAGATTTTTAAATAAGGTAGAGTCAGAGGGTTGCCATCAATTATTCATAAAACTATCATTAACACACTATAACGAAACAGAAAACGATCAAATTAAATATCGAGGAAACTACAGACAAACAATTTTCGCACTCAAAACCTTATCTAGATACAATTTTACATCGGTCTTAACTATTCAAAATTATTACAATATAGAGAAGAAGGTAATTTTTGAAACTTTTAATAAAATTTTTAAAGAACAAGATATTCACGATGTAGAATTACAAATAACAAAATCTCATCCTTGTTTTGATGAAAAAAACTTTACAAAAGCATCTCCAAAAACAGATTGTATGCATAGTAGAACATTATGTAATAACGGCATTTATGCTTGTCCTTTTTTAGCAAATGATTACAGAGGACGTGTCGGAAGTTCATTTAAAAACTACTCACAAAATATAATTGCTGAAACAGATTTTTGTGCAACTTGTTCAAATAATGAAAATTTTATTTTTACAATATCTGAATAAATTTTATTATATTCTTCTTATATAATCAGGGTTTTAAACACATCAAGCTCAAATATGGTAAACAATTGTAACATTATTCAGAATAACTAATACTAAAGAGTTATTTTTCTGTTATGATTATGTATAAATAATGATGTAAAATTATATATCCGTAAAAAAAACTAATGAATGGAGGCTTTAATGTCAGTAGGACAATTTGTATTTATGTTACACAGCCACCTGCCTTATTACAGAAAAGCAGGGATGTGGCCATTCGGAGAAGAAAATCTTTATGAATGTATGGCTGAAACTTATGTGCCATTACTAAATGCTATTTCTGAATTATATGAAGAAGGAATAAAAGCTAAATTAACAGTTGGTATCACACCTATTCTTGCGGAACAATTAGCAGATGAGCATTTACAACATGGTTTTGTTGAATATATTGACTCAAGAATCAAATCTGTGTCAAAAGACTTAGAAAGATACCCTGATCCTAAAGTCGCTCATTCACAACATTTAAAATATCTTGCTAAATATTATTTTGATTTATGGAATAAATTAAGAGATGATTTTGTAAACAAATATGAAATGAACTTAATTAAATATTTCAAAAAATACCAAGATTTAGGATGTATCGAAATTACAACTTCGGGTGCTACACACGGATTTTCACCACTATTAGCAACTGATAGTAATTTGAACGCTCAATTCAAAGTTGGACAAGATACAACAAAACGATTATTTGGTAAAAAAGCAATGGGAGCTTGGTTACCAGAATGTGCATACCGTCAAGGCTATGAATATGTTGGTAAAGATGGTAAAAAACATTGGAGACCGGCTATTGAAGTAACGCTTCAAAACAACGATATTCATTATTTCTTTACAGAATCACACGTAATCGAAGGTGGAAATTCTATCGGTAACAGACGTGTAATCGGTATGTATGGAAACATTGAATACATTCCACTTCCAGAAAGACCTGCAACTGGGTATGACACATATTCAGCTTACTGGCTACCAGATGCACAAGTAGCAGTAATGGGACGTAACGACAGAGCCGGTTATCAAGTTTGGTCAGCAGCTGATGGTTATCCTGGTGATGGATGTTTCAGAGAATTCCACAAAAAAGATGACAAATCAGGCATGCACTATTGGAGAATAACTTCACCTACAACAGATTTGGGTGACAAAATGTTGTATGATCCAGTTCTTGCAATGAATAAAATCAATGAAAACTCTGACCACTATACAACAATGATTTATCATTTATTAAACGATTATAAGATGGCTAAAAATAAAGAAGGTCTTGTAATGGTTTCATTTGATACTGAATTATTTGGTCACTGGTGGTTTGAGGGTGTTGAGTTCATCAAACAAGTTGTAAAAAAATTCAATGATTTCTTACCTGAAGTTGAAAGACTTACTGCTGGTGAGTACGTGACTAAGTACCCACCAAAAGAAGCTATTCAAATCCCAGAATCTTCTTGGGGTCAAGGTGGTCACTTCTATGTATGGATGAACCACTTAACAGAATGGATGTGGCCAATTATTCATTCTTGTGAAAAACGTATGAGTGCTATTACTGATACATATGCTGAAAAACCAGAAGATGGTTTATTATTAAGAGCATTAAATCAATTAGCAAGAGAAAACTTGTTACTTCAATCTTCTGACTGGCCATTCTTGATTACAACATGGCAAGCTAAAGATTATGCTACAGATAGATTCAATGAACACGTTGATAGATTTAGCTTGATAGCTGACATGATCGAAGCTAATGCAATTGATGAAAGTAAACTTGCAGAAATAGAATCTATTGATAATTGTTTCCCTGAAATTGATTATAGAGTTTATCAATCAATAACAGAAGGAGTAATTCCTCAACAAGAGAAAAAATTAGCTCCGTTGTATCAATAGAAAAACTCTTAAATAATAAAAATGGCGAGATGTAATCTCGCCATTTTTATTGAGAATTACAAACTTAAATAATAATCTTTTAATAATTTAGCATCGTCTTCAATATTTGGGCTTTCACATATAACAGCACCTTTAATATTAAAATCCTTAAAAGCTTTTAATAGATCCTTATAGTTAAAATCTGATTCTTCTAGATTCAAATGTTTTTTCTCACCCTTAGCAGTATACTCTATACCGGCAATGTGAGCGTGGAAATTGTCCAAGGCAGCAGGACCTAACTCATTACCAATTTGCTCAAATATCGTTGCAAATTCATCATATGTATTCCAAAAACCGTTATATCTAGCGTGAATATGAGAAAAATCTACACAAGGTAAAACCGTATCAAACTCTTTTGAAAGCTTTATTATTTCAGATAAATCACCCCACTGAGTTGCTTTACCTGTTGTTTCCGGACGTATCCAAATCTTATTGTCAACTTTATTTAATGAATCTGTAATAATTTTCATTTGTTCTCTAATTTTTTCATAAACAAGCTCTGGATCTTGGTTTAAATAAAATCCAGCATGAAAAGTTATACTATACCCACCAAGCTCATTGGTCACCATTGCTGTTTCAATAATTCTTTGGGCGCTAGCTTCAACTTTTTCTTCTTCACGAGCATTTAAATTTACATAGAAAGGAGCATGGGCTGTAATAATTTTTCCGGATTTAATAGCATCAGCAACAGCCTCACGACTTTTATCTGAGATCCTTACACCGTGCACAAACTCCAACTCAAGACCGTCTAATCCCATTTCGTCATGGATTTCGAACCCTCGACCATAACCTTTTGTCCCTGCTCTTAGTGGAACACCAGCTGTTAAAAAATATAATTTATCCATAATTCCTCTATTTACTATGTTGGACAAGTATACCCAACTTACAAGCTATTTTGGTACGTTAAAACACACCCTATCTACTCTTTAATCAGCTCTGCAAAGCCGACCTACTTAAATTTTACCCCTATCTATTTACACCAAATTCTTCACCAATTTTAGGATTAACAATTCTAATAAAATCTTTACTATCACCCATAAAGAAACTACCAAATTGTAAAACTGTTGGCACTATTAGACCTTTTGCAGTTGCAATAAAGAATTTATCATCTTCAATTTTGGCTACAGTTCCTGCAGGATGAGGAATACAGAACGCATCAGAAGCAACTTCGGCTTTCATTATACGCATTAAATTCCCTCTAAAAGTTGTATTGGCAATAATAAATGGGTTTAAAGCCCTTATAAAGCGTTCTATTTCTTCCGCAGTTTTATTGTAATTTATATAAGTATCTCTTTCATCAAGCCCTTTTCCAGAAATAAAATCTCCAATTGGTTGTGGAATACGTGGTAGTTCTTGAATTTCATAAGCTTGCAACACTTGTAACAAAAGCTCTATTCCTAAAACATTTAATTCATTAAAAATAGTACCCATGGTTGCTTTTGAATGAATATGATAAGGCTTTTGTGCAATAATATCTCCTGTATCAAAACTTTCATCCATAAAATGAATTGTAACCCCAGTTTCAGTTTCACCATTCATTATCACACGAGAATAAGGATTACCACCACGATATTTTGGAAGTAGTGATGGATGGACATTAATAAAACCATCTTTCGTCGAATTTAAAAGAACTTTCGGTATTTTATAATTAAAAGAACAAACCACCGCCGCATCTATGTCTAAATTTTGAATAGTTTGTATAAGCTGAGGTTCATCTAATTCATCATAGTCTATATAATTCAAACCTCGTGCTAAAGTAAAATTTTTAAAATCAAAATACATATTATGATTCTTTTTAGGTCCAAGAACTCCAACTATATTAACACCAGCCATCAATAAACCATCAAGACCAATATAAGCCATATCTGGAATTCCAACGAATAGTATTCTTTTTTTAAATGTATTTCTGTTAAACATATTTTTTCACCACCGCTAGTCCTAGTATAACAGAGATTATACAAATTAACAAACTTGTTAAAATATAAAATACCGCTCTAAAATGTTCACCACTTTGTATAAAAACTGTAAGTTCAATAGACA
The DNA here is from genome assembly GCA_045645765.1 of Candidatus Gastranaerophilaceae bacterium. GTDB lineage: Bacteria > Cyanobacteriota > Vampirovibrionia > Gastranaerophilales > Gastranaerophilaceae > CAG-196. Next base: position 30,349 of record JAZRJK010000065.1, read on the forward strand.
ATGCGCTTAAAGTACTTAAACCACCACAAAATCCAGTTATTAAAAGAAGTTTATAGATTGAATCTGCATCACTTTTTAAAATAAAAAAAGTAAACACCACTGTTGCAATAAAACACCCAAAAAAATTCGCAACAAGAGTTCCATAGGGCAAAAAAGTTTCTTTAGGTAAGATTAAATATAAAAAATACCTAGTCAAAGCTCCAAGTCCACCACCTAGAAAAACCATTAACCCTTTCACTATTTAACCTCTACTGAAATAAGTTCTTCTACAAGCTTTTGGCAAGATTCAACCATATTTGTACAATGCGCTTTTCTTTCAGGACTCCCCATCTCCATACCACGGGTAAGCACTCGACAACAAGTCGCTTTATGAGTTTCCACGAATTTTTGTATTAATTCTTTAGCTTTTGAACGAGCTATTACCGCATTACCAGCTTTATTTTCTTTACCAAATTGAGAGCCAATTATCATTTGCGCACCTGCAACAGCTCCACAAAGACACCCTACCCCCATGCCTCCTGAAAAAGATGTTGCAACAGGCAATAAATCTTCAGATACCAAACCTTCGTCAACACCCCATTTAACCATACTTTCAGAACAAGAATAGCCATTATTAAAATATTCACAAGCTTTCATACATCTAACCTCTCTTATATAACCATATTATAACAAAAAAAGAGGCGCTGAAAGTAAATCTCCAGCGCCTCTCTTAAATTTATTTACTATACATTACCGTAGTATGCATCGATGTAGATTTGTTTAATATCTGACAACAATGGATATACAGGGTTAGCACCAGTACATTGGTCATCGTATGCTAATTCAACCAATTCATCTAAGTTGCTCATGAATTCTGTTTCATCAACACCAAAGTCTTTGATTGAGTTAGGAAGATTGATAGATTTCATTAATCTATCTACTTCAGCCATCAATAATGCAACTTTTTCATCATCATTATTTCCACCCAAGCCTAATTCATCTGCAATTTGACCATATTTCATTTTTGCACATGGATATTTGTATTGAGGGAATGTTGCTTGTTTCTTAGGAGCATCAGACGCGTTGAATTTAATAATTTGTCTGATTAATAAAGCGTTAGCAACACCGTGTGGAACGTGATACATTGCACCAAGTTTGTGAGCCATTGAGTGACATAGACCTAAGAAAGAGTTAGCGAATGCCATACCAGCAATTGTAGCTGCATAGTGCATTTTTTCTCTTGCCACAGGGTCATTAGCACCTTCGTGGTAAGATCTTTCTAAGTATTTGAATACTAACTTAATAGCTTCTAAAGCGTTAGAGTTAGTAAAGTTAGTAGCCATACAAGATACATAAGCTTCAATAGAGTGAACTAATGCGTCAATACCAGAAGCAGATGTTAGACCTTTTGGCATACCATCAACGAAGTTAGGATCGATGATAGCCATATTTGGTGTTAATGCGTAATCAGCAAGCGCATATTTAATGTGAGTTTCATCATCAGTAATGATAGAGAATGGAGTTACTTCTGAACCAGTACCTGAAGTTGTAGGGATAGCAACCATTGTAGCTTTTTTACCTAATTCAGGAATAGAACAAATTCTCTTTCTGATATCCATAAATCTCATTGCGATATCTTCGAAGTTGATTTCTGGCTGTTCATATAGTAACCACATGATCTTAGCTGCGTCCATTGGAGAACCACCACCAAGAGAGATGATAGTATCTGGTTGGAATGGAAGAAGAACTTCCATAGCTTGTCTGATTGTAGAAAGTGTTGGGTCTGGTTTAACATCAAAGAATACTTGATATTCAATACCTATTTCATCTAACACTTTTGTAATTTTATCAACAGCACCTGAGTTGAATAGGAAGCTGTCTGTTACGATAAACGCACGTTTTTTGCCTTGAAGTTCTCTTAATGCAAGGTCTAATGCGCCTCTCTTGAAGTAAACTTTAGGTGGAACCTTAAACCATAGCATATTTTCTCTCCTTTCAGCAACAGTTTTGTAGTTAAGTAAGTTTTCAACGCCTACGTTTCCTGAAACTGCGTTTCCGCCCCAAGAACCGCAACCAAGAGTTAGAGATGGCTCTAACTTGAAGTTGTATAAGTCGCCGATACCGCCTTGAGAAGATGGAGAGTTGATTAGAACCCTGCAGCTAGGCATTTTTTCTGAATATAAATCGATTCTTTCTTTTGATCTTTCATCTGTATAAAGAACTGAAGTGTGACCTGCACCACCTTTAGATACTAAGAAGTAAGCTTTTTCTGTAGCATCTTCAAAATCAGAAGCTCTATATAGAGTTAAGATTGGAGAAAGTTTTTCTCTTGAGAATGGATCTTCCCAGTTTACTTCTGCTCTTTCAGCAAGAAGAACTTTTGCATCAACAGGAACTTCAAATCCAGAAAGTTGTGCAATTTTATGAGCAGATTGACCAACGATGTCAGGGTGAGCTGTACCACGTTTTGGATCGATAAATGGAAGATCAATCATTTTTTGTTGTTCTTTTTCGTTTACAAGGTAAGCACCTCTATAAGCGAATTCGTTTTTAACTTGTTCATATACGCTATCAACAACGATAACAGCTTGTTCAGAAGCACAAATCATACCATTGTCGAAAGTTTTTGACATAAGGATTGAAGAAACAGCCATTTTGATATCAGCAGTTTCATCAATTACAGCTGAAGTGTTACCAGGACCTACACCTAAAGCTGGGTTCCCAGATGAGTAAGCAGCTTTAACCATACCTGGACCACCTGTAGCTAAGATACAGTCAATTGAATCGTGATGCATTAAAGCATTTGATAATTCAATTGAAGGAACGTCAATCCAACCAATAATATCTTCTGGAGCACCTGCTTTAACTGCAGCTTCAAGAACTAATTTCGCAGCCGCAATTGTACATTTAGTAGCTCTTGGGTGTGGTGAGAAGATAATTGCGTTTCTTGTTTTTAAAGCGATTAATGATTTGAAAATTGCAGTTGAAGTTGGGTTAGTTGTAGGAATAATACCAGCAATAACACCAAGAGGTTCTGCAACGATTCTAATACCATTTGCTTTATCTTCTTTAATGATTCCGCAAGTTTTAGCATTTTTATGCTTGTTGTAGATATATTCAGAAGCGAAGTGGTTTTTGATTATTTTATCTTCAAGAACACCCATTCCTGTTTCTTCAACAGCTTGTCTTGCTAAAGGAATACGAGCTTTGTCAGCTGCAGCAGCTGCCGCTTTAAAAATAGCGTCAACTTTTTCTTGTGAATAAGTTGAGAAAATCTTTTGAGCTTTCTTAACTTTAGAAATAAGAATTTCTAATTCTTCAAGAGTTTCAACTTTTGAAGATGCGTTAAGAGATCCTTCCAACTTTTCAACTTCGTTGTTAGTTTGTGTTGTCATAGTTGTATGTCTCCTATCTTGTAGTACACGGTCTTAATATAATTACATCACAAGGGGGAAATAGAGTCAACATAAAGGACGGGGCGGATTTTGCATACAAAATCCACCCCTAACAAGCCTTAAATCCAATTACTATAACAAATTCAGCGAGTGTAAAATTTACACCCGCTGAAAAAATTTAATATAATCTTAATATTATTCTTGTAAATTGAAAACGCTTGTATCAAATTCAAACTCTTTGAATTTCATTTTCTTCTCATCAGCATCTTCAACATCCTGAACATCTATATTATTAGAACCAAAATTAAACATTGCGCCAGCTTGGGCTGAAGCATCTGCTGAAACATTTTCACCCATTGCTTCTTGTGCATAAACTTGAGTATAAGATTCTAATTCTTTACTACCTTCAGCAACTGTTTCCCAACTACCTAGGCTCACTAAAGTTGCATTTACTGTTGCATCGTATTGTCCAAGAAGCTCTGATGCTCCTTCAGCAAAAGAACCTAAACCGTTAGCAAAATTACCGAAGTTGCTTAAGTATTGACCCATTTCACCAATTGAACCAGTTAACATTGAAAGACCTTGAGTTGCGCCTGACATTAAAGTAGTACCCGCACTAATCTTATCATTACCAGCAAGTATAAATTGAGACCCCTTTGAACCAGCTACAAGACCTTGTGGACCTGATACCATAGCTTGTCCAGCCTTTTCTTGAGCAGCACCAACTGTAGTATTGGTTGTGCCTTTAGCTGCCAATTTAGCTTGCTCGCTCGTCATAACACCAGCATCTACAACGGATTTTTGAATCTTTTCAACACCGTCACTAATTATTTCTGAAGATTGAACTGTTAAATCAGCCAACTGTTGAGAATTTTCTTCAACTATAGCATTTTGAGCTTCAATCTGCTCATTCAAAGCCGCAACCTGTTCTACTAATCCAGAAATTGCTTTTGAAGCGTTCATTATATTAACTAAAGCTTTCTTCTTTTCTTCTGGTTTAGCATCTTCTTGAATCAAAACAGCTTTATTTTCTTCAATAATTGCTAATTGTTCTTCTAATTGAGCTCTAGCTTCTGCAATTTGTCCCTCATCTCCACCTAAAGCCTGTACTTGCGCAAGAGCCTCCGCAATATTAGTTGCATTAGAATTACATTGATCTAAGATACTTTGAACTTGAGCGCTAACTTCTTGAGAGGTTGCTTGAGCATCCTGTTTATTATCTTCAATTTTTTTATCGTTTTCTTTGACTTCTGATTTAGCTTCTTTATCAGCACCTATACTTAAATCTGAGAATAAGCCTGCTAAGTCTTTAAGAATACCCTGAATAGCAGAAGCCTTTTGTTCTGGAGTTCCATCTACAATATTAGCAACATTTGATGTTGTACCGTTTAAAATATTACCAATATCAATACTACTAACATCTTTTCCAGCACCAGAAGCTCCTGATACACCATCAGATCCAGCTATACTTTTTATTCTAGCTAAAGCCTCATTAAGAATTTGTTGATAATTTGTGCCGCCTAATGTTGTCATCTTACTTAAACTTTCCTAAAATACCATCTTGTATATAAAAAGTATTTAAAAGTGTTGCAATTTCAAGATTAAAACCTTTTGTTACAAAACTTAATAATTTTATAGCCATTTTACCGATTTAAATAATCTCTCGTGAATAGTACAAAAGTATACATAGGAACTATGGAGAAGAATTAATGAGTCATTGCTTAACTGAAAGAGAAATAAATGTTCTATATTATTTAGTACAGGGATACACTAATGACGAAATAGCATTAAAATTACACATATCAGTGCACACAGTAAAAGCACATTTGGAAGCTATATACGATAAACTAGGTGTTACTAATAGAGTACAAGCTGCAATGAAAGCAGTTGTATTAAGTTTAGTTGATTTAAAAGCTATAGCATAATCTAACATATTTTAGTTAGCTGGTTTACATTTTCTGTTATAAAAATTAATATCTAGACTTTACTTATTTCTTTGAAAAAATTTTGCGAGATCTTTATGTTCAAAAAACTTTGAAACAGGTCTTCCATGTGGACAAGTTTCAGGGTTTCTAGTAGTACGCCAATTTTTAATAATTTCTTCCATTTGGTATTGATTTAAATACGTATTAGCTTTTACCGCAGCTTTGCATGATGTTGTAATCAAAATTTGTTCTTCTATATTATCCAAATTTCCTTGTATGTTTTCCAAAATATCAGCAAGTATTTCTTTAGGAGATGTTTTTGAAAGTAATTGTGGTACTTTCCTAAAAATAACTTCTGTATCAGAAATAAAATCTATTTCATAACCAAATTTTGATAATTTATCTTTATAAGTCTCTAAAAGAGCCTTATCTGTCGCAGAAATCTCAATCACATCTGAAACAAATAATAACTGGCAATCAATATTTTTTGAAGCTTTCAGCTTTTCATAAATATATCTTTCATCAGCAATATGCTGATCTACAATCTCTAATCCATTTTCTTTCTCTATTAGTATATAGGTTTTTTTATACTGACCGATAATAACATCTTCTTGAATAAAATCTGGTTCTTCTATCAACTTTGATTGAACAGAATCTTTTCTCAGTACCATTTCTTTTGCTGGCGATAAATCTTGTTTTGGAGTCGGCGAATTAAATGTTAATTTTGCTTCTTCTTCAATATCTTTTGCAAAAATATCTGACAAAGAAGCTGTTGGTAAAACATACGCAACTTTTTCTGAAAGCATATCTTTTATGGCTTCATTTTTAGCCTCCTCGGGTTCGAATTGTGATGTATCAATTTCTCTAATAGATTGCAAAGCCGCGCTAACAGAAGTATATATAAAATTAAAAATTTGATTTGGATTTTTATAACGTACTTCTTTTTTGGTAGGGTGAACATTCACATCAACATCTGCAGGAGGAATTTCAAGGTTTAAAACAATAAATGGGTATCTTGCATTCCCAATGAGATTTCTATAGACAGTGTCAATTGCTTTCTGAAAAGCTGGACATTTTACAAGACGTGAATTTACATACATGTAATAATCTTTTTTACTTGAACGAGTGTAATCTGGGGAACTAACGTAACCTGAAATTCTTAATCCTGATAATTTATCTGTCCTTAATACCGTCTTAAGATTTGAAGTTACCTCATTTGAAAAAATCTCCTTTAATGTTTGTAGCTGATCATTTTGAGCTGTCGTTTTAAAAACAACCTTACCATTAAACTTTAATTCAAAAGCTATTTCAGAGTGTACAATAGAAATTGATTGCAAAAATTCTGAGATATACGAAAGTTCTGTTTTAGGGCTTTTTAAAAATTTCAATCTTGCTGGTAGAGTATAAAATAAATCTTTTATCTCCATAATTGTACCTACAGCACATCCAGTTTGGGTTTGTTTTACTTCTGAGTTTTGACATTCAACTTTTGTACCAAAGTCAAAATCTTTTGTTCTTGTAATACACGTAAGTTTTGCAATAGAGATAATACTCGCAAGCGCTTCACCCCTGAACCCCATAGTTTTAATATCATATAAATCCTCACCGGATTGAATTTTGCTAGTCGCATGTTTCGAAAAAGCTAATAAAATATCTTCAGGATGAATACCACAGCCATTATCGGCAACCCTTAAATCTCTGCACTCATTAGCTACTTCTACACTAACCTTTGTGGCTCCAGCGTCGATAGAATTCTCCACAAGCTCTTTAACAACAGAATAAGGTCTTTCAATTACCTCTCCAGCTGCAATTTGATTTATAACATTTTTTGATAGTTGAACAATTCTCCCCATAAAATGAATTATACATCAAAAATTTTTTGAAGTATAATATTCGTGTAAAATTAACGAAGGTGAGTATAAATGGCTAAAAATAAAAAAATAAAAGTAGCATTCCCACACATGGGAACTATATCGATTGCATGGGCTGCAGGTCTCAGAAAAATTGGAGTAGAACCTTATATCCCACCTTACACAAGTAAAAAAACGCTTTCTTTTGGCACAAAAAATTCACCAGAAGCGATTTGTTTACCTTATAAACTAATTTTGGGTAATTTTATTGAAGCAATTGAAGGTGGTGCTGACTATGTTGCTATGATTACTTCACCCGGGATTTGTCGTTTAGGAGAATATGGAAGTAATATCTATAGTACTTTAAAAGATTTAGGTTATAAAGCTAATTATATTGAATTATCTCTGTATGATGGCATTAAAGGTTTGTATAACTTTTTACGCGACATTTCAGGTAAAAACGACCCAATTTTAATTATGCGTGCAATTAATATTACAATGCGTAAAATCTTTGTAATTGATGATTTAGACAAAGCTCTTTCTTATTATCGCGCAAGAGAAATTAAATTCGGCGATGCTGAAAAAAATTACAAAAAAGCTTTAAAAATTATTGATAAAGTTGAATCAACAACTGAACTTAAGAAAGCATATGAACTGGCTTTAAAAGAAATTGAAAAAACTGAAATTGATGAGAATAGAGAAGTTTTACACGTTGATTTAACAGGTGAAATTTATTTAGTTAATGATGAGTTCTCAAATCAAAATATTGAACGCGAGCTTGGACGTATGGGAGTTCAAACAAGAAGAAGCTTAACAGTTGGGAGCTTTTTAAAAGATGCTATTATACCAAAAGCTTTCCAAAATAAGGAAACTCACCTACAAAGAGCTGAAAGGATGGCAAAACCTTATTTAATGAGAGACATTGGCGGTGATGCTTTAGAATGTATTTCTGACGTAGTTTTTGCTGATAAAAAAGGAAAAGACGGCATTATTCATATATCCCCGTTTACATGCATGCCAGAGATTATGTCACAAAATATCTTTCCAACAATGAGAAATGAACATGATATTCCTTTATTAGCACTCATTATGGATGAACAAACAGGCAAAGCTGGTTATATAACAAGACTAGAAGCGTTCGTAGATTTAATGCGACGTAAAAAAAGAGCAAAGCTTGCAAAAAATAAAACTAGAATATAAAAAAAAGAGTAGTTATTAAAACTACTCTTTTTTGATATTATTTTTGTTTACTAAAATTGATCTAAGAAACGTTTATCATTATTAAAGAATAATCTAATATCGTCTACAGCATATTTCAACATTGCTAATCTTTCGACACCCATGCCAAAAGCGAAACCTGAATATACATCAGGATCAATTCCAACACCTTTTAAAACATTGACATCAACCATTCCACATCCTAAAACTTCTAACCAGCCTGTACCACTACAAGTTCTACAACCTTTACCTTGGCACATAATACACTGAACATCTACTTCTGCAGATGGTTCGGTAAACGGGAAAAAGCTACTTCTAAAACGAGTTGGGCGAGATGAACCAAAATATTGTCTAATAAATTCATTCAAAACCCCTTTTAAATCACCAAAGGTTATATCTTTATCTACATATAACCCTTCAATTTGGTGGAAAAAGTTATTTTTACGAGCATTAACATTTTCGTTACGATAAACTCTACCTGGAGCAATTACTTTAATAGGAGGTTTTTGATTTTCCATAACATGAATTTGAGCTCCTGATGTTTGGCTTCTTAATACTACATTTGAAGCAATATTAGCATAAAATGTATCTTGTACATCACGAGCAGGGTGATCTTTTGGAACATTTAGCATATCAAAATTGTAGTATTCAGTTTCTACTTCTGGAGACAAATTTGAATCGACAATAGAAAATCCTAAATTTTGGAAAATTGTAACAATTTCATTAGTTGTTTGAGTTAGAGGATGAACTTTTCCAATTGGAATAGATTTGCCAGTTAAAGTAATATCAATCCTGTCTTTTTGGAGTTTTTCATTCATTTCTTTTTTATAAAAAGCTTCGTGTTTTTCCTTCAACAGAGACTCTAAATCTTCAGTAATCTGATTTGCAAAAGCACCAATTGTTCTCTTTTCTTCATCAGATAGATCTTTTAGTCCTTTTTTTATTGAATTGAACTCCCCTTTTCTACTCAAATATTTTAATCTAATTTCATCAACATCTGCTATTGTTAATGCTTTTTCAATATCAGCTTTAGCTGATGTGTAAATATTTTCCAATTGAGTTTTCATAATTTATCTCCAAAATTCCTATATATATAAATTGTACAACAAAAAAAAGAATAATATTTCTAGTTTTTGATTAGTATTTTATGTTATAATCATTATCATGAGTAAAAAGATTTTAATAATTGGCAATTCTGCTAATGCTTATGCATTGGCTAAAAAATTATCAGAAAAAAATGAAGTTTTTGTTGCACCAGGAAGTGATACAATAAAAGAATTTGCAACTTGCGTGGATATTAGAGAAAATGCAAGTTCCGAAATATTAGAATTCGTTATGGAAAATGGTATTGATTTCACTATTCCAATTTCTATAAAGGCCTTAAAAACAAACATTGTAGAGTTATTTAATAAAAACCAGCAAAGTATTTTTGCTCCAGCTTTAAATGCAACAAATATTTTATTTGATAAATATATAATGAAAAAAATGTTGTATAAATTAAGAATTCCAACTCCTAAGTTTGGAATTTTTGAAAAACAAAATATGGCATTTGACTATATTAAAAATCTCAAAAATCCTTTTGTGATTAAAACCAATGAACCTTCAAGCGCAATAATATTATCTTCTCAAGTCTCTGCAAAAAGGATTTTAGATTCTTATTTTGCAAAGAAAAATCAAAAAATTCTAATAGAAGATTATATTTGGGGAACACCATTTGTATTTTATGTAATGACAGATGGCTACAAAGCCTTACCACTAAATTCTTCTATAATCTATAAACATTCTTTAGAAGGCGAAGGCGGACAACTTACAAATGGCATGGGTGCTTGTGTGCCTAATTATAAATTATCAATTGAAAACGAATATTTTCTCATGGATAACGTTGTCTATCCTGTCCTTGAATATTTAGAACAAAGTGAGACCCCTTATTTAGGGATATTAGCTGTGCAAGGGATTTTATTAGAAGACGGAAATCTTCAAATCTTAGGTTTTAATCCTTTTATGCAAGATGTTGACTGTTCAGCTATTTTAGAAATTTTAGATACAAATATTATAAATTTAATTGAAAGCTGTATTTTAGGAACATTCAGCGATGAAGTCGATTTTATACCTCAGAAAGAAATATCATCAACATCATTGGTATTAGTTTCTAAAAATAATAATGAACCTGATTCGATAAAAGGTCTTGACGATATTGATGAAGATTTAAAAATAGATTTTTATCCAACAGTCACAAAAAATAGATATTTAGAATATTTAGCTCCGATTGGTTCAGTGCTAGTAATTACAGCTTTTTCTCGAACAATTACAAATGCTACCAATAAAATTTACGAAGAAGTTAAAAACCTTGATTTTAATGGTATCTACTATCGTAAAGATATTTGTAAAGCTAATAAAATAGACATCTAAGCCTTTTGTAACAATTTCTTAACATTTCATCTTTTAAAAGGCAATTATTTTATTCTAAAATACTTTATATATGTACGAGACACAAAGAGCATTAATAGAGTATAAAAGGAGTACCGCATGGCAAGAGTTTTAATTTCAATGCCTGAAAGTTTTTTAGGCAAAATCGACGAAGTAGCAGATTTAGAAAGTAGATCACGTTCTGAGTTAATTCGTGAAGCTTTAAGAAGCTACATTACAAGAAGTCAAGTTAGAAAAACTGGATTAGCAGACAAAAATGCTAGAATTCTTGAAGCGCTACTGGATTAGCGAATTTGGGAGATACGAGGAGGAAAACCAGATAAAAACACGAGAAAACACGAAGGATACTCAATAGAGTAGAGTAAAAAGAAAAGTACCAGAATGGTATTATTTTTAAACAATCATCGGAATAAGTTTTATACATCATTCCGATTTTTTTTTTTGTTTAAATAAAATAACAAATTGATGATAAAGATTAATTTTTAAATAAGAGATTTTGTTGACATGCTCATTAATTAGCGATAAGCTAACTGTATATTGAGTAGGAGCTATGAAAGACAAGAAGTTTTTATTGCATTTGGGTTTGATTTTATTAGGCACATTGTTTTACTTTGTAGCCAATTTTCAACGTATAGCAATTCCAGGAGCAATATTTGACATTTTAGAACAGGAGCTAAGCGTTGGAGCACCTGAAATTACCGCTTTTGGAGCAATTTACATGTATGTATATGCTTTTACTCAACTATTAAATGGTGTTTTTGTTGATCGTTTTGGCGGATACAGGGTTATGATAGTCGGCGCTTTAATAATGACTATAGGCTGTATTATTTTTCCAATAACCTCAAATTTACCTCTAATGTATTTTTCTAGAGCTTTATTAGGCCTTGGTGGTAGCATGTTTTATTTAAGCCTAATAAAAGAACTCGGACAGTTATTTGAAGAAAAAGACTTTGGCATTGCTTTATCAATAATGCTTTTTATTGGCTACGCAGGTGGAATTGCAGCTAATGCACCTTTTGTAATGGCTATGCGTGTGCTAACGTGGCGTGAGATTTTATTAATAATAGCGGGGATTGTTTTAATTTCAGTAATTGCATATTTAGCATTGATGCCAAAAGTTAAATTACAAGAAGTCAACAAACAAGTTGGATTAAAAGCCTTGCCTTTTCAGTTAGTGCTACATAAAAGCCATAATAGAAATCTTTTCACTTTTGCTTGTTGCAATTTTGGAATATCTTACGTAATTCAAACTGTAATTGGTAAAAAATTCTTAGAAGATTTTTGTTTAATGACATCCGCTAAAGCTGCTGTAGTTCTTTCAATAATGGCAATTGTAGCGGCCGTTTTTAATATTGTAAACGCCTCTGTTTGTAAATTATTTCATAATCATAGAGTAATCTTTTTAAAAGGAGCATCTTTTGTAACATTCTTTTCATTATTAGCTATATGCATATTTATTTGGCTTGACATAAGAACACTATTCATTGCTTTTATTTTTTGTGTTTTAGCTGCAAATGCAAGCTTATCATCTCTTTTGGTACCAGTTTTGTATGCTACAAATCGAAAAATGATTTCAGGTACCGCTGTTAGTATTTTAAACTTTAGTTATTTTATGGCAGTAGGCCTACTAGGGACAGCTACAGGCTATATATTAAATGTTTTTGAACCATCACGAATAGGTAAAACTCTGGTATATAGTAGTAACTCTTATTTACTATTATTTGGTGTGTTTTTAGTATTAAGCGTATATGAAATTTATAGAGCAGCGAAGCTTTCTGATAAATATTAATCAATGATGCAATGTACAAAAAGACTCGAAAATTTTATCATTTTAGTGTTTTAAATATTATGCGGAGAGACTTGTATGACTAAAATAATGCCCCACGTTGTTGTTTTTCATAAAATAGGTAAAATAACAGATAATAGAGTTCTATACCAAATTGAACAAGAAGGGCAAACTTCAGAATTTACAATTCCTGCAGAAAAAAATGATTCTTTTGAGAGTACAAAAAATGAACTAGAAGAATCATTGAAAAAATCTTGCTCTGAATTAAACTCAAAAAAAGCTCATAGAATAACTTTTTTTTCAATATTTTTAGGTAGTGTACTAGGATATTATTTAGCTAAAAACAAAAAAACTTTAACAAAAATACTATCAATAGTTACTACTGCTATTTCAAGCTGCATTTTAGGCTTAGGATTATTTTTTAAACCAACCTTGATTAAATTTAAAGATTTAACAGAAAAGCTTGAAGAATACGACATTAAAGAATATAAAGCTTAAGTTATTTAAAAGAGAATCTGATTTTATTAAAAATTAGCAAATTTGCAATTCTTAATAAATTAAATTTAATAACAAGCTTACCATTACTAAGTTTGAGACTATTTTTGTAAATATTTGTAACAATTTATCACATTAAGCGTTAGAAAATACAAAATATGTGGAATTTAGAGAATATAGAGGTATAATAAAAAAAGCAAGGAATGTGAACCCGTTGAATAAAAGAAGAGTATTTATAAAACAAAATAGGGAATGTGCTGAAACTCCGCAACAAGCTTGTGGTGATTTATTTTGCGTAGAGTCGAGGTCGACCTCTCAAAACCCGCTTGGCGAGCGACTTCTAGCTCGGGGGGGGGGGGGGCTAAAAGCCTTTGCCTTTAAGCTTATAAGCGTACAAGAATCTTGTGAGTCGGATGTAAAAAAAGCTCTTGCCTTCAACTTTGTAAGCGCATTGTTTCAATTTTCTGAACTTTCCCATTTCCTAGGGAGAGGACGCAGTTGTGCTTGCATAAGCAAGCTACAAATGCGGGGTGAGGGGTTAATTCAATGGAAAACTAAGAATGGGAGATTTTTACGTCATTGCGAACGGGATAAATATTACGATTTGGAATCGCAAAAGCAAACTCACATATTTTCCCCAGTCATGCTGAATTTATTTCAGCATCTTGCCGGACTGGCGTGTAACTTGTTTGCTAATAAGATCCTGAACCAAGTTCAGGATGACAATTTAACTATGGAGGGCTTGCTTTGCTTTCCATAAATACTAATATATCTTCTTTAATAGCTCAAAACAGCATGAACACATCCACAAACAAGCTCAATCAAGCGATTGAGCGCATGACAACGGGCGCAAAAATCAACCACGCAAAAGACAATGCTGCAAACTATTCTATTATTGATGATTTAAATACTAGAATCTCCTCAATGTTACAAGTCCAAAATAATACAGAAGACGGTATTTCTTTACTTTCGACTGCGGAAGGAGGCTTGGAGGAGATACAAGGCCTTTTAGAACGCTTGAGAGAATTAACAATACAAGCTTCTAATGGTACTTATGGTGAAAAATCCTTAGAAGCGATGCAAGCTGAAGCAGATGGTATTTTAGAAGAAATTAATAGAATAAAATCTAATATAGAATACGATGGAATGAATTTATATGAAACTCCATCAAGGGGTAAATCTAATAATCCAATTGCAAATTTAGCACAATCCGCAAGAATAAGTATGACGTCTGATACCGGAGTAAACATATCCAATGATACATTTGCCTTAAATCCGGTGTCATTGATGAACGTAGGCGATGATCTATCGTCTTCGCCTACTTCTTTTTCTGGGGTAAATGAAGGTGAAGGGGTAAATACCACCTCTACCAATGCAAGTGCGCCTATGGCTCGTGCAATGATGCGCTCAGCATCTCCTGCTGCAACAACAATTGATGGTGCAGCTGATATTGGAGCTAGTGCAACTCAGACTGTTACTATTGATGGCGTAGAATACACTGTTAAAAACAACCTAGCTTCTGTGAACTCACTCTCTTGGACAAAAGATACTTCTACTGGTGAGGTTACGTTATTGGGTAACAATTTTACAATAACCTCTCAAAAAGATGTTTCTCATAATCTGATTATTAGAGGGAGCTCAAACACTGTATACGGTGGAGATTTAGCTGATACCATCAAAATCAATGATGCAAGTTCTGACGGTAATGTTATTTACGGTGGTGCTGGTGATGATACTATAATTACGACTCAAGTTGTTCGAAGCTTGTCTATTTATGGCGAAGATGGTGATGATACAATAGAAACTGTTGGTGCAAATGGTGGTAATTTGTATGGCGGTAATGGCAATGATAAAATTTATTTAAGAGGCAACAACACATCTACCACTTTTTATGTTTATGGCGATGCTGGTGATGATTATTTTGAAGTGGATTGGGATAATGTATCTGTTAATGGTGGTGTAGGAGAAGATGAATTCAACATAACCAATTTATCTAGCAACGCTAAAATTAATGGTGGCGAAGGGACTAATTCAATTATAGATAATGGTACTAATACAGAAAAAGTAAACGTTCCTGGAGCTTCTGCTTATTCAGTTTCTTTTGCTAATAACGAAACAAAAACTCTTAATATCAATGGTATAAATTATGAGGTTAAAAATAATAATGGTTCAGCAACGGATTTTGTATATTCAATAACTGATACAGGACAAATAATATTTACTTCAAATAGTTTCACAATAAGAGGCGATGTTAATAAACAACATAATGTATCTATTGCAGCTTCTAATGTATACTTTTATGGTGGAAACCTATCTGATACAATAAGCGTTGATAAACTTAATTCTATTATCTATGCAGAAGGTGGCAATGACATTATTAATCTTAACGCTAATTATACACACGTTTATGGTGGCACAGGAGATGATACTGTAAATATAGGTATTACAGCAACAAATGAAAGAATTTATTTAGAGGACGGAAATGATACTATAAATACAAACAATTACGGTATTAAACAATCTTTATTATCATTAGGAGAAGGTGATGATTCGATTGTAGGTAATTCTTCTTATTCCAGTGTTGGAATAGATGGAGGTGCTGGAACGAATTCAATAAACTCAAGCTCTTCTTTTACTAATACTCTTCTTTCAGGATTTAATTCGAATATTGATAATGCTCAAATTATTAGCATAAATAAAAGTTCTACTGTCGATTTAGATATTGATGGAGTTAACTATCAAATAACAGAGAAAGGAAAAGGTGACACGGTTCTTTTGTATGCTAAAGACCCTATCACAAATATGGTTACTTTTGCAGGAAGTCAATTGAACATTTTTGGACAAACTGATGCTAGTCATAACGTGACTCTTTACGGTAGTGGTTTGTGTTTTTGGGGTGGTAATCTTGATGATGTTATAAATGTCTATTCTTATGCAGGTGATAACTACGGAAACGGTGGAAATGATACAATGACGATATATACTTCCGACGGAACATTGCGAGGAGGAGAAGGAAATGATACATTAATCACAAATGGCTCATCTGGTCTACAAGGGGGTGCTGGAGATGATACTTTAATAATTAATACAGGATCTACTCTAATTGTTAATGGTGGTGACGGAAATGATACATACCAAGTCAACGCTAAGCGAACTCTAAACGACACCGGAGGAAACAACACCTATTATATCAACACCAATGGCGCAACAATCTCTGGCGCAAAAGACAATGATACATTTTATGTTACAGGAAATAACAACGTCATAAATGGCGTAGCTGGGGATGATTATTTTGAAGTAACAGGCACTGGTAACGAACTTCATGGCGGAACAGGTACATCCAATTTTGTTATTGATGCTGTTGATAACACAATCTCAGCAAATGAAGTTAGTAACGTAATAATCAGCGTTCCAGAATCTGATTGTACTATTTTGACCCCAGACGTAATAACAGTTATTGATACACCTACTATATTGTTTGTTGATAGTAATGAAGTAACAAGAAATATTAATGGTTTGAATTATAAATTCACAAATTTATCAGGTGATACAAACAACAAAGTTACTTATACAATAAATGAAAATACTGGTTTAGTAGCTTTTACAGGAAGTAATGTTCAAATAGATTGTATAGATGATTCAAATTATAACTTTGCTATCCGTGGTAATAATAATATCGTTAATGGCGGAAACCAAGCTGATAGAATAACTGTAGAAAACGGAAGCGGAAACACCATAAACGGTCTTGGTGGAGCTGATACGCTTATCAACCAATCAGAAGACAATACAATAAACGGCGGAGCTGGAAATGATACAATCACGCTTACCAAAAAAGCTACAGCGGTTAATGGCGGTAATGATAACGATATTATTAATGTAAACAGTGACGCTAACGGTGCGATTGATACAGGAAGCGGAAACGATATTCTTAATATTACAGGCTCGAACAATACAAACATCATAACTAACGACGGAAACAACACAATAAACGTATCAGGCGCAAGTAATGAGGTTGTTTCTGGTGACGGAAATAATAGATATACAATTACTGGTTCCAATAATACTTTAATTGGTGGTAATGGGCTTAATAGTGTTGGGGTAAGCGGTAGTAACAACACTCTTACTGTTGCAAACGCTAACGGAACACTAAATGTATATGGAACAGATAATAATGTAACTGTTGGTATTAATGCAACTACATTTGCGCTAAATCGTGCAGCAACAGGTACTATTAATAAAGTTAATATTGACGGTACAGGCAATATTGTTAATCAGTATATTAGCCAAAGTGAAGTTGATATAAACGGGAATGATAATACATATAATTCAAATATTGGTCAACAAAAAGTTGGGGTAAATGGTGATGGAAACTCAATAAGTACTGCAAATAGTAACGATACAATAACCCTCAAAGGTGATTCAAACACTGTAACAACAACAGGTGGTAATAATACTGTAACAATAACCGGAAACAATAACCAAATCCAAGGTGGAGATGGGATTGATAATGTGAAAATAGCAGGCAATATGAACACTGCTATGGGTGGTGATGGTAATGATGCTTTTGTATTAACAAGTGGTTTAAATAATACCATTGACGGAGAAGGCGGAGATAGAAATACTTTCGTGAATTACAGTAATGGTGTAACATATTCTAATGCAACAGATGTAACTCCACAAGGATTCCAACTTAATTTAAAAGTTGGCATCGGATATGATGAAAATAGTATTATTTCAACGAATATAGAATTCAACCCAACCTTTTTGAGTGTAGATTTATCAAGCCAAGAATCTGCATTAGAAAGTTTAGCATGTATTGATGATTGTTTGAAATCTGTTGGCGAAGAATTACTCAAAATAGGTTCCACAATTAACCGTTTAGAAATGGTTTTAGATGAGCAGAATATAAAGTTAGAAAATATGATCTCAACTCGTTCAACATTGAGAGATGCTGATATAGCAAATGTTTCGAGTCAATATATTCAGCAACAAATTTTGCAGCAGGCAAGCGCAACGCTGCTCGTGAGCACAAAAAATATTCAATATCAGAATGTTTTAGGTCTATTGCAAGGGCTAAGAAGATAGACCAAGTATCTATTTCTGGAGTTAGTAAATAAAAAAATTGTAACATTTTGTAATATTTTTTCAGAAAAAAGCAATTTTTCATTATTTTTTGTTTTATAAAATTTAGGTAGAAGTGTTATGTATATACAACCCTGTGATAACAATGTGAATATGCAAGGCCTAAAAGATTGGTCTAATTATTTAAAGCGCATAAAGCAAAAAGCTTTTGACGCTCTACCTGATGCTACGTTTAAGGATAGTAAGAAAAACTGTGTTCGTTGGGATAAGTTTAAAGAGAGAGTCTCTCGCCCAATGGAAAATCGTTTATTAATGGGGGCTACAGCTATACTAACTCAACCAACTATTGACTATTATAACCGTCGGGTAGATGAAGAAACACGAGAAATTTCAAGAAACAGAACTATAGCAAAAATTATAGCAGGAACAACTGCTGGGATGTTAGTGAGAGGATCAAGTCAAGCTATTATTGAAAAAATGACACAAATAAATGCTACAAGTAGATTTTCGAAAGCACTACTACCAACAGAAGGACTTAACACCCTAATTAACACGCAAGCATTTTTGAAAAATTACAGAAATGCTCTCTCTACAGGATTAGCTATTTTTGCTATGTGTTTCACTAATTTCTTAATAGATGCACCGTTGACTATGTTTTTAACAAATCATTTAAATGCAAGAAGCAAGGAAAAAAAGCTAAAGAATATCGATGGAGGTAATCAATGAAGAACCCTCTAACTCCGATATTAAATTATATTTCAAGAAATTTCAGCAAAGATCCTTCAAAAATGCTTATTGTAACAGGGGTTATGGGCTGGACACTTTCTTCTGTTGCACAAATTGGCGCAATTTTAATTAACCCTAAAATCTCAAAAGAAAAGAAGAGTTTTCTTATTCCTCAAGAATTTGCTGATGCTTTGGTAAACATAGGCATGTTTTTCTTATTTACTCAAGTTGCAAAGAAAACCGTTTCAAAGCTATTTACAACAGGTAAATTCAAAACAGCTAGTACTAAAAAATTTATTGAACAAAACCAAAATCTATTTAAAGATAAAATTGGAAAATTAGATTTTAATATTGAGTCTATTTTACCAAAAGATAAAGGAAATCTTTATTCAAATTACAAACTCACTAAAGCTTTTGCCGAAACTGTTGCTACTGTCGGTGCTGGTGTTATTTCTTCAAATATTATTACACCTATCGTAAGAAATGAAATGGCTTCGGCTATGCAAAAAAATTATATTAATTACAAAAAATCTACAGAAAATCAAGAAATAAAGAAACCTGAAATAAAATTACAATCTGTACCTGCGCCAAATTTCAAATCTTATGGAATGAGAATTTAGTTTGATAAAAAAACAATCTTGAGCTAAAATTGCAATATTAAGGAGGATATATGGTAGATTTTGAATACGGTATTATTGGAGGAGGACCTGCTGGGTATACAACAGCGATGTTATTAGCACAAAAAGGGCATAGCGTAGCTTTATTTGAAAAACATTTTCTTGGAGGGACTTGTCTTAATAGAGGCTGTATTCCTACAAAATCATTACTACATTCATCAGAAATATACAAACAAATCTTGCAAGCAGAAGAATTAGGTCTAAATATCGAAATAAAAAGTTTTGATTTTGCAAAAATCGCGGAAAAAAGAGATAAAACAGTAGAAAAAATTCGAAAATCATTAGAGCTTGCTGTAAAAAATTCTGGTGTTCAAATTATCTATCACGAAGCTTTAGTAAAAGATTCAAATACAATTTTTGCAGATAAAGAGTATAAAATAAATGAAATTATTATTGCAACAGGCTCTAAACCTAAAGAGTTAAAAGGACTTGAGTTTGATGGAGAATTTATATTAAACTCCGATGATGTTTTAAAACTAAATAAGCTTCCTAAATCAGTTCTAATAATTGGTTCAGGTGCAATTGGAATAGAATGGGCAAGAATTTTTTCTAACTTTGGTGTAGAAGTCTCAATTGTCGAGCTCGCTGAAAATTTAATACCACTAGCTGATACCGAAGTCTCAAAACGAATCGAAAGAATTTTTAAACAGAAAAAAATTAAATTTTATACTAATGATTGTATTGAAAATATCAAAGATAAAACTGTTACTTTAAAATCTGGCGCTATTCTACAACCTGAATTTATTTTATCAGCTGTAGGAAGAACTCCTTTAGAAATTGATGTTAAAGACTGTACTAAGTTAGGAGATGCTTGTGGTGAAATACAATTAGCGCATTATGCAATTCAACAAAGTATAAATTATGTAACCAAAGAAAAAGATTTGATTGATAAAAATTTAATACCGTCTGTAGTTTACGGAGAGCCTGAAATTGCTTGGGTTGGACTAAGAGAACAAGACTGCGATGAAAACTATAAAAAAGTCTTATTACCTATAACTACGCTTGGTAAATCTTGGTGCGATAATTCAACTGAAGGTTTTATTAAAATTTTAGCGAAAAATGATCTGATAGTCGGAGCTCATATAATATCAAAAGAAGCTTCTGCGCTTATTCAGCAAATTTTAATTGCCATGCAAAACAATATTAAAATTAGTGAATTAAAAAAAGTTTGTTTTGCACATCCAACTTTTTCAGAAGGTATTTTGGAAGCAATTAATAGACTTTGATTAAACACTGAGCTTGATAAACAAAATATTTTTTATTATCATAATTATTGAATAAATTTAATTCAGGGAAATTTGGGTGAAATTCCCAAGCTGTGCCGCAACCGTTAAAGTCGGAACACCTTATAGGATTGTATATTGCAATTCTTATAACAATCACTTCGAGTCAAGGTGCTTGTTAATGGACTTCTTTTGTTGCGGCTAAGCATAGCAAAGGAAGGTTTTTTATTATTGGCAACACAAGTTCAAAATATCAATAAAACTAACGCAGGACTCTGTCCTCATGGATTACCACCCAGTGCTTGTCCTATATGCTCAAAAATGGGAGGTGGGGGAGGATTACGTGTGGGCGAACGACCACAAAAGCCTGGTGAAATGAGCTATCATCAATGTGTGATGTTAGGTAATCTTATGAGAGCTCGTGAATTAGCGGATAAAAGACATGAGCTTCAATTAGAAAAACATGCTGAAACTTTGAAAAATTTTGAAGCAATAATGACAAAAACATCTCTTAATTTACAAAATTTTATACAGCAAATGGGGAAAAATGTAATTTCTAAGCCAATAGCATTTGTAACTCAAAGCCTAATCTTGCCTGTTGTTAACTTGGTACAAAATATTCCGAGAATTATTCAGAATTTTCAGAATCTTAAATTCGAGATTCAAGATAAATTAAACGCTATATTTGGAGAAATGAAAAATTTTATTCATAAAAAGATTTCTGATATTGTTTCAACAATAAAAATTAAGCTAGAAGGTTTGTTTAAAATATTTAAAAAGCATAATGCTAATGATGATGATACAAAAATTGATGACGATAAAAAGATTTTTAATCTAAAAAGTATTTTACGTAAAATTATTAGAAAGAAAAAAGATGACAACGATTCCAAAAATCAATAATGATGCTGAATCTAAAAGATTACAGCGCAATATGACTGAAACGCAAAAACGCAACTCAAATAGTATCAAAGAAGGGAAGCTAGTCAATGCGTTTGTAAAAGATCCAAATTTATCACTAGATGAAACACTAGACACTTTGGTTATTTCTCAAAATGAAGTAGAATTACCTGAAAAATTATCAGAAAATGAAATAAAAAAAGATAAAAATCTATACTATATTGCCGGAGCTTCTATCGGAATAATGGGGGTATTAAGCGGTTTTACTGCACTAATGAAAAACTTTTCTAAAAAGAAGTTTGAATCTACTAAAGAATATCTGCTACCAGGAATAACACGTAACCACTGCATAAATGATGAAATACACCAAAGTATTTTTTCAATGATTCAGTCACCAAATCGAAGAACAATTTTAGCTGCAATTGGTGTTATAACATTAGGTTCAATGGCTTTTTTAGGTAAAACTTTTATTGATGGCTATCGTGATGTTTGGATAAAAAAGCAAGAAGCTGATATTCAAAAGGATTTGCAAGAAAAACTAATTGCGGTTGAAACTCAATCTTTTTCTGGAAAAATGCAGATAATAAGAAGTATGCTTTCTTCTAAGGCAAAAAAATTTAGTGAAAACTTAGAGCCAGCTTTTAAAGGGAAAGCTGAAAGAAATAAAGAAGAATCTTCAGATAAAACTATTTTATTTTTAACATTTGGTGTTGCGACTTTAGCTGGAATTGTTGGACTAGGTTATTTATCCATGCGTAATTTAAGAAAAAGTGAAGAATTTATTAAAAAAGGTCTTGATAATACTCGTGATGCTCTAAATAATATTATAAAAGATTTTAATAACAATATATCAATAGAACAATTAGAAAACCATAGCGGACAAGTTTTAAAGGGGAAAGATGCGTATAAGTATTTAATTGAGAGTATGCTTGAATCAATTTATGCAAAACCTACTGAAATAGAAGATTTTGTAAATAAAATGAATTTACAAGATACAGAAAAAGATGAATTTATTAAATATCTAAAAAAATCAATGAATCAAGCTACTGAAAAAGTAAATAGCGCAATTGGTGGCTCTGGAAGAAATAAGATTACATATTTTTCTCACGTAAATGACTATTTATCATTCTTTTATGATTGGCTTATGAATCCTAAAAATCCACAATTTAAAAATCTTTTTTGGGGTATTTCTAGTATCTCAGCGTTAGCTTATGGAGGTAAAACCCTATCTGAAGCGGTTAAAGATGTTCAGGTGAAAAAATATTCCGCTAATGTAGAACTAGATTTACAAAAACGTCTTGTCGCAACAGAATTAAGAAATTTTAAAGCTAAAAAAGATTCTGCAATAGAGCCTTTGTGTCAAGAATTTTTAATACAAAAAGCAAACGGAAAATCTCCCGAAGAATTAAAAATTATGGCTGATAATATCCTTTTTGAAATCAAAAATGGTCCGCCATTTGTATATTCTTAAACTGTTATCTATAAAGAACTTTTAAGTTATTTTCAAATATATGACCAGCACAAAACATTGAACTTTCTTCTGTTGGAATAGCTCCTATTGCGCATTGTGTTGTCCAGTGAGTATTACCACCATTACTGTCAGGTCCAGGATTATTAGGGTCAACAGAAAGACCTTCCCAGTTTGTCCCGCCCATTGGTCTCAATGAACCATCATTCCACCAAGAAAAGTTGAATCGATCGGTAGCAAGTACATTTGGTCTGTTTAGGCCATTTATATCTATCATTACATTCCCAATTCTTTGCATATATGCGGGATTCACTGAATCAGGATTTGGCTCTGTAACTGTCATAGCAAATAACATACCATCTTTTGTTGTAAAATCCCAATTCCCCGAAGGTGTTATTTTTAAAAATCTGCTTAATCTTTGAACATAATTACCGCTATCATTTGTCAAACCTGCATCAGATAAAGAGTCTGCCGATAATGAATCCAACAAACTTTCATTTGCTTGTTCAAAAGTAGAAACGGCCTTCGCTAGTTTTGGCCCAATCTGAGCTTCTGTAGTATTAGACATTAATGTTGGTAAAGTTATTGCCGCAATAGTGCCCACAATACCTAAACTTATCAAAACTTCTGCCAACGTAAAACCAGCTTTTTTCATGATAAAGACCTCTCTTTTTCTTATATTTTAACATATTGAATAGCTCTTGTAAATTGTTAGGTTTTATTGCATTGGCTGAATATCAAGCTTTGAAATTGTTTGAGACGCTTTGGCAAATTCATTTGCTCCAGGTGGAGTTACAATTTTACTAGCAACAAATAAACCTCCAGCTAGACCCGCTAAGCTTCCAAGGAGTGTTAATGATATTTGTTTAAAGAGGCCTCTTGCTTTCAAAGCTGGCCAAAGTCCACCTAAAATAGCACCTCCTGCAGTTATCCATTTTGCCATTTTTTGTTTTTTCTCTAACTTACCTGGGTCAGTATTTTGCGCATATTCTTGTAGTTTTGGCGCTACAGATATTATTGTGTGATATGATTTTTCGAAAGTATCACAGTCTTGTGAAGCTACACTCATTTTACCAACAACGTTACCCTGATTGTCAGCAACTTGATAAATACCTCTACCATTATTAGTTGTGCCAATTCTATTAATAGTACCAAAATTATTACCTTGATTTGGATTGGAAACACTTTGAACCATAATTCTTCCTTTACACACTATACTACCTATATATATTAAGTCTTTTTTTTA
>JAZRJK010000066.1:0-11018 GCA_045645765.1 Candidatus Gastranaerophilaceae bacterium
ATTATGTCACCTAAATCGAATAATTCCAAGCCAAATCTTGTATCAGGTTTGTCAGAACCATATCTATCCATTGCTTCCTGCCCAGGCATTTGAATAAATGGAGGTTTGATTTCAACACCAGCAGCCTTGAATGCGTCTACTAAAAGACCTTCTACTGTATCAATTACATCTTGTTGTTCTACGAAAGATAATTCCATGTCGATTTGAGTGAACTCAGGTTGTCTATCTGCTCTTAAATCTTCGTCACGGAAACATTTTGCGATTTGATAATATCTTTCAATACCACCAACCATCAATAATTGTTTGAAAATTTGTGGTGATTGAGGAAGTGCAAAGAACTTACCTTCTTGAACACGAGATGGAACTAAATAGTCTCTAGCACCTTCTGGAGTTGTTTTGATTAAAATTGGAGTTTCAACTTCCAAGAACCCTTGACCATTTAAGTAATTTCTTACTGCTTGGCAAATATTGTGTCTTGTAGTTAAATTGTGAAGCATTTTTTCGTTTCTAATATCTAAATAACGATATTTTAAACGAACATCTTCTGAAACGGATTCATCACCCAAGACAAAAGGTAAAACTTTTGCTTCAGAAAGAATCTCTACTGATTCAGGATACATTTCAACTTGTCCTGTTGGATATTTTTCGTTGTAAGTTTCTTCAGGACGACGAGTTACCTTACCTTTTGCAGTTATAACATATTCACTTCTTACTTTTTCTAAAACTTTATGAACCTCTGGGTTAACTTGAGGGTTTGCAACGATTTGGAAAAATCCACTTCTATCACGTAATTCTATAAATAAAATTCCGCCAAGGTCTCTAACTGTTGAAACCCAGCCTGATAATACTACTTCTTGATTTTCAAGAGCTAAATTCATTTCGCCACAATTGTGTGTTTTTAATCTAGTTTTCAATGTCTTAATCTCCCTAATATTTGTTGAAGTTTAACCTCCAACCTACAAATATCGCTCTAAAATTCTATCAGAAACATAGATAAAATAAAAGAGTTTTATTATTTTATTACGCTCGTCCGTACATATCTTCGTAGCGAACAATGTCTTCTTCTATCAAAATATCGCCTTTTTGAACTTCTACAATCTTTAAAACTTCGTCATAAGGATTTTGTAATGAATGAATTTCTTTTACTGCTATATCAACGCTATGTCCTGGACTTAAGATATGTTCTTTACCTTCTAAAACAACCTTTGCGGTTCCTTCAAGAACAACCCAGTGTTCACTTCTGTGATTATGAGATTGAACAGAAAGTTTTTGACCAGGGTTTACTTGGATCATTTTAGTTAAAAAACCTTTTCCTTCTCCTAGCACTGTGTAATAACCCCAAGGGCGATAAACAGTTTTATGAACCTTATACGTTTCATCATTCTGAGTTTTTAATGTATCATAAATCTTTTTAACATCTTGAGCCTTATCTGCTTTACAAGCAAGAATTGCGTCTTCTGTTTCTACAACAACAACGTCTTCAAGACCAATTGTCGCAACAAGTTTTGAAGATGAATAAACAAAAGAATTTTTTGAACCTTCATCAATAACATGGCCGATTTTAACATTGCCATTTTCATCCTTTTTGCTCACATCATAAATAGATTTCCAGCTTCCTAAATCGTTCCAATCACTTTTTAATTGAACTAACGCAATTTTATCAGATTTTTCCATAACAGCGTAATCTATAGATATATTTGGCATTTTTTCAAATTCTGTAAATGGAATTTCTGCTGATTTTGTAAAATCAAAGTTTTTCAATAAGTTATAAATTTCAGGTGCGCATTTCTCAGCTTCTTTTAACATAGTAGAAGCTTTGAACATAAATATGCCACCATTCCAATAATAGTTGCCATCTGCAATATACTCTTTAGCAAGTTCAAAGTTCGGTTTTTCTACAAATTGTTTAACCTTATAACCTGTATCTATTCTAACTTCAGTAACATTTATATATCCATACCCTGTTTCTGGATATGTAGGCTTAATACCGAAAGTAACAATATATCCTTGTTCTGCAAGTTTTTCACCTTCTTTTACTGTTTGAGCAAATAATTCAGAATCCTTTATCATGTGGTCTGAAGGAACTACCAAAATTATTGGATCCTCTTTGGTTGTTTCAGAAATATATTTACTAGCCAAAATGATTGCAGGTGCAGTATTTTTAGCAATTGGTTCTGATAATACAGTAGGAGAATCTATTAAAGATGATAGCTGAAATTTTACATTTGGAGCGTGTTTTACTCCTGTAATGCTAATAATATTCTCAGCAGGCATACAATCTTTTAATCTGCTAAAAGTTGCTTGAAGTAAGCTATCAGCATTTTGTATATTCAAAAGCTGTTTTGGGTATAATTCTCTCGATAAAGGCCAAAGTCTACTTCCAGAACCACCTGCTAATATTAAACCGTACATTTTAAATCTCCTTTATTATCAAAACACTCTATGCTTTGTTAAATTGCATTTCATACAAGTGTCTATATCTTCCACCATCTTTGTTTATTAATTCCTCATGTGAGCCTAATTCAACAAGCTCACCTTCGTTAAGAACAGCTATTCTATTTGCATTATGAATTGTAGATAATCTATGTGCAATAACAAAAACTGTTCTATTTGCCATTAAGTTATCTAATGCTTTTTGAACAATCGCTTCTGATTCATTGTCTAAAGCTGAAGTCGCTTCATCTAAAATTACAATAGGTGCGTTTTTAATTAAAGCTCTCGCTATCGCAACTCGTTGTCTTTGACCGCCAGATAAAGAAGCTCCTCTTTCACCAACAACTGTATTAACTCCATCTGGTAATGTTGATAAAAATTCATCTAAGTGTGCTAGTTTTAAAGCTTGTACAATTTCTTCATCAGTAGCATTTGGTCTACCCATTAAAATATTTTCTTTAATTGTTCCTGAAAATAAGTAATTATCTTGGAACACAAAAGAAATATTATTTCTTAAATCAGCAATATTATATTCTCTAATATCAACTCCATTAATTTGAATTGAACCAGAAACAACGTCATAAAAGCGTGGTAATAAATTAACAACTGTAGATTTACCACCACCAGAATTTCCAACGAGAGCAATAGTCTCATTTGGTTTTACTGATAGGTTAAAGTTTTTAAGAACAGTAATCCCTTTTTCATATTCAAAAGAAACGTTCTGAAAATCAATATTACCAATTTTATCCAATGATTTCGCATTAGGCAAATTTTTAACTTCTGGCATTAAATCAAATAATTCAAATACACGTGCCATAGCCACAAAAGTTGATTGTAAATTTGTTAAAGTATTTCCTAAAGATTTAGTAGGTTTATATAATAGTAACAACGCTGTGACAAAAGATGCAAAACTGCCAGCTGTCATCTCTCCAGAAAGAATAAGGCTGTTACCATAATTCATTACAATAGCGATTCCTATTGAACAAATAAAATACATTATTGGAGACATCCATCCAACGCGTTTTGTAAGAGACATTGCTAAATTAAATTGAGAGCGTACTTGTTTTGCAAACTTTTTATTTTGATCTTCTTGTAAATTATACGCTGTTACAATTTTATTACCAGCAAAAGTTTCATTAACATTGGTAGTCATGCTACCACCAACAACCATCGAAGCGTTTGAAACACTTTTAATTTTTTTGCGAATCAATGTAACAGGAGTAATAGCAATTCCCATAACTCCTACACCAATAATCGCTAGTTTCCAAGAATTTGTTAACAAAACAATTACAAGAGCTACTAATTCAAATATTGATAAGATAAAAGATTTTAATGTTTCAATTAATTTTTTAGTAGCACTATCTGGATCTGATAAAAATCTGCTTAATACAAGACCAGAGGAGTTAACGTCATAGAATTTTGTATCCATGGCTGTTAACTTCTTAAATAAATCAATTTTTAAAATATTAGACATTCTATTACCAGTCCATTCAGAAAGGTAATTACAGCAATATTTTAATAGACCTTGAATTAACGCAAAAACAACAATTGCATATGGGATATATTTTATACAAAAAGCTTGTAAATAAATTCTGTGTCCCCAAACTTCGTAGACTTGAGATTCATTCCCGTTTACAACATAATCCATATAGGGTCTTAGGGAAAATGCAACAACACCATCAAGTAAACCTAGTGGAACAGCTAGTATAAATAATAGTATTGTTCTTGGCAAAACTTTTAATATGTAAGGCCACATTCTATTTAAAAGAAAACCATAGCTAAAAGCATATTTGGTTTTGGTATCTTTTAATTTTAAATTCGAATTTTCCATTCAACTCCTCTTAACTCTCAATAAAATATCTAACCATATAAAAGAATAGCATGAAAATATTTGAAAATCTTCCAAATGTTAATAATTTTTGATATAATTTACTTGAGATTTGAGATGAAAATACTTTATAAAAACACATACACATACAAGTTTTATAAACTTATAGCAGATCAAGTTCACGATTTTGTCTCTACTTTAGGTGAAATCGTCATTTATGGTAGAGAGTTTTTAAGAGGATTTAAAAAATACAACACCTCTTTTAAAGAAATTATAGAACAATGTTCTCGATTTGCGGTATCATCATTACCAATAACATTAACAATCGTTTGCATGACTTCGATAATCATATCTATGCAAGTAGCAGAAGAAATGGTTAAACACGGAGGTGGCAACTTTGTTGGGATGCTTATGGCAATACTGACTGTTAGAGAAGAAGGTGCTATTATGTCAGGTTTTGCAATAATTTCTATGATAGGCTCGTCTCTTGCTTCTGAGATTGCAACAATGAAAGTTACAGAACAAATTGATGCCATTAAAGTTTTAAGAGTCAATCCTGTTCATTATCTTTTTACTCCAAGAATAATTGCAGGAACGGTAATGATGCCATTCGTTGTTGTCTTAGCATCAACTCTCGGTGTCATAGGAGGTGCCATTGCTGCAAACACAACTTCTGAGCTACCGTATAAAGCTTATTTTGATTCAGTTTGGTTTGGGCTTTGTATAAAAGATCTAAATGTTTGTATTTTAAAATCAATAAGTTTTGGGTTTGCCATAACTTTAATAAGTTGTTGTTGTGGAATGGCTGCTAAAGATGGTGCAAAAGGAGTTGGGATCGCGACAACAAAAGCTGTAGTCTGGTCTTTTGTTTCAATCGTAATCATAGATTTAATTTTTGCCGCGGCATTCTTTTATTAAGAACAAGAAAGTAAAAACTAAAAGTATAAGATTAAAGGTAATAAAATGGGTATTGAAGTAAAAAACTTAACAAAATCTTTTGATAATAGAAAAATTTTAGACGACATCTCTTTTAAAGTTGATGATGGCAAAATTTTATCAATAGTCGGATTTAGTGGGTCAGGTAAAAGTACCGTTCTTAAACTTATAAGTGGACTTATAGAGAAAGATTCAGGTGAAATTAATACCACTGGTGGGGATGTTGCAATGGTCTTTCAATATTCAGCTTTATTCGATTCCTTAAATGTGTTTGACAATATATCTTTTGCTTTACAGGAAAGAAAAGAACTACGGAATAAATATACTCGCAAAGAATTGGAAAAAATTGTTGCAGAAAAATTAGAACTTGTAGGACTTTCCGGTATTGAAGAAAAATTCCCAGCAGAACTTTCTGGAGGCATGCAGAAACGTGTAAGTTTTGCTCGTGCAATTGTAACAGAGCCTAAAATTATCCTATATGACGAACCAACAGCAGGCCTAGACCCAATATCGTCAACTCTTATAGAAGATTATATTGTACGACTAAAAAATGAGACAAATGCCGCTTCTATTGTTGTCACTCACCAAATGTCAACAATTAGGAGGACGGCAGATTCTGTTTTAATGTTATATAATGGAAAAGCAGTGTTTGAAGGTTCACCAGATGAACTTTGTCAAGAAAGTACTGAATATACAAAGCAGTTCGTCAATGCAGCAATAGATGGACCTATGAAAATGAATTAAATACAAGAGGTTATTATAAAATGAAAATTTCATCATCATTTAAAGTCGGAACATTAACAATAATTGCACTATCAATCTTTTTACTTACAATTTTGTGGGTAAAAGGTCGTTCTTTTTCTTCAGCAGAAAGAATAGAAGTTCAATTTAAAGATGTTAATGGCATGCGCCCAGGCTCTGGGGTTCAAATGATGGGACTAAGGGTTGGGCAAGTCGAAGAAATTATACCTGTAGTAGAAAACGAATCCAGTTTTGTAAAAATGAAGTTTGTTATAACAGAACCTGGTATTACAATTCCAAAAGCTTCAATATTATCAATACAGCAATCAGGGCTTATCGGAGAACAATTCTTAGAGATTACTCCTCCAAGAATACGTTCTGTTTATATTCCGGTTTCAAATCAACAGTTAATTTCTAACAATGCAAATGTTGAAATTAAACTTGATGAAAAATATTACAATGTTGGTAAAGTAAAAAAATCACAGATTATGACTTCTAAAATGGTTCCAGAAAATGTGAGAGAATATATTAAAACAAACTATGCTTATAAAATAGACTATTTTATAAATCTTCCTGGTTTAATTATTCCTGAATTTATGAGAGGGCAAATTATAACAACAGATGGCGAAAAGAAATTGAGAATAACTCCACTGGATAATGCACCATTGCCTTACCCTAATCAAACTTCACCTTTTACAGTTGTAGAACCAATGAGAATTGCAGATTTCTTAGACTTACAATATAAAGCTGCTGAATCTTTAACAGAAACAAATAGAGTCGTTAACGAACTCTTAAACGATAAAATGATTGCTGATTTGACTAAATCTGTTTCAAACTTTAAAGATTTAACTGCTCAAGCAACAACTACTCTTGAAAAAGCTGAAAAACTTATTGAAACATCTAGAAATGATATAGACGCAATTGTTTGGATGATGACAGATGCAACTAATAACTTTAATCGTTTAGCTACAAATTTAAATGGCATTGTTGCTGATGAAAACTTTAAGCCTACTCTGTACGAAACAGCAGAAGCTATTTCTAACATATCAAAACAACTTGCTCCAATTATAGGAGCAGTTAATGCAAAAGATTTTGCAGAAGATTTAAACAGCGTTATGCATAATTTAAATGATATTTCTACAGCTGTTAATAAAATGGCACACGATGAAGGACTTAAGAAAAAATTCGTTGATTCTGTTGATAATTTGAACTTAACAATGTGCGAAGTGTCAAAAGCATTAGAAACAGTAAACGGTAAAGGTGATAAAGAAAATCTCAAGCAAATAGTTTCTGATACAACTGAAACAATGGAAAATCTAAAAAAATTCTCAGAAAAACTTAACAAAAGATTCTTATTATTTAGATTAATGTTTTAAGTTGTAAATAAATAAAAATTACTAATTGTTGACGCAATAAACTTGTGTTAATTTATCTTACATAACATTTTACTTTGATAAAATCTATCATTGTTCTTTTGTAATAAAAGTTTCTCGAAGAATAGCACGTTCTGAATTTAAATACTCTTTTAAAAGCTTCTCTAAAACACTTTTTTTATGTGAAAACTCATATTTATCATTAATTTTTTTATGATATACAAGTGTTGTAAAGCAATTTAGCGGATTTACTTTTAATGCATATATTTCCATTTCTTTATAAGCATTTATTTCCATTTGTACTGAATACCTGCAACGTTGTAATAATTCTATTACAAACTCATTATCAAAATTCTTAATTTTTTCTCTCATAATTTGTTCAAAATTATGTTGTTTAAATAAACCCAGCAATTTTGGTGCTTTATAATTGTCCGATTTTATATCTGCTAAAATATCACCAAATTTAATAACATCCTCTCTATTATTTTTCTTGAAAAAATGATTCCCTCTAGGACAAATGTATTTAGGATTACACATAAAGTCAAATAAGTGTCTTGTTTCATGGATTATCGTTGGATTATTACAAGTAATATTATTATCTACATTTGGTAAAAAAATATTATAACCTTTATGAACAATCTCATGATCATAATTTGTTCTATTCAACATTTTTACATTGATATTAAGATTAACATGAGCAATTTTATTATCTTCTGGAACAAAAACATTTAAATCAGGCCTGATGGGATATAAAGTTTTATAAACAATATCTCTATAATCATCAATGGGTATTTTACCTTCTGGGAATTTATTCAAATGCTTTTGAAATGTATTTATTAATTTTGAAGCGAATCTTCCACGACCTTTTGAACTTTTATATTCTTTAGGTAGTTTCATTTTAACGTCTGGTAGAAATGTACTTATAACCCTTGTCTTCATTATTTAAATATACATTACAAAAATTTTTTGAGGTAGTAATGTAACAAATTGTAAATATTTTTATAAAAAGCCTAAAGTTTTTGAAAAAAATGTCGATAACATTAATACAAAAATAAAGGACAAGGACAAGGGCAATGGCAGAAGCTTTCAATTTAAATAAATTTTTAAACGAACAAGCGACTTACAATATGAGACAGTATACAGCTGTTGAAAATGGTAAAGCTGCAATGGAAGCTCGTGCTGTTGAACAAGCAAAAGAAGCCGTTTCTAATAATAATTTCTTGGGCTTAACTTTGTCAGAAAAAATCAATGAACTTGGCCTTGGTAAACGTGTTATTCAGCAAATCGGAGACACAGCGGTTAATGCCGTAGAAAATATTGTATCTCCATTAACTGATTGGCTTGAAAAATATGAACACGTTTATGACCAAAATATATTCAAATCAGAAATTCAATCTATGGGTAAACAAATGTTTTTTGCAAAACAAGCTTTAAGTCAAGAAGCTGCTGAAGGCAAAATCGGACAAAACTTTGTATACGATATGTAATAATTCTCCTTTTTTCTCCATATAAAAAAGCGTCCTTATTATAGGGCGCTTTTATTATTAGTATCTTTTTCTAAACATTTTTACAAGAATTCTTTTTCTTCTGTTTATTCCAAACGTACCCACCAATCCCTAAAAGGCCTATAGCTCCTAGAATATATTTCCAAACATTTGATTTGGATTCTTTATTATTTCCGCCATTAGAACCTTCTGGTTTATCTTCACTTTCTGCACTCCCATTCTTATCATTACCATTAATTATTGGAAGTTCTTCATTCGAGATGTCTTTAATTACTTCTTTTAAATCAGAGCTTAAAAATTCTTTGTATTTAGGATTTTGTTCCGCATAGGCTTTTATTGACTGTTTAATTCCTTTCTCTAACTCTCCTTGATTTACAAGAATTATTTTTTTATATAAACCTTTAGTGAAAGGCTCTAATATTGCTAAATCATTTTCGCCAGATTCTTGTCGTACAATAACTCCTCTAAAAGGCATTCTTGTAAAAATTTCTGTTAATTCTGAATCGTTATCTAAGATTTTTATTAATAATTCAGGTTTACTCAATGCTTTCAATAATTTATCTTTTCCATGCCTATTCAAAATATCCTCTGTTAAATATTTCCTTAAATAAAAACCCGGATTTAACATCTCAAAATCATTAACTCCATCACCTGCAACAACTACTAAATCGTTATTCCTTTCAGCTTTTACCAAGGCTTTAGAGGTATCATAAAATTTTGTTAAATATTCTTCTCCAATAGCTTCTAAGTCCGGTTCATAAGAATAAGCAATCCTCCCATCTGATTTATTTTCATCAATTAATTTAAATTTTATATTTTCAGCTATTAATTTTGTTTCAATTTCGTTTTTAATTTCTTGATATTTATTTTTGCGTAAATCTGGATTTTCAAAATCTCTTGGATGGATAATATACATTTTCAAATTTCCATCTTTTCTGAAACCAACTTGCCATTCATCCAGACGTGATTCTTCATGATATAATTTCCCATCAGTGTATAAAGATTTTGTATCATAATCATTTTTACTATGTTCTGAATCACCTTCAAAAATTTTAAATCCTCGATTTTTAAACGCATCATTAATAATTTTCTTAACTTTATCTCCATCCCAACCTGTTATTTTTTTTATATCTTCTTCTTTTTTCTTATTTGTTAATTCATATTTAAAAGGATAAATCCCTTTTTCATAAAAATCTTCATCAGTACCACTTTTTATGTATTCGTCGCTACCATTTTTTACAATCAAAGTATCAGGTAATGGCATCCCAAAATATACATTATCAAGTGCTTTCTCATTTAATGCCTTCGACATATCTTTTAATAACAAATACATATCTCTATGTTTTTTTGCAACCTCAACCATTGTTAAAAATTCACCATAAGTTCTACCAGTCGTTATTGTAAATTCTAAATCTTTACGTGTTTTATTCAAAAAATCCTTAAAATTTCTAAAAGTACAAAATACAGAACTTAAATTTATAAAATTAGCAGGAGATATAAAATGCTTATGAGAAGTTGGTAAAAATGTTCTATCAAAATCTGAAAAAACTCTCACTTTTCCAGCTTTAAAGTTTTTTTGTTGATTGAATGTTTGAACCCTATCTACTTGCATAATACTAACTCCACATAATAAACACTAGATTAATTGAATAATAAAAATATTTAAAGATCAATTTTTATTAAAAAAAGAGGCTGGGATTCTATAAAGCCCAGCCATCTTTTTAAGACATTTATAAATTATAAAGCTGCTTTAGCAGTTTCTACGATTACAGCAAAAGCTTCTTTATCGTTAACAGCTAAGTCTGCAAGCATTTTTCTGTTAACTAAAATGTTAGCTTTTTTGCAAGCGTTAACAAATCTTGAATAGCTCATTCCTTGTTCTCTTACTGCTGCATTGATTCTAACAATCCATAAACGACGCATGTTGCGTTTTGTAGCTCTTCTGTCTCTGTAAGCGTATTTAAGAGCTTTCATAACAGCAATGTTAGCTACTTTAAAGATTCTACTTCTTGCGCCTTTGAAGCCTTTAGCAAGCTTTAATATTTTTTTGTGTCTATTGCGACATACATTACCACGTTTAATTCTCATTGTTCAACACTCCTATCTTGAATACTTCTTGTAAGGTAACTCTTTAGAAACTAGTTTTTCGTGTGTTTCAGAAATTACTAAATCTCCGAAAATCTTACGTTTTCTAGATTCTGA
>JAZRJK010000067.1:0-14103 GCA_045645765.1 Candidatus Gastranaerophilaceae bacterium
ATTGGTCTGTCGATTAAACGAGAAACCAAGATTGCTTTGTCGCTAGCTTTACCTTCAGAAGGGTTGTAAGCACCAGGGATTCTACCGATCGAAGACATTCTTTCTTCATAATCAATTAGCAGAGGGAAGAAATCAATCCCTACTCTAGGCTCTTTTGAAACAACGCAGTGTACGAATAACATTGTGTCACCGCATCTTACTGTAACACTACCATTAGTTGACTGAGCATACTTACCAGTCTCGATTGTAACGGTCTTTCCGCCAATCTCTAGTTGAAAACTTTTTGTTTCCGGTACCATTTTTCCTTCTTTCTTCCGGCTACTCGAAAGCCGGACGCTTCCATTAAATAAAATTCTTTTCGCTAAGATTATATAATAAAAAAGCTTTTTTGTCATTTGGATTTATATCAAGATAGACATTCTTATTAACAAAAAAAAAGAAGTTTTGATAAACTTCTTTTTTTGTTCAAATACTATTAATAATCAATTTTATAACCGTTTGATACAACTCGAGCGGTACATCCCCAGCCGTAATTCTTTACAACATTATTTGTACACGCCCACATACTTTCTGAGTCAGACCAAATGCCACTGTTTTCATAGGCAGCAACATCACGCCCTCCAGCTGCATACAAATGGCCATCTGAACCTAAATAAAAATTAAATAAATCTCTACCTATGGTATTGGGGCCATTTTTACCATTAACATCAATAAAGACATCTGCGGCATCAGAAAACAAAGAACCTCCCGCATTTATAACGGCTTGGCGTTGTTCATTTGTGATTTTAGTAGAGTCATCTCCATTGGGAAAAATTTTCATAAATATAGTTGCCCCATTTGTTAATTCAATAGGGAAAGCATGTATAGAATCATTGATTTCATTATCCTCACCACGCCAGTCGAGAGCCCCGTCCATTGCTTTTATACTACTTCCATAATAGTCTCTTTGAGACTGATTATAAAAATCTGTAATACTTAAATATTGTTTTAAATTTCCAACAAAAGCTCTAATAGTTGCATCATTGCTACTATCATCTAATTGTTCTACATCAGCATCTTGAACTACAGCCCAAGCACGTGTCCCATATAGATTTCGAACTTCTTCTACGGAAATCATTGTTGTCATTGCTCTTTCTATAACAGAAACTGTAGTCGCCAATCTAGCTGAAGCTTGTTGACTCATAGAACTAGTCAGGAGCGAAGGCATTGTTAAAGAAGCTATAACCCCAACAATACTTAAAGTAATTAAGACTTCAGCTAAAGTAAAACCTTTTATAATTTTTTTCATACTATCTCTCCATATAACTATCCAAAATCATTATATCATTTTTTTTATAAAATTCTACTCCTTCATTATCAATATTCTTTTTTAAATTTTCATGAGAAAGAGTATTGTAGTCGGTTACATCAAGCATATATGGTGTTGACAAGTCATCTAGATCAGTTGCAAGTTAGGCAATATTTATATAGCTAGTCCAGACAGCAAAATCAATATCGGAACCAACTTTATATGTGTCTTTTGCACGAGAACTATAGGCAACCCTTTCAATTTTAGGTTTTGATTCAAAATATTCTAAAAGCTCTCTTATAGTTCTTTCTGGAAGTCCAAATTTATTGTTCACTTATTTTTCCAAGCCAATTTCTAAACCTTTTAATTTCTTCAAAATATGTAGTTGAAATCTCTGCTAGATATTTGCTAACTTTTTCTATATTATACTCATGAGAAGTTGAATTGCGGGCTTTTAACATATCCATCTAGATCTGTCCATCTTGTAGAGCATTTTTGTTGAAAGCTTTTTTTATTACTTCTGTTGAGTAATTTACTTCAATCCTTTTCTCTTGCAAATAGTCTTTTAAACACTTCCAAGCTAATTCAAAGCAAATTTCGTAAGCTTGTACAAGAACCATGTAAGAAAGAATTTTATTTATATCATAATTTTCTACAGCAACTTGATAAATATTAAATGCTTTATTGAAATTTTTAATTCTTTCAAAAAAACTTAACATCCCCCCACAAAAAATGTCCCTTAGGGGCTTGATTTTTATTAGAGAAAATGGGGCAAGCAATGAGTTGAACTTCGAACCTTATTGTTTAGAATTTTTACGTTTATGCTTACACGAAGAAGAAACGATTGAACAAATCAAATCATTCCTTATTTGTGATACAATTACTTCGGAGAGCTTATGAACAACAGTCATTTTGATTATATATCATTTTCTATAAATCTAAAATCTCAAGCGTATAAAGATATTCCTAGTGATGTTGCAGAAGAAAACAAACTTTATATTGTATCTACAATTGAGCAATATATTCAAATTGCTGGTAAAGCTCTTGAAGATGACTCTATTGATTATTCAG
This sequence comes from Candidatus Gastranaerophilaceae bacterium, assembly GCA_045645765.1. Classification (GTDB taxonomy): domain Bacteria; phylum Cyanobacteriota; class Vampirovibrionia; order Gastranaerophilales; family Gastranaerophilaceae; genus CAG-196. The sequence goes on from JAZRJK010000067.1 coordinate 2,360, forward strand.
AGCAACAATTCAAGTTAAGTTGTCAAGTTATTGCAGAATGGACGTTTCATAAGGCTATTGATATTATTCATGCTGAAATCCCACCTAAGTGGAGAGACGGTTTATTACAAAGAATAGCTTTTACTGTATTTGAGGTAACAAAACAAGCTTACGAGAAAAGTTGTAACAATGATGAGCTATTAAATGCAGTTGAATATCAAGTAAATAAAGCATATAAATCTGGATTAGAACAATTATTAGATAATAATGAAATATCGCAGGATTTATATAATAATGCACTTGCATATTCTAACATTGATGAAATGTCCGACAATAAATCTCATAATGACTTTTATTCCATAGATGAAAATAAAGATAATAAATACTTAAGCGATAAAGTACTAGAAATATATGGAAAAACATTAGTATACAGATATTTGATAAAAGCAGCCCATGTACTAAAAAAGCATAAAAGTAATGCAGAAGACAGAAGAAATGTATTATACTTTTTGCGATTAGGGGTTCATTACATAATTGATTGCGTCGCCTGTGCTATGGGAAAATATAACAATGCGCAAATGCAAAGATTAATAACTGTAAGTATGGAGTTATTGTTTCACCGCATTGTTGTGCTATATAAGAATAATATATTAAGAATTAATAGTACTTCTGAGTCATTAATAAACTATTTTGCAAGTTTAATATATAGCATTGAAATACAATACATAAAAGATAACAATAATCTTAAAGATACGTATGACTATACAAATACTTTTTCAAATTCAAGCCTTAAACAATATTTGAAAGATTGGTTAGACCAAAGTTTAATAACGCAAGAACAGTATAATAAAGTGCTTGATAAATCTTACATGGTTTATTTAGAAAATGAAATCTGTCATATAATGAAGACAACGAAGATACCTAAAACTATAATGACTACTTGCATTGTATTAGCTATTTGGCTTATTCTAAAAGTCATAATTTACTTTTTAAGATACCATTAGTCTATAAATACTGTTATCTTTATAAAGTTCGAACCTTGGAAACGCGTATCATTGCTAACAAAAAAGCACCCGAAGGTGCTAATTCAATAAATGGGGCGCCTGATGGGATTGTCTTGCTCGTTCGCGTTTAACGGCAATTTCGTGTTTTGCTCTTTGGACTTTGTCCAATCGCAAAAGCACTCCAGCCTCAGCTCACTCGCGCTCGAACCCTCGAATGGGTTCTCACCCTCATCTCTCAAATAAAAAAGACCTTGGCAAAAGCCAAAGTCTTTTTTATGGGGCGCCTGATGGGATTCGAACCCATGCATATCGGAACCACAATCCGAGGTCTTGACCACTTGACGACAGGCGCCATATTTCCGACAAGTTTTAGTATATCAAATCAAGTTTATAAATCAAGAGGGGATTAACGAAATAATAGAATAAATACGGTTAATAAATACTTACAAAAAGAAGGTCGGTTTGTTTTACAAACCGACCTTCTCAAAACTTTAAAATTATTAATTTATTCTTTGGAACATATATCCAATACCACGAGCTGTTAGTATTAACTCTGGATTTGTTGGATCAGCTTCCAATTTTGAACGTAATCTAGAAATGTGAACATCTACGACACGAGTATCAATTCTGTGATCTGCAGGATAAGACCAAACATGTTGTAAAATTTCATTTCTTGAATAAGCTTGACCAGAATTGTTTACAAGTAACTCAAGAAGGCTAAATTCCATGCCTGTAAGTCTAATTCTTTCATTTTTTCTATATACTTGACGTCTTGCTGTGTCAATTTTTATCGCACCAGTTGTAATAACGTTCTTAGAACCTTTTCCACCTGCTACGCTAGGCATGCTAGAACCATCAGAAATTACAATATCTTTAGATAAAGTTCTTCTTAAAACAGCTTTTACACGAGCCTCTAATTCTTTAGGGCTGAAAGGTTTAATAACATAGTCATCTGCTCCTAATTCTAAGCCTGTAATTCTTTCTGAAACATCTCCTAATGCTGTCAAAATAATAATAGGCACATCAGAAGTACGTCTAATTTCTCTAGTTACTCCGTAACCATCCATTTTTGGCATCATAACGTCAAGGACTACCAAATCAGGATTTGTTTTGTTGAATACATCAACAGCTTCCTCTCCGTCTTCAGCTACTACAACATCATAGCCTACCATTTTTAGACGAGTTTCAAGGATTCTTCTAATACTAGCTTCGTCATCCGCAACTAGAATTTTTTGGCGAACTTCTTCCTCTTCTTCTTCGAATTCTTCTTCTAGCTCGTCTTCTAATTCTAGGTCTTCTTGTAATTCTTCGTTTTCAGCCATTTTACTATCCTTTATACTTTTTTACAAAACTTCTAATTTCTTAATATTTATATATATATCTTAATAGAAGTTAAAGATTTTTGCAAGAGGGGGAAAATAAATGCTAACAATACCGTTATCATTTACTTATAGCAAATTATTTTAATTTGCCGTAAATGATTCTATCAATACCTGCTAAATCTTTTTCAACCACTATGTTGCAGAAATCGTTTTCCATCATTTTGTATACGAAGCTAGCTTCATTAATTCCTAGCTCAAACATTAAATAACCACCTTCTGTCAAATACTTTGGAGCATCTGCTATTATTTTTTTATAAAAATCTAAGCCTTCATTCTCTGCAAAAAGAGCTAAACTTGGCTCATGCATTACTTCTTTGGATAACTCTGTTCCAAGAGGTATATAAGGAGGATTTGATATGATTAAATCAAAGACTTCTCCTTCTCGGACTTTTTCAAACAAATTAGATTTTCTAAAAATAGCTCTGTTATTGATTCCTAGCTTTGTAACATTATCTAAAGCTATTCTCAGAGCATCAGATGATATATCAATTCCTAAAACTGTTGCGCTTGTATTTTTTGCTATTGTGCAAGCAATACAACCCGAGCCAGTTCCTATATCTAAAACATCTTCAAAGTTATTCTCATTAATAATTTCTATCGCTCGTTTAACCAATATTTCAGTTTCATCGCGAGGGATAAGCACGTCGGGATTTACTTTGAAGGTTTCTCCCATAAACCAGGATTCTCCAATTATGTATTGTATAGGAATTCTTGTCTGTGCTCTTAATAAAACTTTTTCTTGTAGAAGGTTATAATTTTCAGATGAAAGTTTATTGCCGAGAATGTTATCTTTTTCTGTATAATTACAAAAATGCTCGAGCAACAGTTTTATTTCTCGCTTGGCTTCATTTTCTTCAATTCCTGCTTTAATCAAAGTTGTTATTAGTTTCTGAATATTCATTTAAAATTCTTTCTATTTCATTTTTTAAATCCAATTTAGAAAGATCCCCGCCTTTTTTTTCTAAATTATATCTTTTACATAGTTTATCATAATAATATAATTGTTTTTTTGTAGGTTCTTCTTTTGACATTTTCACTTCTTGTAAAAATATCCGTTTCTTTTTTTCAAGCTCTTTTTGCTTTTCAATAAAAGGTTTTTGAGAAACCTTGTATTCATAATATTTAATACATTCTTTTATATATAATTCAGTTTCTCTTATAAAATTATCATTATCAATAAAATTTAATAAAAAAGGAAATCTTGATGTTTTTAATTCTAAATAATATTTCTCATCCGCAAGAAACTTGTCCAGAATTTCTGAACAAGTTAATTCTAAATTTTGCTTCACTAAAGCTCTTATGTAATTGCATATACCACTTTTTTGAGTTTTATCAAAATTCAAATATATACGACTTTTTATTTGATACATTATAAACTTTATGCCTCAAAATATTTAATACTCTTTTTAAATTTTAACAGAGTTTAAATAAATCATCCACCGAAAATTTCTTTTTCTGTTGATGTTGCAAATTCCTAAAATTCAACAGCTTTTCATACATAGGATTACTATGATATTCCATATTAGTTACGGGTTCAGGTTCTTTATGCGCATTAATATGCGCATTATTAATTACAGTAAATCGTTTTTTGTTCTCTGTCATTATAATGACCTCTCTTATTTATATATCTCTTATGTATATATAAAGTATTTATATTTTAAAAAATTGCCTTTTTTGAACCATTTTGTTAAGAATTGTAACAAAACTATTAAAAATTTTCAATTTTGTAAACATTTTGAAACATTTAATTAAAACTAAAAACAAAAAAAAATAATTGTGTTACACTAGTATATATGCCTAATTAGGCTATGAGGAAGGAAAAAGATATGGATATATTCTCAATATTTACGCTATGTGGAGGTCTAGCATTTTTCTTATATGGGATAACAATTATGTCATCTGGTTTAGAAAAAATAGCAGGTGGTCGTTTAGAAAAGATTTTAAGACAAATGACAGCTAATCCAATAAAGGCGTTAGTTTTTGGAGCTGGTGTAACAGCTGCGGTACAATCTTCTTCTGCTGTTACAGTAATGCTAGTAGGTCTTGTTAATTCAGGAATTATGAAACTTTCTCAAGCAATTGGCGTTATTATGGGGTCAAATATCGGGACTACAATAACAGCTTGGATTTTAAGTTTGTCAGGGATTCAGACCACAAACTTTTTTGTTAGGTTATTAAAACCGGAATCTTTTTCTCCGATTATGGCCTTAATTGGCGTAATCATGATAATGGTTGCAAAAAGTAATAAGAGAAAAAATGTTGGTACTATTTTAATTGGATTTGCAATATTAATGTTTGGTATGGAAGTTATGAGTGATTCAATGTCGCCATTAGCAGACTTACCAGAGTTTCAACAAGTACTAACAATGTTTAATAATCCTATTTTTGGAGTTTTTATCGGTGCTATTGTTACAGCGATTATTCAAAGTTCAGCCGCTTCGATTGGTATATTACAAGCTTTATCAATGGTCGGAGGAATGACTTATGGTATGGCTATACCGATAGTTATGGGACAAAACATTGGAACTTGTATTTCTGCTGTCCTTTCTTGTTTAAGTGGAGTAAGTACAGCTGCAAAAAGAGTTGCTGCTGTTCATGTTGTGTTTAATGTTATGGGTACTGCAATATTATTATCAATGTACTATGGCGTGTATTCTATTGTAAAATTTGAATTGCATAATTTAGATATAACGCCTTTTGGAATTGCTGTTGTGCATTCTATTTTTAACATTGCTGCAACTCTTATTTTATTCCCATTTGTTAAGTTGTTAGAAAAAATTGCTATATTAGTTGTTCCAGATAGAAAAGTGAAAGGAGAAGCTGTTATCCTTGATGATAGATTGCTTTTAGCTCCATCTTTTGCTATTGCAGAATGTTATAGACAATCGGTAAAAATGGCTGAGATGGTAGAATTTAATTTTATAAATTCGACTAAAATGCTTAAAAGTTATCATAAGAAAAAAGCTGAACAAATTAACTCGAATGAAATTAAGATTGATATGTTTGAAGATAAATTAAATTCTTTTATGATTAAACTGTCAGGGAAAGAACTTTCAGAAGAAGATAATGCTCGTGTTTCACAGTTAATGCTTGTGATTGGTGATTATGAGAGAATGGGTGACCATGCAACATATATTTTAAAAATTGCAGAAAAACTTAAGGATAGCGAGAAAAAACTTTCTGAATTGGCGGTGCAAGAGCTTAAAGTAATTGTTCATGCAGTGTCTGAAATATTTTTAATGGCTTTTGAAGCTTATAAAACTGATAATATTCAACTTGCACAAGAAGTTGAACCATTAGAAGCTGTTATTAAAAGAATTATTAGAAAAGTTAAAAATCGTCATATTCAAAGACTTAAAGATGGTCTTTGCACTCCTGACGTGAGTTTTTTGTTCTCAGATTTGCTAAATGATTTGAGAAGGATTGCAGCACACTGTGGTAATATTGCAACTAGTGTAATTCAGCTTCAAGATAGCACGATTGATAAACATGAATATAATCATCGTAATAAAGACGAAGACGTTCTGTTTGTTAGCAAATATGAAAACTTTAAATCTAGATATTCTGTTTCTCGAAAGAAACATGAAGAATTTGTTCAGTAATAAAAAAGCTCAGTTATTCTGAGCTTTTTTTATATATGTTAATATAAAAACTTAGATTATTTTATCTTCTGATAATTACTGGAGGATTTATGGATATAAATCATATTAATAATAGAGTTAAAATTCAAACAAATGAGTTAAAATATATTCCAAAGAATAAACTGGATAATTATATACCACAGGACAACAAATTAATAGAGGAGCTTGATAAAATGAGTATGATTAATAATGTAAACATTTCCAATAAAAAAAAATTAGAACTAAATCTTTCAATGGAAGAACTAGAAAAACGAACACATAAAGATTATTTGACAACAAAAAAAATGCTTGCAGTTGATGCTCCAGAATATTTAAACTTAGAAGAAGGTGATAAAGAAGCTTTAAAACATTTAGTAAAAGCAGCGGTTGTGTTAGATAAAATCAATATGCAGCTTGATAATCCATACAATTTACCTTTTAAAGAATACTTAGAAAAAGAGATTGCTAAAGGCAATGAACAAGCTAAATTAACAAAGATTCTCTTTGATGCCCAAAAAGGTGTATGTGCGCTCGACAGAGAATCACACATGATTGAATTATGTAAGGGAGTATCTGAACGTGCTGGCAAAGGCGTTTACCCTCAAGATTTAGAAAAAGATGAGTTTCACGCAATCTTAATCAAAATGCTTAAAGGAGGTAAATATAAAGAGGTTGAAAGTATTCTTAACCAACGTTCTGTTGTAGAAAGAAATGGAGATGAGCTAGTTGCGATTGATTATATTGATAAATTCAAAGATGACTTTGCATATATGGCGGAAGAGCTTGAAAAAGCCGCTGAAGTTTCTACAAACGCTGATTTCAATGAATTTTTAAAACTTCAAGCAAAAGCCCTAAGAACTGCAGATCCAATGCTAGATGCTTACGCTGATAAAAAATGGGCGACTTTACAAGATACTCCGTTAGAATTCACTATAACCCGTGAAAACTATTCGGACGAAATGACAGAAACTGTTGTTGAGAATGCTGAGCTAAAAGCTCTTCTTGACGAAGCTGGTATTATTCCTGTAGCAAAAGATTTCTTAGGCGGTAGAGTAGGAATTATTAACAAAAAAGGTACGGATGCGATACTTGGGGTCAAAAACTATTTACCCCTAATGGCTAAAAATATGCCATTCAATAATGAATATGAACAAAATATTTCACCGGATAAGGAATCAAAACAAACTATGGTTGACGCGGACTTAGTTGCTGTAACTGGTGATGTTGGAGAATTTCGCGCGGGAATTACTTTAGCTGAAAACCTGCCAAACGATGATAAGTGGTCAATAATAAAGCTTGATGGCGGAAGAAGAAACGTTTATCACAGACAAATTCGTTTAATCACATCAGAAGATGCTAAAGAAAAAATGCAAAAACGTTTAAATGCCACTCTAAACCCTGAATTGCACAAATATTACAATGATGAGGCTGATCATTGGTTTACAGTAGGACACGAAAATGGTCATTCGCTTGGACCAAAATCAGGTACCGAAGGTTTAGGTAAATATAAATCAATAATCGAAGAAAATAAAGCTGATATGATTTCTCTTGCGATGGTTGATATTCTTACAGAAGCTGGTATGTATACTCCGGAACAGCGTGAGCAAATTATTCTTACTTATGCTGTAGATAATATGATGATGTCAAAGCCTACAATGAGTCAAGCTCACAGAGTACGTTCGGTTATGCAAAATTATTATTTCATTAAAGAAGGTGCGATTACAATTTCTCCAGAAGGCATTTTAGATGTAAATATGGACAAAATGGTTCCTACGGCACAAAAAATGCTAGAAGAAATTATTCGAGTACAGCTATCAGGAGACTTTGCGACTGGTGAAAAATTTGTCCAAGACAACTTTATATGGACACCTGAAATGGATAAAATGGCTGAAAATATCAAGAGTGTTTCAAAAACTCTTAATGGAAAAGTTGAATCACCTCTTGCTGACAAGCTTTTAAATAGCTAAGCTAATTATAATCGCTATTACTAATAGTAACGAAAAATAAATCATAAGGTTACGAGATTGAAGCATTCTTATCATAAAGGATGCTTCTCCTTTTTTCTCAAATTCTTTTAGATTTTCCATCGGGAAATGATACCATTTATGTTTTGGCATTTCTTCTGGATTCGTAGCAAAAATTGACATTGAATCATATAAATCAACTGCCATTGGTATTGTTAAATAAACAATAAACACTTGCCAATCAAGAATATCAAAAATACAAAGCAATAATGGTGATAAATACGCTAATATTAATAATACTTTTAGCACAAACAATGAATCCAATTGAGAATTAAATCTATTTGCTATTGTATATTTTCCTTCATTTAAATCGAATTCATAATCCATAACAGTATGTATATAAAGCAATACAATAGTCATAATCATAGTAGGAATTGATAAAATATAGATTTCATAAGAATAAGTTCCTGTCATTACATAATATACTCCGCCAAATAAAGCAGGACCATAAGCTAGTGCTACCGAGATTTCTGAAAGACATATTCTTGATAAAAGAGGGTAAAATACTGCTATCAAAGCACCCGCAAAAGCGAAATATATTACTCCAATTCCACATTTGAAATACAAAAATAAGCCACATAAAAATGCGACACTAAAATAAGACAAAGTCAGTCCTAAGAGCTGAGATTCTTTCATTAGTCCATTTATTAAATATCTACATTTTGTTTTTTGAGAATGTTTTAGATACTCTGATTTGTTAAATCCAACTTGTTTTATAAGAAATTTGTAGTCAAAATAATCGTCAATAAGATTGGTGCCAAGATGTGCAAAGCAAAGGCCGAAAAAAGCTATTATTCCATACCAAATATTACCAGAATCAATTATTCCAAATGTAAAAATGACTAGCCAAGATAAAATTGTCATTGGTAAAGAAAAAATTCTTGAACATTCCATTATTAAAATAGCGTTATTTTTCATGTGTTCCTCCTAGATGAATAAATTTTAACATAAATTAACGATTAAATGTTTGAAAATAATTTTGAATATGGAGGGCTAGGAGGGACAGATAACTAAATCAACTGAAATGCTATAGCTGGGCTTTGGTTAGCTGTTGCCATTAATGTTGCGGCAGCTTGTTGTAAAATCTGTTGTTGGATATATGTTGAGCTAAGCTCAGCCATATCTGCATCTCGAATGGTCGAACGACTTGATGCCAAATTCTCATATTGAATAGTTATCTCGTCGAGCGCTGATTCTAAGCGGTTTTGCATAGCGCCAAATTGTACTTGTTTCTCTGAAATAAGATTAATAAAATTATCTATAGTTGTGAAATAATCATCTCCAGAGGTCACATTCTTCAATTTGTCAAAATCATTGATAAAAAACGAGGTTGAAAGATTTAATGAACTGTTTTTATCGCTGTTTACGCCAACTTGCATGTTGAGATTGTTTTCAAACAAGTTTGCTGAGACATTCTCCATATTTATTGTTGCATTAGCGTTTTGTGATTTAATTAGCGGAGTACCAATTTCGTCGTAATAGCTGTTATATGTACAATTTGAAATATTGATATTACAAGCCACTGAAGGAGCAACTGAGCCAATCAATGTTGCATTTGGGTTCTCAACCTTGCTCACGATTTGGCAACCGGAAATGTTTATTTCTGAAACTTTTGTTGCAATACTACTTATCAAAAAATTTATTTTTGAATTATTTTCAACAGTTCCTTCAAACGAACAATCTTTGATTGAGAATTCTTGTTCCGAACTTGCTACAATACCACTAACAGTTCCACCACTATTGAGATTTCTGACAGAACCTTTCATTGTACAGTTCTCTATTTCACCATATAAAACTCCTACAAGACCTCCTACACCAATTTTCCCAGATACATAGGCCGTTGTATAACAGTTTTTAATTTGACAAATACTACTTGTTGAATAATTGCTATACGAATTACCAACTAAACCAGCTACCGTTGCTTTCCCATAAATATCTCCAGTTGAATAGCTATCAAATACTTTTGAATAATATAATTGACCAACAATTCCTCCAACATTACTAGCATCTTCTGCGTATATATCTGTCGAAGAATAACAATTTGAAATAGTACCTGGATTTATCCAACCAATTATCCCTCCAATTTGACTAGATATTCCATACACTTTACCACTAGCAAAACAACTATCAATACTAGCATGACTATCTCCATATCCAACTAAACCTCCTACACAATTATCTCCATTAACTGTTATCTCTGTGCATGAATTATTTAAATTAGATTTAGTAAAAGCTCCGGCTACTCCTCCGACATTTTTTTCACCGTTTAAAAATCCCGTTACAACAGCATTTTCAATAGATGCTCTACATAAATATCCAACTATTCCTCCAACGTTATTTTTCCCAACAATATCAACATTTTCTACTTTTAAATTTTTTATAACACCATTTATATTTACATACCCAAACAAACCTTGATAATCTGATGTTGCTCTATCAATTTTTACATTCGATATTGTGTAACCATTGCCATCAAAAGTTCCTCTAAAAACTTTAGATGTTGCACTTGAATAATCTCCAATCGGAGTCCACCCACCTGTTGCCATGTTATCTTCACAATATTTTCCTACATCAATATCCGCACCCATTACAAAAGTATCGCCAGCTGAAAGCTTACCATTGTTTGCAAGTTCAACAAGTGCAAGTAGGTCTTCTTCAGTACATATTGCATACTCACCATCCGGTAGAGCTACGTTTCGGTTCTCAACCTCAGAAAGTCGTTTCATACCCGTAACATCAATCCTGTCGATATCTTTGATAAAGCCTTGTGAATTAACTGTAGGAACTTCAAAATCAGTTGTCTTTTTTTCAACAACATCAAACAACTTCACACCGTTGTATTCTGCTGTGCTATACAACCTTTCTATTTCTTTTGTTAATGCGTTTGCCTCAGATTGGATAGCACTCAAAGATTGCGCCCCATAGGTTCCGTTTCTTGCTTGTGTCGCAAGAGCTCGAAGTCTTTCTGCATGGTTTTGCATTTCGCTTAAGGTATCGCTTGCGGTTGCAACCATATCCATACCCATTGCAACGTTATCCTCTGCAACTTTGTACGCGCTCATCTTTGTGGTCATATTCGTGCTTATGGAATAATTCGCAGCGTTATCTTTTGCGTGGTTAATCTTCGCGCCAGTAGTCATCCGCTCAATCGCTTGATTGAGTTTGTTTGTGGATGTTTTCATGCTATTTTGAGCAATTAAAGAAGATATATTAGTATTTATGGAAAGCAGAGCAAGCCCTCCATAGTTAAATTGTCATCCTGAACTCGTTTCAGGATCTTATCAGTAAACAAGTTACACTCCAAGCTGGCAAGATGCTGAAATAAATTCAGCATGACTGGGGAAAATATGTGAGTTTGCTTTAGCGATTTCATATCAAGTACGGAATGACAGCATGACTGGATTGCTTCACTTCGTTCGCAATGACGTAAAATTTCTGCTTCTCGCTGAAAGTTAAGAGCAAAGGATTTTTTTACATCCGACTTACAAGACTTTTGTGTGCTTACAAAATTAAAGGCAAGAGCTTTTTTTACATCCGATTCACAAGATTCTTGTGCGCTTACAAGGTCCAAGATAAGAGCTTTTAGCCCCCCCCACCCGAGCTAGAAGTCGCTCGCCAAGCGGGTTTTGAGAGGTTGCTCTCGACTCTACGCAAAATAAATCACCACAAGCTTGTTGCGGAGTTTCAGCACATTCCCTATTTTGTTTTATAAATACTCTTCTTTGATTCAACGGG
>JAZRJK010000068.1:0-3346 GCA_045645765.1 Candidatus Gastranaerophilaceae bacterium
GGTCGTATTTTATATCTGGATTTTTCCATAGTGCTAACATCGTAATAGCAATTTTTCGTGCTACAGCAATAATTGCCTTTTTCTTAGCTATACCACCGCCACGTTGCATTAATCTAAGCCCCCAATCACGTATATCGCAATCTTCTCCAAAAGGTCCTAGCATATATTGTGCACACTGTACAAGATATCTCCTTTGCATTTTATTACCAGATTTTGTTATTCCTAATTGTTTATCAACCTCGCCAGATTGATCTTGCTTAGGAACAAGCCCTAGATAGGAGGCACATTGTTGTGAAGAAAACCGTTTGGGATCACCAATTATAAGGGCAAAATGTAATGCTGTTAGTGGACCAACACCCTTTATTTGCTGCAGTATTTTGGTTTCAGAATAAGTTTCAGATATCTTTTCTATCAATTTGTCATAATATTTAATTTGCTCTGTAATTGCTGTTAAAGATACAAATAAACCTCTAAATAATGGTTTGTCCTGTTCAGGTAAAATTTCATAAATTTGATTTATTGTTTCAGAAGTATAACCTTTATCGGATATTCCCAAATGACGGAGTTGTCCACGAATGTTATTTATAATACTAGTTTTAGTTTTCATCAATTCATCGCGTGATTTAATAGCAATTAGAGCTTTCTGACGATTTACATCAATAATATTTACTGGAGAAAGTAATTTTGGGTCATAATGAGCCATTCTAGCCAATTTTTCAGCATCTACTTTATCATTCTTCTTGTCACTTTTGTAGATGAATGCGAGATTTCTTGCATTGGCAACAATAACTTCACAACCTCTGTTTTTTAATAATCTAGCAATACTGGTTGAATGGGTTCCTGTTTCTAAAACAGCTACGATAGTGTCATTTGGATCTGTAAAGCCATCAAAAAAGTTATTTATTTCCTCTTCGGTATTCCCTATTTTTCCAAACGATTTACCTTCATTTGCATTTAGTAAAACATAAATTTCAATACTTAATAAAGAAATATCCATTCCGACGTAGATTTTTCTGCGTTTTGATTGTACATTATTATTCATAGGGTTTGTCTCCTGTTTTTTTGAAGCGCATTTTGCGACTTCGTTTATTTGTTTATTGGATTTATAGTAATTCTTTTTTTCATTCAAAATTAAAATAAATCCATTTTTAACAAGAGGCAAGCCCTTTTTTTGTATTTATTGAACGGAAAAACCTCTTGCGTCTCTCATAATATCTAGGTCGAGAAATTTTTGTTTTCTCTTTGTTGACCTTTAGCTTAAGTTTTCCCTCTATAAACGGAATTATGTGTTCCAACGCTTGCTTGGCACTGGCTTTACTTCTGCAGAAAATCATTAAATCATCTGCATATCTCACGAATTTATGACCTCTTTTCTCTAATTCTTTATCTAATTCATCTAAAATTAGATTTGCAAAAAGAGGACTTAATGGTCCACCTTGGGGAACTCCAATATCAGTTTCTTCATAAACTCCTTGTTCTAGGGCTCCTGCATTTAGGAATTTCGATATCAAAGAAATTATTCTCGTATCGGAAATTTGGCTTGAGAGTAATTGACGAAGTTTGTCATGATTAACTGTATCGAAGAACTTTTCCAAGTCCATATCAACTGTATAGATTAGTCCACTATTTATATATTCGGTTGCTTGTAGAATTGCGTCTTGAGCACTTCTAAAATGCCTGTACCCAAAGCTAAAGTCTGAGAATTTTCTATCAATTCTTATGTCAACCTCTTGCTTTATTGCTTGTTGAATAACTCTGTCTATTACGGTGGGAATTCCTAACTGGCGCATTTTCCCATTATCTTTGGGAATAAATACTCTCCTTACGGGTTGTGGCTTATACCGACCATTCAAGACATCTTGCCTTATGTTTTCAAGGTTGTTTTTGATGTAGTCATGGGCTTGTACAATGTCCATGCCATCTACACCAGCTGCCCCCTTGTTTTTCTTAACGGCTTTATATGCCTCGTTAATACTTTCTTCAGTTACTATATTTTCTAAAGAAATCATGGTTTTGATATAAACCTCTTTGGGTTGATGTTCGATTTATTCGGTCGTCCTCTTTGTAATAAGCTCTAACTTAGTACTCTTCGTGTTCCGCACTATCCCTCTTAAGTTAGGCACTGTATACAGTGTTTGGTGCTTTTCTCAATTACTCACAAATTAGCAACTTTCATCAAATCAAACGTTGTTTAGATTCATCCCTTTTCACAAATTTCTTTGTGATACTATGGACTCTGCTGACTTCTTGCCTCCTCACAAGACCTCCCTTGGTAAGTATATACTCTTTCTCTTCATGTAACCGCTTCATTTACTCTTAGAACTCCGTGTAGCTATAGGAACTTCGAGTTGTTTTGCACTCTTATCCGTTCTAATAAGCCTAATGAAATTTCTGTTCGTCGGTTCGAAGATTTGCCTACACCTTCCTTCAGCCCCCGCCTCACGACGGACTCCTTGGTGTTCAGCTATACTCTTCCCGCTACCAGGCGAGTTTGGGACTTTCACCCTTTAGATTATATACATGCAAGGCGCACAAACAAAAAATCCCTCAATTTATTTAGTAATTAAGGGATTTTTTGTAATATTATGTTATTATAAACACATAATTATTTGCCAAAAACCTTAGCACATTCTTCCATATTTTTTACAATAGGAACATTAAAAGGACACCTTAGCTGACAATGACCACATCCAAGACAATTGGATGCTAAACTGTTTAATGCTAAATAATGTTGCTTAATGCTTGGTGGCACATTGTTCATATCTAATCTAGCGATATCTAAATATTTATGAACTTTAGCTATATCTATATTAGCTGGACAAGGTTGACAATGACCACAATACAAACAATGCCCAGTAAAATTATTTAATTTACTGCTTATAACTTTAGAATAATCTTTTTCACTTAAAGTTGCAGTACAATATGCAACAGCTTCTTTTATTTGCTGACTAGATTGACACCCTAAAAGTGCAGAAACTACAGCTGGTCGAGTTAATGCATAATGGAGGCACTGAATAACACTCATTGGTTGAGCAAAAGGGGTATGTTCTTTTGATAACAACTTCCCTGCCCCTAAAGTTTTCATGACCGAAATACTTACATTTTGCTGTTCACAAAGCCGATAAAATGATGCTCTTTCATTATTAGAACTTACCATAGAATTAGAACTGTCATTACTGGGCATATCCATAATACTTGAAGTTGAAGGCATAAGATCAAAAGCAGGATTTATACTAAACATGATTAAATCTACTAAATTAGTATTTACTACTTTAGCTGCCGTAACTGGATTATGAGAACTTGCTCCAATAGCTCTTATAACTCCTTTTTGCTTTAAGTCTAAAAC
>JAZRJK010000069.1:0-90848 GCA_045645765.1 Candidatus Gastranaerophilaceae bacterium
AGTGCGGGCTTGCCCGCCTAATTATGAACGGCTGAACGGATGCTTTGCTCAGTGAAGACGTAGAAAACTAGCGTTTTTTCTTTTTCTTTGTGAAGTTTTCTTTTTCGGGGTAAATATATTTAGCCAGTATTTATAATTACTAGCTTGTTAGTAAGATAAAAACGCAAGAAAAGAAAAAGAAAACTTCAAACTAAAATCATTAAATAAACATTGATAGATTCTGAATTAAGTTCAAAATGCCACTTCTTATAATAAATATTATGTAAAATAAAGAGCGAGCTGGTTATTCAGCTCGCTCTCCTAATTCTTTGTCCATTAGATATAGAGCAACTTTATCTTCACCAAAAAGTTCAAGACGTTTAATAATATTTTTAACGGCTTCTTCTTCTTCAATTTGTTCCGCAATAAACCAATCCATAAAATTAAGAGTAGTTCTATCATTTTCTTCTTCAGCTTTTTGTGCAATTGTCATAACTGCTCTTGTAATACACTGTTCGTGTTCATATATATGATTAAAAATTGATAAAATCCCTTGAAATTCGAATTCTGGTGTGCGAATTTGTTTAAGCGTAACAAAGCTATTACAATTAATTATGTAATCAAAAATCTTCAAACCGTGTTCCACTTCTTCTTTAGCTTGAATTTTTGTCCATTTTGCAAAACCATTTAAGCCAAGCTCTTTTAAATGTGCAGACATAGATAGATATAAATACCCTGAATAAAATTCTTTGTTAATTTGTTCATTTAGAATTTCATTAATAGTGTTACTAATCATTATTGCTCCTTTTAACCTTAAATTTGTATATCTTCTATTTATTTCTCCATAAACCGTGGATGTTACAATGCTCTAAAGCTTCTATATTTTCTTCAAAGTGAGTTATATCAAACTCTGCGGTCTCATTTGGATTTAAATATTTGAGATACAATCTTGACTTGTCTTTTGGATAAACCTCAATGAATTGGATATAGTGTTCTGGAGTCATAGGGTGATATTTGAGTCTTACGAATCGTTTACTTTCTTCTTGTTCAACAACTGGAGTATGTTTTTCAGCAAGTTCGTTGTTTTCTTCTTGATGGGGTATTAAATGTTCCATCGCTTGACCGCAACAAACAAGCTCTCCAACTCCGTTCAAAAGAACTTGCACTAAATTCCCGCAAATATGGCATTTGTATAATTCTAATTTTTCTGTCATAAACTCCTCCAAATTACTTCTAAATAATAAAACATCCTCCAAAAACTTCATTGTAGGAATGGGTAATTTATGCTACTATTCATAGTATGCAGAACTTTTTTAATTCAAATACTCAAACACCTTCAATGCCTTTAAATAATCAGTATGATGATTTAAAGGATAATTATCAGCAAATTTTTGTTGAAGCTGCAGAAAGTATTCGCAGAGAAATTGATAAATTTAAACCAGAAAATCCTTGTACTATCTGCAGCGTAAAAGATTGTAAAATAGAAAAAAAAGATGTATTTACAGATTATCCTGTAGGTTGTGCATATAGGGATTGGCAAAAACAAGTTTTAAGTTTTTTAGATGGTGAGTACAGGCAGAAATTAAAAAATACATATAAAACTATAATGGATAAAAAAGAAGAATGTTCTTGTATTCGTTGTGGTAATTGTTGTAGGCTTGCAACAAGTCCTTATTCATACGAGCAATTAAAACAACGTGCAATGCGTGGTGATAAATTTTCAAGAGATTTTGTTTCAGTTTTTGTTCCTTATAAAACAGAAGAAGAAGCAAAATTAGCAAATCCTGAGTATTTTGAATTATTAGAAGCTACTATGGAGGATGAACGAGTTTATTACTATTATTGTCCTAAAATAACTGGTAATGAATGCTCCGATTATGAAAATCGGCCTGATATTTGTAAAGATTTTCCACATAATCCATTGAAGTTGTTACCCTCTACTTGTAGTTTTAATGCTTGGAAGACTTCTGTGGCAAAGCAATCAATGTTACTAAAAGCAAAAACTGATATTATAGCTTTTTACAAAACCAAATTGGGTTAGGGAAATTTATAGGATGAAAGTATTAGCAGGATTAAAGTTAGAAGAATTAGAAAAAATGATGGAAGAATTTGGCGCGACAAAATTCCGTGCTAAGCAAATTCATAACTGGATTTATTCTAAGTCTGTTTCTACAATTGATGAAATGACCAATTTATCTAAAGATTTTAGGGAAGAGTTAAAAACAAAAGCTATCATTACAGAAACAAAGATCAAGGTTAAACAAACTAGCGTTGACGGTACTATAAAGTATTTAGTAGAATTTCCTGATGGAGAATGTGTCGAAACGGTTTTGATGCGTTTTGATAATCGTGCAAACTTAACAGCTTGTGTAAGTTGTCAAGTTGGTTGCGCTGTGAATTGTTCATTTTGTGCAACTGGAAAAGGTGGATTTAAAAGGAATTTAACGTATCAAGAGATTATTGAACAAGTTTTAACAATACAACGTGATACCGGGCTAAAGGTTACAAATGTTGTATTTATGGGTCAAGGAGAACCATTGTTAAACCTTCCGAATGTTTTAAGAGCGCTTGAAATTTTCAATGATGATTTCCAAATAGGAGCAAGAAGAATAACTATTTCAACAAGCGGTATTGTTCCTAAGATATATAAACTAGCAGATAGTGAGCTTCAATCTACATTAGCAATTTCTTTACACGCTCCAAACCATAAATTAAGAGCAGAACTGATGCCGATTGAAAATAAATATCCAATTGAAGAAGTGAAAAAAGCGTTATTAAACTATGTTGAAAAAACGGGAAGAAGAATTACTGTTGAATATATTCTAATTCACGGATTTAATGATACAACTGAATGTGCAAAAGAGCTTGCTTATTTCTTAAAAGATTTAAAATGTAATATTAATTTAATCCCTTACAATTCAGTAATTGAAAATGATTATAAAAAGCCTTCAAATAATGATATTATGAAGTTTAAATATCTAATGGAACATTCTGGCAAAAAAGTTACAGTAAGGCTTGAACGCGGAGCTGATATTGATGCCGCTTGTGGACAACTTCGGGGTAAGAGTAAATAAAATTTTAAATTTAAATTATTAATTTAAAAATCAAGTATAAATAAGGAAAAGTTTGTGAACAATATTTTTCAAAAGAATTTAATAGCTTTAAATCAGAAGAACCCAGAGCTTGCAAAGAAAATACAAAGCTATATCCCAACTGAAATTCCGCAATTGGTTCAAGAAAACGGTACTTATAATATTTTATATAGAGGTAAATTAATACATAATTCTCAAAATCCTCTTGCAGAAGCGAATGAAGTATTTTCAATGGCACAGAATTCACCAGTTTCGATTCACTTGGTTTATGGTTTGGGTCTTGGGTATTTATTTCAAATTGCAAGTCTTAATTCTCAAGGTACAGTAATTCTGTATGAACCGGACTTGAATATCCTTTGGCTTGCATTCACGCTTGTTGATTTTTCTAATGATATTTTAAAAAAGAATATTTTTTTATCAGATTCTTTTGATGAAGTTACCAATATTATTCATGAAAAATCTGGCATGAAAAATTCTCCAGTATTGCTTTCTTTGCCATATCAGAGAAGCTTTGATATCGAAGGCTTTAATACTTTAGTTAAGAAATTACAAGATATTATAGGGTCTTTTTCTTTAGATTTAAAATATACAAAGCAAAAGCTCTATCCATCTTTAAAAATGCTTTTGCAAAATTTGCCCAAATTATTTGATGAGTTACCTTTAATATATTTTAAGGATGTTTTTAAAGGAAAAACAGCCGTTGTAGTATCTGCTGGACCTACTTTGGATAGAAATATAGAAATTTTGAAAAAGTATCGGGATAGATTTGTATTGTTTACTGTAGGGACTGCGGTAAAAACATTGTATGCAAACGGAATTAAACCAGATTTTTTATGCATTATTGAGACTTACAATTCAGCTCGTCAAGTAGAAGGTTTAGATTTATCGGATGTGAATTTTATTACAGAACCGTATTCAAATCCCGCATTAAGAAATTTTCAATATAAACAAATTTTTTCACATATTTCGGCGAACACTCCTACAAATATTTTTTGGTCAGAGGTTTGTGACGAAAATATCGAAGAATATTGGTCAAAAGGTACTGTTTCTTATACAGCATTAAATTGTGCAAGAATATTAGGTTGCTCGAAAATAATTCTTGTAGGGCAAGACTTAGCTTATATAGAAGGGCAGTGTTATAGTAAGGACTCTGCGTATAAGGATTTAGTATGTGAATACAATAAAGAAAAACAAAAATGGGAAATCACTGCAAAGGATTTTGAGAAATTTGCTCAAGCAATTTCACCAGCAAATGATCCTATTGAAAGAAGGAATGTTGCTAATGATAGGCTTAAAAATTTAAATGCGTCTTTGTATTATGTCAAAGGAATTAACGGAGAGATGATTCCAACAGAGTCTGTTTATGCAACATTTGTAAAACCTTTGCAAGAATATGCAGAATATTTTAATGATAGAAAATATATAAATACATCACTTGTGGGGGCACAAATAGATGGATTTGAAAATATGGCTTTAGAAAAAGCTCTTGAGGATTCAGAACTTATAAATAGATTTGAACTTACAACAAAGTTTCAATATAACAAAGCTCAAATTTTTCAGAATTTGAAGGGAAATTTGGAAGAATTAAAATCTGTAACTCATTATTTAGATGAAGGGAAAAGAATTGTAAAAAATTTAAATAATGATTTAAAAAGGTATCGTTCTGCTAATCAAGAGGTTTTAAAAACGCTCAAAAAATTATCTATGAATTATTTAGTTATTACAGGTGAACTGACAGGTAAATCTAAAATGCTAGATTTTATAACTATTGCAGATAAAATTGATTTGGATTATGAGATGAAAATGCTTAGAGAATTTACAGTAGAGTCTATTTCAAATATTAATCAAAAGTTGTTAAAGTTTTATGAAAATACAGAATTAAAAATATTGGAGATTGAAAGGCTTATAAATGAAAGTATTAATACAGCGTGTTAAACAAGCTTCAGTTACGATTGATGGTAAACTGTATTCATCTATTCATAAAGGTATTTTGGCTTTAGTTGGGATTGAAAAAGGAGATTCAATAGAACAAATTCAAAAGTCTGCAAAAAAAATAGTCGGCTTGCGAATTTTCCCTGATGAAAATGATAAAATGAACCGCTCTTTGGTTGATGTTAATGGGGAGATGCTTGTAGTTTCGCAGTTTACGCTTTGTGGGGATTGCAAAAAAGGTACGCGCCCAAGTTTTGATAAATCGGCTCCGCCTGATATTGCAAACGAATTGTATGAAAAGTTTGTTGAAGAAGTAGTATCTTATGGAATCAAGACTCAGACAGGGAAATTTGCGGCGATGATGGATGTAGCTCTTATTAATGATGGTCCTGTTACATTTATGATTGAAATGTAACAATTAGAAATTATTAGCTAACATTTTTAGTTTTTGTTATAATACATGCAGTTAGGGAGGAGTTTAGTATGGAATTAGAACAAATAAGAGAGATAGATTCTGATGTAGCTAAGTATGTAGAAGAAGAATTAGAAAGGCAACAGGCTACAATTGAATTAATTGCATCTGAAAACTTTACTTCAAAAGCTGTTATGGCTGCTTGTGGTACCGTTCTGACAAACAAATATGCAGAAGGCAAACCACATAAACGTTATTATAATGGTTGTGAAGTTGTTGATAAGATTGAAGAATTGGCACAACAACGAGCTTGCGAAATTTTTGGTATGGACCATGCAAATGTGCAGCCGCATTCGGGGGCTCAAGCTAATATGGCAGTTTTCATGGCTGTGTTGAAACAAGGAGATAAAGTCCTTGGTATGGATTTGTCAAATGGTGGTCACTTGAGTCATGGTTCTCCAGTGAATTTTTCAGGGTTATATTTTGATGTTAAAAGCTATGGTGTCGATTCTGAAGGTAATATTGATTATGAAGATGTTCGTAAAATGGCTTTGGAACATAAACCAAAATTAATTATATGTGGAGCTTCTGCTTATTCTAAAATTATAGATTTTAAAAAGTTTAGAGAAATTGCCGATGAAGTCGGAGCATATTTATTAGCAGATATTGCGCATATTGCTGGTTTAATTGCGGGTGGTGAGCACCCTTCTCCTGCTGGTTATGCACATTTTGTTACAACAACAACTCATAAAACATTAAGAGGCCCAAGGGGCGGTATTATTATGTGTGATGAAGAATTTGCTTTGGCTATAGATAAAGCTGTATTCCCTGGTATCCAAGGTGGGCCATTGGAGCATATCATTGCAGGAAAAGCTGTGGCTCTTAAAGAAGCGCTTCAGCCGGAATTTAAAGGATATGCAAAACAGGTTGTTAAAAATGCGAAGGCTCTAGCTCAAGGACTTATTGAAAATGGTATGGATTTAGTTGGAGGTATGACTGAAAATCATTTGATGATTTTAGACTTGCGTAATACCGGCAAAACTGGTAAAGATATGGCGAACGTATTAGAAAGAGTTGGGATTACTGCAAATAAAAATACAGTTCCAAATGATCCTCAGAGTCCTTTCGTAACAAGTGGTATTAGATTGGGCACTCCTGCAATGACAACAAGAGGTTTGAAAGAAGATGATATGAAGGAAATTGCTAGAATTATATCAGAAGCTATTAAAAATTCTGATGATGAAGCAGTTTTAAATAAGCTACGCCAAGATTCTTTAGTTCTTTGTAAAAAATATCCTTTATACTAATAAAAGTTGATAAAAACAAGGGCTTGTTTATGCAAGCCCTTGTTTTTTTAAGATTTCTTTTACACTTGAATCCCCTTTTTCATATAATTCCTTTGCCCATTTGCGTTTAAGAATTGGCGCATTTACTGTTTTAAGAGTTTTTGCTAGTTCTCTTTTAACCGAATTGCCAGCGCCTTCAATAATTTTATCAAACCATTCTGGGTTTAAGTGATAACCAGGTATTGATGTAAGAGTTTCTGCTAAAAATTCTTTTCCGTTCATATCAGGAATATCAAGTAATTTTACAAAAGTTTCTTTCATTAAATTCTCTGGTAAGTATTTAACAGATTCACATAGAGATCTTCTTATACGAATGTCGCTCTCATCCATTAGCTTGTCTAGCCATTTTTTTAATAATTTTTCATCATTTTGAAATAATTCAATATTTCTTGCAAGCGCACTTGTAATAACAGGGTTGTCGAATCCTATAAAACGCTCAAAATGTTTATTTCTTTCAACAAGGGGAAGGTTCTCTAGAGAGTTTACGAGGGCAATGTTAGCATATAAATCAGCGTTCTGGGTTAAATTGTTATAAATTTCTATGCGTTTTTCTCTATCTTTGTAATAATAGTTTAAGTTTCTAGCTAAATATTTTTTAATGGTGTTGTTATCTTCTGTTGATAATTTTTCCATCAAAGGATGAGATAAATTAGCAGGGATATGTTTAATTTCTCTTGCTAAAATCTCTTTTATAGCAATATCTTCAGATGTTATTAGATCTCTTACAATTTCATTATCATTCCATAAAATACCAAAGTTTTTAAAATTTTCTATTAATGCAATATTTATGTCGGTATCATTGAATTCGTGCATTTTTTTGTATAGGTCAAGTTGCTTATTTTCTGGGAAAAACTTGATACTATGTGTTAATCCGATAAGTTTATCTTTGTATTTTTCATTGTTTACGTCATTGATAATACTATTAAATAATTCTTGTTTTTCTTCATTGTTATTTAAATGTTTAAAAATTCTATAAACATTTTGAGCATCTTCGTTGCCAATGAGATTACTTATTGTGATCATTCCGCCGAAGTCGATAATGTAATTGTTGATTAGGTTTCTTGGTTTGCCGTCGTCATAGGCTAGACCTAATTCATCAAGCTCTATTATATTTTCAGGTTGTGGTGTATCTTTTGATATATAATCTAAAATCATTATGCCATTTTTAGTATCACCATAATAATATTTTGCGACATTTGTATTAGCGCCAGAATATCTGCTAATATATTCAGCAATATTTTGTTCTGAATAATTTCCGTGGTTATTATGGTAGCGATAAGTACGTTTGTATTCTTTAATAACTTTTGGATTCTCGTCATTTATATCAATTTTATAAGCTCTGCCAAAGAATCCTTTTTCAAGATAGCTTACATTTAATTTGTCGGTGTTGCCATCTATAATTCCATGTTGATTAAATAAAATCCTAAGACTTTGCGCAATTGAATCTATATTTGAAAAGTGTCTATCAACTGTAAAAATTTTCCCAAGTTGTTCGCAAAAAGTTGCTAGGTTGAATTTTGAAAAATCTTTAATTCTTTCTAGCCAAGCTTTCGGTAAGCCACTTGTACCAAAGCTTATACCTTCAGCTTTGGGATATTTTTTATAAATATCTATTGCACCTTGTTTGCCATATATGCGCTTAGAAATCTCGGCAGTCAATTTTTCAACTTCCGCAAGATTTGCAGCTTTAAATGTTGGCAGATTATTTTGCTTTTGATTTGAGAATGGTTGTACTTTTCCTATTAACATAATGACCTCACACAATAGTTGTATATTAATTTTAAAATAAGAATATTAAAAAGTATTATATATTATATTTTTATTTACAAATTTTAATATTTTTTGAATCGTGATACAATATTCTTGAAAGTATTAAAAGGAGAATTATGTTAATACAGTTAAATCAATCTCATATTGTAGGTGCGTTTATTTCTTATTTATTAGGGGTCTTTATAGTGCCTTTTGTAATTGACTGGTCGCAAAAAGAAGGGCTCGTAGATTTACCTAATGAAAGAAAAATTCATAAGGCTCCGATTTCGAGGCTCGGCGGTGTAGCAATTTGGCTTAGTACAATGTTAACTTTTCTTTTTTTGGTAATGTTAAGCTATTATCCTTATGGTAGTTTACTTTCAGGAATATTGCTAGGTGGTTCGTTAATGTTTCTTTTAGGATTGGTTGATGATATTTATAATTTAGATGCAAAATTTAAATTAGTGATTCAACTTTCAATTGCAACGATTGTATATCTATTGGGTGTAAAAATAGATACTATTTTTAATCCTTTTGGAGATGCTATAAATTTAGGGATTTTATCTTATCCTATAACAATATTATGGATAGTAGGAATTTCAAATGCGGTTAATTTTATAGATGGTGTGGATGGGCTTGCGGGCTCTGTAATAACAGTTAATTCAATCGCATTAGCTTTAGTCGCAGTAGCTATGACTCCAGCACAACCAATTACAGCTTTGATTGCATTTATTCTTGCAGGTTCAATGTTAGCGTTTTTAACTTTTAATTTTAATCCTGCAAAAATATTTATGGGTGATTCAGGGGCATTATTTTCAGGTTTTTTATTAGCAACGCTTTCCATTGCTGGAGTTATGAAAGGTGCTACTTTGGCCATATTATTGCCATTTTTGGTATTAGCTGTTCCGATAATGGATATAACTTATTCAAGTTTGCGAAGAATAATGAAAGGTTCATCTCCTTTTGTGGCAGATGCTGAGCATATTCATCATAAATTATTAAAAGCAGGTTTTTCACAAAAGAAAACAGTTGCAATATTAACTTCTGTAGCAGTTGTGGGTGGAGCTATTGCAACATATTTTAGCGGGGTTTTAAAACATTATTTTATATACATTGCAATATTAATCTTTATAATGATAGTGTTAAGTATCATAAGTGTTTTAACAACGCCTGATGAACAGGAGAACAATTAGTAAGACGGGGTCAAGATTCTTAACTCCGTTTTGCTTCATTCATTACCCAGCCGTCAGAACGAAAATGAGCATAGTTATTTCGTCCGACATACTGTTTTGAATACTTGCTTCCGCTTTTTAGCCAATTATCTAATACAAAAAGAGCTTTTCTTAAAAGTTTGTATCCGTACTTTTCTAGTAATGACCCGTATTGGGTTGGGGTAAGAATTACCAATTCTATATCTGGCAATTCAATGCGTATTTTTGAGTCTTGTTTTGGCCTTCCTCCTTTTTGGCCATTTAATTTGCAAATCAATTTTCTATCCATAATATTCGTTTATCTCCTTATTTGGGGCTCCTAATCTTCTTACCAATTCTATTACGGTATCTTTCATTCTGCAATTTCCATCACTTTGGGCAAAGTATAATTTGTATAAATTACATCTAGAACAAGAACATCCTATAGAATAGCAATCTACTGCAGTTGGTGTCCAGTTTTTTGACACTGTCTCACTACATGATACATTGTATTTATAATTCATTTTTCATACCTCTTCTGTCAAACGTTCTCATAACCGACATCAATATGTGATAATCGGTGATTGACAGATGTATTATTATATGATTAAATATCACATAAAGACTTACATCTTGTATTTTATTGTAAGACTACATGATACAAATGTCAAGTAAAGTTTTATTAAAAAGATGGTGGAACATGAAATTAGATGAGTTATTAAATTTATTATCAAAAAAAGGAATATATTCTATAAATCAATCTCTTTTGGCAGAAGCTTTAGGTATAACAAGGCAGACTGTTAGTAATCGGATAAAAAATGATAGTCAGGTAACAGTAGCTGAGCTTAGAAAAATAGAAGAATATTTTAAAGTTAATTTATTTAGTGAATCTTCAAATGAAGATATAGTTCAAATTTATTACTATACGGATGTTTTTGCTAGTTGTGGTAATGGAAATATTGTTTTTTCTGATGATAAAATTAAGTTGTCTGTGTCTACTTTGCTCATAAATGGTTTTTCCAATCAAAAGAATTATTCTATTATTAATGCTTCTGGAGATAGCATGTCGCCGACTATTGATAATTGTGATAAATTGATAGTCGAGCATTGGAATGGTACACAAATTCAGGATAATAAAATTTATGTATTTTGTTTTAACAATGAGTTTTTTGTTAAACGTTTGTCAAAAAACTTAGATGAAATTATTATTAAATCTGATAATCCAGAATACAGGGTTCGTACAATAAATGGTACAACATCGAACGAGTTAATTTTAGTAGGAAAAATTGTTGGTATTATTAAGTCTGTAAATTAGTCTTTTGATTGACTTATTTGCCCCTTTGGAGTTAAATAGTAACCATGAAGATAATAATTTTCGGTGCAAATGAAGTTGGGGCAATGATAGCTTCGCAGTTCTATACAGCCAACGATATAATAGTAATAGATGAAGAAAAAAATAAATTAGATGCATTTAATAAGCTAGATATAAGCTTTGTCGATGGAAATGCAACTAATATTGAGGTTTTAAAACAAGCGAATATAAAAGAAGCGGATGTTTTCATTGCTTGTACTGATTCTGATGAATTAAATATTGTAGCTTGTCTTACAGCAAAACGTATTAGTGATGTTGTGACACATTGTTTCGTTCGTAAAGAGGGCTATAAATCTTCTTTAGGAATTACAAAAGATGCTGAATATAATTGCGATTTTTATGTTGATAATATTATTTGGCCAGAGGAATTATTAACTCAAGAAATTTTTAGAATAACAACAGTTGCCAAAGCTCTTGATGTAGAGAATTTTGCGAATGGTAAGGCTAGATTATTAGAATATAAAATTGCAGAGAATTCTCCATTAGTAAATAAAATGGTCAAACATTGTGAATTCCCTAAGGATACTTTAATAGTTGGTATCACTCGTGATGGAGAACTTTTTATACCTAATGGTGAAACGGTCTTGCATCAGGAAGACAAAGTTATATTTATGGGATTATCACACTCCTTGGACATTTTGGCAGGAAAATTTTTCCATGAAAAAGAATTTGTTAAAAATGTAGCGATTATAGGTGGTGGTAATGTAGGTCTAAAACTTGCTAAAAGTTTAGAGGATTTGAAGCTAAATATAAAAATTATAGAACGAGATGAAGATCGTTGTGAATTTTTGGCAGAACAATTAAGTAATACTTTGGTAATTCATGGAGATGGTACGGATTTAGAATTGCTCAGTGAAGAAGAAATTGCTTCAAACGATGTAGTTGTAAGCGTTACAAATAATGATGAGAAGAATTTACTTTGTTCATTACTTGTTAAACAAATGGGTGTAAATAGGGTTGTATCTCGTGTTTCTAAAATTGCAAATGCTGCATTGTTTGAAAAAGTTGGGGTTGATATTGCAATATCTTCAAAAAATGCTTCATTAAATGAAATAAAAAGTAGTTTATGTGGTACTAATATTGGTATTCTAGCAACTGTGGAGCAAGGCAAAGGTGAGGTTTTAAAAATCGTTCTTGCTGAGGATTTTGAAACAACTAAAATTATGGATATGAAATTGCCTGTAAAAGCTATTGTAGGTGTTATTCAACGTCGTAACAGGATTATTATTCCGAATGGTACTACTCAAATAATGAATGGTGATCATTTGATAATTTTTACAACAAGTGAGAACGCACCAACTATAAGAGAATATTTTAAGGCGGAATAATGAGATTAACATATTTAGCGTACACTTTTTCATTAATATTAATGTATTTTAGCTTTGTTTTGTTGATACCAATTATTGTAGCTTTAATTTTTAATGAGAATAATGCGATATTGCCATTTATAATAGCAAGTGCTACTGGTTTAATGATATCATTAACTCTTAAAAAACTTATTCCAGGAGTTTCGCAGATAAAAACAATTAATGATATAAAAAAGGGTGAAGGCCTTTGTGCTGTTACTTTTAGTTGGATTTTTGCTGGATTATTTGCCTCATTACCATATTTATTTTTTGGTTTGAGCCCGATTAATGCATTTTTTGAAGGTACTTCTGGAATAACAGCAACAGGTGCTACAATACTCACACATTTTGATTATCCTAAGACTTTATTTTTCTGGCGCTCATTTTCTCAATGGTTAGGGGGGATGGGAATTATTGTCCTATTTATTGCAATTTTGCCACAATTTGCCATAGCTGGTAGACAATTATTTTTTGCAGAAGCACCTGGACCAACAGAGGATAAATTTACGCCAAGGATAAAAAATACAGCAGCTTCATTGTGGAAAATATATTTTGGCATGACGATTTTAGAAATTATTTTATTGAAATTTAATGGAATGGAGCTCTTTGATTCGGTATGTCATTCTTTTTCATCAGTATCAGGTGGAGGTTTTTCCCCTAATGGAGAGTCTTTGATAGGAAGTACTTCTGCGGTGATATGGATAGTTTGCTTTTTTATGTTTTTTGCAGGTGCTAGTTATAACTTGCAGTATCGAGCTTGGGCGAAATTTAATCCTTTAATATTGTTTAAAAATGAAGAATTTAGAACTTATTTTATTATTACTACTGGTATAGCTTTATTATTAAGCGTTTCATTATTTGTAAATTCACATTATAATTTTTTTGAAAGTATAACTCATTCATTTTTTCAAGTCTCATCAGTCATATCTTCATCAGGTTTTTGTAGCGTAGATTTTGGGAGTTGGGATTATACGTCAAAAGCATTATTGTTAATAGCAATGTTGGCTGGTAGTTGTGCAAGTTCAGCAGGTGGCGGCATAAAAATTGTAAGATGGTTATTGGTTTTGAAGATAATGAGAGCAGAATTGGCTAAGATTTTGCATCCAAAGGCTGTTTATAATATAAAAGTTGGTAAATATTCCGTGCCTAAAGACGTTTTATATCAAACATTAATGTTTGTGTCTTTTTATTTTGCCATACTTTTTGTATCAGGTTTTATTATATCAATTTTAGAACAGAATACTACGGTTGGTATTTCAAGCGCAGTGAGTGCTCTTGGTAATATTGGCCCTGGGTTAGGAAAGATTATTGGGCCGTTGGGACATTATGATAGTTTGCATGAAATTTCAAAATTAATAATAACTATTGATATGTATATTGGCCGTTTAGAGTTAATACCGTTTTTGGTTCTGTTTCAAAAGAACTTCTGGTCGCTAAAAGCTTAATGAGAATGCAGAAAATCTAAATAAAACATACAAATGTTATCTAATCTACTTCATCTCTTATTGTAACAATTTGTAAATTATCGTTTAGGTGAAGAACAATTTCTTTTTCTCGAAATACTTAATGTATATATAGGGGAATTTTAAATCGAGGATTACTCGGGAAAAGGAGATTTAATGCAAGCACTTGGTATGACTAGAGAATTAGTTCAATGCTCTCCAAAGGAATTACAAAAAGCAAGTAAAATGATTAAAACTTGTAAATATATGGGAGTTGCATCCGGATGCGTATTGGCAGGCGCTTCTTTGTTCAATCTGTATATAAATAGTCAAAGCAAGGAAGAAAGACCTTATGCAACAGCACTTGTTGCTTTACCGGCATTAGCATCTGCACTTTCATTTATAAATGTTGGTTCAATAAATAAAATGCAAAAAATGGTTAATATAGCAAAGAAATTTGTAAAATAAAGCTCCGTTTTTATTGATCTGTAGCCTGTCGAACAGGCGCAGACTGACTCTCTTCTTAATTTTAAAACTTGCGAAAATTAAATTTTTTCAAAACCTCTTTATGCTATAATATTGCAAAGAGGTATTTAATAATGACAATAAGAAAAGTTGTAAAATATGGAGAAGCTTCTCTAAGGCAGCCTTCAAAAGAAGTGCATAAAGTTTCTCAGAAAATAAAAAATTTAGTGCAAGATATGCTTGATACAATGTATTCACAAAATGGAGTTGGTCTTGCTGCTCCTCAAATTGGTGAAAATGTTCGAATTTTTGTAATTGATGTATCGACAGGGAATGAACCTTTAAATCCAATAGTGTTTATTAATCCTAAGATAATCAAAAAATCTGGTGCTTGCATTAGTCATGAAGGATGTTTGAGTTTCCCAGAGGCGTATACTGACGTAAAAAGATATGAATATGTAATGGTAAAAGCGCTTGATACAAATGGTCGTTCTTTTGTTATGGAGGCTAAAGATGGTACATTGTTAGCTCGTGCAATTCAGCACGAATTTGATCATTTGGACGGTATTCTTTTTGTTGACCACTCTATTAATAGATTTGAAGCAGAAGAAGTTCTAAAAAAATATAATTTACCACCTCTTGAAGTTGAAAAGCTTATTGATGAGCCTGAGTTAACGGAAGCTGTAAACAAATTAAAAGAAGAACAGATAAAAAAAGAAAGTAAATAGTAAATTTCCCTCTTCAAAAGGGAGGAACTGGATGGGAGCTAAATTAATGCTTAATATAGTTTTTTTCGGGACTCCAGATATTGGATTAAAATCTTTGGAGCATTTGTATAACTCGCCAAATTTTAATGTAATGGCTGTTGTTACTCAACCTGACAGACCTTCTGGACGAGGGCAAAAATTAATGCCGAGTCCTATTAAGGTTTTTGCGCTAGAAAATAATATTCCAGTATTTCAACCTAAATCAATTAGAAAAGAACCTGAAATAATTGAAGCTTTGAAGTCTTTAAACCCTGATTTTTTTGTTACATTTGCATTTGGACAAATTCTATCACAAGAAGTTTTAGATATTCCAAAGTATGAAACAATAAATCTTCATGTTTCGTTGTTGCCGAAATATCGAGGTGCAAATCCTATACAACGCGCAATTATAAATGGCGATACTGAAACAGGTATTTGTACAATGATTACAGAACTAGGACTTGATTGTGGTGATATTTGTATGACACATCCAATAGCAATTACACCAAATATGAACTGTGTAGAGCTTTTTGATATCTGTTCGAAAGAGTCTCCAAAATTATTAGAAAAAACTTTATTAGGTTTAGTAGACGGTTCAATTTATCCTCAGAAACAATGTGAGGATGGAGTTTGTTTTGCGGATAAATTACAAAAAGAAGAGTGTAAAATTGATTGGAACAAATCTGCGCAAGTGATTCATAATCTTGTGCGTGGAGTTTATAAATGCCCAGGTGCATATTTTGATTACCAAGGTAAAATTATCAAAGTTCTTGAAACAGAACCAATCAATGAGATTCTTGAGGGTGCGAACGGTGATTTTGTCAGAATTTCAAAAGATGGTATTGATGTTAAAACTGCAAGTGGAATATTGCGTTTAATCAAAATTAAACCAGAGGGCAAGGGGGAAATGTTTGCTAAAGACTGGGCTAATGGATTAAAGAGATAAGCACGTTTTATTGGTACTTCTCTTGATATATTTCAAGGGCTGCTTCTAAATCTGTTTGTTTTTCATTATAATTATAAGGATTTCTCAAATAAGCATCTGTCAGTGCATCTCCAGCTATAATATTACCAAAATTATCAATTAAATAGATATATGTATCAACGTTGCTTAAGTCATTATTACCATTAAAAGAGACTCCGTCATTATTTATCTCTGTATCAATTCTAACTGCTGTGAGGCCATTTTCATCAGGTCCTTCTATTGTTATACCTAAACCATCCGGAGAGATTCCATTTTCGTCGAGTTCTAGTTTATTGGTAAGATACTCTGAAAAATCAGCAAAACTACTGTCTTCCCAATTATAACAGCTTAAACCTTCACAATTGTTATTTTCGGAAAAGTTATTTTTA
Source organism: Candidatus Gastranaerophilaceae bacterium (assembly GCA_045645765.1). Classification (GTDB taxonomy): domain Bacteria; phylum Cyanobacteriota; class Vampirovibrionia; order Gastranaerophilales; family Gastranaerophilaceae; genus CAG-196. Next base: position 16,425 of record JAZRJK010000069.1, read on the forward strand.
TCATTAAATAAATCTATAATTGCATTATTGATTAGTATGTTATATTTCAAAACATTAGCTTTTTTTGTATCAGGAACAAATTTTGAAACTATAGGCACAACTAGAGCAGCAGATATTGCGATGATACTAATTGCAATAATTAATTCTGAAAGTGTAAATCCAAGCTTTTTCATGCTCATCTCCAATGTGGCAACTACTATTATACTAACATATTTTTGCAACTCTGCAAGGCTATTTCATCTAACATTTTATTGATTTTTGAAATATTATTTAATAAAACTAGTTCACCTCGATATTTCGAAGCTCCAGTAAAACCATTTATATAATAGGGGTAAAATTTTCTTACAAATTTAATACCGACATCTTCACCGCGGAAGGCTATTTCTTGTGAAAGATGTTCTCGAATTCCGTTAATTTTTTCTTCTAATGTAGGGGGAGGTAAATATTCACCAGTTGTTAAATAGCGCTCAACTCTAGCGATAAGAGTTGGATCTCCTAACACTCCACGTCCAATAGCAACACCATCAGCTTGGGATTCTTCTAAACATTGTTCGGCTGTTTCTATTGAAATAACATCGCCGTTAGCAAAAATAGGTATATCAACATTTCGTTTGAGTTCTGAAATCTTTTTCCAGTCAGCTTTTCCACCGTACATTTGTGAGCGAGTTCTACCATGTATGGTTATAAAGTCAGCTCCAGCTTCTTGCATTTTTTGTCCGTATTCTATAAAATTTAGCTCATCAAAAGTATAACCTAATCTAAATTTAACGCTCAAAGGGACCGAAATTTGTGATTTTACTGTTCTAACGATTTCTTCTGCGAGCTTTACATTTCTCATCAAGGCGCAACCGTCAGTTCCTTTTACGACTTTATTCACTGGGCAACCCATATTAATGTCAATCATATCAGCATATTTCTGTAAATACTCAGCACAATCTGCTATCATTTTAGGTTTATGTCCGCTTAATTGATATGAGATAGGGGTATGGTTCTCGTTGCGTTTAACAATATCAGTATCTTTAACTTGGGTTAAAGCTTCAGAGCTTATCATTTCAGTTGTTAAAAGACAAGTTTTAGAGTGTTTGCGAATAAGTGAACGCAAAACATAATCTGTAATTCCAGCCATTGGCGCAAGAGAGACCTTGCTTGATATCAAATCTTTAACTTGCATAAGGTTTTAATTCTTCCACTCTTGCTTTTATGTATTGTAAATATTCGTCATCAGTTGTATAGATAGACATGAATTTTTTATAATCATTCATTGCTAAATTATATTTTTTTTGCTCATCATATATTAAACCTCTATAATAATAAGCAAACGCATTATTGGCCTCTTTTTTAAGCACTTCATTAAGTTTTATCAAAGATAGTTCAAAATCATTTTTTTCAAATAGACTCACTGCTTCGTTGAAAATTGATTGAGTAGCATTTTGTATTACGTAAGGTAGTAAATTTTTAGCTTCGCTTTCTGGATTAATGGCTAAAGATTTTTTTAGATATATTTCTGCTTCTTTCCAGTTTTCTTGCTCATAATACAAATAACCAATATAATATGGTATTTCTTGATCTTTTGGTGCAATTTCCATTGCTTTTTTATAAATGTTTATTGCGTTATTGGAATCGTTCAAAGCTTGATAACAAGCTGCAGTCCCTAATAAAGAATCCAATGTAGCTGGGCTAATTTTTGAATAGCTTTTTAAAGCTTCATTATAATTTTTGTTTTCATAATAAGATGATGCTTCTGCTAAAATTGTTGAAGAATTGTCTTTTTGTACATCTTGTAATGTTTTTAAAACAAGATTATTTGTTGGAAATTTTGCTTTTGCTTGATTTAAAATCTTTTGAGCATTTTTATAATCATTTTTTGATGCATAACAAATCGCTAAATTTACGTAGGCATCAACATTATCGGTATTAGCTTTTATAAATGTCGAATATGCGTTAATTGCATCGTCAATTTTATTTGCTTTATGTAATTTATATCCATAATCGTACAAAGCTTGTTGTGAGATTTTGCTATTGGCTAAATCTTGACTAAGGTGTGCAATATATTCATTTGGAGCCATTGTAGCTTCAAGAACATTTGCTAGTTCCGCTTTTGCAATGCTATTGGCAGGGTCAACTGCTAAAACCTTTTTGTATAACTCAAGGGCTTCTTTTTTGTTGCCCATTTCTGACAGTGCTTGAGCTTTATATAAATTTGCTTGAACATTGTCAGGATAAAGAGTTAATACAGAATCGTATGACTTAATTGCTTTTAAATAGTCTTTTTTCTGTTGAAAAAGAGTTCCAACATTTAGCCTTGTGTTTATATTACTCGGATTAATTTGCTCAGCTTTTCCGTAGTAACTAAGTGCAGATTCAAAGTCCCCTTGTGCTTGTTTAATAGCACCAATGTTTGCGTGTAATTCAGCATCATTTGGTGTTTGGGCAAGTTTTTTTAAATATATTCTTTCTAATGCGTAAAGAACTTCAATATCGCCTTTGCTGGTTGCTAAGGCTGCGTTGTATTGCTCAACAGCTTCGTCATAGCGCCCAAGTTTATCCAATGTTCTTGCATATTTCATTCGAAGTAAACTATCGTCAGGTTTTAGATCTAATGCCATTTTATAATAATCAGCACATCTTGGTTCATTACCCAATAATTTCATTAAATCTGCGATTTGAATGTTGGCTTGACCTGAAAGGTTTTCATTTTGTGCTGCTTGTGAAAATTCAAATGCTGCAGCGGAAAAATTACCAATAGCTCTCAATTCTTCAGCTTTTTTATATCTAGAAGAAGCTGTTTTATCAAATCCTGTGACTTTTAGGCACTGATTTAGGTTTTCATTAGCCGATGCTATCATACTTGCTGAATTTTGAATGGTTTGTTCTTTATTTGGGAACATTTTTAGATAAAAAAGAGCACTTCTAAAATCATTTGCAGATTTATCATAATTTTTTTCTTGGTTAGCATAATAGGTTGCTCTCGCTAAATAAGCATTGATTAAACCAATGCGAGCAGAGTTATCCATAAAATTGATTCGCAAAGCTTTTCTAAACTCAGTTATAGCAGATGAGTACTGACCTTGAGTTAAATAATTTTGTGCGGCGTCGTAATGTTGCACAAAGACCGATGACGGTGCAGAGCTCACTTCTTCTAATCCGACAAATGATATAGCTAATAAACAAACGAACCCTAAAATTTTTTTTCTCATAAATTTATTTTACTACAAGTAGAAAAAAAATCATAATTCCCATACTAGTTTATCTATCTAGGTAGGGTTTGAATAAAAAAACTGACTTCTTTTGAAGTCAGTATAAGTATTTCTCTTTATAATTTTGGGAGGAGATTTGGGGATAGTTGATACATGGCATGCTACATCAAATTTGAAAATCATGACACATGACTTTAAAAAAGTTTTACAAAACTTTACAAAATAGAAGCTTTAACAAGCTTTCCGTAATCCCAAAACTTTTACAAAATTATAAATATATTAAAAAATTAGCCAATGAGTTCTTCTAATAAAATAGCGTTTTCTTCAGCTTTTAAATTGTTAGAAATTCTATTACGTTTTATATAAAGACGTAAAGCTTCTCTAATTAATTCACTACGAGTTCTTTGTTCTGAAGTTGCAACTCCGTCAATTTTGCTTAAAAACTCATTTGACATTGAAATTAATACTCTTGCCATATTCCCTCCTTTGTGAACAGCTTTATTATATCATATAAATAATTTATTGCAATGGTATATAGCAGTTATATTTTATTGAGCTATTCATTTATTTATTAGTTTTATGTTAAGTTTTGTAAAGTGCTATTGTTTTAAAAAGGCAATTTTTTAATAATTAATTACTTTATATATATAACGAGAACTAATTAAGAGGAAAAAATATGCAAAGCTGGTATACGTCTATGTCAAATTATGATATGTTCACCAATCCTAGGAATTCAATGAATTCAAGCTGGTATAATACGTCTATGTCAAATTGTGATTCGTTGAGCAATCCTATGAATTCAATGAATTCAAGCTGGTATAAGTCTATGTCAAATTATCATACGTTGAGCACCAATCCTGAGGATTCAATGAATTTATTAATGAATCGGCAGGTTGAACATCAAAGAGCTTGGGCTCCAATGTTTAATGTACCAACATATAGTTTTGGTAATTATATGCCGTATACTACATCTGCAAGTAATAATTTTTTAATAGATCCAAGGCATACAGTTGCTCAATCTACCTGGGGTACTCCAGCATGGAATAAGGACATGTGGAATCAGGGTGGTTGGACACCTTGGGGTGGAACTAGTCCTTGGGGTAACAACACTGGATCTTCTACAACCTCAACGGACCCTGAAGCAATAAAACATAGAGAAAAATATAATAAATTACTATCTCTTGTTAAACAGTTGAAAAATTATGAATACTTATCAAACGATGATAAGAGAAATTTAGAAGCTGCAATTAACGATACAAAAGGTACTGATCAAGAAAAATACGAAAGATTATCAAAAGCTTATAAAGCGATTGGTATAGACAAAGTTCGAGAATTCTTGGTTGATGGTGCTAATAATGTTGCTGTAATAAGTCCGACAAGTGATGCTGGAAAAAATACTGCTAAAAATAACTTCTATTATCAATTAACATCTACTGGTTTTGAGTATAAAGGCAAAGAGATGGATAATTCTGTAGAAGATTTCTTTAATAGTATTGATAATGAATTAAAGAGTAATCAAGGAACAACAACTAAAGCTGCTGATGTAGTTCAAGCTTTAAATGAAGATAATATTCTTGATTTTATAAGTAGTTATAATTCAAATTATAGAAATAAATCTGGAGCTACACGAATTTTTGACCATATTAGTGCAAATTGGTCTGATGTTTCCGATGAGTTAAAACCTACGGTTCACACTAATATTATTACACCTTTAGTTGATAAATTAATTGAAAAAGCTCAAACAGTAAGAAATTCTTTAGATGATGTTTCTCAAGATGCAATTAGAGATGCAATTGCAGAATTAGAAACTGCAAAATCAAATAGTAAGACTTCTATTGATAGCAATTTATCATCAGCTTTTGATAAATTATATTTGTTAACTAGAAAAGGGGCGTTAGCAAAAGTTACAAATGATGCGGTTGCATATTATAGTGAAATCGATTCAGACTTATTCAAGGCTGATATGTTTAATCAAAAAATTAAAGAAGATTTACTCGAAGAAGGCTTTGATGATTCAGCAATTGATGCTGCAACAGTAAATATTAGCGGTAAAGAAGCAAGACGTGCATCTGGCAAGGCAGACGAACCTGAAACACCAGAAGAAAAAGCTGCTAGGGAGGCAAAAGAAGCAGAGTATAAAGCTAATCAACAAGTACAACTAGAACAAAAACAAAAGGATATAAAAGCTTTTGGAGCATCTCTTGCGGATGATTTAAGTGGTTCTACAGACGATAGCTTTTATTCAACAGTTGACACTAATCTAGCAACTTTAGATAAAGATAATATAATGCACTTTTTAACGGGTTATTATATTGATGGTAATAATTTAGGCAATACTGAAGGCTTAATTGAAAAATTAGATGATGAAAGTGGTGCTGACGGTGTAATAACTATGGCAAATAAGAGAAAAATTGTAGACTCGTTGATGAAAGTCGCAGAAGCTGAAGGCTTAAGTAGTAGCCCAAATTACGTTAAGTTAAAATCTGTACTTGCGATGTACGATAATTCTACTAATGAAGGTCAAGAACGATACGGTGCTAAAGATTTCAATTATGGTGGAGGAACAAGAGCCTTAAATAGTGAAGGTCTTGGATATACAGTTGGTAATGGTCTTGTGGGCATGACTGTTGGTGGCTCGGGTGCTGCAGTAGGGGCTGCTGCTTGTGCTGCATCAGGCCCTGTAGGATGGATCATCGGTGGTCTTGCTATTGTCGGTGGGATAGTTGGGGCTTGTTGTGATCAAGTAACTGATAATGAAGTTATAGATGAACATATGGAAGCTTTATTCCAAGAAATAAGAGCAAAACAAGCTAGCCAAGGCGCATAGATAAAGTAAGTTTTAGGGAAATTGATGTAAGATATGGTAATAAAAAAGGTATGACTTAAGTCATACCTTTTTTATTAGATTAAATATCAACCCCAGACATCATATTAACTAAAGTATCAATAGTGTTTTGCATATTAACACTATCCGATGTTCTTTGCTGTAAGAACCCATTAATCTGGGGCATCATTTCTATGGCTGTATCAAGCTTAGGGTTTGTTCCTGGTTGATACATGCCAACGTCAATCAAGTCTTTATTTTCTCGATACATAGCAAGAATTTTTCTCATCTTTGCCGCAGCTTCTTTGTGTTCAGGTGAAGCTATGGCTGACATTAAACGCGAAATGCTTCCTAAAACATCAATCGCAGGATAATGGTTTGCCTCAGCTACTTTTCTTGATAAGAAAATGTGGCCATCTGTAATACCACGTACAGTATCTACAATAGGGTCATTAATATCGTCACCTTCCATAAGGACAGTATAAAATGCTGTAATTGAACCTTTTTCACTGTTTCCCGCTCTTTCTAAAGCCTTTTGAAGCCATGAAAAAATAGATGGTGGATAACCCTTCATTGTAGGAGGTTCTCCAATTGAAAGTCCAACTTCACGACCAGCCATTGCGCAACGTGTAATTGTATCTGTCATTAAGAAAACTTTTTTACCTTGATCGCGGAAGTATTCACAAACAGCAGTTGCTGTTAATAAACACTTTTGACGAATTAAAGGTGGCTGGTCACCAGTCGAACAAACAAGAACAGATTTTTTCATTCCTTCAGGGCCAAGCGCATCTTCAATAAATTCTTTTACTTCTCTACCACGTTCTCCAATTAGAGCAACTACGTTAACGTCAGCATCAGAATTTCTTGCAATCATGCCTAAAAGAGTACTTTTACCGACCCCAGAGCCAGCGAATAAACCCATACGCTGACCACAACCAAAAGTCATGCAAGAATCAATCGCACGGACTCCCGTTGAAAACATTTCTTGAATAATAGGACGTTCAAACGGACCTGGAGGAGGGCCTTCAACGTTTCTCCAAAGAGCTCCCGTTGTGTCCATCGGTTTTCCATCCATAGGTTCGCCCATCGGGTTGATTAGTCTACCTAAAAGAAAATCTCCAACAGGAATTATAATTGGACCACCTGTTGTTTGTACCAAGCTCCCTTGGCCAATTCCTGCTCCATCGTAAAGCAATAGCAATTGAGCAACATCTCCCTTAAAGGCAACAACTTCTGCGGGTTTTCGTTCTCCGTTAGCAGCTTCAATATAGCAAAGATCGCCTATCTTAAGGCCAGGAAGTTTTACTTCAACGGTTAAGCCTAACAGCTTTGATACGCTGCCTTTATATTGATAAAGCTCAACATTATCAAGTTTTTGATTAACCTTTATTTTTAAGTTATCTAGATATTCTTGATTAATCCCTTCCATAAATTCATTCTACCATATTTATAAATTAAAGAGCAAGGCATAAGTTTGCACTTGCTCGTAAGGTTCATGTATATTTTTGAGTCTATGCTTCAATAAAAAGTCTTCTTCCGACTATGTTTGGCTGGTTATTATAATATCCAGCAAAATATCCGCCAACTACAGGTCTGTTTTGTCCGTATGTTGCGAATGGGTTTTCGTTATGCGAATGAACAAAAGGATTCCCTGATGCAAAAGGATTTGAAGAAGTACTTCTGCTTCCGGCTCTCTTAATTTCACCCGCTTGAAATGTTGGGGTAGGTACTAAAACTTTTGATAATAAATTTACAAAATTAGACATATTTTTTTGTTGAACCTTTCTGAAGGGTCTTTAATGATTTATTCTCTTAAGTCAACAAATTATATGTCGTCATTTTTTTTCAAATCTTGAGAAGAAATTATAAAACATCAACTGTTAGTATGATATTTTTATTTTATGGCAATTTCATCAAGTTTTTGATAAATTGCAGCGTTCAATATAAAAAGAAAATCTTGTTTTATTAAATTTAAATTAAAGCTACTATCAAGATGCATAATATATTCTAAAACATACCAATCGTTTCTAGCCCATATTAATTTTATTGCAAAAAAGCCTATAAAATCTGGGCTTTCATCAGAAAACATAATAGATAGCTTTGTTTTCAATAATTCTAATCTATCATCTTGAACTTCAGTTAAATTATCGGAGATATTAAAAAACAATAGGCTTTTCCCATCCCATAATGATGATAGATAATAAACCTCTCCTTCTAGATATTCTTCTAAAAAAGTTTGATGTCCAGCCAAACTCTCACGAAAAGATACTAGTTCTTCCATTGTATAAGCAATTTTGGTTAATAATGGCTTATTTGATTTTATGACAATAGGAAAGTGTTTTGGAGCTCTAATAACTTCTGTTGTGTTGATTGAATAGTGATTCATCAATTGTTTTGCTATTATTCTAGAATTTTCTAAATTTAACCATTTTTTATTAACTGAAATTACATTAATCAAGTTTTTTCTTAACGCTTCAACTAAGCCATCTTCAATAAGGTTTTTGTCACAGACTAATATCATATCTATTTGTAGCGCTTTTGTTTTTCGAATTAAATCTTCAAGGCTATGATATTCAATGTTTGGAATATTTTCTAACGGCTCAGATGATGCTGTATAAATATGGTCTAAATGTTTAGATTTCTTGCATAAACTTATTAATTCTTGTTCTACGTTCTTTGTCCCAATAACTAAAATATTCATATTTCAATTGTAGCATATAATAACTCTTAAAATCTCAAATAATAAGCTTGCTTTTAATATTAAGAAATGTAACAATTGTTTTAAAAATGTTAAAGTTTTTAGAAAAATAGCCGTATTACATGTAAAAGATGTAAGTAAAATAAGGAGTAATGGAAAAATGGGAAATGGTATTTATGGTAATGGTGATTGGCATCCGCCACTAAAATTGGACTCGAGTAATATTGTAGAACCATGGAGGAATTTTTGTTTATCAATTGCGGATCCTATAATGTCAATGACATTATGGCAGGGAGGACCACCTACTTGGTTGATAGGTGGTGGCAATATTAATTTACCAACTTCTAATAACTCAGTTTGGAATATGTATCAAAACAACGGCGTTCAACCTTGGGCTAATCGTGATGCTTTTGTTCCTTCTACGACCATACCTTATGCGCCAAGTTCTACTTCTGAAGATGTTAATTTAACACCAGAAGAACGCGATGCAGAAGAATTTAAAAAAGAACAATTAAAAAAGAAAATAGATAAACTAAAAACTATTTTAAATGATTTTAAAGATACACTTGATAGAAATGTTGAGAGTGATTTTCTTTTAATTAAAAAAATTGAAAGAGCAACTGGAAATTCTTCTATTACACAAGAACAGTTGGATGAATTGAAGAAAATTTATGACGATAATAATCTTAGTGAGAATGTAAAAACAAAATTTTTAGAAACTATTTCTGTTTCACAAGATGAAGATTTTGTTAAGAATGTGAATAAAGATTGTTGGATGAATGAAAATTGGGTTGCTCAAACCAGAATTACTGAAGATAATGTTTTACAGTATATTATAACTTTTGATTCTATTAGTAGAAAGGGGCAAGTTGGAAGTGGTATAATAGAGAAATTAAGGCTTCAAAAAGAGTATTTTTCAGAAAAAAATAAAGGTGCAGTTGTTGCTCATGTTAAAAGTATTCAGACGAATCTTGTAAGTTTAGCAGAAAAACTCTACAATGATAAAAGTTTAGGTGAAACAACAAAACAAAGTTTACAAAATGCAATAAATAAAATTAAAAACTGTGTCCCTGAACAAAATTTATGTGTCTCTAATGAGGATACCTATGAAAAAAACTTGTTAGCTCTGTGTGAACAAATAAAAAAAGCAAAAACTGAAATTTTCGAAAAAGAACATGAGTTTCTTGGCTTAAAATTTGATGAAGCATAGTCATATTAGCTTTTCATTATATTTTCAAGTCTATTCACAGCGTTTTCTATACTGTCATTAATGACTTGATAATCAAAAGATTTAGAGTTTTCCATTTCTAACTTGGTAGACTCTAATCTTTTTTGTATAGCTTCTTCTGTTTCTGTATGACGGCCACGAAGTCGTGCTTCAAGTTCTTCAAAGGATGGAGGTAAAATAAAAATCAAAGTTGCTTCTGGCATGATTTTTTTTACGTTGAGTGCGCCCTGAGTATCGATTTCTAATATTAATTTTTTACCTTGAGCTAATTTCTCTTCAATATAAGGTCTTTGAGTTCCGTACATATTTCCCGAAAATTCAGCCCATTCTAGAAATTCTCCTCGTTCAATACAAGATTTGAACTCCTCTTTAGATAAGAAGAAATAATTTTTACCATGCACTTCTCCCTCGCGAGGATTGCGAGTAGTGCAAGATACCGAAAGTTTGAACTCTGGGTTGCGTTTTAAAAATTCTTTAATTACGGTTCCTTTGCCAACACCTGAAGAACCTGATATTACAAAAAGTTTACTCATATTCCACCTACTAAATTTTTTATATTATATCACATATTTTAAGAGAAATAAGTTTTTATTTTAAGCTTTCATGAACTTTTGTTGCAAAGTTCATGATCCCTTTAGTAATGTTTAACTCTAATTTTTTATTACAGTATGTTTCTGGTATAGAGTCAGTTGTTTCTGTAGCTTTTTTCTTAAAACTTGCAACTAGTTCTTTTGATAATTCTGGCATGTCATCTGAGTCTGTAGAAATTTCGATATAGCAAAGTTTATTCATGATTTGAGTGACTCGGAGAGCTTTGTCAAAATCATCTTGAGTTTCTACTTTTGTTGACCAAATGTCCCCCTCAAAAACTCTAGCAAATTTTGAATAATTCATTTGCATAATATTGTTAAATTTATCTTCAGGATTATCTGAAAGTAGTCTCTCTATTGTGTAGCCATTATTATTTAGGACAATAATAATTGGCTTAATTTTTTGTCTAAGCATTGTGCCAAGCTCCATTGCTGTAAGTTGATGAGAGCCTTCGCCAGTAAATAGAATTACTCTTTTATTAGGTGAAGCTATGCAAGTCCCTAAAGTCGCAGGAGTAGCCCAGCCAATTGAGCCCCATAAAGTTTGGGTTACTAATTCAGAATTCTTAGGGAATTTTATTTGCGAAACTCCGTGTGGAATTATTCCCGTTTCAGCTATCAAGACATCATTCTCTTTCATGAATTCTTGCAAACGGGGGTAAATGTAAGCAGAATTAAGTTTCCCGACAGGATTTGAGTTTTTTTCATAACCTACAAAAGATTTTTCTATAATAAAATCTCTAGGATCGATTGATTTTGAAAGCTCATTCAATACGTCAGACATTTTTATATTTTCATATTTTATGCCTTCAATGTAAGTATATGTTCCATAAATAGCAATTTGTGACTCAATTTTATATGGCAAATTAAATCCAAAAGAATTCAAATCGCTATAAATAGCTCCGACTGCAATTAAACAATCGGTTTCTTCTAAATGTTTTTGTGCTGAAGGGTTTCTGAATTTTGAAAAATATGTTCCAAGATTATTTTTTAAATCATAGTCAATAAGATTTGTTCCCATTAAAAAATTAGTTGTTGGAATGCCTGATTTTTCAACAAATTCTTTGAATTCAATTCTGGAATCAAATCTTTTTATAAGTGTATCGCCAAGTATAATAGGCTTTTTTGATTTTCTAATTTTTTCTGAAATCATATTAACAACTTTATTTAAGGTTTCAGAATCACTTTCCCAATTATAATCGATAACTTTATCTGAAATTTCCATTTTTGCAATATCTATAGGGATTGCAATATAGACAGGCTTTCGTTCTTTAATAAATGTTTTTAGAACTCTATCAATTTCCATTTTAGCGTTATCACGATTTAAAAAGGCAGTTGTTTCTGTAACATTTTTAAAAGCTTCTGCGTATGTGTAAGGTTGAACATTTTGAAAGTTATGGTGTATACGAGTTTTATCTGCAATACATTTTGACGAAGGAACTCCTACAATATGAATTACAGGGACGTTTTCAGCATAGCTTCCAGCAATTGCATTCATTGCAGAAAGTTCTCCAACTCCGTAAGTTGTAACTAAAGCTCCAAAACCTCTTTCGCGCGCATATCCATCCGCCGCATATCCAGCATTTAGCTCATTAGTACAACCAATCCAATTAGTATTTGGGTTATTTTCGATTGCATATAGAATGTTAAAATTATAATCTCCAGGAAGACCAAAGAAATCATTAATACCTAGTTCTTCAAGCTTTTTTACTAAATATTCAGCTGTGTTCATTGTTATAAAACCTCTCAAAATTGTTGACTAATCATAACAAAAATTAAGGAGTTTTTCAATTATCCCATTGTAAATATATTGATTTAATTAAGAAGTTTTCTTTAAATTTTTTTGAATTATAGTTAATAAAAATATGACTGTAAATAAAATATAACCAAGGGCACAGGCTTTCCCTATATCAAAATATTCAAATGCGTATTTATAAATTGAATACACTATTACATTTGTACTGTCTTTAGGACCACCTGCTGTCATTACATAGATTAAATCAAAAACTTGAAATGATGATATTGCAGTTACTAGAGTTACAAAATAAGTTGTTGGTTTTAAAAGTGGTAATGTAATATTCCAAAAACATTTACTCCATCCAGCGCCGTCAATTTTTGCAGCTTCGTATAAGCTTGTCGGTATTGTTGCAAAGCCAGTTAAGAATAATACAACATTATACCCAATGAGTTTCCATACTGATACAAAAATAAGCACAGGCATTGCGAGTCTTGTATCAAATAGCCATTCTAAATGAGTTTTAAATAAAGTATTTATCACCCCAATATTTGGGTCAAAAATCCAGGACCAAACAATTGCAATCACAACTGCTGGTGTTATAAATGGTATAAAATAAATAGTTTTAAACCACTCAGCACCTCGGATTTTAGAATTTATAATATCAGCTATTATTAATGGAATTAATACTGCAAAAACAGTTACAGAAATGGCATATATTAAAGTGTTTATTAGAATTTGCTTAAAAATAGGTTCTGTTAGAATTGCTTTATAATTATCCAAACCAATGAATTTTATTTCGTTTAATAAATCCCACTCAGTAAAGCTTAAAGCGAAAGAACAAAATATTGGAATAATTATGAATATAAAAGTTCCAATAAGAGCGGGAAGAACAAAATAAATCCCATAGTTATTGTTTTTACAATCTTTTTTGAGCATGTTATTATTATAACATATAGTTTGTCACCCTGAATTAAGTTTAGGGTCTATCCATTTAATTAAAAACGATAGATTCCGAATCAAGTTCGGAATGACAATAAAGAGGAGGTTATAACTATGTTAGATTTATCAGCATTTGGGAAAAACGATATACGTGGGATTTATGGCGAAAATGTTACAGAAGAATTGTTCTATTATACAGGACGAGGTTTTGTTAAATATTTAGCAAACCAAACAGGAAAAGACAATTCTGAAATTTGGATTACAGTTTGTCGTGATGCAAGATTACATTCGCCAGCTTTATCAAAAGCCTTAGTTGAAGGTATTTTGTCTACAGGCGCAAATGTTGTAGATTTAGGTCTTGCACCGACTCCGATTGGATATTATTCAGAAGTTGTTGGAGTTCCTCCAGTAGTTACAAAATATCAACCTGTAACGGGCGCTATGATTATTACAGCTAGTCATAATCCAAGTCAATATAACGGTATGAAAATGACTTATAATAAATCTTCTCTAAACGAAGAACAAATTAAAGAAGTAAAATCTTTAACAGAAGAAGTTTATACGATGAACATGCCAGCTTCTCCAAGCGGAATTTATTCTGAATACGACATTATTCCTGATTATATTGAAGAAATGAAGAGAAATTTTGGAAGAATTGGCGAAGGTTTAAAAATAGTTGTAGATAGTGCGAATGCAACTGGCGGTGTAGTTGCTCCAAAGTTATACAGAGCAATGGGGTGCGAAGTAATTGAACTTTATTCAATGCCTGATGGAAGATTTCCACACCATCATCCAAATCCAAGTGACGAAAAAACTCTATCTGATATTAAAAAAGCAGTTGTTGCTAATGGGGCGGACTTAGGTATTGCTTTTGATGGTGATAGCGATAGAATTGGGGTTGTTGATTCTGAAGGAAATTCAATGACTGGTGATAAATTACTTTTAATCTACGCAGAAGATATTATTAAGGAATATAACGCAAAAGGTATCAAGCCCTTCATTGTTTCAGAAGTAAAATGTTCACAAGTTTTATACGATACAATTGATGAAAAAGGCGGAATTTCTGTAATGTGTAAGACAGGTCACGGCTATATCAAATCAAAAATGAAAGAAGTTGGTGCTGTTTTAGCTGGTGAAATGAGTGGACATACCTTCTTTAAAGATAGGTATTATGGATTTGACGACGCAGTTTATGCAGGATGTAGAATTATTGAAATTCTTGCTGAAAAGAAAAGATATAATAAAGAATTTAAAATTTCTGATATGTTAGAACCGTTTAGTAAAATGTATTGTTCAAGTGAGGTAAGATTATCTTGTCCAAATTCATTGAAAAAAATTACTTTGGAAACATTTGATAATTTTGTTTCAAAAAATCCAGATTTCTTTGGCTCAAAAATTAAAGAAATTATAACAATTGATGGAATGAGAATCGTATTTGAACAAGGCGGTTTTGCTTTAATTAGACAAAGTAATACGGAGCCAGTGTTCACACTCCGTTTTGAAGCTGTAGATTCTGATTTAGGTCAACAATATGAAAATAGAATGGTTGATAAATTAATGGAAATTATAAAAGAACAAGCTGTCACAGCTTAAAATTTAATCACTTTGTCTTCATATAAATCTTTTTGCTCAATAGGAATTCTAAAGCCAAAGGAATTCCTATTGTCGTTATAGCTTTCGACAAAAATGTTTCCGTTATGTCCGTCTATTATTTTCTTTGAAGCATAAAGCCCAAGACCTATACCGAGTTCGTTATGTGTAAATGCGTATGAAACATATTGAGCAAAAATCGCCTTACGTTTTTCTTCTGGTATATATGGACTTTCATTCTCAAATTCAAAACCAATTTTATCTTTATAGTTATATAATTGTAAATTTAATATTGTATTAGGATAAGCGTATTTTATACCATTTGAAAGTAAATTCATTATGACTCTTTTAATTTGAACTCTATCAGCTTGAATTATACTTTTCGTAGTCTCATTAATAATAGAAATACCAACCCCCTTGTCCTTAGCAACATAAATCATTTCAGAAACGCATTCATCTACTAAATCAGAAAAAGAAAAATCTGCAAAATTAAGTTTTATAACTCCACCATAATTTCTATATGTGGCAAGTAAAGAAGAAAGCATTCCGTTCATGTAACGGCACGAATCTAAAACCATTTCTAAAATTTCTCGTTGTTCGCAAGTAATATCTCCAAAAGCACCTTTGAGTAAAAGTTCAATGCTTCTAATTTGAGCAATTGTAGGATTTTTTAGATCGTGGCCTAAAGATGCTACAAAAGTTTCTCTTTGTGTTTGTAATTTACGTTCAGAATCAATATATTCATAATGTTTATTGACAAATTCTTCTTTCAATGCTTCTTCGTGTGTAATATCTTTAAATATCGAGATTAAACCTGCGAAACAATTGTTATGCATAATTGGAAATGTCGTCACGTTTAAAAGAGTTTGAGGATTGATATTGATTACGTAATTTATTGGGCGGCAAGTTTTTTTGACTTCTATATCAGCGTCTTGAACTCGTTTCATTATTTCATTGGGGATATAAATATTTTCTTTTTTACCAATGAAATCTTCTTCAGTTTTTATATTATAAAAATTACAATAAGCTTTATTTACTACTTTATAATATAGGTTTTTGTCTTTAAAAATAACCCCATCTGGACATTCTTTAAAAATTAAATTAAGCGTGTCTATAAAATAAGGTTCATAATTAATTAAATCAATTGCTAAGTTTTTAATGCTTTCCAAAAGTTTTTTCTCCAGAATTACAATTTGTAAGTATATTTTACAATACTGATTTGGAGGGTTATATTAGCCAACTGGAGATATTATTCTTATATAAATTGGATTATAAGTTAGAGTTGGCCTTTTTACACATAAATTTTTATATCCATTTTCAAATTTTAATAAATCTTTTTTTGTCCAAGCTTTATTTTCTATTGCATTAACTCCTGTAAGTTGTAAATGTTTTAAAACATCTTTTGGAGAATCGAAAGCCATTATATGTATTTCAGGTTCGATAATTGAATTCGGAAACATTTCATATAATTCGCTAAGAGAATAATAATCGAGTGTTGTTCCAAGAATATGAAAGATTTCCCTAAAGTTTTCGTTTCCAAAAGTTGAGAGAATTAGTTCCCCCTGTGGGTTTAAATGCTCTTTTAAATTATTAATAACGCCTTTAAAATCCCTAATCCATTGTAAAGTTGCATTTGAAATTATTAAATCGAAATTTTCACTATTGGTTTTAATAAAATCTTCAATATCTTCTGGTTTGAATATAATTTTAGGATTAATATTTTTTATAAATTCATCACATTTTTCAACAATATCAATCGCCAAGTAATATTCAAATTGTAGGTTTTTATTTATTAATTCTGTTAAAAAACCTGTACCACAGCCGATTTCTAAAATTTTTTTTGGTTGCTTATTTTGAACAAAAGTGATTAATCTTTCTGCCATGCGTTTTTGTATTTTTGCATTGTCGTTATAGCTTTTTAAATTTTTTGCAAAACGATTGTGAATTAAATCTTTATTCATAATAATTCACTCCATTTACTAAATTGAAAGAATGGGCAATGTCCACCTTTTAAATTGGGTTCAATTTTCCAAAAATTTACTTGTGATTTAGTTGGAATAATTTTATCATTATCACTAATTAGAATTTTATTGTATTTAAAATTGGTATTAGCTTGATAATGTTTAAGAGCAGTTAATTCCGTTTGTTGCTCGTTAATTTCTCTATCTGAAGAGAAAGATAGAGATGGGTGGTGTATATCAAACATTGAATTAATAAATCTTTCTCGGCCCTTTTCATTAAACCCGTTTATAGTCAAATCATATATCCTTGGATGAATCCCGAACTCAGCATCAATTGGTTTTAAAGTTCCATTAATAGCAGTGTAAGTGCCCTCTCCGAGTGGGAGGGCTAGGGTGTGGGTTACAATACTTCCTATCATAACCCCCATAGACCAAGCAATTAGATTCTTTTCAGAGTAATTATTTAATAAATTAAATTCAAAATCATTATCTAGATTATTGTAATCATAAAACATTAAGACATCATAGTTTTCAGGGTTGAGATGTTTTACAATGCATTCATCCATCCCCCAGCCATTAAAGAATATGATGATTTTTTTATTTGCTTTTTTGTTAAGCCATTTATATTTCATGGTTATTATTATATCATAAATTACGATTTAAGAGGTTTGATGGTAAATGTTATTATTATTTTAATTGTTAGTATCAAAAATAAGATATATAATAATTTTTTGAAGTATAATTAATTTTATTAAAGAGGATATAAAATGAGAACAAAAGAAGAAGTTATATCAGAAATGCAAGAAGTTGTTGAACAAATGCGGCTTGATGATATAGAAGAAAACCCAGATTGTGAATACGAATTGTTTACTTGTAATGCTTGTGGCGAAACAAAATCTCTCGCGGGTTCAGTTCAATATGGCCCATATAGACTTTGCAATGATTGTGTTTTATATGCAGAAGTAGGATTTGAGTTAGGGCAAATTAAAACAATCGAAGATTTAGTTGATGCAATGGAAGATCGTAGGCTTGAAGCTGATTGTGAATTTATTAAAAATGAAGAGAAAAAAATGATGAATTAATAATTAAGTTGTAACCACAACGTACAATTAAAAGCTTTTTGTTTATAGTAAAATAAAAGAGAAATCCAGCTAACACGAGGTAAAATAAATGTGGGATTATTCAGAAAAAGTTATGGATCATTATAGAAATCCAAGAAATGTTGGTACATTAGACGATGCTGATATGATTGGAGAAGCAGGCTCTTTAGCTTGTGGTGATTCTTTAAAATTATTTATCAAACTTGACGGTGATAAGGTTGTTGACGCAAAGTTTCAAACTTTTGGTTGTGGCTCAGCTGTCGCAGCATCAAGTATTTTAACAGAAATGATTATAGGCAAATCTCTAGATGAAGTAAAAAAAATTACGAATAAAGATATAGCAAACGAGCTTGATGGGTTGCCCCCTCAAAAAATGCATTGTTCGGTTATGGGTAGAGAAGCTTTAGAAGATGCTTTGAAAAATTATTATGGCGAAGATTCAGAAGAATGGCAAGAATTAGAATTGTTATCAGAAGAACATTCTCATGATCATGCCGGAGAAAAAATAATCTGTACTTGTTTTAATGTTACTGAAAATCAAATTTGGGAAGCTATTAAAGTAAATGGGCTTACTACAGTTGAAGAAGTTACAAATTATACAAAAGCTGGTGGAGCTTGTGGTCGTTGTAAAGGTATAATAAAAGATATTATTGATACTTATTTAAAGAAAAATAAAGCAGAAGAAAAAGTAGAGCTTACTTCGACTCAAAAGATTTTAAAAATTGGGAAAGTTCTTGAGCAACAAATTTCACCACAACTCCAAAAAGACGGTGGAGATATTGAGCTTGTAGATATCGACGGTGATATTGTAAAAGTAAAACTGATAGGCGTTTGTTCAGCTTGTAAAAACGCTTCAATGACATTAAAAAACTTTGTTGAAGCAGAATTAAAAGAAAAAGTTGATTCTAAAATTATAGTGGAGCAAGTATAAAATATGATATACCTTGATAACAATGCCACTACAAAAATTGATAATGTAGTCTTAGAAGAAATGCTTCCTTATTTGAAGGATGAATACGCTAACGCATCAAGCATGTATGAATTTGCTCGCAAGCCATCAAATGCACTTAAAACGGCAAGAGCACAAGTTCAAGATTTCTTAGGTGCAAAAGATGAAAAAGAAATTATTTTCACATCTTGTGGTTCTGAATCGGCAAATATGGCGATTAAAGGTGTTGTAAACTGTAATAAAGAAAAAAGACATTTAATCACAACCAAAATCGAACATCCTTGCGTTTTAAATGTTTATAAAGAATTAGAAAAGCAAGGATATGAAGTAGATTATATCGGCGTAAATTCTGATGGTGAGCTAATTATTGATGAGCTAAAAGAAAAACTAAGAAAAGATACTGCTTTAGTTTCAATAATGTGGGCAAATAATGAAACAGGGGTGATTAATCCTGTAGAAGAAATTGCCGATATTATTAAGACTCGCTCAGCTGATACAAAATTTTTTGTAGATGGTGTTCAAGCTGGGGGTAAATTAAGGATTAACGCTAAAGATACATTAATTGATATGATTGGGATTTCTGGACATAAGCTACATGCACCTAAAGGTGTTGGAGCTCTTTATGTAAAAAACGGAACTCGTTTAACTCCGCTAATTAATGGCGGGCATCAAGAACGAGGCCTAAGAGCTGGAACAGAGAATGTTCCTTATATCGTAGGATTAGGCAAAGCTTGTGAATTAGCATCAGACGCTTTGGATTTTGAATTAAAAGAAGTTAAAAGATTACGTGATAAATTAGAACAAGGCATACTAAAAAATGTATTCAATGCAAGATTAAATTCAAGTTCATTAAATAGAGTTCCTAATACAACAAATATTGGTTTTCAATACGTGGAAGGAGAGTTAATTCTTTTACATTTAAGTGATTTGGGTATTTGCGCAAGCTCAGGAAGTGCCTGCACTTCGGGTTCGTTAGAGCCAAGCCATGTACTTAGAGCTATGGGCGTTCCGTTTACGGCATTGCACGGCTCAATTAGATTTTCGTTATCAAGATTTACAACTGAAAAAGAGATAGACTTTGTTATAGAAAATTTACCAAAAGTTATGGATAAGCTAACTAAGCTTTCTCCGTACCAAAAAGAATTAGAAGTTCTAAAAAATAAATAATAAGGAGATATATGATGGAAAGTATGATGAGTCAAATTTCAGATTTCTTTATGGCGCATAAAGGAATTGCTATGATTGTTAATTTTTTAATTAAACACGCAGATTTTATTTTAGGGATAATCATTAACTTTATATTAATCGGAGTCTTTTGTAAAATTGCGGATGCATTTAATAGAAAACTTGAAAAGAATTTGTTGGAAAAACATCCGGACTCTCCGTTAGTTAATTTAATGCCAATTTTAACAAAGGTTGCGAAAGTTGTAATAATTTTTGTTATACTTGCAAGCTTTTTGCAAAGTTTTGGATATAACGTAAACTCTGTAATTGCAGGTTTTGGAATTACAGGTTTGGCAGTTGGTTTTGCGGCAAAAGAAGCAATCGGTAATGTTTTTGGCTCAATCGGACTCCTTGCAGACAGAGTTTATAAAGTCGGAGATTATATTTGTTTTGATGGATATGAAGGAACTGTGACTGATATTAATTTTCGTTCTACTACTATTAAAACAATTCAAGGTTTTGAAGTAAATATACCAAACAACTTGCTTGCTAATAATGAAATCACAAATGTATCAAAAGCTACAGAAAGACGAATTGATTTGACTGTAGATATTGAATACGGAACTTCTAACGAAAAAATCGACCGAGCATATGAAATTTTAAAAGAGATTGCTGATCAAAATAGTTTGATAAAAAATGGAGCAATTTCTTTTATTGAAAATATGGCACCAAGCTCTATTCAAGTAAGACTAATAGCTTATACAACTGATGGAACATTAGCCACAGCAACTGATGCTAAAAGTCAAATTATAAGAAGCATAATTCATCACTATAGAGCAGAAGGTATTGAATTCGCATTCCCTTCAATGAGTTTATATAATGGAGATACAAATGTCAAAATCGGTTAATTGCCGATTTTGACATTTGTTGATATAAAAATATTAAACTTTTATTGTTGTTAAATCGTTATAAAAAATATAAAATATTTTAGTAGGTTTAAAGAATATGAAAAATTTTTTTATACTATTGTTTTTGTTGATTGCATTGCCTGTTTTTGCTGATACAATGCCGTTTTATGTAGACTCAATTCCAAAATCTGCATTAGGTTTGTATCAAACAGATAAAGAATTAATATTGTTTTCTAGTCCCAAAAAAGATTCTAATCAAATAAAAAAAATAGATTTTTCTTATAACCCAGAAACAATGCCTGATTCACTGTTTGCGGTCTTAATAAATGAAAAAAAATTAGGGTATCTTTATGTAACTGATATTGATGACGATGGTTGGGTAGAAGTTGTATATGATAAAAGAACTGGTGCAAAAGGTTGGGTGCAGACTCAAGACCAAATGCAATTTTTACCTTGGAGAAATTTCTATAATCTTTATGGCAGAAAATATGGACTAAGGTTTTTAAAAAATTCACCTAAGGAACTTGAAGTTTTAAGATCAAAACCAGAAGATTTAGGACAGGTTGTTTCAAAATTAAATTATATTAAAAAAATTAAACTTACTGCTATTCGTGGCAATTGGGCATTAGTTTCTGTGCAAGATTTGGACGAGGTCCCGAAAACCGGTTATATGAAATGGCGAGATTCTGACGGTACGATATATGCGTTTCCAAATATCAAATAAGCTTTAAAAAATTTGTTATAAAATAGAACACCCTCTTGAAAGAATGTTAAATTTTGTGTAGAATATACTTATACATATGTAAGAAGAGGAATTATATTAATGTTCGAACGTTTTACGGAAAAAGCAATCAAAGTTATTATGCTTGCTCAAGAAGAAGCACGTCGTTTGGGTCACAATTTTGTTGGCACTGAACAAGTTCTTTTGGGTTTGATTGGCGAAGGTACAGGAATTGCAGCAAAAACTCTTAAATCAATGGGAGTTAATCTTAAAGATGCAAGAATTGAAGTCGAAAAAATTATCGGCAGAGGTTCTGGTTTTGTTGCAGTAGAAATACCGTTTACTCCACGTGCAAAAAGAGTTTTAGAATTGTCTTGGGATGAAGCAAGGCAATTAGGTCATAACTACATCGGAACAGAGCACTTACTTTTAGGATTAATAAGAGAAGGTGAAGGTGTTGCCGCTCGTGTTCTTGAGAATTTAGGCGTAGATTTAAATAAAATCAGAAGTAATGTCGTAAAAATGCTTGGAGATTCAAAACCAACAGCTGGTGCAGGTGCGGGCTCAGGATCTTCTTCAAGCAGTTCTTCATCATCTTCTGCAAGTAAAGTTAAAACTCCAAGTTTGGATGAATTTGGTACAGATTTAACTCTTGCAGCTTCTGAATTAAGACTTGACCCTGTTGTAGGTCGTGAAAAAGAAATTGAACGTGTTATACAAATTCTTGCAAGAAGAACTAAAAACAACCCAGTTTTACTTGGTGAGCCCGGGGTTGGTAAAACTGCGGTTGCAGAAGGTCTTGCAATTAGAATTGTAAACAGTGAAGTTCCTGATATTTTAGAAAATAAAAAAATTATTCAGCTTGATATGGGCTTATTAATTGCGGGTACAAAATATCGTGGTGAATTTGAAGAACGTCTTAAAAAGATTATGGATGAGATTCGTCAAGCAGGAAATGTTATTCTTGTAATTGATGAAATGCACACTCTTATTGGTGCTGGCGCTGCAGAAGGTGCAATTGACGCTGCAAACATATTAAAACCAGCTCTTTCTAGAGGAGAAATTCAAGTAATTGGTGCTACTACATCTGATGAATACAGAAAATACATCGAAAAAGATTCTGCGCTTGAAAGAAGATTCCAGCCTGTATTAATCGAAGAGCCTTCAATTGATGAAACAATTGAAATCATTAAAGGTTTAAAAACAAAATATGAAGAGCACCACAATTTATATATTTCAGATGATGCAATTGTTGCAGCGACTAAATTATCTAGTAAATATGTTAATGATAGGTTTTTACCAGATAAAGCTATTGACGTAATTGATGAGGCAAGCTCAAAGGTTCGTTTGAAATTCTGTACCCTTTGTCCAGAAGCAAAAGACCTTGATAGAGAATTAAAAGAAATAATTCGTGAAAAAGAAGAAGCTATCAGAAACCAAGAGTTTGAAAAAGCTTCTGCGCTTCGTGATGATGAAGCAAATATGAAAGATAGAATTCGAGAGGTTTCTGAAGAATGGCGCCGTCAAAACGATGCAAACAAACCAACAGTAAATGAAGAAGATGTTGCTCAAGTTATTGCAATTATGACAGGTGTACCTGTTACTAAACTTACAGAAGGTGAATCAGAAAGACTTCTAAGATTAGAAAATACACTTCACGAAAGAGTTATTGGCCAAAGCGATGCTGTAGTAGCTATTTCAAAAGCAATTAGACGTGCAAGAGTTGGTTTAAAATCTCCAAATAGACCAATAGGAAGCTTTATTTTCTCAGGGCCAACTGGTGTTGGTAAAACTGAATTAGCAAAAGCGCTTGCAGAAGCTATCTTTGGTAGTGAAGACAATATGATTCGTGTTGATATGTCAGAATTCATGGAAAAACATTCAACTGCAAAACTTATCGGCTCACCTCCAGGATATGTTGGCTATGATGATGGTGGACACATGTCAGAATTGGTTCGTAAAAAACCTTATTCAGTTGTTCTTTTCGACGAAATTGAAAAAGCACACCCTGATGTATTCAACATTATGTTACAAATCCTTGATGACGGTCGTTTAACTGACGCAAAAGGTAAACATATTAACTTCAAAAATACAGTAATCATTATGACATCAAACGTTGGTGCTAGTATGATTACAACTCAAAGTAAATTAGGCTTCTCGGCAACCGCAGAAGATGCCAAGAAAGATAAGTACGAAAAATTGAAAGATACAGTTAATGAAGAATTGAAAAAGGCATTCCGCCCTGAATTTTTGAACCGTATTGATGATATTATCGTATTCTCACACTTGAGCAAGGAAGAAATTAGAGAAATTGTTGACTTAATGATGAAAGATTTATTCAAACGCTTAAGCGAAAGAGAACTTTCTATTGAAGTTACTGATGAAGTTAAGGATTATCTTGCAAAAGACGGTTATAATGAAGCTTATGGCGCAAGACCACTTCGTAGATTGATTCAAAAGAAAATTGAAGATCAACTTGCTGAAGAAATCTTAACTAATGCTTATGAACCGGGTGATACAATATTGTTGAAACTTGATAGTTCAGAAGGTGAAGGAAAAGAAAAATTAGTTTTCGAGCGTAAAGTAGCTGATGCTGAAAATGCTGAATTAGAAGCTTCAATAGAAGGTTAAGAATATTTTTTATAAAAAGAAGCAGAGTAATATCTGCTTCTTTTTAGTTTATTTAATGACAAACAAATATTTTCGCGATAAAATGAACTAAGAGGTTAGTTTTAAGGAAGTTTTTAATGACAAAAAAAATGCAAGAGTTAGTAATTGGTATTCCGCGAGGTATGTCTTTTTATGGTAATTATCCATTTTGGCACGGATTTTTCTCAGCTTTAGGATTTAAAATTGTATTGTCAGATCCTACTACAAAACAAACTATGTCAGAAGGCTCTGCACTTGTTGTTACAGAAACTTGTTTGCCTATTAAGATTTATTTGGGCCATATTCTAAACCTTATTAACAAAAAAGGGGTTAAAAATATTTTTGTGCCATCTTTGCAATCAATTGCGCCAAAGATTTATAATTGTTCTAAAATCAGGGGGCTTCCGGATTTAGTAAGAAACGTTGTAAAAGGCGATATTAATATTATAGAAGCGACATTGGATAAGTCTGCTAAAAAACAAGGTTTATACGAATTCTTAGCCGAAGCTGTTGCTCAGTTTGGAATAACTGATATGGATAAAATCAAATCAGCTTCAAAACAAGGATGGAAAGTTTATAACAATTTTCTTATGATGATGCGAGCGGGCTTAAGCTATAAAAAAGCTCTTTCTAATGCGCTTCAAGGTAAGATTGTAATCGAATCACAAAATACATCTAAACCAATTAATGTCGCGTTAATTTCGCACGGATATAATATTTATGATGAACGAGCTTGTATGAAAATATTTGATAAGCTTGAAGATATGGATGTTAAAGTCTTTACATCATTGCAGCTTACTCCTGAACAAATGGAAGAAGGTGTGGTATCTTTAGGCCAAAAGCTTTATTGGGCTAATGAACACGAAATGACGGGAACAGCTGGGCATTATTTAAAAGATAATAAAATTGATGGACTTATTACTTTAAATGCGTTTGGTTGTGGTCCTGATTCATTGATGATTGAACGAGTTATGAGAAAAGCTAAAGAGGCAGGAAAACCTATGCTATCTTTGACAATAGATGAGCACACTGGTGAAGCTGGATTTATAACAAGATTAGAAGCTTTTATTGATATGCTTTACCGCAAAAAACGTTCAAGGATTGTCAATGATAATTTGGATGAAGTTTATAATTTTACTCCTCAAACAAATATTTGTGAAACAGTCTTGCTAGATAATTAAATCTATATATAGATTATGTAATAATATAAGATTAGTTTTCTAACCAATCATAAAGGTTTCTTATTTCTCCATAATCAAAATCTTGGAGTAAGTCTTGTGTATCAAGATTTTCTTGAATAGGTTCGGATAAGAATTCGCCATTTTTGTAGATTTCTTTATAATTCAAACCCTTATTTGCACAATATGGAACTTTAACAAGCTTGTCTTTGCATATATAAGCTAAGCCGTGCACTCTGCAAATAATTGGGCGATAGGGATATATGGAGCAAGATTTATTAATTAAAAAAGGGCATTGTCCACCAGTTTCCATATTAGAAAAATTATTTTGTACTATTTTTTTTAACTCGTTATCTAAGCTAGCAAAACCTATCATCAAATACTTTAATTCTAGCTCAGAAATAGGATAATCACCCTTTTCGCAACAAACAGAGCAACCTTTTTTACAGCAAATATGCTCGGCTTGCTGTTCAAAATAACCACAAAGTCGAGCATCTAATTCTTTTAAAAATTCTGAATACTTATCCAAAATAAAGCCTAGCCTCTACTCCAGAATTTACCCCAAAACTTTCTTGAAGAATGGCTTTCAAGTTGTTCAATTCTTGCAGACAATTCTTTATTGTGTTCGAGCAATTCTTGAATCTGTTTTGCAAGGATTTCGTTATCTCTTTTATAGCCGCCTGCTTCAATCAAACGAGTTGCCATGTCCGAATTTGTAATGTCATCACTGATTTTCTTTGCTACAGCTTCTGCAAGCATTTGTAATGTTTGCGAGGTTACATCTAATGTAAAGCTCTTTTGAGAAGTTAATTCTAAAGAAGTATCTTCTTGAGGCAATTTTTCTACAGGAGTTAAATCTGTAATAATATGTTTTTCTTCAGATGGTTGTTCTTCTGAATTATGAGCTAAGTAATCTTTAACTAAAATGGGTTGAACCGGGTCTTCTTTTTTTTCAACTTTAGCTTCCATTTTTTGTAATTTAGTTATAATTTGTTCATCACTAAAACCTTGAGCTTTTAATGAAATACCGCGTTTTATTTTTTGTAAAGCTAAATCATCATAAAATTCTAATCCAGCTTCATCTTCATAAATAGATTCGATTTTCCAATCATTTAAAAACAAGTTTAGTGAATGTTTATCGATATAATAATTTTCAGAATTTAAATTTTTTAAAATAGTTTCTCTATTAAACATCCTACACTCCTTAAACTTATCTTTTTATTTGTCTAGCAATATCCCGATCCATAGTCTTTTTAGCAATGGTTTCTCTTTTATCGTAGAGTTTTTTACCTTTTGCAAGACCTATTTCTATTTTAGCAAAACCGTGAGATAAAAACAATTCTAGAGGTACAATCGTGTAGCCTTCTTTTTTTATTTTATCTCCCATTTTACGTATTTCTTGCCTATTTAATAACAATTTACGTACTCTTTCGGGGTTATGGTTATATCTGTTTCCTTGTTCATAAGACGAAATGTGCAAGCTATAAATAAATACTTCGCCATCTTCTATTTTGGCGTAGCTGTCTTTTAGGTTTAACATTCCTTTTCGAATAGACTTAATTTCGGTACCTGTTAAAACAATACCTGCAATATATTTGTCAAAAATATGATAATCATGAAAAGCTTTTCTATTTGTTGATATAACTTTTTTATCCATATTCTAATTATAATTTAAATTTATATTATTTATACGTAAATAATTGTAACGATTTATTCGTTTATTATTAAAAATAAGGTAAAAAAATCCGTTATAGATTAGAATCTACTATATAATATTCTAAATCTATAACGGAAAATTTTAAACTTCGTCTGTTGGTAAGCCTAAAGCAATACGTTTATCTTTAGGATTAAATTTGATAATTTTTGTATCAATTTTATCACCAGCTTTAACTATAATGTTTTTAGAGTTTTGTAGTTCAGCTAGAGCAGATTGAGGCAACAATGCTTCTACTCCAGGAAGAACTTCCACAAATGCTCCAAAAGCTTTAACACGGGTAACTACACCTTCTTTAACGTCACCTTCTTTAAGTTCTTCTTCTGCTTTAATCCAAGGATCAGGTTCTGTATTTTTCAAGCTTAAACTTATTCTTTGCTTATCATGATCAATATCTATAATTTCTACATTAATTTCTTGTCCAACTTTTAATAAATCAGTTGGATGTTCAACCCATTTCCAAGAGATTTGGGAAAGTGGAAGAAGACAATCTACGCCACCGATGTTAACAAATGCACCAAAGTCTGTAATTCTAACAACTTCACCTTTAACAATTTGGCCAACTTCAATTTGAGCAAATACGTTTTTACGAGTTTCAGCCATATTTGTTTCATAGACTTTTCTATTTGAAAGAATCAGATTGTTTTGAGCTTTGTCCAAAGTTAGAATTTTAACTTCAATCTTATCACCAACGTTACAAACAGTTTCTCTAGCGCATAATTGACCTTGTGGAATAAAGCCTTGAACTCCAGAAACGTCAACAATTAAACCCCCTTTAACTGTTTGAGAAACAGTAACTGCAATTGTTTCGTCAGCTTCTTTAACTTTTGCCAGCTCGGCCCAAGTATGAGCAAGATGAACTTTTTTATATGATAAATTAAATTTACCATTTTCATCACAATCATTAATGATTAAAAACTCGTATTCTGTATTTTTTTCTAATACATCTTCTACGCGAGCTTTTTTGTCTGAAGAAACTTCATACGCAGGAACATATGCGGTGCTCTTTGATCCTATATCAACAATTGCACCATCAGATTCATACGCGCATACAACACCTTTGACAATATCTCCTCTCTTGAAGCTATAATCATACTTCCCTATGAGAGCCTCAAATTCATCGTCAGAATACTTTTCTACCATTAGGCATTCTCCTTTTCCAAATAAACACGCGATAATTATAGCATATTTAGCCTAAAAGGGCAATAGCGACCGCAATTCTAAAAATCTTGACATGAAAACTTAAAAGATATTAGAATATAACAGAGAAGGTAGGTGTTTTATGGATAAGAAAAAAGCCCTTTTGATTGTATTATTAGCTGCTCTTTTGGCTTTTGTAATTGCTTATTTAATTAAACCTAGAGAAGAAAAGGAGCTTCCTGAAATTAAACAGTCTACAATAGAACAGGTAGAAACTAGCTCAATAGAAGAAACTCCGCAAGAAGATGAGTCTACAGAACTGCTAAAAGAAACTAACAAAAGCCCTGTGCTGACTGAGGTAAAAGAGGTAAAAAAATCTAATGTCGTTTCGAAATCAGAAAAAGTGCAACCAGTGTTTGACAAGTTAGAAGTTAAAGAAGAAATTTCAAAAATTGAAGAAGCAAGTGTTTATTTTGAAGACCCTGGAATTATAAATGAAAATGGGACTATTGTTGTAACTAGAGATTTTAAAATTAAATCTCCTAGAAAATATTCATTCAAAGATTTTGGGGTGCTAGCTACGCCTCCTGTTAAATAAAAACTTTTTGCATTCTAGCCTTTTTATTTTCGACATTTGCAACTGCAATTAATTGGTTTTGATATGTTAAAATCAAAATTCCGTCTTGGACATCAATATCTAAAGGCATCCCGTGAGAAACTTTTTCTCGTTCTTGTTTGCTAAGCTCATATTTTGAGTAATTCAAATATTCAAGAGGATAAATAAGGTTATTTTGAATTTGCTCTATTGTTTCGAATGCTTCTAACTTTATTGCTTCATTTACCCTAAATTTTCCAGCTTTAATCCGAACAAGCTTTATTAAATGTCCAAAACATCCCAGCGCTTCACCTAAATCGTGCGCTATTGAACGAATATATGTGCCTTTTGAACATTCAATATGTAATTCTAGAGTTTGTTTTCCCTCGTTAAAACTAACAATATCTAATTTATAAATATTTACCCCTCGAGGCTTTATTTCAACTTCTTCACCTTTGCGTGCATACTCGTAAAGTTTTTTGCCATTAACTTTAATCGCAGAATAAATAGGAGGTAACTGTTCTATTTCACCTCTAAAGTTTGATAAAGCAACTTTTATTTCTTCCAATGTGACTTTTTTATTGGATATATTTACCCCTTCGCCTTCAATATCGTAAGTTGTTGTAGATTTACCGAACTGAACTGTACCAATGTAAGCTTTGTCGTCATCAAGATATTCAATCAAACGTGTGGCTTTTCCTATGCAGATTGGTAATACGCCTTCTGCGAATGGGTCTAGAGTTCCGGTATGTCCAATTTGTTTGATTTTTGTAATACGTCTTAAAATTGCAACAACATCATGTGATGTTTTGCCTTGAGGTTTGTATATATTAAGAAAACCGAACATTACTTAATTTCGCCTTTTGAAATCTTTTCGATTAAATCAAGTACGCGAGAGCCTTGCTCTAAGCCATCACTGTAAACAAATTTTATTTCTGGAGTTACACGTAAACGAATTCTTTTTCCAACTTCATAACGAACTCTACCAGTATTTTTTTCGATAATTTCTTTATCTTTTTCAACCTGTTCAGGAGAACCAAGAACACTATAAATAACTTTAGCAAAAGAATTATCGTGAGATACTTCAACATCTACAATTGACACAACGCCTTCTAAACCTCGGATTTCGCGATGCAAAATTTCTGAAATATCACGCATTAATTCTTTTCTAACTCTTTCATTACGTAAAGACATTACCTTCTCCTTTTTACTATTCTTTAATCACATTATAGCATAAGAAACTATATTTTTGATAGAATATAATTAATAGTGAGGAGAATTATGAACTGTTTTTTTAGAGATCAACACGAAGCTTTATATAATGCAACAAAACCTTACCAATATGTAGGGGGTGAATTTTTATCAAGAAATAAGGACTTTGATAGCGCAAAAGTAAGATTTGCGTTTGTTTTTCCTGACAAATATGAAATCGGGATAAGTAACCTTGGCGTTCGCATAATTTATGATAGAGTTAATTCACAAGATGGCATGATGGCGGATAGAGCTTACGCTCCAGAAGTTGATTTTAAACCAGAATTTTTATACGCTGTTGAATCTAAAAGAGCTTTAAAAGATTTTGATGGTGTTGGGTTTTCGCTTCAATATGAATTATCTTATCCAACGGTTTTAAAAATGCTTGAAATGTCAGGTATTGGAGTCCGTAATGATGAAAGAGGCGAGGACGAACCAATTGTATTTGCTGGTGGACCTTGTGCATTTAATCCATTGCCATTAAGTGATTTCATCGATGTTTTTTGTATCGGTGACGGTGA
Source organism: Candidatus Gastranaerophilaceae bacterium (assembly GCA_045645765.1). GTDB lineage: Bacteria > Cyanobacteriota > Vampirovibrionia > Gastranaerophilales > Gastranaerophilaceae > CAG-196. The sequence goes on from JAZRJK010000069.1 coordinate 47,080, forward strand.
AGAAATGATGGTTGAAGTCTGTGAAGTTTTAGAGCGTACTCAAGGACTTCCAAGAAAAGAACGTATAATAGAATTATGCAATATCAAAGGTTGTTGGAGTAAAGGGGTAAATGACAGAGTTGATAAAAGACTTTCGCCGCTTACAAATGAGTACGCCTCAACATCTTATCCTATACCATTTTCAAGTTCTGTTCATGACAGAGCGATTGTAGAAATTCGTCGAGGTTGTGGTAGAATGTGCCGTTTCTGTCAGCCAGGACACGTTACTTTGCCTATTCGTGAACGCGAAGCAGAAGATATTATCAAGATTACAAAAGAATTAGTGAATAATACTGGATATGATGAGTATTCTCTGCTATCACTTTCTTCAAATGATTATAAAAATATTAATGAAGTTATTAAAGAGCTTGCTGTAGATTTTAATAAACGTAAGATTTCAGTTTCACTCCCAAGCCAAAGAATTGACGGATTTAACTTAGAGCTTGCAAATTTAATGCAATCAGTACGCAAATCTACAATGACACTTGCTCCAGAAGCTGGTAGCCAGAGATTGAGAAATGTTATTAAGAAAAATATTTCAGAAGAACAAATTATCAATGCAGCTTTAACTCTTTATGAAAATGGCTGGTCAAAGCTTAAATTCTATTTCATTTGTGGGCTTCCGACTGAAACATTAGAAGATATGGATGAAATGGCAGAGCTTCTTAATAAAATTAAATATCGTGCAAAATTAATAAAGCGTGAAAAAGGTTTAAACCACGGGTTTGAAATTACTTGTACATTATCTATTTTTGTTCCAAAACCGTTTACTCCATTCCAATGGTGTTCTCAAATGGATTTAGATGAGGTTACTGCTCATATAATGTATTTAAAAGAAAAAACAAAACATATAAAAGGTTTGAAGATTAATTATCACGAGAAGTTTGTTTCTCAAATTGAAGCGGTATTAACTCGCGGTGATGCATCTATGTGTAAATATATTGAAGCTCTTTATAAAAAAGGTTGTTATTTAGATTCTTGGGGAGAGCATTTTGATAAAGATGTCTGGAAACAAACAGCTGAAGAATGCGGACTTTCACTAGAAGGTTTGGCACAACGTCAATTTGATTTACATTTATCATTACCTTGGGATTTTGTAAATGTGGGTTTGGATAAATCTTGGCTACAAAACGAATATAAAGAGGCGATGCAACAAGGAGGGGGATTTAATCATCAACCAACTTGCGAAAATAAATGTATTAATTGTGGCGTTTGCAAAAACTTGAAAACAAAAAAAGTTCTTGCAAAACCTTATATAGCATCAGCAGAAGCTCAAGAAGTCTTGAATGTTGAGCCAATTGATGTTACAAGGGTGCATCCTGATGCTAATATACCTGTTTATCGATATAGATTAAAGATAACTAAAAAAGGCTTATTGAAGTATTTTTCGCACCTTGATTGGCAAAATACTTTTCATAAAGTTTTAGCAAGAACTGGGTTAAGAATGGCTTATACTCTTGGGTTTAACCCAACAATGAAAGTTTCTATGGGGATAGCATTACCTCTTTTTGCTGAATCCGAAGGAGAACTTGTTGATATTGAAATCCTAGATAATCTTTCTCCACAAGAGATTATGGAGATTATAAATCCTAAGTTACCAGACGGAGCAAAGGTGATCGATGTAAAAGAAGTTGAACGTTACGCCACAGCTGTTGATATTTGTGCTCATTGGGCTGAATATAGAATTAAGCCTTACGCTAAATCTGGAGAAAATGAAGATTTTGAGGTGTTTAAAACTCAAGTAGAGAAAGTCTTAGCTATGGATGAAATCTTAATCACTAAAAAGACTAAAAAGAAACAAGATAAAGTTGTTGATTTCAAACATTCAGTTGGGGCTTACAGATTTGAGGATAATGCGCTATTTATACACCTAAAAGTAGGTCAAGGTTCTGAAATCCCAGCTTTTAGGGCGGATGATTTAATGAAAGTAGTAAATCCAGCTAGGATTTATGAAATTACACGAATTAAGTTTTTAGATGAAAAACTTAATGTAATATAAATATAAAATACTTATAAAAACTATGATTATTGTTTAATTGTTTTAAGTATATTCTTTGCCCAATCTCTTAAATTAGGATAGCGTTCAATATTGTGTCCTCGAGTAATCCATTCTTTTTCATTTTCAAGAAGTGAGCCAATGCCTTTTATTCCTTTATAAATAAAAGCGTACATTCCTGTTCTATCAGCTCCAGCTTTACAATGGATATGCGCTTTCCCTCCGTTGCGCTCAATCTTATTAACCAAATTCATAAAAATATCAACATTTTCCTTTGTTGGTTTACTCGTGATAGATGGTAAATTATGATATTTCATACCTAATTTATTAACTTCTGTTTTCTCATCAAAATCAACGGCAGATACATACATTGTTCTAAAGTTAATAATATCAGTTACACCATTGTCTTTCAACCATTTGAAATCTTCTTTATTAGGCTGAGCAGAGCGAGAAAGAGTGTTACTTATTTTTGCATAATTGGAAGGTTCGCCTTTAAAAGAAAAATTAAGTTGTTGGAATAAATTTACTTTCATTATACACAAACCCTTTGTACTTATATAAATTGGTATCTATAAGGGGACTATTTTGGAACCCTACGACAAGAAAATATTAGCAAATTTAAGTAAGAATTGCAATATTTATAGCAAGCTTGTTTTGCTTATAAAATTCAATACACAGCGGATTTTGCGTAGAGTGAGCGAAAGTGAAACTCGAAGTAGCATGGAGCAAAACTAACGACAATTTTGCGCGAAAGCAAAATAAAAGAGAGTGACTGCGTAGTGTGAAGTAATAATCCAAGACAGACATATTACAATATGAGGATTATTCTTGGTTTAGAATGTAAATAACTCTAAAATTAATCGCTTAATAAATCAAGTATTTGTAAAAATAAATTAATTATATCTAAATAAATATTTACAGAAAAATCTAATGCGGTATTCCAATTATTTAATTTTGCAATATTTTTAGCTTTATCTAAATTATTAAAATCATATAATAAGTAACCAATAAATATTAAAATACCAACAGCAGCTATAACTTTTCTATGAAAACCTTTTATAGAAACAAATAACCTAATTATCGACACTAGAATCAAACCAAGAAGTGCAAAAAATAAGAATCTACCAAGAAAGGAAAAATCAATACCAGAATACATTCCAATTAATGATGTTAGTAATGTTGCTATAGCTGTAATAGCCGTCACTTTAACTCCAATATTTTCATCAATAGAAAGCAATACTATACCAATTGTTATTCCGTCAGTGAATGTAAATAATGACATTAAAAAGAAGTTTAATGGCATAATGTCTTTACAAAACATTAAAATTATAAATGTAATAATATTTAATATTAGTGCTGGCCAAAATATCTTACCTATTAATTCTGGAGAAACTTCTAAATCAAGTTGCCCATGTTCATTTGTTTTAGCCGTAACATAAGAAGCTCCTTTTTCATAAGCTTGTCTAAAGTATTTAACTACGCTTAAGGCTCCTATAAAACAAAAGCCTAATGAAATTGCTAGAATAAACAATGTTTTTGATAATAAAGTTTCAAACATACTACCCTCAATTCTTTTTATTATGGTGTCCTTAAGGTTACTAAACAGGAACCCTACGACAAGAATATATTAGCAAAATTAGATGGTAATTGCAATATTTATTGCAAGCTTGTTTTGTTCTTAAAATTGGATACACAGCGGATTTTGCGTAGAGTGAGCGAAAGTGAAACTCGAAGTAACACGGAGCAAAACGAACGACAATTTTGCGAAAGTAAAATAAAAGTGAGCGACTGCGTAGTGTGAAGCAATAATCCAAAACAGGCGTAATTATAAAATTTAGTAATTATTTAAATAAGCTATTGATGAAAATAAAAAAGCCACCCAATATAGACACAAAAATTATTGTTAATAGTATTGGATTAACAGATGAATAGAGATATGTTCTAAGAGTTTTTTTATAACCATTCTTGATATAATCATCTATTGTTTTTTGTAAAATTTCTTTTGTTTGCTCTCCACGACCAGTAAATCTATAAGAAAAATTCTTAATATATTGAGAATAATATATAATTTTATACATCTTATTTAAATCAACAGGTGCGTGATGTATAGAGAAAGAATACGAACCTGACTTAATATTTATGTATAAACCTTGCATCGCTGAATATGGGCCATATTTATTATATGCTATACAGGTGCTAATAATAAGTTCTATTGAATCAATGTCTTTGTAATATATTTCTTTAATTCTATTTGATTTTAAATAAGATAGTTTTACTTTGTCATTAGCAAAATCAATGTATTTAATAAAAGTTTCCGAATTGTATGCTATGGCATCGTCTAAATTTCTAACTCTTAATTCATTTACTAATAAAAATAACCAAAAGAATGGGAATATTAATAGAACTAAGAATACAAATTTCATCCCTAAATCTGCTTCACAAAAAGAGGAAAACATCCAAGCAATACTTTCACCTAATGTCATACCAGAGTTGAGTGCAATAAATAAAATAGAAATATCGATTATTGTAAAAACTATTAAAAATGCAAGCATGCAAATAATACCTTCATTACTTGCATTTGACGTCAAATTTTTAATTCTCATATATAACTTCCTAGCTTATAAAATGGTGTCGAGAAGGGGACTATTCTGGAACCCTACGACAAGAAAATATTAGCAAATTTAAGTAAGAATTGCAATATTTATTGCAAGCTTGTTTTGTTCTTAAAATTGGATACGCAGGCGTATTATAATCTTAGAATTATCCTTGGCTATGAAACGAGATAGAATAATTTTAATGTAACAAATTATATTCTAAACTATTTGAAGAAAATTTTATTACAAAAAAGCAAAAGCATTAATAAAGCCTGCTTTTGCTTCTATCAATATGTTATTAGTTTTTATTACACTTTTGATATTATTGATTCTGCTTTTTTTACTCTTGGTATCAAATTTGCCCTAAGTGTCTCTGATGGAATTTCATCAATCTTTTTAAGCATTTCTTTAACTTCTGGTTGAATATTTTTTGCTTCTTGTGCAATTTTCTCTGCAAGTTTTCTACTTACTCCAGTTTCTTTGACAGTTGCTAAATTAATGTTCTTTATTCCCATAATTTAATCCTTTCTTAAAAAAAAATAATATATACAGTATTTGCATTAACTTATACTTATATAAAGTCCTTTTATAAAAAAAATTGCGCATTTATTAAGATTTATTTACAAAATTAATAGATTGTGAATTTAATCTGGACTGACAACTTCATATCAATCCTGCGTCCCTATTGTCAAAATAAAAAAGATGATAACAAAAGTTATCACACTCTTTATGCTGTCGTAGGCGGGACTTGTCTTGGTCGCTCGCGTTTAACGGCAATTCCGAGTTGTGCTTCAAGTCTTCGTCTTTCGCAAAACTCTCCAGCCTCAGCTCGCTCCCGCTGTCTTGGATTTGCTCCACGCTCAGAAAGTTTCGCAATAGAACCTTCGGTTCAAGTTTGCTCAATTTCCTCGCTATCCGGACTAGCTTTGCGTCGTCCGTCCGCAAATCCGCTGAACCCTAAAAAGTGTTCTCGTCCTTACCATATGTTTATTAAAAACAATTGAGGCATTAAGCCTCATTGTTTTTAATTGTCGTAGGCGGGACTTGAACCCGCACGGGTTTCCCCACACGCCCCTCAAACGTGCGCGTATACCGATTCCGCCACTACGACATATTTAATTTTCAAATTCGACGTTGCAAGTTAGTTCCAACAGGCGGAATGGAGCTTCGCTCCCCTCCATCCAAAACTTGACATTTAGTCAACTTTTGCACGGAGTCCTTGCCACTACGACATATTTAATTTTCAACAAAAAAATAATATCACAAATCTTAAAATGTTACAATTGTTTATATTTTATTGACTCCGCATTTCTTCTATCAGAAAATGAAATGGTCGGAGTTAATGTGTGTAACAGGTTTGTTTACCTTTACACCTCAAGTATGAAAAGGTGAACTATGAAAGTCTCAGCTATACAAGCAATATCTAATGAAAATTGTACACCAAGGAGAAATCTATTTATTCGTTTTAGCAACAGTTTTATGTCTTCTCCAGAAGTTGAAAATCCTGTTGAAAAAGCTAACGAAGCAAATAAGCCTGCGAAGTTAGGTATCGAAAATCTTCAAGAATTCACAATTTTCCCTAAAGAAGTTAAAGAAGGGCAAACTATTATTACTGCGTAAGAGAAACCCCTCACCTGAATTTCTAAGCTCCAATGTCGCTAAGAAATTCTTTCCTCTCCCACAAGGGGCGAGGAAAAATTTAAAAGAAGAGAAATCTATTCACAAAGGAGAATAATATGATTTTAAAGATTTATAGAATGGAACATAACAAATTCGTTCCAGAATACAAAACTGAAGGCGCTGCTGGCATGGATTTATGCGCTGCGATTTCTGAGCCAATAACATTGCAACCACTTGAAAGAAAGCTTATCCCAACAGGTTTGAAAATCGAGCTTGAACACGGTTATGAAGCTCAAATTCGTCCTCGTTCTGGGTTGTCAATTAAACACGGCATAAGTTTAATTAATTGTGTTGGAACAGTAGATGAAGATTATCGTGGAGAAGTTTGTGTAGGGCTTGTTAACGTTTCAAATGAACCTTATACTATTCAACCTGATGAAAGAATCGCTCAAATGGTTATTGCTAAATATGAGCAAGCTAAAATCGAAGTTGTAACAGAACTTTCTGATACAGTTCGCGGAGAAGGCGGATTTGGTTCAACTGGTAAAGTGTAGTAAACTATAATAAAACCCGAAATGCTTGACGACAGGCAAAAAAAAGTATAAAATAAACCCATGACCACGATTTTGTGTGCCATGGGTTTATTTAATTTAGGAGAAAAGACAATGTACCAAGATGAAACGCTTATTTGTGAAGACTGTGGTAAAGAATTTATCTTTACAGCAGGAGAACAAGAATTTTATGCAGAAAAAGGTTTAACAAATAAGCCTAAAAGATGTCAAGATTGTAGAAAAGCAAAAAAACAACAACATAGAGGCAAAAAAAGAATGTTTGATGCGGTTTGTGCTAAGTGTGGTGCTCAAACACAAGTTCCATTCAACCCAACTCAAGGTCGTGATGTTTTATGCAAAGCTTGTTTTGACGCAGCTAAAGCTGAAACAGCTGTTTAAAGAAGTTTTTAATCAAAGGGGCGAAGCATTCGGCTTCGCCCCTTTTGTATTATAAAAATCTATTTTTTAATTTTTCTATTCTGTTATTAGATTCTAAAACTCGTTTTTGTAAAAATTCATCTTTTTTTATAATATTAATTAATTCTTGAATCATATTTAAAGTTTTATTATCAGATTCTCTAAAAATAAACATATCCAATCCAGCTTTTATTCCCATAATAACAGCTTCAAGACTTCCGTAATCTTGAACACCCTTCATAAACATATCGTCAGAAACTATCACTCCTTCGTATTTTAATTCATTTCTTAAATATCCAATTGCGTTTTTACTTAAAGATGCAGGCACAATTTCTTTATCAAAACAAGTGCAATGTAAATGAGCTGCCATAATCATTTCAATATTATTGTCTATGGCTTGTTTAAAAGGTTTTATATGCGTGCTTCTCATCTCATCCAACGATAAATCTATTCTCGGTAATGTTAAATGGCTATCTTTATCCGCGTCTCCATGCCCTGGGAAATGTTTAACACAAGGAATGATGCCAAATTTTCGTGATGCATTCACAAAAATATTCATACCTTTTATTACATTTTCTGGATTGTTTGAGAAAGCTCTTTCGCCAATAATTGGGTTGTTGGGATTTGTATTTACGTCTATACAAGGTGCGAAATTAAGATTAATACCCCAATCTTTGAGTTCTTTTGAAATTTCCTCACTTTGTTTATTTAAATATCCAAGTCCTTTTTCATAAGCGTATTTAGCAGAAATTCTTTTAGGTCGAATTTTTTCAGTTCTTTCAACACGCCCACCTTCTTGATCTATTGATATAAAAGGTTTTATCAGGGCTTTTTTCTTTATATCAGAGATTAAAGTTTTAAACTGAACTTCAGTTTGAATATCCTTTGTAAAAAGAATAATTCCGCCTAAGCCTTTTTTTAAAGGCTCATCAAGATTACCTGTTCCTAGTATAAACATTTGCCAAACTAATTTTTCCATAAAATAATCATACATTTAATTGATGAGAAAAATCAACTTTTTTATATAATAGAATAAGTATGTTGTATTTCGGGGTAAGTATAAAATGAAGAAAATATTTACATTTATATTGGTCGGATTTTTCTTAATTTCAGCGATATGTTTAGATGTTTCGGCGGCCAAAAAAGGTGGAAAAATCTCAAAAGAAGCTGTTCAGCAAATGTCTGATGATATTGATAATTTAACAAAAAAAATATACGCGCGAGCTTTGTTATCACCAAAAGACAATGAGACTTTAATTGGAATAAAAATCCAGTTAGACAATCAAATGCTTGTTGCAACAGCAACAGAATTGGCTCCTCTTTATTACAAAACTGGTAATGTTTATAAATTAAGAAATATGAATGCAGAAGCCATTGATTGTTTTAAAACTATTTTGGAGAATTTTTCAGATACTGCACTAGCTCCTAAAGCGAGAGCTGCGTTGTTAGAGTTAGGGGTAGAAGTTGCTACTCCAGTTGTAACTGAAGAAGCTGAAGAAGATGACGGTATTTAATAAAAAGTGTTAATAAAAAAAGAGGGAACTAATCCCTCTTTTTTTTATCTTACTTTATTTTCATTTCCGGCAATTAATCTTTTAATATTTTCTCTATGTAAATATACGATATAGATTGCACCAAGGGCACAATATCCAATATATGCGATAGGAGCTTTAAATGCATACATTAAAAATGGTGATACTAATAATGCAATTATAGAACCTACAGATACGTATTTTGTTGTGTAAGTAATTGTTCCCCAAATGATTGCAATAGCAGCGCCTACCATCCAATTAAGAGCAAGAATTGTTCCAACCCCAGAAGCTACGGATTTGCCACCTTTAAATCCAAGAAAACAAGATTTGCTGTGGCCAATAATAACGGCGATTGCTGCAAAAACTGGAGCTAACCCAAGCGATACGCCTGCGGAAATAAATGCTTTTGCTAAAAGAACAGGCAACGCTCCTTTAAATGCATCTAGTAGAAGTGTAATAAAAAACCATTTTTTACCAAGAACTCTTTTTACATTAGTGGCGCCAGTAGATCCAGAGCCGATTGTTCTAATATCTTCACCAGTTTTTGATTTAACTATTAAATAACCTGTTGGAATTGCACCAATTAAATAAGCTATAATGATTGTTAATGTTAATTGTATTAATGAATTTAGCATAGTTCCTCCTCTTTATGTATTTATTGTACCAAACATTTGCCAAAAGTGCTAATATCATTTAAAATTGTTATATGGAATACGAATATCTAGATAGTTCAATTCAAAAAGAAAATATTATATTACCTAATTCAGATAAAATTAATTCTTTTCTCTTAAAAAATAATTATGCTGATATTATTAAAGCTATTGATTTTATAGATTCTGAAGAGAAATTTATGTATATCCATGGTTTTATGGGAACAGGCAAACGTCAATTTGTAAATTACATTTGCGAATTTTTAAATAAAGATGTTATTAAGTTGGAGTATTATTGTAAAGAAGCAACTGTTTGTGATGATATTTTGTTATCCTTTACTGAAAAGATAGAAAATATAACGAATACAAAATCAGTAAGCTTAAATACTAAAATAACGACATTAAATGTTAAATTTAAAGACCAAATCGCAACTACTACACAACCGATTTTAATTATATTACATTCTTTTGATGATATTTTAGAAGAAAATTTGGTTTTGATAAGGGAGTTATTCTCGGGGATATTAGCAGAGGATAATGTAAAAATAATAATTTCAACTAGGGCAATGTTAACACCAGTTTTAGAAAATTCTAATCCTGATAGGAAAATATTTTTAAAAGCTTTAACAAAGGATTTATTTAAGGAATTTCTTGAATCAAATCAACTGACCATAACAGAAACGCTTGTGAATGATTTTTATAAATATACACGAGGGTATTATTACTATGTAGCACTTTCGGTCAAAATTATCCAAGCTATGAAAATTGATTTAAGCGAATTTTTACAAAAATTTAATCAATCAAATATGAGTTTTGACTCTTATTTGGGAGTTACATATATTAATTTGTTGCCAGCTACAATAAGAAACTTTTTTTGGTTTTTAAGAACAGTGCGCCATGGTCTATCAATGAATGCATTAGCAGAATTAGAACTTTATGATGAGTTTTCGATAGAGTATCTTAAAACTAATTTAATGATTTTTGTTGTTGAAGATATTATATATGTTCAAGATTATTTCTTGCAAAAAATAGATATTTCTATTCCAGAAAAAACTCAAATAAAATTACATAAATATATAATGGGAATCTATGAATCGCAATTAAAAATGCCGATAAAACAAAGAGCTTTATTGATTTCAAGGCAAGCAATGCGTGCCGAAATTGAATATCACGGAGTTTGTATTTCAGAATTACAAAATGGTAGTGAGAAGTTAGAATCAGTAATTTCTGATCCTGTGGAAGATAAAAAAGTACAAGATGGACAAGTTTATCAAGAAAAGAAGTCTATATCAGATGAAATAAAGATCGCCCAAAGTTATACTAATGAAAAAAAATATACAGAAGCTATTGAAAAATTTAAAGCAATCTTGGAAATTGAAAATATTGATTTGTCATCTGTTGTAGAAGTTCGACTTGAACTAGCGCGTTTATATAAATTAATTGATAACAATAATTTGTCTTGTCATTATTACGAGTTAGTTGAAACATATTATAAACAGCATAAGGAAGTCATTAATTTAAATTATCTTTATTACGAAATGACAGATTTATTCTTTAAAATGTATAAAAATGAAAGAGCTATTGAAACAATAAAAAAAGTTATTTATTCAGTTGATACACCACAGTCATTGATGGTAAGCTCTTGTACGTTACTAGGAAATATTTATTCTGATATGAATAACACAAAGGGCGCGTACTCGTATTATAAAAAAGCATTGGATTCATTAGATGAGAATGTCGAATCGGATGTGTTAGCGGAATTATATTTTAAATATGCGCTATCAAATGATGATAATGGTAATGAAAAAGAAGCTTTTGAATATTACAATAATTGTATTTCAATTATTGATAAAAATTCGTATAGAGCTTTAGCTTATTCGAATTTAGCGTCTTGTTATTTAGATAATGGAAATTATTCGGATGCGTTAGTTTGTTTCCAAAGTGCTTATAATATTGAAAAAAGTAATAATAATTTTGATGGCATTTATTATACAGCATTGCATATTGCTAAAATTTATACAGAACAGAAGTCTCTAAATGCGTTAAATTATCTAATTGAAGCAAAGAAAAGTGCAGAATTTATAAATGAAGGGTTTTATATACTAGAATCGACATTAGCATTGGGAGATTTTTACTATAATAATAAAAATATGCATAAAAAAGCTTTAATTGAATATTTTAAAGCTAAGCAGGTTGCTGAAAATTTATCAAGCGAAATTGATATATCCAAAATTACGCAACGAATAAATGATATGAAGTTAAGATTAAATAGTGAAGAATTTTCGGAGATTGAGGCAAAATATGCAAAATAAATTTAAAATCAAATCTGACTTTAAAGATTACAAGGATGCTTTTTTAGAAGAAAATTCCAAACACAATCTTATTTCAAAAAATGATGAAAAATTATTGTATGAAAAACATATTTATGATTCTTTAGCTTTAAAGCTCTTTTTAGATAAATACAAAATAGATGTAGCTAATGTTCTTGATATTGGTTGTGGCGGAGGTTTCCCTTGTTTACCTTTGGCCATTGAAAATCCTAATTTAAATATTGTTGGTATTGATAGTATTCGTAAAAAAATAAATTCTGTTCAAGCTATTACTGATAAATTAAAACTAAAAAATCTAAAATTAATTTGTGATAGAGTAGAAAATTTAAAAGATAAAAAATATGATTTAGTAATTAGTCGTGCTGTAGCAGATATGGCTAAAATTAGTGAATATGCGTTGCCTCTTGTTAAAAAAGGAGGATATTTTATAGCTTATAAATCTAAAAAAGCCCTTACGGAATTAGAACATGCTAGAAATGTTATAAAAAATTATAAAGCTGAACTTGTTGACATTATTACCTACACATTGCCGCTCGAAGAAATTTATGAGAGGAATTTAGTTTGTATCAAAAAATTATAGAAGAAATTAGGATACATGCAGAGCCTAGTTTTGCAGAATGGCTAAAACCTTTTTTAAGTATTCAGGAAAACTCTGATGAAATTATATTAGGTGTGAGAGTTCCTATTTTAAGAAAGATAGCTAGAAAATATAAAGATATTAAGTTAGAAACATTAAAAAAGCTTTTAGAAAATAAAATTCACGAAGCTAGAGCTGTTGCCGTTTTTATAATGATTTTAAAAAGTAAATCTGAACCTTATTTAATGAGTGAATTGTATCTTCAAAACCTAACTTATATTAACAATTGGGATTTGATAGATTATTCAGCGCCTCATATAGTAGCACCTTATGTTGATGAGAATATTTTGAGGGAGCTTGCGGATGACAGTTATTTATGGGCGAATCGTGTTGCAATGGTGTCAACGATATATTTTATTAAAAAAGGTGATTTCAGACTTGCTTTAGAATTTGCAAAAAAGTTTATAAGTCATAAACATCATTTAATGCATAAAGCAGCAGGATGGATGTTGAGGGAAATTGGGAAGAAAGATAAAAAAGTTTTATTAGATTTTTTAGAAAAACATTCTGAGAAAATGCCTGCGATTATGCGTAGTTATGCAAAAGAAAGATTGAATAAATAAGAGTTTTAATAGTTTTACTAATCTATTTGTTTATGCTACATTACCAAAGGCAATTATAATAAAAATAAAATAGGCATTATTTGCCAAAAAGGTTTGATAATGACAAAAATAATACTTGCATCAAATTCGCCAAGAAGAAAAAAAATTCTAGCAGATTTAGGATTGGTATTTGAAATAATTCCTTCCGATTATGAAGAAAAACTTGAAACAGATATTTTTTCTTATGATTTAATTGAAGATTTAGCTACTCAAAAAGCTTGCGATGTTGTGCGTCGAGTCGGGAAAGATGAAATTGTACTTGGTGCAGATACCGTTGTGGTTTTACACAATAAAATTTTAGGTAAGCCCAAAGATAAAGAGGATGCTTTTAGAATGTTACGTGAGCTTTCAGGACAAACACATATGGTTGTAACTTCTTTATGTGGCATTAATACTAAAACAAATCGTGCAGCTTTACTTTCTACAACAAGCTATGTACGATTTAAAGAATTAAACGATGAATTGATTAATTACTATATAGAAGAATATAATCCTTTAGACAAGGCTGGAAGCTATGGGATTCAAGAACTTCCTGATGGAATATTAGATAAATACGAGGGTAGTTTTGATAATATTGTTGGTTTAGCCCCAGAAGCTGTAACTGCTATTTTAGAAAAACTTAAATAAATATTAATATCTATGTTAAAATTATTTTATGAATGATTTTAAACATTATACAGTTATGTTGAATGAAGCTGTCGATGCTCTTGAGTGTGAAAATGGGAAAATTTATGTGGATTGCACTCTAGGTGGCGGAGGTCATAGTGAATTAATTTTAAAAAGGATTTCACCAAATGGTAGGTTAATATCTTTTGATATTGATGATGAGGCGATAGCACATGCTAGTGAAAGGTTAAAGCAATATCCAAATTTAACAATTGTAAAATCTTCTTATACAAATATTAAATCGGAGCTTCATAAACTTGGAATAGAAAAAATTACTGGTGGAGTTATTATTGATTTAGGAGCTTCGTATCATCAGTTAACAAAAGCAGAAAGAGGTTTTTCATTTTCTAAAGATGCTCCTTTAGATATGAGATTTGATATGCAAGCAGAATTTTCAGCTTATGATGTTGTTAATAAATATAAAGAAGAAGATTTAGTGCGAATTTTTAGCGAATATGGGGAAGAAAGATTTTCAAAAAGAATTGCTAAAAAAATTGTAGAAACACGTTTAAAGAAAAAAATTGAGACTACAAAAGAGCTTGCAGATTTAATTATTGAGGCTACTCCAAAAATTAAATCTGCAATACATCCTGCAACAAGGGTTTTTCAGGCTATTAGGATTGAAGTTAATAATGAGTTAAAAAATGTAAATTTTGTATTGCATGACATATTGGAATTATTGGATGTCGGTGGTATAATTTCAGTAATAAGTTTTCATTCTTTAGAGGATAGGATAGTTAAAAAGATTTTAAAGTTTGAAAGCCAAAAGTGCAGGTGTAATGAAATGATTTGCAAATGCACGCCGCCCAAAATAGAGTTAGTTAATCGCAAACCTATTATGGCGTCAGCTGAGGAGATAAAAGAAAATCCGCCATCAAGGAGTGCAAAGTTGAGAGTGGCGAGATGCATTTCTTAAAAAGTTTTTGGGGTTTGAGGAGTAAGATAGTTGGTATACGCTTTAAAAAGTTATAACAATAATCAAAATTATAGGAGAGAGGAAAATAAGAATGTTTTAGACCTTTTAATAAAGAGGTTTGCGAATGAGTCGATTTCTCCATATAAAACATATCCAAATCAGAGAAAAACTTTTTTAGATAAATCTGTTCAAAATTTAGCAGTTAATAGTATAATAGAAGGGTACTTTCCAAAGGAGAACGTAGTTCGACAAATGGCTATAAAACGTGTTAATAAAATGTTATGTATTATTATAAGTGCTCTTATTACGGTTGTTATCGTGAGCTACTATTTTGTTTTGTCTTGTGAAATGCAACTTAATGATTTAAGTAGACAAACTGTTATTCTTAATAATGAAAATACTGATTTACAAAACCAATTGGATAAATTGAAATCTTTTAGTAATGTAGACAAGACATTCCAGAAAAATAATATGTTAAAACGAGCTGGCCAAGTTATTGAAACACAAGCTATTACTGTAGATTTGAATGAGAATGTCCCTAAGAAATCACAAAGACGTATTTTTAATTATGCAATAGGTTTCTAAATATAGTCAAAGTGTTGTGATGAATAAATTTTTTTTTGAGTTAGTAAAATCTATAAAAGTTTACTTTTTTGTACTTTCGCACAAAGCTTTCATTTCTTTAATTGCTTGTTCAAGACCTACAAATATTGCTCTTGAGATGATTGAATGTCCAATATTTAGCTCAACTAAATTAGGTATTTCGTGCATTCTATGTACGTTTTGGTAATTTAAGCCATGCCCTGCATTAACTTTTAAACCAAAATTCTGTGCAAAAAGGGCAGCACCTTTTAAATCTTGAAAAGCTTTTTCTTCCTCTGGAGTCCCAAATGCTTCAGAGTATGTACCTGTATGAAGTTCAATGAACGGAGCACCGGTTTTTGCTACTGCTGCAATTTGATGTACATCAGGATCAATAAAGAAGCTGACTTCAATCTTTTTTTCTAGTAAAGGTTTTGTAAATTCAATAGCCCACTCAAGTTGACCTGCAACGTCAAGCCCGCCTTCTGTTGTAATTTCTTGTCTTTTTTCAGGTACAATGCAAACGGCATGTGGACGCAATTTTAGAGCTATTTCTTGCATTTCTTTTGTCATAGCCATTTCTAGATTTAATCTTGTGCGAGGAAGCATTCTTATTGCTTCAACATCAGCATCTTTAATATGGCGTCTATCTTCTCGTAAATGTGTTGTAATAGAAGCAACATCACAGACTTTGCAAATTCTAGCGGCAGCTATGACATCTGGCTCTATTCCTCCTCTAGCGTTTCTAAGAGTTGCAACGTGATCTATATTTACACCTAATAACATTTTTTCATCTCCTTGATTTTATCAATTTTTAAAAGAGCAGTATAGCTTGATAATATTGTAATATTATTTTCTGCGTTTTTACCAATGTACTCAATTGCTTTATTTATTTCTGGGATAATTTTTATATTTTTTATTTCTGCTTTTTGCAATCTTTTAAAGACATCACTAGTGCATAGTCCTGATATTATGATTTCTTTATTTATTTCTGCAAATCTTTCAAATTCAACTTGATTAATCCACGAAATATCAGTACCGTCAGCGATATTATTATTTATTGCAATTAATATATTAGAATTTAAATCAACAGTTTTTAAGACCTCATTTGTACCTGCTGGATTTTTTATTAGTTGAATTATTGTTTCGTGTCCATTTAAAAATCTTTTTTCACTTCTACCAAATGCAACTTGAAAAGTTCGTATATTCTCTTGTAGATTATTAAGTTCGAGTTCTTTTGCTAAAGCTATAGCTCCAAGTGCATTATATGCATTATACAATCCTATTAATGGTATTTCAAATATTTCTCCAGCTAGATTTAATATTGTTCTGGTTTTATATAAAGTAACATTAGCTTTATATTTCGGCTCATTTCTTAAATATCCGCAATTGCAATAGTAATGTCCGATTTGAGAATAAAACTGTTTTTCATAATTTAAAACTTTATTGCAAATTGGACAAGTAAATTTAGTAGATGAATTTTCAATTATATTATCATATTCATCAAAAACTTTTTCAATTCCATAAAAAATAGGTGTTTTAGCAGACGTTAGGCTAGCTGAAATTGGTTCATCAGCGTTAAGGATTAATTGGACATCTGGATTTAAATCTATTCCTTTTTGAATTATATCTTTTGTGATTATAGGATTTGCGAATCTATCTGTTTGATCTTCAAAGAGGTTCGTAACTAATAGGTAATTACCTTTCATTTTTGAATATATTTTTTTTAAAAAAGCTTCATCTGTTTCAATAACCGAGTATTCGTATTTTTGGAAAGGTGTAATCTGCAAGACTAAAGCGTTTACAATACCATTTAACATATTGGCCCCAACTGCGTTATTAATAAAACTTTTTTTATCACATTTTATTAAATGAGACAAAATCCCAGATGTTGTTGTTTTACCATTAGTGCCAGTAATGTTAATTTGAGAACGTTGTATATAAGAATTGGCATATTCTAAGAAGTTTGGGCATATCTTTAATGTAATTAAACCAATAATCGCTGTACCTGAGGACAATTTTGTTGTTTTTATAAAAATGTATAATAATTTAGCTATAAATAATGATAAATAAAATCTAAATTTCATAAAGAAATAATCCTCCAAGCGTATTTTATTTTTAGCTCTAATAAAATATAATACAATAATAATACAAAAAAAGATTGGAATAACATGGTTTATACAATTTTAATATCAATTGTTTTTATAGCGGAGTTAATTATTGCAATAACAATTATTCAAAATATTTTACGACTTGATAAAAAGATTCAAGAACTTGATGAAATAATTTTTGCATCGAGGCAGGGGATTAATGATATAACTGTTTTGATTAAAAAAATTAGTGAACAATGGGTAATAATAACTCAGAATAATGTTAATAAAGTAAAAAAAAATTCGGAAGACGCTATTTTTAAGCATGTATTAAGATTGTTTTTAAGTATTCTTCTTGTAAATTTAAATTTAAAGTTTGTGAACAAAATTAGAAAATCAAAAATGATTAAAATCATAGCAAAGGGTTGGTCGTTCTTTGAAAACATGGTATAATAAATGCAATGAAAATAAAGAAAAGAGGTATATTATGAGCAAAGAAAAATCCTCAATAGGTTTTGGCCTAGGGCTTTTAGCTGGCATGGTCGGTGGTATTGTTGCTGGTATTCTATATGCACCTTGTCCTGGTTCTGAAATGAGAGAAAAAGTTAAAAATACGGTTTGTGATTTGGCTGAAAAATACTCGCCTGAAGTAAATGATGCTAAAAAACAAGCTCTTGAATCTGTTGATCTACTTAAATATAAGTTAGAGAGACAATATAAAAAATTTGGTAATATGATAAAATCAAAAAAAATGAGAAAAGCCAAAGAGCTTGAAGAAGTTAATGATTATGATTTTATGTAATTAATATAAGGAAAATTAAATGGCAGCAACAGAGTTATATCAAGGACTAACTTTTTTATCGTATGCTACAGGTATTATTGTAGTGTTTGTTGGAATAATGCTTGTTAAGGTTTTGTATGATATTTCTAAATTAACAAGAAATATTGATGAAACAACAACAATTATAAAAACAGAATTAGAACCAACATTGAAAAATATAAATAAATCAGTTGAAATTGTTAGTGGTGTTATTATAAAAACAGATGAAAGTATTCAAAAAGTTAAAAAGTTTTTAGCTAAAACACCATTAAAATTAATTGGACAAGTTTCTAAGTTATCTGGAAAAGTTGCAAAAGGTTTCTTTGGTGGAATGTGCAGTGCATTTAAAATGTTTTCTAAAAAGTAAACATTTTAATTAGTTCAATTAACCAATAACAATTTTTGATGACAAAAGTTAAACTACCAATGAAGGAGAAAATATAATATGTCAGTAATGAGATTTTTAGCAGGTTTTGCAGTAGGAGCAGCATTAGGCGCTGTAGCAGGTATTCTTTTAGCTCCAAAGTCAGGAGAAGAAACTAGAGAAATGCTTGGTGAGATGGCTTCTGATTTAGCAAAAAAAACAGATGCAACAGTCAAGGATATTCAAAGACGAGCTGATGATATTGTTTCAGATGCTCAAGAAAAAAGTGAAGAAATAATAACAAAACTTCAGGATATGCTTGGCAAAAAAGAAGAAGGCGCAGAAGCGTAAATTTGTTTGAAATAAGGGCCTCTGATTATTAATCAGAGGCCCTTATTTTATTTGTATAAATAAACAAAAAAAACTCACATTTCTGTAAGTTTTTTTTAAAATGCCCTTGGCCAGACTTGAACTGGCACCGAGGGTTGACCCCGATTGGATTTTAAGTCCAACGCGTCTACCGATTCCGCCACAAGGGCTTGTGCAAAATCATTACTTGTTAATCATAGTATAAACAAAAATATAAGTCAATATAAACTTCTAAATTAATGTAAAAAAAGAGGTTTGTAGTAAACAAACCTCTTTTTGATATTTTAAAGAATTAACGTTTAGAGAATTGGAATCTCTTACGAGCTCTTTTTCTACCGTATTTTTTACGTTCTTTAACGCGTGCATCACGAGTTAAAAGACCTTCAGCTTTTAATACAGCTTTATTTTCTTCATTAGCTTTTAATAAAGCTCTTGAAATACC
Source organism: Candidatus Gastranaerophilaceae bacterium (assembly GCA_045645765.1). GTDB lineage: Bacteria > Cyanobacteriota > Vampirovibrionia > Gastranaerophilales > Gastranaerophilaceae > CAG-196. The sequence continues at coordinate 66,297 of JAZRJK010000069.1, forward strand.
ATGTCTGATAGCCGCAGCTTGAGCAACAATACCACCACCAACAGCTTTAACTCTAACATCATATTTATCTTGATTTTCAGTTAAAACTAATGGTCTGTATACCATCATTTCAACAGCTGGCATATTACCGATATAAGCTTGTAAAGTTTTTCCGTTAACGAAAATTCTACCTTTACCTTTTACTAATTTAACAACTGCAACCGCACATTTACGACGGCCTGTAGCCATAATCATTTCTTTAGAATCTGCCATTATTTAGACTCCTTTCCCAATACAACAGGTTTTTGAGCTGCATGTGGATGTTCAGGGCCACAATAAACTTTTAATTTGTTGAATTGTTCAGCACCTAAAGTGTTGTGTTGTAACATACCTTTAACTGCTTTTTCGATTAATTTAGTTGCATCTTTTTCTCTAACTTCTTTAACTGAAGCAGATTTTAATCCACCTGGGAAACCAGTGTGGTGATAATAAATTTTATCAGTTTCTTTATTACCTGAAACTACAACTTTTTCAGCATTGATAACGATAACGAAGTCACCAGTATCAACGTTTGGAGTGTATTCAGGTTTATTTTTACCTCTTAAAATGTTTGCAACACGAGTAGCTAGACGACCTAAGATTTCGCCTTCTGCATCAATTACATACCATTTTCTTTCAACTTCAAGAGGTTTTGCTGAATATGTTTTATTTGCCATTTTCGTTTTCCTTCTTGTTATTATCTATTTTATTGAGGATAATCTACCCTCATCAGCGTCAACCCATATGGGCTAACTGTTCGCCCCGCCTTGCGACGGTCTTTTGCCTCAAGAACATCTTTCATGTGCTCAGGTGGCAGCCTATGTCCTTCTATTTCTAGAAGGGTACCGACTATCGTTCTTACCATATTATAAAGAAAACGATTTCCTTCAATATGGATAAAAACTCTATCACCTTGTTTTTCGACTTCGGCTCTAGATAAAAAACAAACTTTGCTTGGGTTTAGCGTTCCAGAACTTTTAAAACTCGAAAAGTCATGTTCGCCGAGTAGGAAGTTTAAAGCGGTTTGCATGCGCTCTACATCCAATTCGTACTTAACTCTTAGGATATCACCATCAAAAGCTTGTTTATAACGTCTATTAATAAGCTCATATTTGTAATATCTACTCTTTGCAGATTTTTGAGCATGGAACGAACTCGGGACAACCCTCAAATTATTAACTGATATGTCATTAGGCAAGATTTCGTTCATCTGATAGATAAATTTTGAAGCAACAATATCTTTATCACAATCAAAATGAACGACTTGTCCTAATGAACTAACGCCTTTATCAGTTCTTCCGGAGAAGATTGTTTTAATCGGTCTTGTATTATTTGCGATATTGCTATCGCGTTTTATCAATGTTCGTAGGGCTCGTTCGAGTTCACCTTGTATAGTAGGTTCTTCTATCTGTTTACCATTTTCGAATTGAATTTGACTGCCAGCGTAGCATTTACCCCTATACTGAACTTCAAGAGCGTATCGCATTAATTATACCAATTGAATTAATGCCATTTCAGAAGCATCTCCTCTACGTGGAGGTAATCTGAAAATTCTTGTATAACCGCCTTGTCTTGAAGAATATTTAACACCAATTATGCTAAATAATTTTCTAAGAACAGTTTGTTTTGCTAGTTTTTTACCTTCTTGAGGTGCATCAAATAATTCGCCAGTAGCTGTATCAATTAATTGACCGATTTCTTTATCAAAGATGTATCTTCCAGCTAATCTTCTTGAGTTCAAGTCACCTTTTTTCGCCAAAGAGATAACATTTTCAGCATATGGTTGAAGAGCTTTAGCTCTAGCCATAGTTGTTTTGATTTCTCCGTGAGTGAAAAGTTCAGTAGCTAATGAACGCAACAAAGCCTTTCTCTGGTCTGGTGCTTTACCAAGCGTATGTTTTTTTGTTTGGTGTCTCATTTTTTACTTTCCTTTTTATATTATTACTATTTATATTTCTATACTTCTGTTTCGATAACCATACCATCTTCATCTAGTTCTGGGCTTGGAGCTAAATCTAAACCAAAGTGACGTAATCTTTCGATTACTTCATCAGATGATTTTTTACCGAAGTTTTTAATATTTAATAAATCATGTTCTGATTTTTTCAATAACTCAGCCATTGAATTGATGCTTGCTCTTTTTAAGCAGTTATAAGCTCTAACTGACAATTCCAATTCATCAATTGTGATTGAAGGACCATCTACAGATGGAGCTTCAGATTCTTCAGTTGATTCAGCAAAGCTTTCTTCATAATCTCTTGTTTGGATTACCTTACCAGAAACACCTGCAATTTGAACAAAGTGTTCGATAAGTAATTCTGAAGCTTGGCTTAAAGCAGTTGTTACATCAATTGTACCGTTTGACCAAATTTCAAGGGTTAATTTGTCAAAATCAATGCTGTCGCCAACACGAGTATTTTCTACTTCGTAGCTAACTCTCTTAATAGGCATGAAAGTAGCATCGATAGGTAACATATCAATTGAAGCTCCTGATTTGTTATTTTTAGGAACATCATTTGCTACGTAACCTTTTCCAGTTTCAACAATAATGTCAGCGTGGAAAGAACCGCCTTCTGCGATTGTACAGATTAACCAATCTGGGTTAACAACTTTAACACCAGCAGGTAATTGAATATCACTTGCTAATACAGCACCTGGCTTATCAACATCAATTCTCAAGTGTTGTGGTTCTCTAGATTCAGTTTTAACAGCCAAACCTTTAAGATTTAACATAACATCAATAACATCTTCTAATACACCTGGAATAGCAGTGTATTCATGAGTAATACCTTCGATTCTGCAAGAAGTTACTGCAGTACCTTCTAAGCTTGAAAGTAATACACGTCTAAGTGCGTTACCGATAGTTGTACCGAACCCTCTTTCTAATGGTTCAATAGTAAATTTACCGTATTGTGAACCATCTGAACCTGCCATTGTATTAACAGTTTTAATTTTTAATTCCATATTTTTCTCTCCTATCAGCCTATTTTGAATAGTACTCAATAACTAGTTGTTCTTTTATTTCAGGATCAAGTTCTTCTCTTTCAGGAACTCTGTCAAATGTAACTTTTAGAGCATCTTTATCAACAGTTACCCAAGCTGGAGCACAAGATAAATCAATCATGCTCATAACTGCTTTTAAGTAATCGTTGCTTTTTGTTCTAATAGTGATTACATCACCTGCTTTAACTAAATATGATGGAATATCTACTTTTTTACCGTTTACTAGAACGTGACCGTGATTAACGATTTGTCTAGATTGTTTTCTCGTAATACCAAAACCTGCTCTGTAGAGAATATTATCAAGTCTTGATTCAAGAAGTTGAAGAAGGATAGTACCTGTAACGCCTTTTCTTCTTGCAGCTTCATTGTAATATTTAGCGAATTGTTTTTCGCTCACTAAATATGTAAATCTAATTTTTTGTTTTTCTGCTAAATGTAAAGCATATTCAGAAAGTTTTTTTCTAACTGCACCGTGTTGACCAGAAGCAGTTTGTCTCATTGAAGAAGTTAATTTTCTATTAGAAACATCCTTAACTTTCTTATTTCTGAATAACTTATTAGTTGGTCCTGTATATCTTGCCATTTTATTTTCTCCTTTTCTTTTGTCGGGCATCTATGGTTTGTGCTTTTGGCGAAGCTCAAGCCCCGACGGTTACTTTTTCTGGATTGAACAATTACTTCACGCTTCGCAGCCATTCGCTTTATTTTGCTTTGCAAAATTACCGCTCATTTTGCTCCGCGTTCCTTCGGCGTTCCCTCGCTTTGCTCGGTCAGCCTACGCAAAGTTCAACTAAACTCTACGTTTTTTAGGTGGACGACAACCATTGTGAGGAATTGGTGTTACGTCCTTAATTAATGTAATTTCTAAACCAGCAGCTTGGATAGCTCTGATTGCTGTTTCACGTCCTGAACCAGGTCCTTTGATATAAACTTCAACTTTTTTCATACCTTGGTCAATAGACTTTTTAGCTACAGATTCAGCTGCAGATTGAGCTGCGAATGGAGTACCTTTTCTAGCGCCTTTGAAACCAGCAGCACCAGCAGTAGCCCAAGCAATAGCATTACCTTGCATATCTGTAGAAGTTACAATTGTATTGTTGAAAGTAGATTGAATGTGTACAACCCCTTGCAATACATTTTTCTTTTCTTTTTTCTTTGTAGTTTTTGGTCTTGCCATTTTTCTTTTCCTTATAATTTTACTATTTATTTTCTTTTTGTGTCATTTCAGTGATCAGGTGACCAAGTGATCAAGTGATCAAGAAATTCTGACCTTAACTTCACTTAATCACTTGATCACTGAAGCCTTGGTCACTGCCCTATTTTTTCTTACCTGCGATAGGTCCAGTTTTTTTACCACGTCTTGTTCTTGCGTTAGTTTTTGTTCTTTGACCTCTGCATGGAAGACCTCTTTTGTGTCTCATGCCTCTGTAAGAGTTGATTTCTTGAAGACGTTTAATGTTCATTGCAACTTCACGTCTTAAGTCACCTTCGATATTGTATTCAGATAATGCGTTACGCAATTCTCTGATATCATCTTCTGTTAAATCATCTGTTCTTAAGTCTGGAGAAATACCAGTTTTCTCAAGAATTTTTGCAGCTCTAGCTGGTCCAATACCATAAATATATGTAAGAGCTACTTCTAGTCTTTTGTTACGAGGTAAGTCTACCCCAACTAATCTTGCCATGTTTTTCTTTCCTTTATAATTTTGTACTTTTACTACTAACTAATTTTGTGATTATCCTTGACGTTGTTTATGTTTTGGGTTTTCACAAATAACTGCAACTCTCCCTTTTCTTTTAATAACTTTGCATTTGTCGCACATAGGTTTTACTGATGATCTTGTTTTCATTTTTCTGTTTCCTTTATATTTCTATGCTACTTAAGTCTGAAAGTGATTCTTCCTTTTGTTAAATCGTACGGTGTCATTTCTACTTTCACTTTATCACCTGGAAGAATTCTAATAAAATTCTTTCTTATTTTTCCCGAGATGTGAGCCAGAATTTCATGTCCATTTTCAAGTTTAACTCTGAACATTGCATTCGGCATTGACTCAAGAATTGTACCTTCAATTTCAATTACGTCTTTTGCCATTTATTTTCCTCTATTTTCGGCTTTCAATGTAATGCACTATACGGCATCTTATTTAATAATATTTGCTAAATTTCTCTTTGCAAGCGTTTTTATTACTTTTGGGGTACTATTGTTAATTTTTGTAACTGATTGTTTTTATAAAAACAAGTTTTATAGCCTAATAAAAGAAAATCATGTTAGAGCATGATAAAAACAGATGTATTATAGAGTTTTGGGTTGTTGTAAATAATTCCTAAAGAGTCCTTTATAAAAAAAAACAAACGCCAGTTGTAATAGAAATTTTATAATTTTAGAATTATTCTTTGAATAATTTTTGTGTGCAGTTTTTATTATTTTAATTAGTAAAAATTGTGCAACTCAATTGGTATTGTGTTGCACAGGGGTAAATGGGTAAAAACGTTATAGTGTATACATTTAGAATAAAAAATTAAAAGAGGAAAATGAAAAATTGTTACAACAATATTTTGACAGTACACCAACCAATCTGTCTATTATGGGAGGAACAATTTATCCGCCTCGATTAGTGAGGATGTCACTAAGTGACAGGAAGGAATTTTATCGCGAACGTGTGCGTAGCACAATAGTGAGCGTAAGAGATTCGGCGGAGCCGAAAAGATGAAAACGCCCGTAGGGCGTTGAAAATAGCGCGAGGGTTTCTCTTTCTTTGGGGGACTTTCTTTCTCTTTGTTAGCAGTGTAAAGAGAAAGAAAGTCCCATATCAATTGTAACAATTTTTTAACAACTTAAATCAAAAAAAAGCAATTATTCATGACAAAAATACTTTATATAGACATAAGAAATCTGTGCAACACAATACCAATTATGTTGCACGGTGAAAAATAAATTACGGGATTATTAAAAGGAGAAAATATGGGAATATTATCTATATTCGGTATGAGAACATCAAAATTAATTGCGACTCAATTAGATGATATTTCGCGTAAAATGAGTATGTGTAAGGATTTAAAAGTTAAAGCAACTGCGGAAGAATTAATGAGCTCTTTGAATGGTTCAATTTCTAAAAAATCGCAAAAAGTAATAAATAAAGCAGAACACCTTTTGGATACTGTTAATACTTCAAATGGCGAATATTGTACTTTATATAGTGAGTGGGCACCAAATGCTGTTATAAAAAAACAACCTTTTATTTTTGATCTGTACCCCAAAAAGATGCAGAAAAGTATTAGGGAAAGATTTTCATCAGCTCCAAGGGTTGTTCGTAATCTTTCAAATAAACCTGAATTTGAAAATATTGAAAATTTAAGTAGCCTGAAACGTTTTATTTCAAGATATTCTGACGATAAGGAAATGATTAATTATTTGTATGATAACTATTATCTAAAAAATATAGATAACAAGGATTTTGTTGATTATTTAAGAAAAATTGATAAAGAATTTGGAATAAAATTATTTGCCGATAAACCATTGCGTAAATCATCTCAATTATATATCTATGAAGAATTAAATAATTTTAAAAAAGCTTCGATGTGTAAAGAAAAATTTCCACCTTTAATTGATATTACGGATTTTGATCCAATGGTAAATATTGCACATGCAAATGGTATCTGTGTAAAGTCAAAGTGGCTTGAGCAAACTCAGTATGGTGCTAGAGTTGCAGTACAAGAAAGTTTTATGAAAAAATATCAAGGTTTGCGACACGAATTAATACATTGGTTTGACAAAAAACTTGGTATTACAAAATTATCAGAAGGAAAAGCCAAAATTAAACCTGATGAAATAAAAGAAATGTGTAATGCTAATGTTCAAAATTTAAGTTATGCATATAATTGTGATAATGATTTTAAGGCTGTTTGGGGTCAGGGCTCGATGTCTAAATATTCCGATAAAATTAAGCAAAAAATGATAAAAAAAGGAATACCAGAATGGATTACAACGCTTGATGATGTATCTTTGAAAAAATATTTAGATGAAATTTTTACTGATGAGAAATCTAAAAAAACGCTTAATGAAATTAGGGAAAATTTAAAAAGAGACTTTCCTGAAGAATTAGTTTATAAAATGATTGACAATCCACAGAACTTAGAAAAATATAGTGAATTGTTGAAATACAAGGATAGTACTGGAAATCCAATGTTCTTATATGGTCTAGATTCCTATATTGATTTACCGAAAGAAAAATTAGCTTTTGTTGAGAAGTTTTCTAAGCTAAAAGTAAAAAAGCTAGCCACGGAAGATATGATAGCTCAAGGTCTAAAAGATAACCACTTTTGTGTTTCACTAGATGATCTAGGATACAGAGTTAAAGATTTTTCGGTTGAACAATTAGAAAAAATTTACCAAAAAGCACAGAAATGTGAAACCATTGAAGATTATGAGAAGTTGCAATGTATCCTTGACCGTTATTTAGATATTAAAAGAAATAATAATATTAAAAAAACTGTATCCAAATTTCAGGTTGATAAAAATAAAGTTTTTCAATTTGCAGAAAAAATCATAAAAGATTTTGAAAGCAAAACAAGTTTACAATAATTGGTATTAAAATACTTGTATTTTCCTTTTGTTAGTTCTATAACTTAACTAGTAAGAAGTTAAGCTTTATAACTTGGGGAATTATGGAATATTTAATTTTATCTATTTTAATATTAGTTTTTGGTGCAATTTTTGTATTATTTGTAAAAGAAGAATTTAAACTAAAAATTGTTACAATATTTACGCTTATTGCAAATGCTACTGCACTTTTTCCAGCAGGGTATGTTTTATATAAGGGAGCTCCTTTAGAATTAAACGCTTTTTTTTCGCCAATATTTGGAATGGTTAGGCTGGAAATAGATGCATTATCTGCGATATTTATTGCAATAATATCGATAATGAGTTTTATTGGATTAATTTATGCTAATGGTTATTTAAAACCTTATTTAAATAAAAATAAAAACATATCATCGCATTGTTTTTTCTTGATGATTCTAATAGCATCAATGTTCGGTGTGACTGTAGCTAGAAATGGTTTCTTTTTTCTAGTTCTATGGGAATTAATGTCGCTATCTTCATTTTTCTTAGTAATATTTGAAGGTGAAAAGAAAGAAGTTTTGAAAGCTGGTATAAAATATTTAGTTTATATGCATTTATCTGTAATATTTATTATTGCGATGTTCGCGATGTTAACAAACGCCTCAAATAGCTTTGAGTTTGTAGATTATGCAAAATTATTATCTGAAAATTCGCATCTTGCTAATGTAGCTTTTATACTAGGATTTATAGGCTTTGGTATCAAAGCAGGATTTGTTCCTTTTCATAACTGGTTACCAGATGCTCATCCCGCAGCACCATCTCATGTTTCAGGGATTATGTCTGGGGTTATGATTAAAACGGGTATCTATGGGATTTTAAGAATTTTATTATTGGTAGGTATGCCAACAAAAGAAATATCTTATTTTGTTTTAGCACTAGCGTTGTTAACTGTTTTATACGGAGTTTTATATGCAATAACCCAGCATGACATAAAGAGGCTTTTAGCTTATTCTTCAATAGAAAATATTGGTATTATTGGTATTGGTATTGGGGTCGGTATGCTAGGACTTTCTTATAATAATCCGATTGTTGCGACATTGGGATTTGCTGGGGGTGTTTTACATATATTAAACCATTCAATATTTAAATGTTTAATGTTTTTCTCTGCAGGAAGTGTTTATTTAAAAACTCATACAAGAAATATGGAGTCTTTAGGAGGATTAATTAAGAGAATGCCTTATACAGGTCTTATGTTTATTTTAGGTTCTGTTGCAATTGCAGGATTACCTCCTTTTAATGGTTTTGTGAGTGAGGTTCTAATATACGCTGGCATGCTTTTAGGTATTCCAGCTAGTGAAATAAATTTATTTATTGTTTTGGTAATTTCAATAGCAGGACTTGCTTTGGCCGGTACGATGGCTATGGTTTGCTTCTCTAAAGCAAGTGGAATTACTTTTTTAGGCGAAGCTCGTTCCGAAAAAGCACAATTAGTTCAATCTGATGTAGAAAAAGTAATGCTGATTCCGATGGGAATTTTAACTTTTGCCACTTTCTTTATTGGAATGTTTCCACAGTATGTGGTTGGAGTTGTTTTATCTCCTGTTTCAATGTTTGTAAAAGGTGCTGGAGCTATAGAAAACCTTAAATCGGTTGTTTCTCTTGTAGAGCTTTTAAGCTGGTATTTCTGCGGTTTCTTATTAGTTTTGATTGCGGTTATATTAGTAAGAATGCTTTTAAATAGAAAGTTTACTGAGCATACGACTTGGGGATGCGGTTATGATAGACCGAATTCTCATATGCAGTATACACCTTCGTCGTATGACAATTTATTTGTTTCAACTTTAAAACCTTTGTTTAAAAGGATTTCTCATATTAAAAAGCCAAAAGATTTATTCCCTAAAGATGCTTACTTTGAGCTTGAAATTGAAGATATTGAAGAAGCTTATATTGTAGAGCCAATTGTTAAACTTGATGAAAAGATTTTGGCTAAATTTGAGAGAATTCAAAATGGGAATATGCAACAATATATTCTTTTTGGATTAGTTTTCCTTGTAGTTGCAATTATTGGATTAATTGTATTTGGGGGTTAGAAAATGTTAATGATGATATTAAATATATTTATTTTATTATTTCTACCATTTTTAATGATTGGTGTTATAAAGAAAACCAAAGCTTTTTGGTCTGGTAGAAAAGGGGTTAATCTTTTACAACCCTTGTGGGATTTTATTAGACTTATTAAAAAGGATGCAGTATATAGTAAAACAACATCTTGGGTGTTTAGGCTTGCTCCAATTATTGGGTTTGCAACGGTAATATTTGCATCGTTATTTGTACCAATGGCGAATGGGGAAGCTATAATAAATTTACAATTTTCATTTATAATTTTTGCGTATATTTTAGGATTAGGAAAATTCTTTTCGCTTTTAGCTGCTCTTGATACTGGAAGTAGCTTTGAGGGAATGGGTGCTTCAAGAGAAGCTTGTTTTTCTACAATAGTTGAGCCAGCGTTTTTTATAACAATGGCTTCTGTTGCGGCATTAAGTCAAAATTATACATTTGGAAGCTTTAAATCAATTTTAGCTAGCGCGGGTGTTTATGGATATTTAATCATAGCACTTGTCGCAATAACTTTATTGGTTATGCTTTTAATTGAAGGCTGTCGTGTACCTGTTGACGATCCTACAACCCATTTAGAGTTAACAATGATTCATGAAGTTATGATTCTGGATAATTCTGGTGTTGATTTAGGTTTTATAACTTGGGCAGCAGCGATAAAAATGTTTTTATTTGAGGCTTTAATTGCAAATTTAATAATACCTGTAGGGTTGCCTATTGTTTGGACAATAGTAGCGTTTATCGCAATAGTGTTATTATTATCAGTTATTATTGGAACTGTTGAATCTGCAATTGCAAGATTTAGAATGACTCACGTTTTAGAGTTTATATTTATTATGACAATTACTGCGTTATTAATTTTAGCGCTTGTAACTTACAGATTATATGGGAATTAATTTATGGAAAATATTTTTATAATATTACTAGGATTATCAATGATTTATATCGCTTCAACAAGTAGGTTGGCTGCACACGTTAACATGCTCGTTGCGCAAGGTTGGTTATTGTTTATGGTGTGTTTTGCTGGTTTTGCAAAAGAACCTTGGTTCAACTTTGCGATATTTAGCAATAGAGAAGCTTTTATGGCAAATTCAGGTCATTTTTGGGGGCTTTTATTTGTTATTTTTGAAACATTGGTAATAAAAGCTTATATTATTCCTTGGTTTTTGAAAAAAGTTATTCAAAAAACTCACGCACATCGGGATACAGATGCTAATATCCCGCATTTTTATTGTCTTGTAATTTCAAGTGTTATTCTTTTTGCGGGATTTATGATGGCTAATGTTGCAATCCCAGAGTTTAAAGCTATTAATCCAATGTATTTTGGAACATCTTTAGCGATTATAATTACAAGTTTATGGCTAATAACTATTAAACATAAAGTTCTATCAAACGTTATTGGTTTTATAACAATGGAAAACGGTATCTTTTTGCTTTCTTTGGCTGTTGCGAAAGAAATGCCAGTAATAGTAAACCTTGGCGTTTTATTAGACTTGTTTATTGCAGTATTTATTTTAGGAATGTTGATTCGTGAGATTGACCACGAGTTTCATGATTTAGAGGTTTCACACTTATCAGATTTGAAGGACTACGAATATAATGATTAATTTAGTTTTATTATTTCCGCTAATTGCGTGTTTAGTAATATATATATTTAAAAAAGACTGGATGAATTCTTGGTTTTTAAATATATATGCGTTATTACATATGTTGGTTACAGTAAGTGCTTGTTTTGGGGTAGATTTCTTATATTTTTGGAAAAATACTTCATTCTTTGCAATAAATAACAGAAATATTATATTTTTAGCAGTAATGTCATTAGTATTTTTAGCAGTTGCGGTTTATAACAACGGATATTTGAAAGGCGAAGTAGCAAGTCAACGTAAATTAAGACATTATACTTATATGGTTTTATTTTTTGTGCTTTCAATGACAGGTGCTATTTTAAGTACAAATCTTGGTGTAAGTTGGGTATTTATTGAAGGTACAACTTTAGCGAGTGCTTATTTAATTTATTTTCATAAAACAAAACATTCAATTGAAGCTGCTTGGAAATATGTATTTATTTGTTCAATAGGTATTGCTCTAGCGTTTGTAGGTATAATTCTTTTAACTTTTGCTACTGGTAATTTGAACACATTGTACTTTAATGATTTATATGCAAATGCAACTCAGTTTGACCCATTATGGCTAAAATTAGCGTTTGTATTCATAATGTTTGGTATTGGTACAAAAATGGGCTTAGCTCCTGTGCATTTTTGGTTACCTGATGCTCACGCACAAGCGCCATCACCAATAAGCGCGCTTTTATCTGCAACCCTTTTAAACTCTGCATTTTTAATGATAATGAACGTATTTCAAATTATGACAGAGGCAAATTGTGATTCTTATGCAAGAATAATGATGCTTGCAATGGGATTTTTATCATTGTTTGTAACAGCAGTATTTGTTTATCATATTAATAATTATAAAAGAATGCTCGCATATTCTTCTATCGAAAATATGGGGATTTTAATTATAGGCTTAGCCCTTGGTGGAGTAGCTGCGATTGCTTCTATAATCCATTTGATTGGTCATTCTTTAATCAAAGCGTCATTTTTCTTAACTTCTGGAAACGTTTTGAAAATATATTCAACAAAAAAAATTAAATCTGTAACAGGACTTTTAGATGTTGATAATAGAACAGGTTGGCTTTGGATGCTTTCTTTAATTGGAATAGTTGCAATACCTCCTTCAATGCTTTTTATAAGTGAGTTTATGATTATTAAAACAATGTTTGCAGAACATAAAATAGCACTTTGTGTATTATTTTTATTACTTTTAACAATAATTCTTTATGGACTTGCAAGAGCAGTAATAAGAATGAGCTTTTTACCAGTTGCTCAGGAAAAAGATGATGAAGTTAAAGAGGCTGTAAAAACTTTAAATTGGACAATGTATTTACCACAAATTGTTATGTTAACAATAGTTTTTGTTCTAGGTATTTATATGCCTAGAATGCTTGTTGTATTTATAACTAACACTGTTATTGGTTTTTAGAGGTATATTATGAATTGGATAATTACAGAAAATAATAAACGAATAAATTCAAACGATATTCCAACAATTTCTATTGATGAAATAAAGCTTGATTTTTGTAAGCTAGGTCATCGATTAATTGGATTTTTCGGTAAACAAGAGTTTGAGAATATAAGATTATATGTAGTTTTAGCGGATGACAAAGTCGGGAAAATCTATGTTACTTCGACTATATTTGAGCCAAATATTAGAGAATACGAATCTTTTTCTACTGTTTATCCACAGTTTCATATTTTTGAGCGAGAGTTTTATGAAGAATTTGGAATAGAACCTTTAAACCACCCTTGGCTTAAACCGTTACGTATAAATCAAGAAACTTACCCCTTCTTTGAAATGCGAGGAGATGAAGTCCACCAAGTTGCAGTTGGACCGATTCATGCTGGTGTAATTGAACCAGGGCATTTTAGATTTATGTGTCATGGTGAAAAAGTTTATGACCTAGAAATAGCTTTAGGTTATCAACATCGTGGCGTAGAAAAATGTTTTATAAAAGATAAAAGATTTAACAACCGCTTAGCGGAATCAGTTTGTGGTGATTCGGTAATAGCTTATAATATGGCCTATTCGCAAGTAATGGAATCTTTAACTGATACAAAAATTACTAATAGAGCGCAAATAATAAGAAGAATTGCTCTAGAGATGGAAAGAATAGCAATACATATTGGTGATATGGGTGCGATTGCTGGTGATATCGCATATCAAATGGGAGCTTCTATATTTGGGGTTACTCGAACTCTTGTTATTAATACAATGCTTGAGATTTCTGGTAGTAGATTTGGCAGAGGCTTGGTAGAAGTCGGCGGAGTAAACTTTGATATTGATAATAATTTATCGCAAAAAATAATTACAATGTTAGATGATGTTGCCAAAACTGTTGATAGAACAACCAAAGTTATGCTTAATTCTCCAACAGTAATTTCAAGACTTGAAAGAACAGGAGTTGTAAGTGTTGAAACTGCAAAATCCCTTGGTGCTGTAGGGATGGCAGCAAGAGCTTCTGGTGTTGATTTAGATTCAAGATTTGATATGAATGACAAGTGGTATACTTCTTTAAACATTGTAAAACCATTTAAAGCTACTGGCGACGTGCATTCTAGATTCAAACTCCGTTATAAAGAAATTAAGCAATCAATGAAAATAGTTAAAAAATTACTAAAAAAATTAGAAGAATATAACGAAGAAGTTAAATTAGAGGTTAAAAATAATATTTTTGAAAATTCATTTGCGATTTCTATAGTTGAAGGTTGGAGAGGTGAAGTTGTTCATATTGCATTAACAGGTGCAAATGGGGAATTATTAAGATATAAAATGAAAGACCCATCGTTCAATAACTGGTATATGTTAGCGATGGCAGTTAGAAATAACGGAATTTCAGATTTTCCATTATGTAATAAGAGTTTTAACTTATCATATTGTGGAAATGATCTATAGTACTACGTACGTAGATTTATAGCGGAACACATTGGAGACTGTTACAAAATAATTTTATAACAACATGTGTTCCTAAAATAAAAATAATCTAATAATAAAAGGATAATAAAAATGTTAGAAACACTCAAACTAAAGTATTTTCAAGGTAAGCAATATATACCTGATATAAAAAACGCTCCAATGCGAGAACAATTCAGAGGTTTGCCTATAATTAAAGAAGGACAAGTTGATGAATCCATCTGTCCGTCTGGAGCATTGAAATCTAATCCAAACTCAATAGATTTAGGTAAATGTACTCTTTGTGGAGCTTGTAAATCCGAAGTTATAGGTTTTAGTAACTATTATAAATTATCTTCAACTCAAAGAGATTCTTTAATTATTACAGAAGAAATAACTTCCGAAGAATATGAAAAAATAGCAATCAAATCAAGAAAAGAAATTAAGAAAATTTTTGGGAAATCTCTAAAATTAAGACAGGTTTCTGCTGGAGGCTGTAATGGATGCGAGATGGAATTGAATGCTTGTTCTAACTGTAACTTTGATATGGGAAGATTTGGAATAGATTTTGTTGCATCTCCAAGACATGCTGATGGTTTAGTTATAACAGGACCTATTACAAAAAATATGGCTTATGCATTAGAAGATTGTTATAAGTCAACCCCAGATCCTAAAATAGTTATCTTAGCTGGAGCTTGTGCTATTTCTGGAGGTGTTTTCCAAAATTCTTCTGAATTAAATAGAGAATTTCTAGAAAAATATCCGATAGATTTATATATTCCTGGTTGTCCAGTTCACCCTCTAACTTTTATCAATGGGGTATTGGATTTTATAACAAAGAAATAGGTAATATTATATAATTTAGTTTATAAAATATTTAATAAAAATGTAAACTTTTCTTTCTCTTTATTTGCAAGTTTTTTAAATTTACTTACGAGCTTGTATTGATTATTTCAAGCCAAATATATTTACCCCGAAAAAGAAAAGTACCCAAAGAACGAGAAAACAGGTTAATAATCTACGTCGTTGCTAACGCTCAGCCGTTTTTAGATTTCGGCTTCGCCGGAATCCTCTTTAGCCTCGCAAACTCGGTGCATAGCACCTTGAACAATGCTCGGCAGAATCAAATCCAGAGCCTATTGGAGTGAGCAATCAGTGTTAGCGAAACAACTGCAAAGCGACTGCTGTTTGCCCGTAGGGAGTTCAGTCGCTTGGGTCGAGCGTTACAATTGATTAGCAAACGTAAATCGAGCTCGGAGAGATTTTTTGTGCTACTTTTTTGTGCCGACAAAAAAGTAGCAAGACAATAAAGAATCCATTCTTGTAACATTGTTTATGTAAAAATAAAAAGCGAGTGTTGGAGAAAATCCAACACTCGCTTTGCTTATCCTTGCGTTATTTTTCTTGGATGCGTTTTGCATTAGCTACATCGTCATCGTCAATTTTTGCGGCTTTTTTAGCATCTTCAGCTTCAAGCTGTTTATTAATTATAACCGTTTGTAAAACTTGGAAACAGTTGCTTGCAATTAAATATAAAAGCACACCTGCAGGAATCGGAATGATTACGAAAGTAAACGTAAGCATTATTGGCATGAAAGTATTCATTGATTTTTGCATAGCAGCTTGAGCTGGGTCTTGTTGAGAATTCTTATTCATTGCCATCATCGCTTTTTGAGAAAGCATCATTGTTAAAGCAAACAATACTATCAATAAAGCTACATCCCAATGCATAGAAGTTTGAACTTCTTTTGTCGGAACGGATGCTATAAGTAATCCATCTTTTCTTTCAAAATTAATCGCTTCTGTTTCTTTTGATTGAACATCCATAACATCAATTTCAGCTTTTACAATTTTGTTTAATTCGCTAAAAGGTAAATTAATGTTGTCTAAGCTGATTTTGAAATCAACAGGAGAACCTGGGATTAAATCGCCCTGAACCTCTATAGCTTTATTTGGTTTAGAGATTTTAACACCCATTCTAGGTTCGTTTTCATTTTCAAAATATACTGTAGCAGTTTTGCCAGTCATAAATGTGTCAAATTTTCCAATCCCTAAAATTCCATCTTTTGATACGCCAGCTGTAGTTTTAAGAGTTGCGTCTAGTCTTTTGATAAATAGAAACTGAGAATCACCCGCCATTTGTATGAACTGTGGGCTCATCAATGTAGAATATAAAAGAATAAAAATTGGCATTTGTATTAATAATGGAAAACATCCTGCCATAGGATTGAATTTGTGTTCTTTGTAAAATTCCATCATTTTTTGTTGCATTTTTTGAGGGTCACTCTTATAACGTTCTTGAATCGCTTTCATTTTAGGTTGTAACAACTGCATTGTACGCATAGAGCGTTGTTGAGAAACTCCTAAAGGCCACATTGCAGCTCTAATAATAATTGTCAATAAAATTATTCCTATACCGTAGCCACCTACTACAGATAACATCTTTAAAACATCAATGGTTAGTGTTGTAAAATCCATAATCTCTTCCTTAAAATCTGTGATACTAATAGAGGTGCGAAATATCGCACCTCTTAAAAATACTGTAAATATGCCTCAAAGTCAAGAAATCACTTCTTCTATTTTATTTTGATTGTTAGCATTCGCACCCAAAGAATTCAACCTTTTAGCAGGGTCTGTTATATGAGTGATTCTTAGCCCGAAGTTGTCTTCAATAACTACAACTTCACCATATGCAATCAATTTCCCATTTGCAAATAGTTCTACTGGTTCACCAGCTGCCTTATTAAGAGTGACAATAGAACCTTTGGTTAATTCTAAAACTTTTTTAATTGGTAGGTCTGTTCTACCAAGCTCTACAGTAAGTTGAAGTTTAACATCTAATAGAATGTTCAAATTCTGGTTTTGTGGGCCTTGAACTTGATCTAAATCTTCAAATGAAGCAAATTGTACTGGTTGAACAGTAACTGTGCTTTCAGAAACATCAATGTCTTGAGTCGGTTCTGAACTTTGTTCACTAGCCTCTGATGTAGTGAACTCATCTATAGAACTGCCACCTAAATTATCTGCATCCATTTCTTTGAAATCATCATCACCTAATATCATCTAAAAGTCTCCCTAGAAATAATTTCTTAATAATTCGTGCATTTCGTCATACACATCTGTAATTTTAACACAAATATTGTCCTTAATTGTACCTGGGCGAGCGAAAAATTTCTTTTCACCATTGACTCTTACAATTAAGTCATCTGTAACCTTGTTATCTAATTTAATAATATCCCCTTCGGTTAGTTGTAAAAAGTCGTCCAAAGTAATATTACAAGATCCAAATTGCACCCTTAAATCTACGTTGGAGGTATTCAATTTAGAGATCATTTTCATTTTTTCTTCATTTGTAGCAACTAAACCCTTAGTTTGGAAAATGTGTTGTGTGCTCAAATGCCCTAATACAGTTTCTAATACTGGGTACGGGAAGCATAAGCTAAATAATCCGAAATGTTTACCTTGAATTTGTACTTCAAAAGTTAATAATGCGACAATTTCTCCTGCTGTAGCAACTTGAATTGATTGATAATTGTCATCCAAACTTATAAATTTACCTGTTACAGGAATTAAAGTGTTCCAAGAGTCTTCAAGAGACTGAATAATTATATTAATAACCTTTTTAGCTAGGGCTTTTTCTATATCAGTTAATTCTCTAGTTTGTGCATCAATTGTACCAACGCCCCCTAGCATACGGTTAACAATGCAAGATAAAACTTCAAAACTGATTCCTAAAAGTATTTGTCCAGTTAAAGGTTCAAATTCAAAAACCCCAACGCTTATAGGTGATGGCATTGAACGAATGAATTCTTCATAAGTTAGCTGGTCAACAGATACAATTTCAATTTCCACTCTCATACGTAAATAACCACTAAGAATAAGTGAAATTGCTTTTGAAAACTCGCGGTGAATATCTCTTAGAGCTCTCAAATTATCTTTAGAAAATTTGTCAGGACGTCTGAAATTATAAAGCTTGTAGCTCTTATGTTCAGCATCACTAGAGAAATCTTCTATGCTATCATTTTTAAATTTTGCTAATTCTGTTTCTGTCATCCCTTATTCCTATTGAATAATAAACTGTCCAAAGCTAACTCTTAATACTTCTCTTTCTCCTGCTAATATTGAGTTGATATCGTTAGATATTTGTTCTTTAGCAAGTTCTTTGCCCGCAGCAGAAGATAGTTCTGCAGAAGTTTTACTTGATAAATTAGTAATTACAGCATCTCTAATAGCAGGTTTATATTGATTCATTTCTTTTTGAATAGCTTCCATTGGGTCTACTGGAGCTGGAGCAGCACCATGGCCGTGCCCACCACTCTTCGGAGCTTCGACTTCTTTAGGAAAATCAGTATCCTTTTGTGTCACTTCAATAGCGACATTAACTTTTAAATATTTTTTTTGCGCTTCATCACAAAGGTTTAAAATAAAATCTCCTAAATCAACAATAATACCCCTTTGAATCTCGTCTTCTGCTCCCTCTGATTCATCTATTTCCTCAGAAGTAACTTGAATTTTACTTATTTTTTGCTCTAGCATTGAATTCATTGTGAAATACATTACGCCAAAAAATACAGCTAATAATATAATTGTAGAAGCAATGTTTAATATTAAAAATTTATTAAATTCGCCACCTTTTGTATCTTGTTCGTTTGCCATACTATTCTCCACCTATATTACATAGTATTATTATATCAACTCTGTTAGCTTTCTTACCACCATTATTTGATGTATTTGCTGGTAAAAATTCTCCATACCCTATAGAATTTATACGATTTTGTTCAATATTTCCATATGGTTTTGTTATAATAGCTTCAATGTTGTTTGCCATTATAGTAGAAATTTCCCATTTTTTTATATTTTTAAATCGTTTGTTCGGAAAAGTTTCTGTGTGCACTTCTATTATAGCAGGATTTTCTATTTTTGCCAAAAAATATTCGACTTTTTTATAAGCTTCAAAGTTATAGTTATAAAATTCTTGTATAGGGTCTTCAAATTCGTATCGTAAAATGATGCCTCTAGAATCTTTTAAAACATTTATTGGTGACGATTTGAATTCAAAACTTGCTCTTTCCCACAAGTCATTTATACACTTATCGTTTAGAATGTAAATGTACTCAGCAGTATAAATTTTATTTTGTATTAGTAAGAGTATAAATAAGATTTTCAAGAGATTTTTCATTTATTTATTTTTTTAACAATAAAAAAATTTTTTAAATTGGTTTTTAGGGTATAATATTTGTATGGGGAAGTTTGATATTTTTAACAAATTCAGTAGTGCTGTCGTTGTTGTTGATAAAAAGGCAGAGGTTATATATCGTAATAGCGTCTTTAAACGTGTTTTTTCTGATTTTATAGATTTGCATAAATTTTCACATAAGTTGAATTATAATGTCTGTGCGCTTATAAGTAACAATGTAGATGTTCATTCTCCAATACTTCAAGCTCTTGATTCTCCACAAGATTTTTCGGCGCATGTGCTTTATCAGTCTTCTAATAACGATTATTTTTACTATGATATGATTTCTACAAAAAAGGGCGAGTATACTATATTCGTCTTTACCGATGTAACAGCTAAGGTTAATATGGAAAAATTTGTTGGGCGAAATCAGGTTTTACAAAAAAAACTTTCATTATTAGAGGTTGATAATCAAAATTTGGCTAAGGTAAAACAACAAGCACAGTCTCAAGCAATGAAACTCCTACTGCTTAATAATATTTCAAATATTATTAGAAGTTCTGTCGATACATCTAAAATATTAAATTCAGCATTGGATGAACTTTCAAACCTTTTTGGCGCTTTTCGAGCTTATTATGCTGTTTATTCTAAAGATATGGCAGCATATATAATTAATGAATCTCTTAATAAAAAAGATATAAGTAGAAAAATTACATTTGATAAGGAAACCGAAAGACTTATTGAAAAGGGTAAAGTTTTTTGTGCAACTTGCATGAAAGAATTTGCAGAAGCAAAACCTTTTAATGAATTGGTTCAACGAGTGGTGCTTCCTATATATCACCTCCATAATAGAATTGGTGTAATTGTTGTTTTGACAAGACAAAAAACAAAGCTAAGCGATGCTATAGAGGTTTTAGATGGTGTTTCAACTCAATTGGGTAATGCGATTATTCAAGCAGAACTTTATGAAAAAAATTCTCGTATGGTAAGAGAGTTGACAAAAACTTTAAAAGAGTTGCAAGAAACCCAATTAAAGCTTATTAATTCAGAGAAAATGGCTTCTCTAGGTCAGTTAGTTGCTGGTGTTGCGCATGAAATTAATACACCAATAGCTTCAATAAAATCTAATAATGAAATAGCAACAAAACTTATTTCAAAGCTTGAGAGTCAAGAAAATTCAGAAGTTTTAAAAGAAATTAATTTGATAGATAAAGAAGCTATTGAAAGAATCAACAGACTAGTTATATCTTTAAGAAAATTTGTGCGACTAGATGAGGCAGATTTACAAGACGCAGATATAAATAAAGAATTGGATTTAACATTAGATTTGATAAGGCATGAAACAAAAAATAGAATTGAAATTATAAAAAATTATGGAGAAATTCCGCCAATAAAATGTTATCCGAATATGTTAAATCAAGTTTTTATGAATATATTGGTGAATGCAGCTCAAGCTATTGATGGAGTTGGTAAAATTACTATTGACACAACTTTTGAAAATAATCAATTGATAGTAAAAATAAAAGATACTGGATGTGGTATAAAAGAACCTGAAAAAATATTTTTTGCAGGATATACAACTAAAGGTGTTGGGGTTGGAACTGGCTTGGGGCTTGCTATATCACAAAAAATAATTGAAAAACACGAAGGTAGAATTGAAATAAACACAACACTTAATATCGGAAGCGAGTTTGTTATTACTATCCCAAGTAAGTAGTATTTATTAAGTTTTGTAAACCTTGCAAATCTTTTGTTAACAATAACTTTGAGGGGCATTGAAGCTTTTGATTGAAAAGTTTTTGTAAAAATATATGACAAGGGAGTTAATAATATGCGAGAATGTGGTATACTAACTATTGCGAAACAATTAAGTGTAAAAAGTACATCAAAAACAATGTAACAATTTCTTAACAAAAAAGAAAAAAAAAGCAATTTTAAAAAAATAAAAAACTTTATATAAACGTGTAGAAGAAAATAACTTATTTGCTAATCGGAGGTTACGTGTATGGCAATTACTGTAAGCGGTAAAAAGAAACAAGTTAAGAAAACTTTTCAAGAATTAATCAATGATTTAATGACAAGTGGTTCAGAAAAGGTTAGATATAACGCTGCTAGAGTATTAGGTGAAATGGGTGATTCAAAAGCTGTTGAGCCATTAATTGATGTGTTAAAAAATGATAAAAATGGTTCAGTTCGTTTATATGCAGCTCGTGCCCTTGGTGAATTAGGAGATTGTAAAGCTACAGAACATTTAATTGAATCTTTACGTGAAGATAGAAATGTTGATGTTAGGGTTCGTGCAGCAAGAGCTTTAGGCCGTTTAGGTGGAAAAATTGTTGTTGAACCATTAGTAGAAGCATTAAATGATGAAAACTCTCAAGTATGTATTACTGCAACTGATGCTCTTATAGAGATTGGTGATGTTGCTACTGATGCACTAATGAGCTCTTTGGACCATGAAAAAGTTAATGTTCGTTGTGATGCAACTCGTGCATTAGGTGAAATCGGTAATAAAAAATGTGTTGATAAAATCATCAATATGTTATATGACGAATGGGTTAACGTAAGAATTTATGCTGTAACATCGTTAGGTAAATTAAATGATACAAAAGCTGTACCTGCATTAATTGATGTTATGAAAAATCGTTCTGAAAATGATTTAGTAAGAGCAGGCGCTGCGGCAGCATTAGGTGTTCTTCGTGATCAAAGAGCCTTACTTCCATTAAGAGAATTAATTATGGAAGCAGAAGAATTGGGTGAATTAGAAGATACAGCTCTTAAATCTTTCAAAAAAATTATGGCTGCAAATTGGCAAGCTATTCCTGGGGCTAATCAACAAAAGAAACCTGCTGGAGTGTAGATTTTAAAATTTAAATAAAAGACGGTTGATTTAATATCAACCGTCTTTTATTTTGTGCTATTTTTTATTGTTCTAAAAGATAATTTATTAAAGTCCTTACACCAGCTCCAGAGGCTCCTTTGCAAAGTTCCTTATGTGCACTTTCTAAAAATGCAACACCTGCAATGTCAATATGCGCCCATTTAACGTTTTTAACAAATTTCTTTAAGAAAACACCTGCAGTTTGTGCGCCACCCCAACGGGAACCGGTGTTTTTCATATCTGCAACGTCTGATTTTAAGCTGTCAGAGTATTCATCCCACATTGGAAGTTCCCAAAATCTTTCGCCGTTTTTTTCTGCAGTTGTAATTAAATTTTTAATCATTTCAGAATCATTACCCATAATACCTGCAGCTTGGGATCCTAATGCAACCATGCAAGCTCCTGTAAGAGTTGCGATATCGATTACTTCGTCAACGCCAAGTTCGCAAGCATAGCAAAGAGCGTCTGCAAGAGTTAATCTACCTTCAGCATCTGTATTATCAACTTCAATAGTTTTTCCATTTTTTGCAGTTAAAATATCCCCTGGTTTATATGCAGAGCATCCTGGCATGTTTTCGCAAGCTGCAATAATTCCGTGTACTTCGACTTGTGGAGCAAGTTCTCTGATTATGCTCATAACTCCGAGAACGCAGGCAGCTCCAGACATATCATCTTTCATTGTGAGCATAGATGATGCAGGTTTTATATCTAATCCGCCAGAGTCAAAAGTAATACCTTTGCCTACAAGCGCAATTCTTTTTTTAGGGTTTTCGCAAGAATATTTCATATGGATGAATTTAGGTTCTTGCGAACTACCACGACCAACAGCTAAGAATGCCCCCATACCCATTTTTTCACATTCATCTTTGTCATAGATTTTGGTTTCTAAACCTAAGTCGCAAGCTATTGATGCTAGTTCTGTAGGTGTTGCATATTGAGCAGGCTCATTTGATAGGTTTCTTGTGAAAGCCATCGCGTCTGCAATTTTTTCAGCTTTGCGAACTATTGGTTCGTTTGCCTCAACAAAAACTTCGTTTACTTTATTGTCTTTTTTTTCTGATTTATATTTATCAAATTTATAATCTGCAATTTTTACACCCATTGTAAATTGTTCTGAATAATCAAATTCAACGCTTTCAAGTTTAAATGCAACTGATTTCGCTTCGATAGACATGGCTTTTTTTACAGATTTAGCAATCGCTTCACGAAGTTTATTTGGATTAAATTCTTCTTTTTTACCAAAACCAATTACTATAACTTTTCTATGTTTTTCTTGTCCATAAGTATGAAGTACGTATGTTTCTCCAAATTTACCTTCAAACTTATCTTCTTCAATTGCATATTTATTTGCAATTTCGCTTGTTGTATTCTCTCCTTCAAATTTGTTTACTACAAGTACGTCACATTCTTGATTTTGTGTACAATCGATAACTTTGATTTCCATTTTTACACCTTACTTTCTAGTCTATAAAGATTGTCTAAATTTTCTTACAATTTATTATAGTATTATAATCTTTTTTTAACATACGTTAGTTAGATTATAATATTGAGCTTTATTTTATCCTGTTATTGAAAAAGATTTACGCCTATTGTAAACTTAAATAGGATAATTTTATCAAATTGGAGGATAAAAAATGACACAATGTTTAAGTAAGATTGACTCAGGATTAGGTATTTCTACTTGTTTTTCTGATTCAAGTATTTCAAAGTATGAAAACATTATTGCTACTGTGGTAGGAGAATTTTCAAAAAGAGCAAATCAAGCTGGACAGTTTTTAAATTGGGTTGATTTACCTAAAAATCAATTAGCGAGATTAGATGAAATTTATTCTTTGGCAGAAACTTTAAAATCTCAAACTAATGCTTCAAAATTAACTATTTTAGGTATAGGTGGTTCTAAACACACAGTTGAAAATATGTTAAGTTTAAACGGGTTAAATCTTTGTGGAGACCAAGTTTTATTCTATTCTGATATTGATTCAGTAAGCTTTGCAAGATTTTTACATAGATTAGAAAATGATGTAACATCTTCAAATTATATGGTGGCATCAAAATCAGGATCTACTTTTGAAACAAAAGATGGTTTCTTAAGAATTCAACAAATGCTAATCGAAGCTTATTCTACTAAAGGATATTCTTTAGAAGAATCTAAATCAATGGCGTCAAAACACTTTATAGCTGTAACAGATAAAAATGCAGAAAAAAGTGAACTAAGACGTTCATCTGATTCTTCTGGATGGTTAGGTAATCTTTATATCCATGACGATGTTGGTGGAAGATTCTCAGCTCTTG
>JAZRJK010000070.1:0-3485 GCA_045645765.1 Candidatus Gastranaerophilaceae bacterium
GTCAACTCCTTGGCCCACAGAACGACATGGCTACGATCCGACTTTGCCTTAAATTGGTTGGGTTAGCTAATTGGGGATAGCTTTGAAGAAGAAAATGCACCACCTTATCAAAAAGCTCGTAGAAAAATGGTCAAGTGGTGCGTTTACTTTTTCAATTGGCCTTTTTTTACTTAGTGCCATTTGTAAATTTAAACGCACCACTCAAAATCGTTAATGGTGCAATAACTTCTTCAAACTTGATAGGTGCATTTAGTACTTCAATTTCAGTAGATGCATTTAATGCATTTTGAGCAGTTGTTTTATCCTTGGTTTTAATTCCATATCTTGATATGTTTTAAGATTTGAATAAAACAACATTCGGTGATAGAATTACAGATGTTGGTTCCACCACACCCCCCTGGTT
Source organism: Candidatus Gastranaerophilaceae bacterium (assembly GCA_045645765.1). GTDB lineage: Bacteria > Cyanobacteriota > Vampirovibrionia > Gastranaerophilales > Gastranaerophilaceae > CAG-196. The sequence goes on from JAZRJK010000070.1 coordinate 404, forward strand.
CGAACTGATGTGACCCCAAAAAATTGGACGGATTAATTACATGGAATGGGCTCGGAATTCAACCGGGCTCATTCCGTTTAGCCTTAAAGATACTCTTCCATTGTTGAAATAGCAAATATATTCTTCAAGTTTTAGTTGGAAATCTTCCACAGAAGAGAATGTTTCGCCGAAAAACATCTCTGTTTTTAATCTTCCGAAGAAGTTTTCCATAACACTGTTATCCAGACAATTACCTTTTCGAGACATACTTTGAGTAATATTGTGTTCTTTCAGCATAGTTTGATACTCTTTCATTTGATATTGCCATCCTTGATCCGAGTGCAGCAGCGGGCTGGCTGTCGGTGGTAATTTGGTAAACAATCGGCTCAACATATCTCTCGTTTGTACAAACGAAGGACTGCGGCTGATTGAATGAGCCACTATTTCACGATTAAACAAATCCATTACCGGTGACAAATAAACTTTTTCGTTACAAACCTTAAATTCAGTAACATCCGTTACCAATTTTTCATATGGCTTATCTGATTTGAATTGCCGATTCAAGATATTCGGTGCAATCTTTCCAACATTACCTTTGTACGACTTGTATTTATTCTTTTTACATTTACCATATAAAGAAAGTTCTTGCATCAGTCTTTGAATTGTTTTGTGGTTGATATTACAACCATGCTGCTGCAGTTCAACTTGTATTCTGCGATAACCGTAACGACCTTTATGATATTCAAATATTGTTTTTATTAAATTCTTGATATTATTATACTTGTCAGGGCGCGACAAACGCTTGACCTGATAATAATATGTACTGCGGGACATCTTGCCAAGAGCAAGCAATTTGTCCAAAGGAAAGTATTGCCTTAATTCTGTGATGATTTTCGCCTGGCACGTTTTTCTTGCTCTTCTTTCAGAATCAAGGCTCTCAATTTTTTTAAGTACATGTTCTCCATACGCAGATACTCATTTTCTGCAAGAAGTGCTGCCAGATCATATTCTGATGACTTGGTGGTGGGAGTGAGTTCAGGAACATTCGATTGTGAAACTTTTTTTCGAGGCGTGGGGTCTTTCATAAAAACATTTGCTCCTTTCTGCTCATAGAGGCGTCTCCAAGTGCGTACTGTCTTGCGATAACGATCTATGTCTACATGAGAAGTTACATCCCAGTATTTTCTAACGGCTTCATGAATACTCAAACCGTTATTTAACACATCTAATATAACTCGCAATTTAAAATTTGCACTGTACTCTTGGGGATTTGCTGTTTCTTTTTCCATAAAATATGCACTCCTTTAGCTGTGTCCAACTTTTTGGGTGCATATCAAACCAGGGGGGTGTGGTGCGTTTACTTCTTCAAAAAATCAATAATATAAAGGAGACAACAATGGCACATCTAACACTTCAACAAAGATATAAAATCGAAAGGATGCTTCAGCAAGGCGCTAGTAGGCGTCAAATAGCAGCTGAAATCGGTGTTGATCATTCAACTGTTTCAAGAGAAATAAAAAAACGTAGGTTGCCTTCAAATAAAACTTATGGAATCTATATCATAAATGAGTGCAAACTCCGCCAATCTTGCACTGTTGCAAATCTTTGTTTCAGGAATACTCGGCAAGGAGAATTACCTTCATCTATGTGTAAACACAAATGCAGTGCTTGTAGAGTTATAAGTTGTAATTCCTTCTGTGAAAAATTCATACCAGAAACATGTGATCGTTTGATTAATTCCCCTGGCGTTTGTAATGGTTGTAATCTAGAACGAAAATGTTCACTACCTAAATATTATTACATTTCAGAAGAAGCCGATAAACAATATAAAGCAACTCTTAGTGATTCAAGAAAAGGAACACACATAGAAGATGGTGAATTAGCTGTTATGGATGAGTATATATATAACGGCATAAAAAAAGGTCAATCAGTTAATCATATTATGAATTCCAATCCAGACTATTTTATTTATAGTGATAAAACTATATATACTCTAATTAACAGTGGTGTATTAAGAATCAAACGTCATGATTTACCACAAGCAGCAAACCGAAAGCCACGTAAAACTCGTAAGGGTCCAGAACATAAAGTAGATACTAAATGTAGAATCAATAGAAGTTATGAGGATTTTCAAAATTATAAAATTAACAATCCTGGTATGATTTTGGTAGAAATGGATACTGTCATTGGAAAACCAGGTGGCAAATGTGTTTTAACTTTACAATTAAATGTTTGTGGAATGATGCTAGTTTTCATTAGAGACCATAATAATTCTCAGTCTGTAATAGATGTATTTAATAAGTTAGAACAAGATTTAGGAACAGAATTATTTACTAAAATATTTCCTGTTATTTTAACAGATAACGGATCTGAGTTTACTAATCCAACAGCTTTAGAAACTAGTATTGATAATGTTACTAAAAGAACAACAATCTTTTATTGTGAACCATATTCTTCATGGCAAAAAGGACATATTGAAAACAACAATGGGCAATTAAGAAATATTCTTGAGAAACATACATCATTTGATAACATAACCCAAGAAGATTGTAATCTTATTATGTCTCATATAAATTCTTACAGAAAAGCTTCATTGAATAACAAAACTGCAATAGAATTATTTACCCTTATTTACGGCGAAGAAGCTTTAGAAAAATTAAATATTAAATTGATTCCTGGAAATGAAGTTATTTTACTTCCAGACTTGTTAAATAAATTCTAATCAAACGTTTTAATTAGAGTCAAGCAATACGCAAATTATGGTGGTGCGTTTAGTACTTCCGAAAAAAAGAACTACGTTTCCATCACGGCATCTTACACCCTTTTTATAGTTTTGGGAAGAAGTAAACGCACTATTTGAAGAAGAAAATGCACCAAAAGTATAACAAATCTATGCCTTAAATTGGTTGGGTTAGCTAATTTGGGATAGCTTTGAAGAAGAAAACGCACCACCTTATCAAAAAGCTTGTAGAAAAATGGTCAAGTGGTGCGTTTACTTTTTCAATTGGCCATAAAAAACTTTATAATTTTTCCTTTATACAATTTAGAATAAATAAACCAAGCAATAAAACTCTTGAATAAGCTAGATAAAGATGTTATATTA
>JAZRJK010000071.1:0-15433 GCA_045645765.1 Candidatus Gastranaerophilaceae bacterium
CCCAATTATTAAGTTCACTACATTATTTGGCTTATTAGCAATGGAAATTGCAATTAATCCTGCGTTCCAACAATATGCTAAGACAGCTGGATAAGTCGGAGGCCAAGCGGTCTTAGAAGCTCTCACCAGTCAACTCCTTGGCTCACAGAACGACATGGCTACGATCCGACTTCCCAATTATTAAGTTCACTACATTATTTGGCTTATTAGCAATGGAAATTGCAATTAATCCTGCGTTCCAACAATATGCTAAGACAGCTGGATGGGTGTTCTTAGTACTTGCTTTAGTTTTCGTTATTCGCTCATTCTACGCAATGAGAATACCTACAGAAGGTAAATAAAGAATAACATAAGTACAAACGGGAAGCTCTTTTAGAACTTCCCGTTTTTTATTAAAGTTTGCAAAAGCTTACATTAAACTTTCAAATTAGGCACAGAATTTAATAAGTTTTTTGTATATTCTTCTTTAGGGTATTTGAATAATGTACTGGTATAATTTTCTTCTATTAGTTTACCTTTGTTCATTATACCAACTCTATCGGCTAAGTATTTTATCACATTCATATCATGAGAAATAAATAGAATTGTTAAATCTTTTTTTTGTTTTAATTCTTTTAGTAAGTTAATAATTTGAGCTTGAATACTAGCATCAAGTGCGCTAACAGGTTCGTCCGCAATTAATAAACAAGGATTTAATATCAATGCTCTTGCTATTGCAATACGTTGTCTTTGACCTCCTGAAAATTCATGTGGGTATAATTTAAGACAAGATTCTTGTAGTCCCACATCTTTTATTATTTCAAGAATGATTTCTTTTTTTTGGATATTATTCAGTTTAGTATTTATATCTAATGGTTCTTTTAAAATATCATATATTTTTATTTTTGGATTTAAACTTGAATATGGGTTTTGAAAAACCATTTGGACATTTTGGGGATATTTTTTTTTATCCACTTTATCCTGATTTAAAATTGACTTAGATTTATATAGAATTTCCCCAGATTTAGGGCTTACTAATTTTGTAATAGCCTTGGCAAGAGTTGATTTACCACATCCAGATTCTCCAGCAAGAGCATAAATTTCCCCCCGATAAATTTTTAGAGAAACGTCATCTACTGCAACAACTGTCGAGGCATCATTCTCTCTAATACCTTTGTATTCTATTGTAAGATTTTTAGTTTCTAGTATTATTTCCATAAGAATATATTATCATATTTTATGTTAAAATAGACATAGGAGGATTAGGTTATGTTTGAAAATGTTTTTCAGAAATATTTGAATGCAAAAAATATTGTATTTTTAATTGTAGCTATTTTATTTATAGTTTTTATAACCAAAATAAAGGATGTAGCTATTTTGTTTTTTGCATCTTATGTAATTGCTTGTTCTTTGAATCCTCTTGTTGATAAATTATCAAAAAAAATGAAACGTAGTATTGCCTCGGCAATCGTTTTGCTTTTAACTGTTTCCGTTTTGAGCGCTTTCTTCATACCTATTGTTGCTATGGCTGGGCATGAAATAAAATCTTTTGTTTCAAATATTCCTCAGTATATTGACTTTCTAAAAGATTTTATCACAACAACTCCAGTAATTAATAAATCTCAATTAGCAAATATCGAACTCGGAGATTTTATATCTTCTGCAAGCGGTTTTACCTCTAATTTTGTTAATAAATCAATAAATTTAAGTGTGAATTTTGCATCAGCGATGATTTATTTTTTAGCAGCATTAATAATCATTTTTTATTTTATGGCAGATAAAAACATTGTTAAAAAAGCTTATATGAGTCTTTTCCCTGTTCAGCTAAAAGATAAAGCAGATGAAATTATAGAAACTATTTCAAAAAAAATTGGAGGCTATGTTATAGCTCAAATTACAACAATGACAAGCGTTGGCATTATTATGGCAATAGGTTTATTATTAATTAAAGTTGAATACGCAGTTCTCTTAGGATTAATAACAGCAGTTTTAGATATAATACCTGTAGTTGGCCCAGGTTTAGCACTTATTATTTGTTTAATAACAGCGTATAAAGCTGGCCCAATAACTTTAGCATTAATTTTACTAGTATTTGCGATCGCGCAGATTGCAGAAAACAATTTAATCAGACCATATGTTTTTGGTAAATTTTTGGATTTACATCCTTTAATTATATATTTATTCTTATTCATTACAGCTCAGCATTTAGGTGTAGTAGGAGTTATTTTTGCACCAGCAATTGCTGCAACTGTATGTGTATTGGTAGAAGAACTCTATATAAAAAACATAAATTAAATTATGGAAAAACAACTTTATATTGCAAATAATTCAAAAGACGGCTACAATTTATGGATGGCTTATCCAGCTTGTAAAGCTTTTGCTTTAGCTTCGCTTGGGTACCTGTGGCTTACAAAAATCGCAGATGAAACTCAAGATATAAGAGTTCAAAAAGTCTATACAGATACAGAATCTTTTGACGAGATTCCTCAATCGATAGCTTTTTCAATGTCTTTTGATTTTGATTTTATGGGCATGTTTGAAATTTTAGATAAAAACAAAATCCCTTTTTTAGCAAAAGAGCGGGATGAAAACTTTCCTTTAATTTTTGCTGGTGGGCCAGTTATTTCAACAAATCCCGAACCATATAAAAACTTTTTTGATTTTATGATTATTGGCGATGGTGAAGATGTTTTTATTAAAGTTTTAGAAGTATTGAAAACACAACAAGATAAAAGTGCAACTTTAAAACATTTGGCCAATTTGGAAGGAGTTTACGTACCAAATCTAACTTTAAAAGTTAAAAAGATTACTGAAAGCTTGCAAAATGTTATTTATACTCCAGTAATAAGTGAAGAAAGCTATTTTAAAGACACATTTATTATTGAAGTATCAAGGGGTTGCATGAATCGCTGTGCTTTTTGTACTGCTTCATATTTAAACCTACCTTTTAGACATTACGAGTATCAAAAAATTATTGATACAATAGAATTAGGACTAAAATATACAAATAAAATTGCTTTATTAGGAGCTCAGATTAGTGCTCATCCTGAATTCGAGAAAATAATGTTATATTTGAAGGATAAAATACTTTCAGGTAAGAATATAGAATTGGGGATTTCTTCTTTAAGGACTGATTCTGTTACACCAGAATTAGTACGAACTTTGGTATTGGGTGGTCAAAGAACATCTACAATTGCTATAGAAGCTGCAAGTGAACGCTTACGTAAATTTATCAATAAGAATTTGCAAGAGGAGCAGATTTTAAGCGCGGTTAGAATTTGTCGAGAAAATGGTCTAAAAGGTTTAAAGATTTATTCAATGATTGGAATCCCAACTGAGACTGACGATGATATAAACGAATTTCTAGCTCTAGCTAAGAAAATTAAAACCGAAAACAAAGGGTTTGAAATAACATTTTCATTCTCAACTTTTGTACCGAAGCCACAAACACCTTTGCAATGGAGCAAAAGAGAAGATACTAAAACTTTAGAAAAGAAACAAAAATATTTAGAAAAAGAATTCGCAAAATTGGGCATTAACTCAAAGTTCTCAAGTGCTAAATGGGATTATTGGCAAACTGTTCTATCTAGAGGAGATAGCTCTTTAACAGAATTTTTAATATATGTTTATAAAAATGGTGGCAAAAATGGAGCATATAAATCTGCTAAGAAAATTTATGCTCTTTTGGATAAATTTATTGATGGCTATGAGTTAGATGAGTTTTTACCTTGGGATTTTATTGAAAATTACCCTTCAAAAAAGCTATTAAAGAACGAATATAAAAGGCTTCAAAAATATAGCTAAATAAAATAGGGTGGCAATAGTACCACCCTACCAGTTGTATTGTTATATCAGCTTTTTGTTTTTACATTAAGCTTCTTTTTTGCTAGGTCTTAGAGCTAATCCGATTAGAGCACCAGCTATAGCAGTACCAGCAGCTATCATTGCAACTTTACCGGTTTTTGTTTTAGTAGCTTGTTCTAACCATCTGCCACAATCATCTTTAAGATTTTTAACTACGTTTTCTGCAGCTTCTTGTGTTGCTTTTTCTTTTGTGCCAAATTTTTCAACATATTCTTTACCAAGTTCTTCAGCTGTTTTTGTAGCTTGTTTTGGTAACTCAGCACGTTTTTTAGCAATTTGTGATGTCAAATCAGCTACTTTATTTTTGTTAGTTTCAACCGCAGCAGCTAAACCTTCTGTAGCTGGAGTTGTTTTGATTACTTGTGGCGCACGTTTTCTTGTTTCTTTTTGATAAGCTTTCAATAAATCTTTTTGAGTTTTGTCTAAACTATCAGTAAAGCTTGTGTAATTAAATTCTTTAGCTTTTATGTCACCGAAGGTTGCATCTGCAACTTTCTTAGCATCTAATTTTCTAGCTTCTTTACGTGCGTTCCACATTTTTTGAATGTGTTTTTTACGTTGTTCAGCTATTTCCAACATTTTTTTAGAATTTTCTAATTCTTGAGCTTCTTTTTTGATATTTTTCTTAATTTGATCAGTATGTTCATCAAAAATTCTACGTCTAGTAGGAGTCAATCTATTATACTGTTCTTTTAATTCATTTAACTTTAATTCATCGCCATGGATTCTGTCAAATAACGCTATTCTATCATTAAATTGTTCTTTAGCTTGGTTAAATACAGCTTCTTTTTCAGATTTTGAAAGCCCAGTTAAGCCTTCTTTTATAACTTTACCATCAGCACCTTTTTTACCAAAAATGTCATCTCTAAGATCTGCTAAACTCTGCTTAATTACGCGTTCAGTACCACCTTCTTTTTTAGAAGCTCGGGATGCATTTCTTGCATAATCATCTAGTTTATCATTGATAAAGCTCTCTTGAGCGTTGTATTTAGCAAGTTTTTCTTGCATTTCTTTTGTTAAATTTTCTGGATTAAATACTTGTGCTTTTTGTTGTTCAAAAGCTTTCCTAATACCTTCCTCTTTTTTAGCTAAGTTTGAAAGTTCTTTTTGCAACTCAGCAGAATTAGGATCTTTTGCTAGTCTTTGGATTAAATCCTTACGTTGTTCTACAATTTCTTCTAATAATGCTTCATTTTTTTGCATACCTTCTACTAATCTTGGATAATCACTACTGATATTGGCTTTAGGTAAACTTATTCTAGAGGTTGTTCTATTTTGCCTACTTATTTCATAAAATTCGGAGTATTTTTGCCCTAAAACAGAACTTAATTCCTTTCTCTCAGCTTCAAGAGCTGTCTTATCAACATTATTTTTACTGTTAAATAAATCAGTAATTTCATTTAACCTTGTCATTATATTATCAATTTCTTTTCCAAGAGACTTTCGCTTTTCTTCTATTAAATTTTTATTTTTAGCCAATTCTAATTTATTTGTTAACTCAGCAATATCATTTTTTAATTTTAGTACAGTTTCTTTTGCATTAATGTTTTTTTCTTGTTCCGCAATATTTGTTGTTAAAACATCAAGTCTATTAGGTTTAATGATTGATTCTTTAGGAGTAGCAGCAAGTAAAGCTTTTTCGCTTTCAGCTAATTTAGCATTCGCTGCTTCTAATTGTTTGCTAAGTTGTTTGATTTCATCTGTGTCAGGAGCTTGTCCTACAACTTTTTGTCCGTCTTCAATAAATCTTGTCTTTGCAGCTTCCCAGTCAGTACCTGCTTTTTCCACATCAGCTTTGCCAGCTTTAAATTTTTCAACAAAACTTTTTTCTTCAGCTTCAAATTCTTCAGCATGCTCAAGAGTTTTTTCAAAATTATCTTTTGCTGCCTTCACCCATTCTTCATGGCTACTGTATTTTGGCACTTCTGACACATGTTTTTTTACTGCATCAATTTTTGTTGCACCCCAACCAGCTACTCCACCAACTAGTCCTCCGCCTAGAACATATGGTGTTGTTGAAGGTCTTTGTTGAACTTTTAAATCATCTGACATAACTTTTACTCCTATATTTACAACTTACTATTTATATTTTTTCTTACAGTGTAAAACTATAACATTCTACTAATCTTTTCCTTACTGATATAAACACACGGAAAAAATAAAAATTGCCTAATTAAAATATACATTTTATAAGCTAAAATCTAAAACTATTATAGCATCTACATTTCAGCCGTAAAACTCATCTTAATAAAAGTTTACAATTGAATTATTTTAGTTCTAAGTACTTATGTATTTGTGGTATTAAACGAACTTTTTTGTATTTTTTTAAGAATTTATCTAAAATTTGCTCAATAAATTCATTTGTCACAGTCATATTATTATTTTGCATGCAAGGCTGTAAAACAAGCTCAATATTATGTTTGGCACCAAGTTTACAACATTGCAAGATTTCATCCTCTGTAATATTTTTATCAAAAACTATTTTGGCAAACAGTTCTTTATGCGCGCCAACACTAAAAAACCTATCATGCTCCGCAAAAAGATGATTACCACCGGTAGAGCTAGCAAGTTTAATATCTGCTGAAATATAGTCGATATAATCAATTATTTCTCCTAATTCTCCAGCAAGTGTCGCATTTGTTTCTAAATAAACAGGAAGAGGGCAAAGAGGTAAAAATTCTTTCATAAAACCTGTATTAAGCAAGGGTTCTCCACCAGTTAGTGAGACTGAATGACAATCAGAATGCTGTTTTATTATGTCAATAAGTTCTTCTACTGTATATTCTAGGCTTTCACTTATTTTGAAATCAGTGTCACAATATTTACAAGAAAGGTTGCATCCACAAAATCTTATGAATAGTTGTTTATATCCGACAAAAGGCCCTTCGCCTTGTATTGAAGTGAAGATGTCTTTAATTTTTACTTTATCTGTCATGTCGCCTCGTGATATGTTTTGAAAACTAAAAGTTTTCTCTAATATTACTAGAGGAAATCTTTTCCAACTTTCTATATAACTCGATTTCTTCTAAAGTTAAATTGTTAGGAATTCTAATTTCCAATGTAACTATCATATCACCAACTTTTCCATTTTGCACTATTCCACAATTAGCAAGACGAATTTTTTGGCCATTTTGGCTATTTTTAGCAATTTTTATATTTAGATTACCATTTAAAGTTTTAATAATGATATTCGCACCAAGTACAGCTTCATAGGGAGTTATTGGTATTGTACGTAAAATATTTAATCCTTCTATTTTAAAATTAGAAGTATCTTTTACTTTAACAGTGATATATAAGTCACCATCTCTACCTCCATTTACTCCCTTTTCACCTTCACCAGCCAACCTTATTTTAGAACCGTTTTTTATTCCTGCTGGTATTCTAACATTAAATTTCTTATAATTTACATGCTCTCCTTTACCTTGACACTCTTTACAAAGACCACCATTAACAAATTTCTTGCCACCACATTTTTTACAAACAATTGTTTGTAGCAAATTGATAGTTTTAGTGACACCAGTGATTGCTTCTAGTAAACTTATTTCAATTTCAGAATTTATATCATCTCCTTTTTTAGGAAGATTTACTTCTTCACGCTTAATATTTTTGTTTTTATTATTATTCCAAAATTCATCCCAGCTAAAATCAAAAGTTTTTCTTTCCTTTTGAGGATTAGATGTGGTTTTATTTGTAAACTCATTATTCACATGAGAACCAGATGTTTTATTTGCATAATCATAAAATCTTTTGGCTTTATCATACTCAGCTTTTTTTACTCTATTTGAAAGTATTTCATAAGCTTCATTAATTTCTTTAAATTTTTGCATGACTTCTTTTGAACTTCCAGCAACATCTGGATGCCATTTTCTAGCAAGTTTTCTATATGCATTTTTGATATTCTCAGCTGAATCAAACTCCGCTACGCCAAGAATTTTATAGTAGTCTTTAGTCATATTGGATATTTAATTATTTGAATAAAAAAGTCAATATATATTAGTAGATAGAGATATGATTAATATTTTAAAGATTTGACTTATATTCTTCGGTGATGTTAAAATCTCTGTATGTTAAAAAGAGTTTTATTTATTATTATGATGTTTTTTATGTTACCAGTTTCTGCAGGAGAATTGGAGCAGCTTATAATTAATAATGAGAAAATGGTGCTATATTTGTATACTCCTGAATGTAGTTATTGTGTGAAGTTTAATCCAATTTTTGAAAAATTGGAAAATAAATTTGGAAATAAGTGTAAATTCCTTAAAGTTAATGCAAATACCGAATATGGTTACATGTTAATGTATGCGACAAGAGGAACTTATGTTCCAAATGTAATTTTAATTGATTCGAAGAATCAGGTTATGAATAGAATGGAAGCGAATTGTTTGTTAAATATGGCTTGTGCTAATGAATCAGTTTCCAAATTGGTAAATAAATAGGAGGTTTTATTATGAAAGGTATAGTTTTAGCAGGTGGAGCAGGAACGCGTTTATATCCAGCTTCGCAACCAATATCCAAAATCCTTTTACCAATTTATGATAAGCCTATGATTTATTACCCTCTTTCAACATTAATGTTAGCTGGAATAAAAGATATAATGATAATAACAAATGAGCTTGATTATGAAAATTTTATCAAGTTGTTGGGTGATGGATCTCAATATGGATTAAATTTATCTTATAAAATTCAATATATTCAACGAGGTATTGCTGATGCATTTTTGATTGCAGAAGATTTTATTGCTGGTGATGATGTCGCGCTAGTGTTAGGGGATAATATTTTTCACGGTCATGGCTTCTCTACTCTTATGAAAAATGCTATACAAAATAATAATGGAGCTACCGTTTTTGGATACACAGTTAAAGATCCAGAAAGATTTGGGGTTGTTGAATTTGATGAAAATAAGAAAGCTATTTCTTTAGAAGAAAAACCTTTGTTGCCAAAATCTAATTATGCAGTAACGGGTCTCTATTTCTATGATAATAAAGTTTGTGAATATGCTAAGACGCTAAAACCTTCTGCAAGAGGAGAATTAGAAATCACTGATTTAAATAAAATTTATCTTGAAAAAGGCAATCTAAATGTTGAGATTCTTGGCCGTGGTTTCGCTTGGCTTGATACAGGAACCCACGATTCAATGTTGCAAGCAAGTGTTTTTGTTCAAACAATGGAATTAAATAAAGGGGTAAAAATAGCTTGCCTTGAAGAGATAGCGTATAATCAAGGGTTCATATCACGTGAAAAACTTTTATCTCTGATTGAAAAATATGGGCTTAAAAATGAATATTATAACTATGTCAGAAATGTTATAAATCAGCCTAAGAATCCAGTATTAGTTTAATAATTAGAATTTATATAAAACAAAAGCCGCGTCGTGCGGCTTTAACTCTCGTTAGATAAAGGAGTGGAGGAGAAAATAAAGAAAAGAGATTATATTTACTAAATTCCACATTTTAAAAATTAATAACGGTTTTATATTAATATTGTTACAAAACTTTATAAATCTTTACAAAAAAAGTCTGTAAGTACTGTGTTCATTGATTTTTTTTATCGTATAATTCTATATAAATTGTAAACTTTTTTAGGAGGAGAAGTTATAAATGATAAATGTTGCTGTATGTGGTGCAAATGGTAAAATGGGGCAAGAAGTTGTAAAAGCTGTTAATTCAGCTGAAGATATGACTTTAGTTGCTCAGATAGATATATTTAATGGGCAATTTTCAACTATTAAGGATGCAAAAGATTCTGTTAAAATAGATGTTTTAATAGATTTTACTCAACCAGCATCAATATATGAAAATGCACTATATTGTTTAAATAACAATATAAAAATGGTTATTGGAACAACAGGTCTTTCTGATACTCAAATTGAAGAATTAAAAAAACTTAGTGAAGAAAAATCAGTAGCATGTCTAATTGCACCTAATTTTTCAACAGGCGCGGTTTTATTAATGAAATTTGCACAAATGGCATCTAAGTATTTTGACAATGCAGAAATAATAGAATTGCACCATAATCAAAAGAAAGATGCTCCTTCTGGCACAGCAGTAAAAACTGCACAAATGATGGCAGAGGTAAATAAGGATTTCACAACCGGCAATTGTCCTGAAAAAGAAACTATAGAAGGCTCTCGTGGAGGAGTAGCTTATAATAACATTCACATTCATTCTGTGCGTATGCCTGGGTATATTGCTTCACAAGAAGTTTTATTTGGAGCAAGTGGTCAAATTATGACAATAAGACATGACTCTATGAATAGAGAATGCTACATGGCGGGAGTATTACTCGCAACAAGATATGTAAGTAATAATAATGAATTTGTATACGGATTAGACAATATAATGAATTAGGAGACTTCTATAATGAGAAAACCAAATATAGCAATTTTAGGCGCAACTGGTGTTGTTGGCAGAGAAATCACAAAGATTACAGAAGAACTTGAAGTTGATTTTGAGTCAATCAAATTTTTATCAAGTGCAAAAAGTGCAGGTACTAAGTTAACATTCAAGGGGAAAGAATATACTCTTGAAGAAGCAACTCCGGAATCTTTTGACGGAATTGATATTGTTATGGCCTCTGCCGGAGGATCAACCAGCCAGAAGTTTGCTCCGGAAATTGTTAAAAGAGGCGGGCTTATTATCGATAACTCATCAGCTTTCCGTATGGATAAAGATGTTCCGCTGGTTATTGCAGGGGTAAATGATGATGACTTAAGATTACATAAAGGCATTATTGCAAATCCAAATTGTTCAACTTCTCAATTAATGCTTGCATTAGAGCCTCTTAATAAAAAGTTTGGGATAAAAAGACTTATTGTATCAACATATCAAGCTGTTTCAGGCGCAGGTCTTGCTGCTATTAATGAATTAAAAGAAGATACGGAAGCAAATCTAAAAGGTGAAAAATACGAAAACAAGTGTTTTAAAAAGCCAATTTCGTTTAATGTTATACCGCAAATAGATGTATTCTGTGAGAACGGTTACACAAAAGAAGAAATGAAAGTTGTAAATGAAACTAAGAAAATTCTTCACTTAGCTGAAGATACTCCTATTTCTTGTACAGCAGCTCGAGTTCCTGTATTTAATGGTCATTCGGAAGCTGTCGATGTAGAATTTGAGGGGGGAAATGGGAAAGAAGTAACTCCTGAAGAAGTACGTGAAATCTTGAGTAATGCTTACGGAATTAAAGTCCTTGATGATATTAATAATTTTGGCTATCCAACAACTCGTGATGCAAGCGGTGTTGATCCGGTTTTCGTCGGCAGAATAAGAAAGAATTTAGCTTTTAAAAATGGTATTTCTTTCTGGTGTGTTGCTGATAATTTAAGAATTGGTGCAGCTTTAAACACTGTGAGAATTTGTAAAAAAGTTATTGAAATGGGTGTTTGGGGAAGGGGTAATTCATAATTTATGCTTAAAACTCAAGAAGAAATTATAAATATTGTACGTAAAGGTCAAGCAGAAGGTAAAACTTTTGTAGTTACAAATGGTTGTTTCGATATTTTGCATGTTGGTCACGTTAGATACTTACAGAAAACAAAAGAATATGCTGATAATTTAATTGTCATGCTCAATTCAGACATTTCGGTCAAATCAATAAAAGGCCCGGATAGACCAATTAATTGTGAAGAAGATAGAGCTGAAATATTAAGTGCTTTGAGTTGTGTTAATTATGTGGTATTATTTGATGAGAAGTCTCCGGCAAAACTTCTCGAGGATATAAAGCCAGATATTTACACAAAGGGAGCAGATTATACCTTAGAAACATTGCCTGAGAGGGATGTTGTACTTAGAAATGATATTAAAGTGGAGTTTATTGAGTTTGTTGAAGGGAAATCAACAACAAATGTGATAAAAAAAATAAGTAAATAACAGAATATAGAGGAGTTTATTATGAAGACTTTTACATTAGAACAAATTGCACAAGTATGCGGGGGCATGTTATCAAAAGCTAAAGATGTTGCGATTACAAGAATTGCACCTCCACTTTTAGCTGATGAAAACACTTTAGCATTAGCTCTTGGAGAAGATGAAATTGCTAACTTGGCAAATACTAAAGCTCAAGCAGCATTGGTTCCTTTAGGAGTGAATATTGATGGATTTACAACAATTGAAGTAGAAAGACCTCGTTTGGCAATGATGAAATTAATTACAATGTTCTACGAAGCTCCTCATGTAAATTCAGGAGTTCACGCAACAGCAGTTGTTCATCCGACAGCTAAATTAGGTGAAAATGTAGCATTAGGGCCTAATGTTGTAGTAGGTGAATACGCTGAAATTGATGACAATACAAAAATTTTAGCAAATTGTTATATTGGTAATGGTGCTAAAATAGGTAAAAACTGTTTCTTCCATCCTGCGGTTAATATCGGCGATAGAGTTAAAGTTGGAAATGATGTAATTCTTCACCATGGTGTATCACTTGGTGCTGATGGATTCAGCTTTGTTACTGAAAACCCAAATAATATTGAACAAGCTAAAAAAGATGGTGAAATTAAAGAAAATGATGTTAACCAAGTTATTTTCAAAATCCCTTCAATAGGTTCTGTTGTTATTGGAAATAATGTTGAAATTGGAGCTAATACAGCAATTGATAGAGGAACTATCGAAGATACAATCGTTGGGGATAATACAAAAATTGACGACCTAGTTATGATAGGCCATAACTGTCGTATTGGTAAAGGTTGTATGATAGTATCACAAGTTGGTATCGCAGGTAGCTGTGTAATTGGTGACAGAGTTGTTATTGCTGGTCAAGCAGGTTTGGCAGATCACTTAAACATCGGAGATGATTCAATTATCGCGGCACAAGCTGGTGTTTCTAAGAGCTTCCCTGCAAAATCTATTGTAATTGGTTCTCCTGCAATGCCAAGAAAAGAATTTATTAAACAAATGAAGTTGATGAAAGATGCTGGCGATTTGATTACTAAATTCAAAAAATACGAACCACTTCTTAAAACATTTTTAGAAGAACACGAAGGTGAGTAGGAATTATAATGGTTACTATAAAAAATGAGATTCATACATCTGGCAATTCATTAATGAAAAATAAGCCTTGTGAGGTTATAATTAAACCATCACAAAGTGGTAAAATCAGATTTTTTTCAAAAGGTGCTGATGTCAGTTTTGATGCCGATATAGATAATCTTTATTCAACAGATCATTGTGTAACGCTTTGCAGTAAAGAACATCGTACTTTATTGGGGGATTATAAATATAAAGCGATGCTCTGTGAACATTTTATGGCCGCTTGTGCTATTTGTAAGCTAGATTCGATTGATGTTTATTTATCAGAAACAGAATTACCTATTTTTGACGGAAGTGCTAAAACTTGGGTTGAATTATTTAAACAAGCTGGTATAGATGGAGTAAACAAAGAACTTTATACTGTGTCAGAACCTGTTTATTATTTAAACGGCAAAACAAGTCTTGTGATACTTCCTGATAAAGAGTTAACAATCTCTTATGCAGTAAATTATGATCACCCTGATTTAACCAGAAGATGGCTTAGCTTTGATTTGAATAATATCCAAGAAATAGTGGAAGCTCGTACCTTTGGCTTTTATAAAGACTTGAAGAAATATCAAATGTTAGGCTTTGCTAAAGGTGTAACAATTGATAATACTGTCGGGTTAAAAGATGTTGGTTATACTACAGAATTACGTTCGACTCACGAGCCTATAAAACACAAAATTTTAGATTTATTTGGCGATTTGTATTTAACTGGAGTTTCACCTCTTAATTTAAGAGCTCAAATTCTTGTTAAAGAAGCTGGGCACGCTGTTCATTGCAAAGTCGCTCAGAATTTAAAAAGTAAACTAGTTAAAATATAAAAAGAAAGGAAATTATTATGACAGAAGAAATTTTAACATTTGATACAATGCAAATTATGGATATGATTCCTCATAGATATCCATTTTTGCTTGTAGATAGAATCACTGAATGTGTTGCTGGTAAATATGCTAAAGGATATAAAAATATGACTATGAATGAAGAATTCTTCCAAGGTCATTTCCCAGGTAATCCAATTATGCCAGGAGTGTTACAATTAGAAGCTTTAGCTCAATGTTCGGCACCAATTGTAATGTGTATGCCAGAATACCAAGGTAAATTAACCCTTTATGCTGGGGTAGATAATGTAAGATTTAAAAACATTGTAAGACCTGGTGATAAATTTGAAATGCATGTAGAATTAGTGAAAGCAAAAGGACCTATCTGCAAATGTCACGGTGTTGGTACTGTAGATGGCAAAGTTTGTATTGAAGCCGATATGACTGTTGCTTTAAAATAGTATAGAAACTTAATGTTTAAAAAGAGGCTCAAAGAAATTTATTGAGCCTCTTTTTCTTTGTTATTGTTTTTCATCACCTTTAGTTTTTGTTTTTTTAATATCATCATCTTTGCTGTCTGTAGAAGGAGTGTTGTCTTCTGCTGGTGGTGTGGTTGTAGTGCCTGGAGTTTGTGTTCCACCTTGTGCTGGAGTTGAACCAGCGGTAGTTTGTGCGCCAGGGGTTGTTGCAGCGCCTGGAGTTGCTGGTGTACCTGGTTGTTGAGCTCCTCTTGTAGTAGGTGCTCCTTGTGCTGGAGTTGTACCAGCGGTAGTTGGTGCGCCAGGGGTTGTTGTAGCGCCTGGAGCTGCTGGTGTACCTGGTTGTTGAGCTCCTCTTGTAGTAGGTGCTCCTTGTGCTGGAGTTGAACCAGCGGTAGTTGGTGCGCCAGGGGTTGTTGTAGCGCCTGGAGTTGCTGGTGTACCTGGTTGTTGAGCTCCTCTTGTAGTAGGTGCTCCTTGTGCTGGAGTTGAACCAGCGGTAGTTTGTGTGCCAGGGGTTGTTGTAGTGCCTGGAGTTTGTGTTCCACCTTGTGCTGGAGTTGTTGTAGCTGTAGGTTGTGTTCCTTGCATATCTTCCGTAGAAGCTGCGACACCAGCTTCTTCAGCAGGAACGACATCTTCTGGTACAAGAAGTTCTAAGTCTTCAACTCCTTCCATTGTGCCAGCATAGTAGTCTAATTGTTCATCATAAGCACTCATTGTCTCAGCATTGGTTGCTTGGGTTAATTCACGCTTGTCAATTTCTTTTTGGACAGCTTTTGAATATTCAATTTGTGTCTTAACGGCTTCTACAGACATACCTGCAGCAGCTGTTCCCATTGCCACACATGCCCAAGCCCAAGGATTAATACCAAAACTACCAACTGCTGCAGCTGCTGCTTTACCAGCTGCAATACCTCCAGATACACCATTTAGTCCTTGTATTACGGACTCTGCTATACAAAGAAATTTTGTTTGTTTATCAAAACCGGCTGCAAAATCAGTCAAACCTTGCGCTTCACCCATTGACTGAGCCGCACCATCAAAGCTTTCTTGTTTAGCACCTATTTCATCATATAGATCTGCGACTTCGTCAGTAGTATCTTCACTTAGCTCTTCAACTTCTTCACCCATTTCAGCTAATAGACCAATATTTTCGTTATACCATTCTTTTTCTTCATCAGAAACAGGTTCGCCAGCTTCCATTCTTTCTTGAATATCAAGCAATTTACCGAGAGTAGACATATAATCAGCATTGATTTCTTCTAAAGTTTCATTGCTTTCT
>JAZRJK010000072.1:0-47772 GCA_045645765.1 Candidatus Gastranaerophilaceae bacterium
TCAAAAGTAATTATTAGCAATATTCATTGTAATCATTTAATTTCTAAAGGATGGCGAAAAGCTGACAAACAAAAATATATTCAAACGTGGCATGGGTCGCTAGGAATAAAAAAAATAGATTTTTCTGTAAAAAATAAAAATATATTTCTTACGGATTTAAGAGAGAAATTAAGTAAAATCGATATAGAAATGACTGATTATTTGATAACAAATTCAGATTTTGAAAAAAATATTTTCAAAGAAGGACTTTTATGGGATAAAGAATTTACAAATGTTGGTCATCCTCGTAATGACATATTCTTTAAAAATAATGATGAGATTAATTTAATCAAAAGAAGAGTATTTAAAGAAATAGGAATAGAAGTAAATAAGAAAACATTATTATATGCTCCTTCTTTTAGAGATGATAAGGATATTAGTGTATTTAATTTGAATTATGAAAAAATTATAAAAACTTTGAATAAAAAATTCAGCGACGATTGGATTATTTTAGTAAAATATCATCCTAAATTATTTAGTTTATTAAAAGATTATAATTTTGAAAATAAAAATCGAGTTATCAATGTTACTTCATATCCGGATATTCAGGAATTATTAGTTGCTGTTGATATAGGCTTAACAGATTATTCTAGCTGGATTTTTGATTTTATGCTTTCTAGAAAACCTGCTTTTATCTATGCAGAAGATATAGAAAAATATAATACAGAACGTGGATTTTATTATCCACTTGAGAGTACTCCGTTTTCTGTTGCAACAAATAATGATGAATTAGTGAATAATATTATGAATTTTGATAATGAAAAATATCAAAATGAAGTAGAAGAATTCCTAAAAGAAAAAGGTTGTATGGAAGATGGCCATGCAAGCGAACGTGTAGTTGATTTGATTGAGAGTATTATAAATGAGTAAATTATTTAGTTATAAATATTCTGCTGAAAAAAAGTCAATATTTTTAATAATTTTGGGTATAAAAATTAGGATGGGTTTAAACTTTGAACAAAAAATAATAAAAAATTTTAAGTTTTTATTTAAAATTTTAGATTTAATTATTCTTAAAAATAAGAAAAAGATAGTTTTTTATTTATTTCCTAAATTTGAAAATAATGTATTAGTTTTTTATAACTATTTAAAAGAAAATCATGCGGATGAATTTGATTTTTGTTTTATTTTCACTAAAGATCTAAAATATAATTTAGAAAATTGTTTTGATTTAATGAGTTTAAAAGCTTTGTATGCAATGTATACATCAAAATATGTTGTTACTACACATGACAGTGTATTTTTAGATTATTTTAAATCCAATAAACACATTTATCTTAACTTATGGCACGGTATGCCTATTAAAACACTAGGGTTTACTGAAAAATCTATATCCAAAATTTTAGAAAATCGTTATAATTTTTTGTCAAAAAATGCGCATTTTTTTGTAACTTCTGATTTGTTTAAGTTAAGCATGTTACCTTGTTTTGGTGCAAATTATTATTCTTGTCATATTACAGGACAACCAAGAACTGATATAATCGGGAGTTTAAAAAATGAAGCTAAAATTAAAGAAAAATTTGCTTTGAATAAGTTTTCAAAAGTAATCTTATATTTACCGACTTGGAAAACTAAATCTCCGGCAAGAAAACAACAAATTTCATTGGATTTCAATAATATTTTTTATATGGATGATTATAATGAAGAAGATTTTATTAAAACTTTAGAAGAAAATAACATTTTATTTATAATGAAACCTCATCCCGTTGAAGAAAAATTTTATATGGAAAATCCGAATGTGATTCCAAATAGTAAAAATTTTAGAATATTATTTAACGAAGAATTAATAGAAAATAGCATAGATTTGTATGAAATGTTTAAACATATTGATTTAATGATTAGTGATTATTCTTCTGTTACAATCGATTATTTGTTATTAAACAAACCTGTCCTATATTTGAATAATTTATCTGAAGATTACAGCGCCGGCAGAGGAATGATTTTAGAAGATAATTTTGAAGTTTTAATGCCAGGGAAAAAGGTTGTAAATTATGAAGATTTTAATAAAGAGATGTTAGCAAATTTGTTAGAAGATACATATAAACTTGAAAGAGAAAAGGCTTTACCTTTAATTCATAAATATAGAGATTTTAATTCATCCAAGCGTGTTTATGAAGTAATTAAAGAATTTAAAAATTAGTTTGTTAATACTTTAAATGTAAGGATTTATTATGCAAAAATTAAAAAACATTGAATTTTTAAGAGTTATTGGCTGTATTGCAATTGTTGCATTGCATTTGTTTAATAATGCTTGTTTACACGGTTTATTTGACGATATTATATTGTATGATAGATTTTATAGGATGACTCTTAATGGTCAAAAAGCTGTTGATTTATTTTTTATAATTTCAGGCTTTTTCTTTGCTTGGAAATTAAATATTGGACAGTCTTGTGTCGATTTTGTAAAACATAAATTAATAAGGCTTTATCCTTTGCTAGTATTTGCAATATTATTATCTTTTATATCATCATGTTTAGGGGGAGAAGGTTTTACTTTTTATGATAATATTCTAAATTTACTTCTTTTAAATGGCACAAGCCTTGTTACTGATTTGGGTAATGCAGGGCAATTTTGGTATGTTTCTGCAATGCTATGGGTAATGTTATTTATTTTTTATTTAAGAAAAAATTATGATAAAAAACATGTTGATTTAATTTTGGCACTACTTGTTATATTTTCTTATTCTTTTATTATTCATGCTAAGGGGGGCAAAATTAATCATAATATTCAGACTTTTTACAATATTTTTAATATAGGTATGTTAAGAGCCATTGGTGGTATTAGTGTTGGATATTTTCTTGGAGAGTGGTATAAAGAAAATGCGGTAAAAATAAATAATTGGCAAGTTTCTGTAAAACAATTTTTCTTTATATCAGCTTTAGAATTCATGTGTCTTTATTTTATAATTAATAATTTGCTTTTTAGATGGTTAAAATATAAAAATCATATGATTTATATTGTTGCATTTACAGGCATTGTTTTATTATTTTTAATTCAAAAGGGATTTTTCTCTAGAATATTAAATAATGATTTTTGGACTAAATTGTCTAAATATACATATTCCATTTACATGGTACACATTGCAATATTTATGTATTTAAAAGAAACCTTATGGACAGACCATTCGGATTTTGTTTATGCACATCCTGTTTGGAATATTTTTATTGCATTAATTCCAGTAATTATACTTGGAGTTTTAACTTACCATTTTGTAGAGAAACCAGCTGCAAAATATTTATCTGAAAAATTGAATAAGAATTAAAAAATTATGTTAAAATAATTTTATGAAGATAAGAGAATTAATTGAAGCTACTGGCGCAAAAGTTTTTGGAAATTATGATGCAGATTTAGAAGTACGAATCTCTACAGATACTCGTACTATTCAAGAAGGTGATATTTATTTACCACTAAAAGGAGCTTCGTTTGATGGTGAAAAGTTTATTGAGCAAGCTTTCGAAAAGGGTGCAATCGGCGCGTTTTGTACTTCGTTTGATAACTTTTCTCAAGAGTTTTGTGGAGTTTCTCCAATATTGCTCCAAGTTCCAGATTCATTAATCGCCTATCTTCAACTTGCAAATTATCGCAGAAATAAGCTTAACTTCAAAGTTGTTGCAATTACCGGAAGTTCCGGCAAAACAACAACAAAAGAAATTGTCGCTTCCACTTTAGAAAGTAAATACAAAGTCTTTAAAACTCCGCTTAATCACAATAATGAAGTTGGTCTTTGTCAAACTATTTTTGCAACTCCGGATGGTACAGAGGTTTTAATATTAGAAATGGGAATGCGTGGGCTAGGAGAAATCGAACTTCTTTCTAAATACGCAGAACCTGATATTACAATCATTTCAAACGTAGGAACAGCACACATAGGACGTTTAGGCTCAAGAGAAAACATTGCAAAAGCTAAGTGTGAAATCGTTAAATACCAACGTGGAAAAACTTTTATTGCCCATAATGATGAATTAATAAAAAATACAGTAGATTTTGATGGCGAAAAAATATTTTACTCGATAGATGATGTAAATATATTTGAGCGAAAAGCAAACTATTCTAAATTTGAATATCAAAATAACATTTATGAATTGAACGTTGGCGGAGATTTCAATATTGAAAACGCTTTATCTGCGATAAATGTCGGTGAAAAATTAGGGCTTTCTATAGAGCAAATTCAAGAAGGCTTAAAAAACTACAAGCCGATTGAAAAACGTTGGGAAGGAGTAATTGCTGGAGGATATGAGTTCATAAACGACAGCTATAACGCAAATCCGGAATCAATGCGTGCTTTTGTAGATACGATTTTTGAGCTTTATGATAACTATGTGTTAATTCTTGGTGATATGGGAGAGCTTGGAGAAAATGAAGTTCAGTATCACAAAGAGTTAGGTGAATATATTTTCAAAAAAAATTCAGAGGCAAAGATTTTAACAGTAGGCTCTCTTTCAAAATATATTGCAAAGCCTAATTTCGAAACAATTGAAGATGCTGTTGAATATATGAAAAACAACATATCTAGAAATACAAAAATATTCTTAAAAGCTTCTCGAAGTATGAAATTTGAAAAATTTATTGAGTTATTTAAAATGGTTTAAATTTCAATGCTTACACGCTTTTCTAAAGATTTTTTGAATTTCATTAAATCTTTAATTTCGTCTCGAGTTATAATTTCTTTAATTTCTGGACCATAAAAATATTCATATTTTTTAGTTATTTCTGGTGAAAACTTAAAACCTTGAGAAGCAAGCGCGAAGTATTCTGCAATAAATTCACTTACATTTTTAAAGGCGTTTTTAGTTAGGAATTTTTCTGGTGTTTTATGAAACTTTTTAACTGTTTTATTCGTAATAAACCCTTTTTTTACACAATTTTCTAGTTCCAGATTATTAAAAAAACCTTCTTTATAAGCTCGTTTAATATCATTAGTATAAATATTTTTTTCTTTTTCATTTAGGAAAGGAATAAAAAGATTTTTAATCGAACAAAAGAACGAATATAATGGTTGGTTGTAAGGTATATTTTTTTTGTGTAAAAAATGGCCACATTCGTGTATAACTATTTCAGGGTTTGAAACTTCTAGTTTTGCTGGGCCAAAAATATTCCAATTCCCCATTTGTAATCCTGCTAAATTATTTTTCCTAGATATTTGCTCTTCGCTTAAAAAAATATTAGGGATATCATAGCCTTTTTCTTTTATCTTTAAGTAAACAGCCTTTAAAAATTCAATAGTATTAATTGAATTTGCAGCTTCTTTTTGAATTCCATTTTTTTTACAAATGCTCTTTTTGGTTGGTTCAATAATAATATCCGTGCCAAGCTCCTCTCCGATTTTCTTTGCAGAAATTTTTACGAGAGTTTTGTATTTTGAATACGAATTATGCAGACTAACACTATTGACCATGATTATATGAAAACATATAAATAAAATTTTTGCTATGCATGAGGGTGCGCATTATCGTAGACTTCTTGCATGTGTTTCATTGAAATGTGTGTATAAATTTGAGTATTTGAAATTCCGGCATGGCCAAGAAGCTCTTGTACAACTCTTAAATCTGCACCATTTTCAATTAGATGTGTTGCAAAGCTATGACGAAATACGTGTGGAGTAACTTTTTTAGGTAACTCAATTTTTTCTACAACTTCGTTTATTGCGTTACGAATCGTTTTATTTTGTAATCTAAAACCTGTACTGTTAATAAATAGCGGACTGTTTTCAGTTGTTTCTCCGATATCATATCCCGGTGCAAGAAGTTTACGAGCTGTGTTTATATATTGAACCAAGTATTGTTTCGCTCTGTCTGAAATAAGTACAATACGTTCTTTTGCACCTTTACCAAAAACTCTTATTTCGTTTTCTTCGATGTTTAAATCGCCAAAATTAAGGTTGCTTAACTCTGAAACACGCATTCCCGTAGCCCAAAGTAGCTCCAAAATAACACGGTTTCTAAACCCTGCAGGAGTTTCGATTTTAACATTATTTAAAATTTTTTCAATTTCATCTACTGTTAAAAACTTTGGTAAAGATTTAGGTCTTTTGGGGGCAGAAAGAGAAATTGCAGGGTTTGAATCAATGAATCTTTCTCTAAATAAATACTTATAAAAAGTTCTTATTGAAGCTGTTTTTCGTGCGATTGTTGTTTTTTTATAGTCAAATCTTTGGATAAAGTGAAGATAATCTCTAAGTTTGTTGAAATCAATTTCTGTACAGCTTGTGCCATTTAACCATAAAATGTAGCTTACAATATCTGAGCAATATGCATTTAAAGTATGCTCAGAAAAGTTTTTTTCAACGCTTAAATAGGATTTAAAACCTTCTATGAAACTTTTTTCTCTATTGTCCAAAATAAAACTTTCTTCACTTATTCACTTTTTTATTATACAATAAGTTGTGACAAGTTAGAAGTAAATCCGGCATGAATATATTTAAATCATTTGAAATATTTTTAAAAGAACCTTTAAGTATACTAAAAGATAATTTTATTCAAATAGTAAGTATTCAAACGGGTAATATATTTGAGAACAAGCCATCTTGTGATGTTACAATAATGAAAGATAAGACACAAATAACTGTTGTTAATAATGAAAAATTGTATAAATTTCTTTCTCTTGTAAATCATAAGGTAAACAAAAAGGTAGAAGAAAACCAAAAAGTATCGTAAAAATGAAACAATTAAATGCAAATTTTATTATAAGCGCTGAAAAGTTATCACAATGTCCGGATTTTCCATTTCCGGAATTTCCGCTTTTAGGACGCTCAAATGTCGGTAAATCTTCTTTTATAAATGCAATGGCAAATAATAAAAAGATTGCCAAAACATCAAATACACCAGGAAAGACTAGATTAATCAATTTTTTCAATTTTGCAGATGAGTTTATGGTAGCTGATTTGCCAGGTTATGGTTATGCAAAAGTTTCTAAAGAAGCTCAGGCAAAATGGCAAAAATATTTAGAAGAATATCTGCTAAATAGAAAGCAGATAAAGTCTTTAATCCAATTTGTTGATGCGCGTCATGATATTCAAAAAAACGATTATCAGATGAGAAAATGGGTTGAAGCATATGGGTTGCCTATATTTACAATTGTGACAAAAGTAGATTGTATTAAAAGAGGTGAAATACAAAAAGTTGTTGCAAAAGTAAAAAAAGAATTTGGAGGTGACGTGCTTCCTTTTTCTTCTGAAAATAGATATTATTGTGAAAATACAATAGAATATCTTTTAAATTTGTCTAAAGAGGCTTAGGGGGTTATTTATTGTGTTTGTTCCAAAGGGTAAAGTAGAACCGAGTCAAATATCTCTAACTGGAATTCGTGCATTAATTATGATGGGGCTATTAATAAAAAAGCCTTATTCTCTTGAAGAAATAAAACAAATTTTTATTGATATGCAAATAATGGATGAATCTCATTCGGATGATATTGTCAGAATAGATTTAAATACAATAAAGCTTATGGGCTGTGATATTAAGCGATGTTCTCAAAAGACTAATTATAAATATGAGTTAATAAGACATCCTTTTGCATTTAAGATTTCAGATAAAGAAGTAAAAGTGCTAAAAAGAATTTATAATTCTGTAAAAGAAAAAGCAAATTTACAAACATTATTAGATTATGATGAAATGTTTAAACGAATTGCTTTTCACATTTGCGATGAAGAAAGTAAGGAAGTTGTACTGGGTATTTCGGTGTTTAAGTTTTATGATATAGAACTTATTAAGGATTTAGTTCAAGATTGCCAGCTAGAAAGAGTTTTGGAATTGTCTTATAGAAAACCTAATAGTAATATATCTATAAGAAAACAAATTCTTGCACAAAGATTAGTTTTTAATAATGATAAATTCTATTTATACGGTTATGATTTATATAAAAAAGAGCCAGCGGTGTTACATATACGCCATATTGAATCAGTTTTTTCTAGAAAAATTGAAAAATTAGATTTAGAGTTTGAGCAAACCGTGGTTAGATTTGAACTTAAAAATGTTGAAGAAAATGAATTAGAGTCAAATGAGCGAATTGTTGAAAAAAATAAAGGAATAGTTGTTGAAGGTTCTTATCATAATAAATTTTTAGCTACTCAAAGAATTCTTTCTTTTGGTGCGAGATGTGTAGTGCTTGAACCATTAGGATTTAGAAATCATGTTATTACAAAGATTAAAGAAATGAGAGATGTCTATGTGTGCGAATGAAGTTGTTAAAAGAAATATTTCTGGCATGCAAGTAATAAAAACGTTGCAATTATTACTAGAGGGTAATTTTGCCATGTCCGAGCTCATAAAAAGGCTTAATGAAAACGAAGAAAACCCTGTTTTTAATAATAGCGTTGTTAGTAAATATATAAACACTTGTAGATATTGTGGTGTTAATATTCATAAAATTCATAACAAATATTTTGTTGCGAAGTTACCGTTTGGTTTGGAATTGAGTTCTAGGGACTTTGAATTATTAAATATATTGCAAAATAAAGCAAATCAACAATTGAGTGGTAAATCTATAAAGTTATTTAACAATTTTATAACTAGATTAAACCAATATTCTAATAAAGATATTATACGTGTTGAAAAAAAGACTTTAAAAATAACTTGTGAAAAATTTGATAAAGCGATTCAAGATAATAGAAAAGTATTGCTTATGTTTAAAGCCAAAGCTTTGTTAGAATGTATTCCTTTAGCGATTGTTGAAAAAAAAGGAAATCTTTGTTTCAAAGTCTTAATTGATGACAAGGAAAGGTATGTTTCTTTAGATCGAATTACAGGATTGCAAATTTTAGGAAAAATCTTTGTACCTTCTGATGAAGAACTTGGAGAAACAGTTGTTTTCAAAATAAAAGGGGATTTGGTGTCTCGTTATAATATGAGAGAACATGAACAAGAGATTTCAAGAAATTTTCAAAATGAAATAATTATTTCTAATGTTGGTGAAGATAAAAAAGATCTTCTTGCAAGATTATTGCGTTATGATAATTGTTGCGAGATTCTTAGGCCGCAAAGTTATCGTGATGAGTTTAAGTCTATATTGAACAACATGCTTGCTAATTATGGAGAATTATAAAAAATGTTACTTTCTATAGATATAGGGAATACAAATATAACTCTTGGTATTTTTGATAAAGATATTCTTATAAAAACTTTTAGACTAGCTTCTGATAAAGATTTATCACAAAGCGAGTATGAGGTTTTATTAAAGACTTTGTGCAAAGACTATATTATCAAAGGTTGTGTTATTGGATCTGTAGTAGAAGAGCTTAGCATTGTTTTAAAAAATGCTATTGACAATGTTTTTCAGCTAGATTCTTTATTAATTACTCCAGAAGTAAATTGTGGGTTAGATATAAAATTGAAAAATCCAAAGGAAGTAGGTGCTGATAGAATAGCAAACGCATATGGTGCAAAAATGAAGCACGTTTTACCTGCAATTGTTGTCGATATTGGAACTGCTATTACTTTTGATATTGTTTCTCAAAATGGAGAATTTTTAGGTGGTGTAATAATGCCGGGGCTTAATTTACAATTCAAATCTTTAAACTTGAATACCTCAAAGCTTCCTCGGATTAATGCTGGTCTTTCAAAAAAAGCAATAGGAGATTCTACAGAAGAAGCTCTTTTGGCGGGTGTAATGCGTGGTTCTGCTTGTGCAATTGAAGGATTAATCCACCAATGTGAGTTAGAGCTTGGACAAAGAGCTACTATTATTGCTACTGGTGGTCACAGTCAATTAATTTCTGAATATATGCTTAGAGAATTTGATTACATTGAACCGGATTTAACTCTTGTCGGATTAAAACTATTGTATGAACACAATAAAGTTAATCTTATTAAAACCCTAAATTGATTTGATTTTATTTAGTCAGGCCCAAACCTATATTAAATCATGTTTTTAATCATGTAAATTTATCTTAACAAATAGTAAAAATTTGCACTAAAAAACTTTACAATTTTTCCTATTTAAAATAGTATGTTATTATGTTGATAATAGTGTAGTTATGAAAAAAAGAGGAAAAATCGTGGATAACATGGGACCAGATATTTATGGAAGACAGAATGAAAGCTCAACTACTAATGATATGGTATTTGGAATGTTTTCACCTACAGATAGTGTAACTCAATCTGCACCAGCACCAGCTCCAGGTGTTAGCCCTGCAAAAATTAAAGTTGTAGGTGTTGGCGGTGGCGGTGGAAACGCTGTAAACCGAATGATTAAATCAGGTTTGACAGGTGTTGAATTCTGGTTGATGAACACAGATTTACAAATTTTAAATACATCTGTTTGTAAAAATAAAATCCAGCTTGGACCAAAATTAACAAATGGTCTTGGTGCTGGTGGAGAGCCTCAAGTTGGTGAAAAGGCTGCTGAAGAAGCACAACAAGAGATAACACAAGCATTAGAAGGTGCTGATATGGTATTCGTTACTGCTGGTATGGGTGGCGGAACTGGTACTGGTGCAGCTCCTATTGTTGCTAAGATTGCTAAAGACTTAGGAATTCTTACGATTGGTGTTGTAACTAAGCCTTTCTCTTTTGAAGGTAAAAGAAGACAAAATCAAGCACAACAAGGTTTGGAAAAACTTAGAGAATCAGTAGATGCTCTTATCGTTATTCCTAACGACAAGTTACTTGATGTTGTGGACAGACGTGTTTCACTTCAAGAATCATTCATCGTAGTTGATGAAGTTCTTCTAAGAGGTGTTCAAGGTATTTCTGATATAATCACAATTCCTGGTTTGATTAACGTTGACTTCGCTGACGTTAAATCAGTAATGCAAGCTTCTGGTTCTGCATTGATGGGTATTGGTCGTGGTACAGGTGAAGGTAGAGCTGTTGAAGCGGCTAAGATTGCTATTAACTCTCAACTTCTTGAAACTTCAATTAATGGTGCTAGTGGTGTTATTGTCAACATTACTGGTGGACCAGATATGACATTACACGAAGTTACTGATGCAACTAATATTATTAATGATGCAGTTCTTGATGATGCAAGAGTAATTATTGGTGCGGTTGTTGATGATAATATTCAAGGCGAAATTCAAATAACAGTTATTGCTACTGGTTTTGAGTTACGTTCACAAATGCCAATTGAAGAAAAAGTTGAGAACCGTTCAATTAGCGCAGCTGAGTTCTTCAGCGGAGCATTCAATTCAACAGCAGCTCCAAAAGCTCCTACAATGACTAATTTCTCAGAAATCCAAATTCCTGATTTCTTAAGAAAATAAGTTATTTTTATTAATAAAAAAAAAGAAGGTCGTGAGGCCTTCTTTTTTGTTTGTAAACAATACTATTTGTCCTAATATTGATTTTTTTATATAATTCTATTAGTAAATTTAAAAAAAGAGGAGTTTTTATGAATATAAATTTTTTAAAAAAAACGGGGATTATATTGGCAAGTACGTTAAGTGCTATTTATGGATTATTCTTAATTGCACCATTTATAATTTCACCGATTGCTAATAATTATTTGCCAATGGTAAATGATGAAATTAAAAAAGCTACTGGCTTAAACTCTAAAATAGAAGATTTTAGAATTGTAACTACACCTAAATTAACAGTAGGAGCTAAATTAGGTAAATTCGCAATTCTTACTCCTGAAAATAAAGAAATTTTTGAAGCTGAAAATTTTGCGATAAAAATGTCGCTTATACCGTTATTAGCTAAAAAAATTGAGGTAGATTTAGTACAAGTAGAAAATGTTGATTTAAAACTTGGAGTAAATAAAGATGGCTCTTTTGAATTAGAAAAATTTCTTCCAGCACAAACAGAGCCACTCAAAAAAGAAGATTCTCAACAGACTGTTGAACCTATCAATTTACCTTTTGGACTACGCTTATCTAATCATCTTCCTGATATTAAAATTGGTGAATATGATATTGAGTTTATCGACCTTTCTACTGGTAAAAAATATGAAATTGAAGGTGATAAAACAGAGATTACAGATTTAATTCTTAATAAAAGTGTAAAAGTTCAAGCTACTGGGAAAGCTAAATTAGTAGATAGAGAGCAATTTAAATATAATATAAAAATTAATAATAAAATAATGCCAGATATTGATTTACATGAACTTGTATTCAATTCTGTTCCACAAGCAGAAAAAGAAAAAAAATCTTCTTGTGAAGGTTTCAAAATTAATATCATCGATATATTTAAAGGTATTTATAATAATAAAATAACAGGTAATTTAAATGCAGATTTAACAATAACTAAAGATGGAAATAATGGTTTTGTAAAAGCTGAGAATTTGTCTATAGTTGATTTACCTTCAAGTAATGCTAGTTTAAAATTCAAAGGTCATAAAATTGATATTGATTCTCAAATTTATACTGCACAAAATGAAACGTCTACAATCAAGGGTTACATTCAAACAGGGAAGAAAACTAATTTAGATTTAAACTTTAAATCTGGTGTTGAATTAAACAACATTATCCGAATTCTTAATGCTGTTGCGATGACATTTAATATAAAAGATTTACAAACTTTATCTGCAAATGGTAGGTTAGATGCTGATTTTAATATTAAATCAAATTTAAAAACTATTAATTCTAACGGGTATTTAAAAATACCTAGTGCAAATATTTATTATGGACTTTATAAAATTGGTATTGATGATATTAATGCTGATGTTCAATTAGCAAATAATAATGTCGATATTAAAAATATTGGTTTTTCAATTTTAAATCAACCTTTAAAATTTTATGGTTTGGTTAAAGAAGATGCCACTGCTGATTTACACTTGGTTGCTAATGATTTAAGTTTAAAAGGTCTTTTAGTAGCTTGCGGTCAAGCAGTTTTATTGAAAGAAAATCCTGTAAATTCAGGTACAGTTAGTCTAAAAGCTGATATTGTAGGAAAATTAGATAAAATTAAGCCAACTGCAAAAGTTGTTTTAAATAATATTGATATTAAAAACATTCCATCAAATACAACATTAAAACTTCCAAAAACAAATGTTGATATTATAGCAGACGGACAAAGTTTTTCAGGAACTGCGATTTCAGAAAATATAAAAATACTTAATCCTGCTGCTGGAGTAAGTATACCAAAGATTAGTGCAAATATTGCACCAGACGTGATTGAAGTTACTCAAGCACCTGTGCAAATTGAAAAAATAAATTGTAATATTTCTGGTAGGATTAGAAACTATTTAACCGAAAAAATTATACTTGACTTTGTTTCTACAGGTGATATTAAAGCAAAACTAACGGGAGATATGAATGTTATTAAACAAACATTAAATCTTGTTTTTGCGACAACTGCGGATTCTACAATAATTGTTCCGATGTTTGATAAATCAAAAATGACATTTAACGGAAATATCGGAATTACGGGAAGCATGCTTAACCCGATTTTATCAGGTACAGTAAATGTTCCAACTCTTTCTATACCAGAAATTCCTGTAATTATAGAAAATCTTGTTGCAAAACTAAATGGGCCAATCTTGAAAGGTCACGCAACAGTTGGAAAATTTGCTTCAGGTGGAATTGCTGCGCAAGATTGCATAAGTGATTTTTCGATGAAAGGTACAAAATTCTATTTAAATAACCTTAAAGGAACAGCTTTTGATGGCAAAATTAATGGAAATATCATTTATGACATGGCAGATTTTAATACATTTGTTGATTTTCATGGTCAAGGCTTGAATGCTGAAAAAGCAGTAGCTGGAGCTGTTGGGATTTCAAATGCTCTAACTGGAACTTTAGGATTTGATACTAATTTAACCCTAAAAGTTGTAGATTATGAAGATATGATTCGTTCAATGAAAGGAAAATTATCATTTAAAGTTGAAAATGGATCTTTTGGCAATATTGGGCGATTAGAAAATTTCTTTGGAGCAAGTAATATCGTTAGTAATGCATTATTAAAAACAACTGTTGCTACAATTTCAAATTTATCAGCAGTTAAAAATACTGCTAAATACGATTACATAACTGGTGAGATGGCATTCTCAAATGGTTGGGCAAATTTAGCTTCAATCAAGAGTTCTGGTCAAACTTTAGCGTATTTTGTATACGGTAAATTACACTTAATAAACCTTTCTACAAATGTGACAGTATTGGGTCGACTTGATCAATCTGTTGTTTCACTTCTTGGCCCTGTTGGGGAATTATCTGCTGATAAATTACTTTCAGCTATTCCTAAATTTGGAACACTTACAGCTTCTATTGCTAATGCTTTAACTACAAATCCAAAAGGGGAAAGAGTTTCTGAAATACCTGCGCTATCAAACGGAAGCACAAGCTATAAAGATTTCAAAGTTATATTTAATGGAGGGCTTGAAAGCACAAGTTCAATGAAATCTTTCAAATGGCTTACACAAGTTGATACAAGCGCACTAGAGCCTCAACAAAATATGGTTGAAACAATTAAATCTTTAAAAACAACTATTGGTGATGATTTAGACAATGTTGTAGATTCCGTAAAAAATCAAAAAGAAGCTTTAAAAAGCACAGCAAAGGAGTTAAAAAATTTATTTAAGTTTTAACAAAAATAGGGGTGACTTTTTAGTCACCCCTATTTTTACTCATTTTAATTATTCTTTAATTAGATTGCCTTTTCCAAAGAAATGTAATCTACCAATATCATCTGTATACATTGTCTTTGATTTATTAACGCCAGAAGAAGGTAAATAAACTCCACCGTGCCCGAAACTTGCTGAAGGATCCATTTGTCTATCTTGTGCAGTGAAAGAAGCTTTAGTTTTAGATGCTACAGGAACATCTGTTCTTTCTTTTATTACATTTGTAATATCTGTTTCTACAGCATCAATAGTTTCTTTTATTTCTTGAGATGTTTTTTGCATTTCTCTTGAAACTTCATTGATTGCTTCTGCTTGTGCTGTGCCCATATCAATGTGACGAATACTTGAGTATCCACCTTTGCCTAAAAAGTGAGCTCTACCGATGTCATCTGTATAAATAGGGCTTTGAATCTGCTGAATGGTTGTTTCAGCAAAAGCGCAACCGGTTGTTAATATTGCTAATGCCAATAAAATAAAACTTTTTTTTGTCATAAATTATCTCCTTAGATTAAATCTATATTCTTATTATAATATAAAACCAAGGAAAAAAAAATTTGTTTACTTTATTACATCAATTAACTCGTTTGTTATATCTTTACCACCATGTAATACAACGCTTTTTGCAAAAACATATTCATATCCGTCTTTTTGGGCTTTTTTAGTAATTTCAGACTTAATATTTTTTTCGATATTTGCGAGTCTAGCATTGTAGTCTTTTTCTAATGCTTCTTTTTTGGTATTAAATTCTTTCATGTATCTATCTTCGATTAATAGAACTTTTGCTGGATCTTTCTCATTAGAAATTTCGCCACGCGCATTAACTATAATTTTATCTAGCTCGCTAATTTTTTTTGAGTGCTCTTGTTTTAGTTGTTTTACTTGTGAAGAATTACTTACTAATTGTTGTAAATCAACAACTGCAATATCTTCTGCTGCAATTGCTGAGCTTATTGATAATAAAATTGAATAAAATAATACATATTTTTTCATAAAAACCCTCCTTTTTTAATATTTATAAAGAGTTTTAAAATAAAATACTATTAGCCTAAATACTAAAACAATTAGATGATTTGATATTGAAAACTGTAAAAATTTAAACTAAAATATAATTATGAAAAGAGTGATAGTTGTAGCTTTATTAATGTTTTTCAACATGATTCCTATGTTTGCAGAGGAGTCAGATACTCTTATTAAAGAAACATATAAACTTGAAGGATTAATTGAATATGATGATAATCCTGTTGAGGTTATTTATTTAGATGAAGATATAGAGAAACCCCAAGTCAACATTCCAAAACGTTCGTTAACCCTACCAATAAGTGCGTTAAATATAACTTCAAATACAAACAGTCAAAGAAGTGCTTTAGCTAGGTCTTCTATTAACAGAGGAAGTTTAAAAGACATATTACCATTAAGCGGAAGTGTTACGGAACAAATAGGAGCAGGTTTCTCTTATGGACAAAGTTGGGAGCAAGAGTTAACTCAATTTGCGCAGATGGAGAATACAACAGCGCTATTTGTCCGTTATGATTCGCCAAGGTGGTTTTCGTTTACGACTTCTGTAAGACAAGCAACAAATCAGGATATTGGTACTCAATATAATTTGTTTAGAATGGCGCCAGAATTTCATATAACTGATAAATTGACTTTAAAGGATTCTTTTACTAATTATATGGCTCAAACGAGATATAAAAATGAAGTTACATTGGTTTATACACCAGCATTAAAAAAATATGCTGAATCTTTGAAGTTTGAATTAGGGGTTGCTCAAACTTATTATCAAGGTGGTAGACAAAGAAATCAAATTCAGTTTTCAACGGGGTTTAAATTATAGATTTATTATGAAAAAGATTAGACAAGATCAAAGAAAGCCTAAAAAGGTTGTAAATAAAGAATTGAATAAAGAAAAAATAAAACCGAAGCAGAAAAATTCTGGCTCGAAAGGTTTTTATTATTCTTTTTTGACTGTAATATTACTGCTTTGCCTGGTACAAATTGTTATAAGTGCTGTTTTAAATGTATCTAAAGTTATCTCATACAAGTCTAAAATAGTTCAAATTACTGAAACAAGAGATGCAGCATTAGCTTTGAACGAACAATTAAAGGATAATATCCGAAATTTTTCCAATGTGTCTGGGCTCGAAGCCATTGCAAGAAATAATTTAAAAATGTCATCTGAAGACGAGGTTTTGGTTATTATTAACAATCCAAAAGAAGAAGAAAAAGAAGAAAAAGCGAAAAAAATGGGCTTTATAAAATATGATTAAAGAAATACTTCAAGAAGGTTTTATTTTAAAAGAAAAAGGTTATTATAAACATGCGATAGAAGCTTTTTATAAAGCTTTAGAACTTGATAATGAAAGTGTTGAACTATTACTTGAGATTGCTAAATGCTATTATTTTTTAAATGATGAGGAGAGAGCGTTGAATTATATTAATCAAGCTCTTGATAAAGAACCAACTCATATAGATTCACTAAAATTTTTGAAGTTCATTTTTGAGTCTAAAAAAGCATTTTTAGAAGCTGAGCAGGCAGCAAAAAATATTTATCTAATTTCAAAAGAATTTAAAGATTTGTTGGAAATTTTCAAGTTATTAATAAAACAAAAAAGATATAGTGAGATTTTAGAATATCAAATTGACAATGATCATGCAGAAGTTTTGTATTATAAAGCTTATGCAAATTTATTCTTAAATAATATAGTCGAAGCTGAAAAAATGATTAATCTCGCTATTACTCTTAAAGAAAAAGATGATATTTTGTTTCTAAAATCAAAAATACTTTATAAAATGAATCGTATTTCGGAATGTGTGGATATAATTAATAAAATACAAATTGATAATTTAGATGCGCAAAATTTGAATTTTGTAGGGTTAGTAGAACAAGCTGAATGTAATTTTGAAAAAGCTCTTAATAATTTTAGAGAAGCAATTAAATTAGAGCCTCAAAATAGCGAATTCTATTATAATTATGCAAGTACTTGTTTTAAAATGGGCAATATTCAACAGGCCAAAAAATATTATAATTTGGCAATTTCGCTATCTCCAGATAACCAAAATTATCATTTTGCTTTAGCTAATTTGTATTATTCAGAAAAACATTATAAACGTGCTATGGAAGAACTTGATTATGATTTTTTTGAAGCACGTTTGTTGAAGTCAATTATTTTATATGATTCTGGATACTTAGCTGTTGCGAAAAAAGAATTTGACAAATTAATTCAAGAGCAACCCGAGAATGAGTTGATAGTGCAATACTCTAAAAGAATTGATGAAGAATTAATGATTTAGATAAAAAACTCCGTAGTTTTAATAATTCCATAGATTTCTTCTAATCTTTCTTTATTATGTAAATACCAATAACCAATTAGCACTTCAAAAGCTGTAGCTTGTCTATAATCAGCTTGTATACTACGTCTTCCAACTGGAATTGGAAGATTTCTTCCTCTTTTTGCAATATCTTGTTCTTCTTCTGTTAGCCTTGGCATAAGGATATTAAGCATATCTTTTTGGAAAGTTGCGTTTACTCTTTCAATTGTAATTTTATGTAAAAGCTTTGAGTTTGATGTTTTATAAATTGTGTAAGTTCTCACAAAAACTTCCCAAACAGAGTCGCCAATATGTGCATAATTTCTTAATACAAGTTCTTCTTTAACCATTGTTTTATTGTAGCATAATTTTGAAAAAGCAGAAGATAAATGATGAAAAATTTATTAAAAATAAGGGGTTATTAGGCTGAAATAACCATGAAATCTCCCCATTGCTCAATTAAATTGTTTATGGTAATATCGTAGTAAATCAGATAGTATATATACGATAAAAAGGAGTATTTATGATTTCAGTAAATGATTTAAAAAACGGCTTGACTCTTGAATTAGACAATGGACTTTGGTCTGTAGTTGAATTCTTACACGTAAAACCTGGTAAAGGTGCTGCGTTTGTTAGAACTAAGCTTAAAAACGTTGAAACTGGTAACGTTTTAGAAAAAACATTCAGAGCAGGTGAAAAAGTTGCAAAAGCGATGCTTAACCGCAAAGAAATGCAATATTTATATAAAGCTGGTGAGGAATTCGTTATGATGGATATGGAATCATACGAACAACTTCAATTAACAAAAGACCAGGTTGGTGATGGCGTTAAATACATGAAAGAAGATATGATTGTTCAAGTATTAATGCATGATACAAAAATCATTGGTGTTGATATTCCTGCTCACGTTGAATTAAAAGTTGTTGATACACCTCCAGCTGAAAAAGGAAATACAGCTCAAGGTGGCACAAAGCCAGCTACATTGGAAACAGGTGCTGTTGTGCAAGTTCCTTTCTTCGTTGCAAATGATGATGTGATTCGTGTTGATACCAGAAGCAACGAATACTTGGATAGAGTTTAGTAAAGTCTTTAAGTCTTTATTAAAAAGGAGAATACAAATGAAATTCGAAATAGATTATATAGAAAAATTGGCAAAAATCATTGCAGATAATGAATTAACAGAAATCTCATTAGAAGATGGTGAACAAGCTATCACTATTAGAAAAGATTTAGCAGAAGTTGTTACAACAGCAGCGGTTGCTCCAGCAGCAGCTCCAGCTCCTGTTGTATGTCAAACAACTGTTAATCCTGCTGTTGTAGAAGTAGAAAAAGACGCTCCAAAAGGAAAAGCTATTACATCTCCAATGGTAGGAACTTTCTATGCAGCTCCATCTCCTGATGCAGAACCTTTCGTAGAAGTTGGTAAAACAATTGCCGAAGGCGATGTTGTATGTATAGTAGAAGCAATGAAGTTAATGAATGAAATTAAGGCTGAGCATTCAGGTAAGGTTACACAAATTTGTGTTAAAAACGGAGACCCTGTTGAGTTCGGTCAAGTGTTGATGTATGTAGAATAACAGAGAACAAGTTTACAGTGATCAAGTGCCTAAGAGTGCTTGATCACTTGGTCACTTATTCACTTGGTCACTGAGAGGTAATTATGTTTAAAAAGGTTTTAATAGCTAATAGAGGTGAAATAGCAGTTAGAGTTATTCGTGCTTGTAGAGAATTGGGTATTCCTACAGTCGCTGTGTATTCACAAGCAGATGCTAAATCTTTACATGTTAGATTAGCAACAGATGCGTTTTGTATCGGGCCTGCTCCAAGCGGTGAGAGTTATTTAAATATCCCAGCTATTATTACAACGGCTATTATGACTGGCTGTGATGCAATTCACCCAGGTTATGGTTTTATGTCAGAAAGAGCTGATTTTGTTGATATTTGTGAGCAACACGGTATCAAGTTCATTGGTCCATCAGCTGAGTCAATGAGAAAAATGGGTGATAAAGCAACTGCTAGAAGAACAATGATTGAAAATGACGTACCTGTTACACCGGGTACCGGTATTTTGAATACCGTAGAAGAAGCTCGTGTTTTTGCGCAAAAAGCCGGCTATCCAATTATTCTTAAAGCTACAGCTGGCGGTGGCGGTAAAGGTATGAGAATTGTGCGTTCTGACGATGAGTTAGAATCAAATATGACATTATGCCAACAAGAAGCACAAAAGTTCTTCGGAAATCCTGGGGTTTATGCTGAAAAATTCTTAGAAAATCCAAGACATATTGAGGTTCAAATTTTAGGTGACGCATATGGTAACGTTATACACTTAGGTGAAAGAGATTGTTCTATCCAAAGACGTCACCAAAAACTACTAGAAGAAGCTCCAAGCCCTGCTATTGATGAAAAAACTCGTCAAGAAATGGGCGCAGCAGCTGTTCGTGCAGCAAAAGCTATTAAATACGAAGGTGCTGGAACTTGTGAATTCTTACTTGACCATGATGGTAAATGGTATTTCATGGAAATGAATACTCGTGTTCAAGTTGAACACTGTGTTACAGAAATGATTTCACAAGTTGATATTGTAAGAGAACAAATTCTTGTAGCTTCAGGTGAAAAATTGAGCTATACTCAAGACGATATTAAACTTAGAGGTCATGCAATAGAATGTCGTATTAACGCAGAAGATCCCGAGAATGGATTTATGCCTTGCCCAGGTACGATTGATGCATATTTAGCACCAGGTGGTTTTGGTGTAAGGGTTGATTCTCATTCTTATGCAGGTTACAAGATTCCTCCTTATTATGATTCAATGATTGGTAAATTGATTTGTTGGGGTGAAACTCGTAATGAAGCTCGCCGTAGAATGTATCAGGCTTTGAAAGAATATGTTATTCTTGGGGTAAAAACAACGATACCTTTCCATCAACAAATTGTTGAGGACGAAGTCTTTATAAGTGGTAAATTTAATACCGGTTTTATTGAAGATTATTATAAGAGAATAGGAAAAGAATTTAAATAAGAAAATAAGTCGTAACTTTAATGTTACGGCTTATTTTTATTTATTAGATTTTATAACTAATTCCGGATATTGTTTTGAAAAATCATTTGTTAAATTCTTGTTAGTTTCTATTTTTAAATCTAAAAGCTCGATTTGGGGTTTATAAGAATATTCGTAACCTCTAGAATCCAGAGCCTTTCGAGTTCCACCCATAAATGTTTCATGGAATTTATCAAAAGCTTGTTGGATATTTCCGCAAAATCCTATCCAAGAATCTAGAATAATTGCATCTTTGTTTTGTTTTTTATTATCATGGGATATATTTGGTGTAGAAGCATTAATAATAACACATTCATGGGTCGTATTATAGAATCTTTTTGCAATAACTTCTTTATTTTTTTTATTGCGTATTTCAATATCAAAAAGAAGTAGTCCTACTTTAAAGTTTTCATAACCATTTGCGATTAAAGAAGCTAGTGTAATTGCTGTAGATTCTCCGCAATCACCGAGTTTTGATTTTTTTACATTCTCTAAATCGTTTTTAATAACATCAATAAAATTACATCGTCCCACTTTTTCTCTATTAGAATCAACTTTATCTTCAATATATTTTAGCCATTCTAGATGTTTTAGTGATAAATTCGTTTTAGAAAACCTTGTGGCAATTCTATAAGGCGAGATTCTTGGATATTTGTTGTTTGTATTGCGTATAATATGGTCAAGTTTTTGATATTTTAAACGTGTACCTTCGAAATTTATATCTGTTTTTTGTATTTTCATAGTTCTCCTTTATATATTAAACCTCAGAAATATTTTTTTTGCTAATAAAATCTTGCAAAATAGCAAAAAACAATGCTATAATTCGATAAAGGAGTTTAGATTGTATGAAGAAGTTTTTAATATCTTTAGCTTTAGTTTTACCACTTGCTTGTTTTGCAGAGGATTTTGGGTTAAATGTTCCGAAGTGGAAAGATTTTGCGCCAACAGCATTTATTGATGTTAAAGAGCCAAAGGGTATAGGTAAATTTAATGTTACTGCAAAATATTGGTATGAAAGAAAACTTGCCTTTGAAGAAGGTATAGAGGCTTGTGCTTCGTTGAAAACACACGAAGAAAAGTTTAATTGCTATGAGATTTTAAAAGTAAAACAATTTAAATTAAATACAGAATATAATGCAAAAATTGAAGCTCAACAGCAGACAATGTCAGGTATTCCTGAAATGCAAAATAGAACAGATACAATGCTACCAATAAATATGTTTGGTGGATACGCAAATATGATACCAAATGAGCTAAGAGGATATTAATAGTTTAAAATCTGATTTTAAAAAGCTCATTTGTGATATCATATAAAATAATAAGGCGGACTATTTAGTCCGCCTTATATAATCTTTTTCAAATTCAAACTATTCGTAAATATATCCGTTTGTCAAATCTATTTTAATAGGTGCTAACAATCTAATATTAACAATTTGACCAGGTTCAGTTAAAACGGTTGCGCCTTTGAATATTCTTCTCCAAAATCCAATTTTATCAGGAGAAAGAGTTGCTACACCATATACCATAACTGCTTGGTCGTTTGGTGTAACTAAAAGTTCGTTTTTAATAATAACTTCGCCTTGTTGTTTGAACAATTTACCTCTTTGAACGTATTTTACTTGACCTTTCATATCACTGTTTTCAGAAATTAATAAATAATGTTCTTTAGTAACATAGTTTTTAGGTGTTTTTGCTGTATAAATATCAGTAACGTTTGAAATTTGTGAGCCTACAACTGATTCAAGTTTAATAGGGAAAATTGTTCCTGCTGGAACTATACCAATTGAGCCTTGAACTTTAACGTTATCAACAATAAATCCGTCTGCAGTTCTTTTTTGCATTACTTCAGCTAATTTAGCATTTGGATTGAGTTTAGCTTCTTGCATCATTTTGTAAAGAATTTGAGCGACTTCAGCTCTGTTTGCAGGTCTGTTTGCTTCCATTTTGCCTTCATGTCCAGGCATTACAACGACTAAATCCAAAATGTGTGCTTTAGCTGCAGCCATTAAGAACCAAGCTGGCATTTGAGTGTAATCCTCATAAGATTTTGCGATAATATCATCAGCTTTTTCTTGGCTAATCTGATTTGTTGTCAAAGCGTTTACTGCAATATTGATTGCTTCAGCTCTTGTTACAGAGTCAAAAGGTCTATAACTTTCTCCTTTTGAATCTGGAATTAAATCAAAATAAACAGCTTTTTGAATAATATTGTATGCCCAAAATTCTGGTGTAATATCATCAAAGTGGATTTCTTGTGCAACTTGAGCGCTTTCTTGTCCTAAAGCTTTGATAGCCATAGAAGCAAATTCTGCTCTTGTTACAGGAATATCTGGTTTATATGTGCCATCAGGATAACCAACTACAACACCAACTTCTGTTAAAAATTTGATCGATTGATATGCCCAGTGGTTTTCATCCATATCTGTATAAAAAGCTTTTGCAGGGTTGTTTATCATCATAAATGCGGCTAAAACAAATACCCCTTTTAATATTTTTTTGAACATCGAATGTCCTCCTTTTTCATTTTCGCACACTATTTAAGTTTATGTTATATTAAATATGAACAATATGCAATTTTATTTAACAAAACTACATAATAAATAAAATGTTTTTACGGGTTTTAAAATAATTATGGTGTGTATCAACAGGATTACAAATTTGAATTTCAAGCGTAGGCTTCGAAAGAATGAAGAAGCTGATTTCTCAGCTGTTTTAAAAGCTGGAAAAGAAAAAGTTGGTAATAATGGTAAGTCAATCTTAATTGTTCCTACTGCTTCTTTGCCGCAAAGTACTCAAATTGGTATGGGGAATTTGTTAGACAAAGGAGCAAGGGATTTTGTAGATTTCGCTAAACTTTATTGGGGAATTAATGAAATTCAAACTTTGCCTGAAGGGGTTTATAGAGTTAGAGGTGGTAATAGATATAAACTGTATTCAGGTTCGTCTTTAGATTTTGGTAGTCATATAATTAATTTCGATTTATTAACAGAAAAAGAATATGCAAATTTACTTACAAAAGAGGATATTAGTAGAGTTTGTTTGTCTGAAACTCAAGAATTAGTAGACTTTGAGAATGTGTTAAAAAAGGGTAGTAATGTTGATAAAATGTTGCATCAGGCTCATGACGAGCTTTTAAAAGCGAATACAGAAGAAAAAAATAAGCTTTTAGACAATATCAAAAATTATGTACAAAATAATTATGATTGGATTGAAAAGAAGGGTATTTTCGAGGCTTTGAGTGAAAAATTCAAAACTCGTGATTGTGAAAGATGGCCTGAGGAATATAAAAATTTATATGATATTGAGAAAGTTCCATTGGAAAGAAGAAAATCAATTATAAGCGAAATTAAACAAGGTGACTTAGCTAAAGAAATTGAATTTTATAATTTTAAACAGTATTTAGCTGAGAATCATTTTTTAAAAGCTAAAAAAGAGCTTAATAAAAAAGGAATTAAATTAAATGGAGATATGATTATAGGGTTTTCTAATGATGAAGAATGGGCTAACCCAAAAGCGTTTTATAGAGGTAAATCTGGGGGCTGGGGGTTACCAGTCTTAAATTATGATACACCAGAGGCAGAAGCCGTATTAAGAAAAAAAGTTAATCGTTTTGCGAGATTGTATGATGGTATTCGTGTGGATGCAGGATGGAAATATATTTCACAGGATGTCATTGATAAAAAAACTAAAAAACGAATTTTTAATAAACAGCACGGAGAAAAGCTATTAAAAATTATAGAAGACGAGGTTTTGAAGGTTAAAGGTAAGAGTTTTGATTTATCAAATATAATGTATGAATTTATTGCAGGAATAGAGTATTTTAATATGTATGACGGATTCTCTCTTAAAAAATCTGTTGCAGATAGAACTAAAATTATTACTTCTTATGATTTGAATCCATTTTGGGGTACTTCAACTGCGTTCAAAGAGTCTAATTGGGGTAGTAGTTATATTCTAGGTGCAACAAATCATGATTCAATGCCTTTAAGGGCAGAATTTGCGAATTTAAAAATAAAAGAAAAGCAAATTAACACACTTTCAGAAATTTTAAAAATTCCGAAAGAAAAATTAAATTCATTTGAAGGTTTTGTTCAGGCTAAGTTTGCAGAACCAATGCGAAGTAAGCATAATATGTTTTTCTTTACGGAGGCTTTAAATCTTGATGAACGTTATAAAGATAATGTTAATTGTGAGCTCGACTATAGATTAAAAGTGCCTAAAAATTATCAAGAGCATTATTTTAAATCTTTGGAAAAGGGGCTTGGTTTTAATCCAATGGATGCGCTTGATAAAGCTTTTGTGGCAGAAGGTTTGAATAAGACTGAGCCAGAATTGTATAAAAAGATTTTGAAATATAAGAAAATACTTCAATCTCCAGAAATAAAAAAAGCAAATAAATTTTACGCGGGAATTGCTATTAGTATATCATTAATTTTCGCAGGAATATTAATTTATAAAAAAAGAACCGGTAAAACCGGCTCTAATGTTCTAATTAACCAACATCAAGATAAGATTTAAGGTAGTCAATGTTATTTATTTTTCTGAGTTTTTGAATTGCGTTATTTTCAATTTGCCGAATCCTCTCTTTTGAAAACCCCAAGGCATTCCCTATTTGTTCGAGAGTTTTAGGTTCTGAATATTCAATGCCGAATCTTCTTTTTATAATTTCTTGCTCTCTTTTATCAAGGTGTCCTATGAGCTTTATTACGTCATTTTCTTGTAGTTTATTTTGCGCAGAATTTTCTGGAGAAATATAGGTTGTATCTTCAATGTAATCTTGTAAGCACAAGTCATCCGTAACAAGTGTTTCTAAGCTAATTGGTTCTTTTTTAATTGCGCTTTTAACTTCTTCAATTTTTTTAGAATCCAATCTTG
Organism: Candidatus Gastranaerophilaceae bacterium; assembly: GCA_045645765.1. Taxonomy (GTDB): domain Bacteria; phylum Cyanobacteriota; class Vampirovibrionia; order Gastranaerophilales; family Gastranaerophilaceae; genus CAG-196. Next base: position 25,755 of record JAZRJK010000072.1, read on the forward strand.
CGAGTTTTGAAATTGTTTCATCATCTGCATCAAGAATGTTATTACATACAATATCGTTACAAGCTTTTTTATAACGTCTGATTTTTTCAAGCATATGGACAGGAATCCTAATAGTTCTAGCATGATTTGAAATCGCTCGAATGATAGTTTGTTTAATCCACCATGTTGCATAAGTAGAAAATTTAAAATTCTTTTTATAATCATATTTTTCAGCTGCCTTTATTAATCCTAGTGAACCTTCTTGTACTAAATCCATGAATAATACTCCTTGGCCGATGTATTTTTTTGCAATACTCACAACAAGTCTTAAATTTGCCTGAATAAGTTTTGTTTTTGCTTTTTCTTTTTCATCGATATTACCTTCTTTTATTAAGCGTCCAAGATCCATTTCTTCTTTTTTGGTGAGCATCTTTTTGCGCCCTATTTCTTTTAAATACATTTGTAAAATGTCATCGTTATTAACTACTGAGCTAAAAGTTTTAGGCTCAGTAGAGTTAATTTCTGAGTCATCAATGAAATCAATATAGTTAAAAGTTTTATTCATCTTTTTATCCTCCATCTAAATAATTAGACGAAAATTTTTTTAAAAAGTTCCATTTTGTAATAAAAGTTTTTGACATGCCAACTTCTTTACAAAACTTAACCTTTTATCTATTGGGATAAAACATGCATGTTGCATGGGTTTACATGCCATATAAACTCTGTAACCATGTAGGCATGGTGATTTAGCATGGTCTATCATGCTTAAATACAGTAGATTATGGGCTTTGCATATATGTAAACAAGTGTTTACAATTGACTTTTGGCTCTTGAAAAACCATTCTTAGCTAATATAATGAAAATATAGTTGAGAAAATCCTACAAGATTTGGGGACGTTTTATAAAAAGTAAATAGCAACAGAATTGTTGTTTTTGGAGGAATAAGTGTTTAAAAGTCGTGATATGGGAAGGGCTATAGCTGTAAAAAGATGGACGCCAACTGCATTGGAGTGTTATAAGAGAGGATGTAACTGCGTTGGTTGTTTTTACAGTGATTTTTTTAGTGCAACAGCACAAAAATGTCAAATGAAAGCAGCTGTACTTGAATTGGTTAGAACTATTGGTACGCCTAATGTCGAATTACCGCAAATTTTAGAATAAACCCTTTAAAAAAGTTCTAAAATAGTGTACAATAAAAAGGTAGACATTAGGAGGTGTAAATGTATATACACGTAACAGGAAAAAACATTGAGATTACAGAAGCTATCAAAGCTTACGTTAAAGAAAAAGTAGGCAAAGTTGCTGAGTACTATGATCAAATTACAGGTATTGACGTTGTACTTTCTGTAATCAAGAATCCTGCAGCTTCTGGAAAACATATTGCGGAAGTTTCATGCAAGACAAATTCAGGTGTAATTCGCTGTGAAGAATCAGCTGATTCAATGTATGAAAGTATTGACTTACTTGCAGAAAAAACTGCTAGACAGGTTAAGAAATTCAAAGACAAAGCATTGGGTTCAGACAAGTCATCAATCCGTACTCCTGAAGTAGAAGAAAGAGTTGAAGCTGAAGAAGAAACTGTTGAAAGTTAGGAGAGAAGGGGAAAAACCCTGTAATAATTAAAGATGATTAACAACAAAAAAGTTGTAGTTATAATGCCTGCTTATAATGCAGAAAAAACTTTAGAAAAGACTTATAATGAAATTTATCAAGAAATCGTCGATGAGATTATTCTTGTCGACGATTTCTCTTACGATGATACAAAAAAAATTGCAAAACAGCTTGGTATTACAACAATTGTTCATGATAAAAATTTAGGTTATGGTGCAAATCAAAAGACTTGTTATCAAGCAGCCTTGAAAGCTGGAGCAGACATTGTTATTATGTTGCATCCTGATTATCAATATACACCAAAATTGATTTCAGCAATTGCTTCTATGTTAGCTTTTGGTGAGTATGATACGGTAATTGCTTCTAGGATGCTTGGTAATTCGGCTTTAAAGGGGGGGATGCCTTTTTATAAATTTTTGGCGAATAAGTTATTAACAGCTTCTCAGAATTTGCTCATTGAGCAGAATCTGTCAGAATACCATACTGGATATAGGGGGTTTACAAGAGAGATATTAGAAAAACTTCCTTTGGAAGATTGCAGTAATGATTTTGTTTTTGATAATCAAATGTTGGCCTTAATTTTTTATAATGGTTATAAAATAGGGGAAATTTCTTGTCCCACAAAGTATTTTAAAGAAGCTTCTTCAATTAATTTTATACGCTCTTGCAAATATGGGCTTGAAGTTTTGCTAGTGAGTGTTAAATATAGGCTTGCGAAGTTAGGATTTGGAATAAAGCTTTTTAATATAAAAGGTAAAAGTTTGGATTTGGAAAAAGAAATAAGGTATTATTGAGCATGAAAATAGTTTTAGCATCATCAAATGAGCATAAAGTAAAAGAAATTAATGCGATAGTTAAAGATTTTTTTGTTAATGGGGATTATGGAGCTAATATGAATCTAGAATTCATACTTCCCGCATCAGGATTTGATCCTGTAGAAAACGGTAAAACTTTTGAAGAGAATTCTTTTATTAAAGCTCGTGCAGCTTGGGATTTATCTAAAACTTGGACATTAGCTGATGATTCAGGACTTTGTATTGATGCGCTTAATGGAGCACCCGGCATACATTCTGCAAGATATGCAGATACCCCGCAAGCTCGTATTGATAGAGTTTTAAAAGAGATGAATGATATAAAAGAACGTTCTGCTAGGTTTAAGTGTTGCATGACATTAATTAATCCTCTAGGAGAAGTAGCTTTTTCTTATACAGGTATATGTGAAGGGTCAATAATTGAGGAGCAGCGTGGGGTTAATGGTTTTGGATATGATCCAATATTTTTGTTGAAAAATTCTACAAAAACAATGGCTGAATTAACTGAAGGAGAAAAAAATCAGATTTCCCATAGAGGAAAGGCTCTTAATGGGGTTTTAGATTATATAAAAAACAATATCTTAGATGTGTAAATAGAAGAACGGATTGATTTTTTAAATCAATCCGTATTTGGGTTGGGGTAATTAATATTTTTGAATCTTAAAGTTTAACAATTTCTTTTTCTGTAAAATATTCAACGACTGTATCCATAACATTTTCAAAGAAAAAGTCTAGTTCTGATGAAAGGCTTCTTTCTTCTCCTAATGAAATTTCTGTTTTACCAAATCTTGTTAACATTTCGTTTTCGATACGCATATTTTATCCTTTCCTAAATAATCTCTGCTTTGCTTTGCCTTGTAATTTTTATATCGGCATTTTTTTGAAAAACTTTAGGGTTTACAAAGAGATTGTTACAAAAGTTTACACTTTCTTTTTAATGAGAATTTCTTAAAAGTCAAATCAAACTATTGTAATTAATGACTTTTTATACTAAAATACTTGGTGTTAAACACTTAACTAAGGGGTATTAAATATGAAATTCGTTGCGGGGAAAGACGATTTATTAAATGGTATAAGAATTGTAGAAAGAGCTACTGTAGTTAAAGGTCTACAGCCGGTTTTAGCGAATGTTTTAATTGAAACAGTAGGAATAGGTCAAATAAAATTAACTGCAACAGATTTCGATTTATCTATTACAACTTTAATTGATGCCCAGGTTGAAGAAGAAGGTAAATTTACATTACCTGCAAAAAAATTGGGCGAAATTATTTCAAGATTACAGGATGAGTTGGTTAAACTTGAATTAAATGGTTCAGCTGTAACTATTACTTGTAAAAATTCTAAATTTGATATTATTGGTATTTCTGCGACTGAGTTTCCGCAAATTGAAGAAAATATATCAGAAGAAGATTCTATTGAAATTGAGACAAAACCTTTTACAAAAGCTATTCGTCAAGTTGTTTCGGCTGCTGCTGGATATGAAACAAACAATCTTCTTTCAGGTGTTGTTTGTGAAGTTAATAAAAATATTTTAGAAATGGCTGCAACAGATGGAAATAGACTTGCAAGAGTAAGAGAAGTTATTAAAAATAATTCTGCTGATGAAGAAAAAGTTTTTGAAATGCTTATTTCTTCAAAAGTGTTAGCAGAACTTTCAAAAATAGCACTTCTTGCAGAATCTGATAATATTAAAATCTGCAAAGAAATGAAAAAAATTGTAATTACAATTGATAAAACAAAAATTATTACACGTTTAATGCAAGGTCAATTTCCTAAATATAATCAGCTTATACCGCAATCTTTCCCTAAAGAAGCTAAGGTTGATAAAGGCTCTTTGATTGCAGCTCTTGAAAGAGTTGCTGTTATGGTAAGTGAAAAGAATAGTATTGTCAAATTTGAATTTATTGATAATACATTAAAGCTTTCAGGTGATTCTCCTGAAGCTGGTAATTCTCAAGACGAAATTGATGTTAAGTATATGGGTGAACCTCTTACGATTGCATTCAATTATAAATTTGTGCTTGAATTCTTAAAAATTGCAGAATCAGATGAAATTGCAGTTCAATTAAATACGCCTCTTTCTGCAACAGTATTTGCACCTTGTTCAGAAGAAGATTATATTTATCTTGTAATGCCTGTTCAACTAAGAAGTTAGGGTAAAATCGTGAGATAGCTATTTATCTTCTTTACATGTTTTATAAGTTTAGTGAAGAAAGGTTTAAAAATGCAAGGAAGAGCTTTTAAATTTGGTGATAATATTTCAACAGACCACATTGCGCCAGGTCGTTTGTTTCATTTGCGTTCAGATTTGCAAGAGTTTGCAAAACACGTTTTAGAAGATGCTGATGAAAATTTTGCTAGAGAAATGAAAAAAGGTGATTTTGTTGTTGCGGGTAATAATTTTGGTTTAGGTTCCTCTCGTGAGCATGCACCTCAAATAATCAAAATTGCAGGTGTAGGAGCTGTAATAGCAAAATCTTTTGCTAGAATTTTTTATCGTAATGCTATTAATATTGGACTTTTAGCTATTGAATGTGATACTGATGGTATTGATGCAGGTGACGAATTGGATTTAGATATAAAAGAGGGTGTTTTAAAAAATCTAACTAAAGGTACCATTACAATGATCGAACCATTACCTGATGTTATGATTCGCTTGTTAGAAGATGGTGGGTTGATTGAGCATATTAAAAAGAACGGTGATTTAGTATTAGGTTAGAGGTTTATTGATATGGCTGATACAAAAGAACAATTAATATGTCCAGCATGTTCCAGAGACATGACGAAAGTATATTTAAAAGAAAACTCAATTAATGTTGATGTTTGTCTTGATGGTTGTGGCGGGATACTTTTTGATAATCGCGAGTTGGAAAAATGTGACGAAGCGCAAGAAAATGCTCAAGAAGTGTTAGAGGCAATTCAAAATAAAAATTTTGTAGAGGTTGATGAGTCTGTTCAAAGGGAATGTCCTGTTTGTGGAACTCCAATGATGAAAATGGGAGCTGGCTCTGGTAAAGTGCAATTAGATTGTTGTGCTTTTTGTGGTGCAAAGTTTTTAGATAGTGGTGAATTGCAAAGAATGAGGGGCGGGGAAAAGGATGTTATTCCCCTAGAAATACTTGAGGCAATTGATTTTGCAATGGAAAATCATATTGAGGACATCACTTATGGCTTGAGACCTCAAAAAGGTTCTCCAAGACGCCAGTTTGTAGAAGATTTGATTAGAAAATTCTTTTAAAACAAAAGAGCTTAGATTTAATTTTAAATCTAAGCTCTTTTGTTTTAATTTATTTATTTGTTCAATGCGGCTTTAAGTCTTGCAAGTGAGCGTGCCAAAGCAGCTTGTGCTCTTTGTGAATCTATTTTAGCATCATTATCAGCTAAACGAGCTTCTGCACGTGCTTTAGCGTCATTTGCGCGTGTAACATCAATATTACATCCGTCTTCACAAACATCAGTTAAAATTGTTGCAACATTGTCTTTGAATTGAAAAACACCTGCCATAGTGGCAAAATAACGATATTTATCACCTTGCTTGGCTTTTGTTACACCAACATCAAGTACAGTTGTCATTGGTATGTGGTCTTTTAAAATACCAATTTGACCTGTTTGAGCAGGTATAACCAACTCATCGACTTCGCCTTCAAAAACTATTCTTTCGTGTGTGATTATTTTTAGTTGCATAATTTCTCCAAGTGATCAGGTGATCAAGTGATCACGTGATCAAGTGATTTTCTTGGTCACTTGGTCACTTCACGACTTGATCACTTCTACTGTAATGTTTTTGCTTTCTCAATAGCTTCTTCGATTGTACCAACCATATAGAAAGCTTGTTCTGGTAAATCGTCGTGTTTACCTTCGATGATTTCTTTAAAGCCTCTAATAGTATCTTCTAATTTAACGTATTTACCAGGAATACCTGAGAATTGTTCAGCTACGAAGAATGGTTGAGACAAGAACCTTTGAATTTTTCTTGCTCTGTTAACAGTTTCTTTATCTTCGTCAGATAGCTCATCCATACCCAAAATTGCAATAATATCTTGCAATTCTTTATATTTTTGAAGAATTTCAAGAACTTTTCTTGTAACTTCATAGTGTTCTTCACCAATGATATTTGGATCGAGAACTCTTGAGTTAGAAGCAAGTGGGTCAACCGCAGGATAGATACCAAGCTGGGCAATTTGTCTTGAAAGTACTGTAGAAGCATCCAAGTGTGAGAATGTTGTAGCTGGAGCTGGGTCAGTCAAGTCGTCCGCTGGAACGTAAATTGCTTGAACAGATGTAATTGAACCATCTTTTGTTGATGTAATTCTTTCTTGTAATTCACCCATTTCAGTTGCCAAAGTTGGCTGATAACCTACAGCTGATGGCATACGTCCAAGAAGTGCAGATACTTCTGAACCTGCTTGAGTGAATCTAAAAATGTTATCAATAAATAACAAAACGTCTTGTTTTGAAAAATCACGGAAATATTCAGCTGCTGTAAGCGCTGAAAGACCTACTCTCATACGAGCCCCAGGTGGTTCATTCATCTGCCCGTAAATAAGAGCAACTTTGTCGATAACGCCCGATTCTTTCATTTCGTTCCACAAGTCGTTACCTTCACGCGTTCTTTCTCCTACACCACCAAATACTGATACACCAGAGTGCTCAGATGCAATATTGTGAATAAGTTCCATAATAAGAACTGTTTTACCAACACCAGCACCACCGAATAAACCAATTTTACCACCTTTTTGATATGGTTGGATTAAGTCGATAGCTTTAATACCTGTTTCAAGAATCTCAATTTCTGTATTTTGGTCAACTAATTTTGGAGATTCTCTGTGTATTGGTAAATAATCATTGGTTTCGATTGGGCCCATTTCGTCAACTGGTTGACCAATTACGTTAAGGATTCTACCCAAAATTGGTTTGCCAACAGGAACTTTAATCGGTTCACCTGTGTTTATAACCTTCATACCTCTTTTAAGACCATCAGTAGATGACATTGCAACAGTTCTAACTCTGTTAGAACCAAGCATTTGTTGAACTTCTGCAACAACAACTGTGCCATCATCCATAGTAATATTTAATGCGTTATAAATTTCAGGTAATTCTCCTTGCTGAAACTCAACGTCAATAACCGGACCAATAATTTGGGTTATTAAACCCTCATTCTTATTTAAAGTCTGCATCTATCTCTCCTCTTTTTTGTAAGTAAAATTGCTCATATAGCTTTACTTAATACGGGAATTATACCATAAATTAAGAGTTGTGACAAGCAATAGCAAGTATAAATACTCTTTATAATCTAGAAAAAAAGGGAGCTTAGCGCTCCACTTTTTTAATTTTCTAAGAAACTTCTAATTAATTCATTAACGGTTTTTGGATTTGCTCTACCTTTGGTTTCTTTCATTACTTGGCCGACGAAGAATCCTAATAAATTTGTTTTACCATTTTTATAAGCTTGAACTTCGTTCGGATGAGCATTAATAATACCTTCAACGATGCCTTTAATCGCGCCTTCGTCAGAAATTTGACTTAAGCCTTTTCTTTCTACAACCGCAGAAGCTTTTTCACCGTTTGTAATCATATCTTCAATAAGAATTTGTTTACCGATATTATTAGAAATAGTTCCTTTTTCGATTAAAGAAATTAATTCAGCCAAGTTTTCAGCCGTCAATTTAGTTTCAGTAATTTCAACTTTAGCTTCTTTTAAGTATGCTGCGATTTCACCCATAATAAAGTTTACTGCAGTCTTAGGATTTGCACCTAGTTCAAGAACTTTATCAAAGAATAGTGCTAAGCCCATTTGTTCAACAATTACGCAGGCATCATATTCACTTAGACCTAATGACATATATCTTTGTCTTTTTGCTTCTGGAAGTTCTGGCATCTTAGCTCTAATTTCTTCAACCCATTCTCTAGAGATTTCTAAAGGCATTAAATCTGGTTCAGGGAAATATCTATAATCGTGAGCATCTTCTTTGCCTCTCATAGAACGAGTTTCTTTTAAATTGTCATCCCAAAGGCGAGTTTCTTGAACAACTTTTCCGCCTTCTTCAACGATTTCGATTTGTCTATCAATTTCGTATTCTATAGCTCTTTGAAGCGCAGAGAAAGAATTTACGTTTTTGATTTCTGCACGAGTTCCAAATTCCTTAGAACCTTTTGGCATAATAGAAATGTTTGCATCACATCTCATTGAACCTTCTTCTAAGTTACCATCACAAACGCCTAAATATCTAACGATGTTTCTCAATTCTTCCATATAGTTTCTAGCTTCTTCTGCTGAACGAATATCTGGTTCAGAAACAATTTCTAGAAGTGGTGTGCCTGCACGGTTTAGGTCTACTAAAGAATAAGCAGAACCATTAAGACCAGCAGCGCCTGCGTGAACAAGTTTACCAGCATCTTCTTCTAAATGTGCACGAGTGATACCGATTCTTTTACCTTTAATATCAAGATAACCATTTAAACAAATTGGCTCATCATACTGAGAAATTTGATAGCCCTTTGGAAGATCTGGATAAAAGTATTGTTTTCTATCAAACTTACATCTTGCTGGGATTTCACAATTAAGCGCTAGGCCTAATAAAATACCCATATTAACGCATTCTTTATTAAGAACAGGTAAAACTCCTGGCATACCCAAAGTAATTGCGCTTGTTTGTGAGTTTTGTTCGTTACCAAATTCTGTTGAATCTGGTGCAAATATTTTTGATTTAGTTTTTAATTGTGCGTGAACTTCAAGACCAATTACAACTTCATATTTTTCTCTTAAATCTTCCATTTTTAACCTCATAATTAACTGTTTTCTTTATTTTAGCATAAAAATAAACTACTTGTTTAACAAAATTAAAAATGACTTTTAAAAAAAAATTCTTAAATACTTATCATCTAAATGTATGAAATTTATAAATATTTTTTTAGAAAACATACTATAATGCCGAAGTAACATAAGGAAGGACGGTAAAATTTGTTTAATACGATGAACACAGTACGCCCAAGACCTTATCCACAAAGAGGAACTGGTGCATATAACGCAGGTAATGAAGGGTTAGACAAGGATGGTCATAACTCCAATGGACAAGAGCGTCAACAACAAGAGCAGGGAAGGCAAACAGTTGCTCGTGGTCGTGCTGAAGATCTTCAACAAGGGCAGGTTCGTGCGGCTATAAATTCACCAGCTCAAAATGCATATCCTCAAAGACAAATTTATCAAGCTCAAACACCATCTTCAATGAGAGCTTCTATGCCAATAAGCCAAGTAAATCCAATGCAGTATCAGGCAATGCAAGCTCAAGCTGGATATCAACCAATTGCGCAACAAAATTTCGCATCTGCACCACAAGCAATTTCTCCTAAAAGAAGTAATAGTGTTAATATTGCACAAATATTAAAAGATTTTAGAAATACTATTAAAGCAATCGCAACGCCGTCAGATATTGAAGAACAAGTAAATCATTATTTGCAAATAGTTGAGCAAGAAGTAAAAGGGCCAAAACCTCAAGCAAACGTCGTTCAAACTAATTTAAAAATTGCGGCTTCTCTTTTAGATAAATATATATCTGAGACTTTGAATAAAGATTCAAAAGTTGTTCAAAATTGGTTAGATGCTTTATTTTTACAGAGAATAAATTATAGTTATGATGCTGAAGAAATAAATCCAAATTTTTTAGTAAAATTTCCTGATGAAGCTCCTAAAAAGCAAGCTGAATCTGAAAAAGTTGAGGAACCAACAGCACAAGAAGAAACACAACCTATTCAAGCTCAAGAAGAATTCATATCTGGGCAAGAAGAAATTATTGAGCTTGAAGATTATGCTCCTCAAAATATTGAAGAAGAATTTACACAAGCAGAAAAATTAATTTCTAATAAACCAAATATTACAATTATTCCTCAAGATACAAGATTGAAGTCTTTATTTGTGGAAGCTAAGAAACAAGCTTTTTCAAATAATCCACAAAAGGCTATGAGTATTTTTAAAGAAGCTTTTAATCGTGCTGGCGAATTAAAAGATACAGAAACTCAGTCTAGAATTTGTTTAGAGATTGGAAAAATTTATGATGATAACGATTTTGTAGCTCAAGCTTTAAATAGCTATTATAAATCATTACAGTACACTACAGATTCAAATGTTAAATCTAGAGCACATTATTCTATGGCACAAATATATGATGATGTAAATGAAGTAGGCCCAGCGCTTGAACACTATATAACTTCAATATCTTACGCTGGCAAATCAGATGATTTAATTGGTCAATCAGATTCTTTGACTCGTGTTGCAAATATTTATACAGATAAGTATGATGAAAATGCTTTTGAATACTATGATGTAGCACGCAAACTTGTTGAACAAACTTCTGATAATAACATGAAAGGCTATGTTCTTTCAAACACGGCTGATGCTTGTGTACAATTTCGAAAAAATGATAAGGCTTTAAAATATTATGCAGAAGCAGTTAAAAACTATGAAAAAACAAATTCTACAGAAGAAATCGCACAAAATTATAAGTCAGCTGCTGAATTAATGATCCAATTTAATAGTCCAAATAAAGCTAAATCTTTACTTAAAAAGGCTATGGTAAATGCAGTTAAGACATCTAATGAAGATTTGGTTGCGGAAATAAATATGCTTCTTGCAAGTGTGGTTTAGATTTGAAGATGAAGATTAAAGAAGCCTCCCTTATAAAGGAAGGCTTCTTTGGTCTTATTGAGCGAAATCTCCAGAATAAAAACTCATTAGATTCGCTAATCGGTGCTGTTTTTCAGCTACTCTTTCAATATTTTGCTTGATTTCATCAAGCTCTCTTAATAATGTATTTAAGTCTTTACGTCTCTGTGTTTCTAGGTTTTCCTTTCTGTTGTTTGTGTCTACTAGTTCATAATCAGCTTGACTAATTTCGATAACCTCCTTCTGCTGGGTCTGAACTGTTTCCAAATCGATTTCAATCCAATTTGGAGAAAAACAATTGTTTAAATAATTTTTTTTATTTGTCATATCATATATCCCTTAATTAACAGCTATACGAATTCAGATTTTCTAAATTTGCTCACAAAGTTTTTAACAAACCATTCAAACCCGCTTGCTATTTCTTTGCATTCTACATATTCTTTTTTGATTTCTTGATACTCCTTTGAATTAAAGTTGAAAGATGTCATTTCTGAATATTCAACCATCATTTCATTTTCGTCGTGAACCATAACATACCTCATAATCTACAGCTTTGACGCTTTCGTTTATACTTCCTTAAATTTTCAACAATTATGTTATCGGCATTTTTTTTTAAAACTTTAGAGTTTTTTGAAATATTGTTACATAACTTTACAAACAAAGGCTAAAAGAGAGTTATAGTAATAAAATTTAATGTATAATGTTTTTATAAGGGGTATAAATTATGACAATAAAATCTTGGACTGATTATTTTTTAGATATGGCAAAAACTTGTTCTTCTCGTTCGAATTGTTTGCGTGCTCAAGTTGGTGCAGTTATTGTCGGACAAGATAAAAAGATTAAAGCAACCGGCTACAACGGAACTCCTTCTGGAGTAGAGTCTTGTTACGAGCGAGGAGAGTGTTATCGTATAAAAAATAATATTCCATCTGGTACTTGCTATGAAACTTGTCGTTCAATTCATGCCGAACAAAATGCAATTATTCAAGCTGGACAAGATAGATCAGCCGCTGCTTCTATGTATATTTACGGGCATGATTTTATTTGTATTCTTTGTAAAAGATTTATAGTTCAAGCTGGAATTAAGGATGTTTATCTAAAAAAAGATGACAATTCTGAAATAAAATACATATCAGTTGAAGATATAAAAAAAGAATTAGAAATGATTAAGTAGTTATTTTTCAAACACCATATCTATTGGAGTTGTTTTGAATCCTTTACTGATAAGTAATCTGCAAATATCAATATTAAAATTATAACAACCGCGTCTGTCAAAATCTCCCAATATCAGTAAAGAGTTTTCACCCATTTGTTTGCTTAATTTTTCGGCAAGGATTGGAATATCTTCCTTTAAATAAGGCCAAAAGTTTTTTGCAGAAACAATGCAGTTCTTTTTTTTAATATTTTTGTAATCTTTTAAAATATTTGCAACTTTAAAATCAATTTTTGATGTTAAAATATTTTTAGGTGATAGTTTATAGATATTATAATTTTTTTCGCTATCGAAATTAGAATCTAAAATTTCAAAAAATCTTTTTTCTCTATGATTTGTGCATTCTAATATTCTTTCAAATTCTTTTTGAATAACGCTATATATACCAATTTTAGCTTTGTTTATTGCTTCAACGTCATAATCACGAGCTTGAATGGTTCCAAATTTATTACAGATATTTTCAGTAAAATTTGTCATCATAGACATTAGGAAACTATATGGTTCAGATCCGTCTGAACAAGCATAGTTATATACATTTACTTTAGGAGTGTTTGCGTATTTTTGACCAATATATTTAATGAGAGAATCCCAATAATTTCTAGAATTTCCATCTTGAGCATTTTTAATGTATCTAAAAAAACTAGTATCATTTCTGTGGATAAGTTGTTTAAACCCGCTAGGCGTATTTTTATAAACACTTCGATTCCAGTGCCCAAAAGTGGGCGCGTTATAGCTATTTAATGAGGATTTTTGTATATTCATACTATATTAAAAAACTCTAAATATTTTTTTTGCTATTTAGCCTTTAACTGCTCCGTCATTTTCTCCAGAAATAAAATATCTTTGCATTGCTATAAAGAAGATAATTATAGGAATAGTAGCAATGATTGAGCCTGCTGCAATAAATCGCCAGTTTGCTGAAAACATTCCTTGGAGGTTGTTAATTCCTACTGGAATTGTGTACATTGAATCCCTTGTAAGCATAATACTTGGCCATAAAAATTCACCCCAAGAACCAATAAAGGTAAAGACAGCTAAAACTGCTAAAGTTGGTTTGACCATTGGAAGTATAACTTTTATAAACATCTGAAAAACATTACAACCATCAATAATAGCGGCTTCTTCTAATTCTTTTGGAATTTTAAGAAAAGCCTGTCGCATAAGAAAAATTCCGAAAGCACTGACTGCAAAAGGCATTACTAAGCCTAAATAACCAGCTACAGCATTAACACTATCAATTAAATGTAGTTTTAATGTGATGATATAGACAGGTAACATTATTGCCTGAAAAGGTATCATAATAGTTGCTAAAATACCAAAAAAGATTGTTTTTTTGCCTTTAAATTGCATTCTAGCTAGAGGATAAGCTGCTAAAGAAGATAAAATAAGATTTAATAAAACTGTAAGTCCAGCTACTATAATACTATTGGCAAAATAGCCCATAAAATTGACTTTATGCCATACATCAATATAATTTATCCAAGTAAAATCTTGTGGAATTATTGTTGGAGGATATGAAAAAATATCTTCATTAATTCCTTTTAAAGATGTAGAAGTCAACCAGATAAAAGGAAAAATTGAAAGCAAAGAGACTGTTATAAGAATTGTATGAATTGATAAATTTGATATTATTTTTTTTAACATTTTAGAAATTTATCTCATAATTATTTTCAATCAATTCAGCAGTACAGCCAACGCCTCTATTTTCTGGAGTACAAGAGTATTCTATTCCGTCGCTTTGATATAGATCGTTAAAAATTGTTCCTCCTGCTGGATATAGCCCACCATCTAATCCTAACGCGAATAAAAAGACATCTCTAGCCCAAACATTTGGACTGTTTGTCCCATTTACATCAATTGTTAAGAAACCTAGACTACCACCTGTTAATGGGTGATCATTTACAAGGTATGGACAATATCCAATTAACGCTCCATTTTTCATTTCAAAATACTCAAAATCGCTGATGTCTGGATTATCACCATCGGGTGTGATTGTGTTATAAGTAAAATCATTGCCATAATAAGTTTCAAAATCATTCGATCCGATTAGTTTTAAATGTCTGCTTAATGCTTCTGAACGTTCATTTTGGTTTACTGCGCGCCCAAATCTAGTTTCTCTTATATCTTGAGCAGTTTCTGCAGCCATCATAGAAGAAAACGCATTTTCAATAGCAGATAGTGTAGTAGACAATTTAGCTGCATGAGCTCTGTTTTTATTACTAGCTACAAAAGTTGGTATTGTAAGTGATGTTATAACTCCAATAAGAGCTAACGCAACCATTACTTCTGCAAGTGTGAATCCAAATTTTTTCATTTTTTATAAATCCTCATTAGTAATCCATTTTATATCCATTGTTCATTAGATAGGCTGCACGACGTTCGTCCTCTGTTTCTTCTTTTGTCATACATGTATTAACAGTATTTTCATCAGGTAGGCTTCCATCGTTGGTGATGCTATTATAAAAACAATAATCTCTGCTTCCGAATGGGTAAAGTTTACCATTCGCGCCTAATTCATATCTAAATAAATCTCGCCCGATAATATTAGGTGAAGATTCTCCGTTAATATCTATATAAACATCTGCTGCTTTTTGAGTGTAATGGATATTATTTTCTAAAGCTGATGCTTCTGAGATTTTTGGAGTAGCACTTATAGTATTGTTAATCAATATTTTATACTCTACTCCATTTTTTGCGATAAATCGCGCAGGCTTAGTATTTTCTATTTTTAAATCATAAGTATCTCCGCTAGAAGTTACATAATTAATTTGATTGTCTTCATCTTCTTGAGGGGTTGATACGATTTTAAGTGCGCTTCTTAAATTATTTTGAAAAGCTTCTCTAATAGTTTCACTACTTGAAGCCGCTAATAATTCCTCTTCAGAAATATCTTGCCAAGCTTTTGTTTCTAATAAATTGTCCACACCTTCTTGCAAGATTAAACTATTCATTGCCGTGTTAAAGTTAGACACAGCAATGTTTAGAAAGCTTGCATACATATTTTTTCTTTGTCCAGAAATAAAGGTCGGGATTGTTAAAATTGATATTATGCCAATAATGCCTAAAACTATTAAAGCTTCTGCAATTGTAAAGCCATTCTTTTTCATTAAAAAGCCTCTCTGTTATATTAATTATTTTAGCATATTTATTGATATTAATAAATACTTGAAAAAGACAAGAAGAAATCTGAAATGACACCAATTAACATTGGTAAAATCCAAATCATAATAGCTGCACCAAATACAGGTTTAAACAAGAAGCTAAGTTGAAAAACGTTTACCTGTGGAGCTGTTTTGGAAATTACACCAAGAATAATATCTTGACCCAAAGTCGCCAATAAAACAGGAGAAGCAATTTGTAACCCCATATATAAAACATTTGATGTTGTTTTTACCAAGTAATCTAGATTAATAATTTTTTCTAATGGAATATGCACAGCGTATACTGGAAAGATTTCAAAACTTCTTAATAGTGCATTAAATAACCAATAAAGACCGCCCAGTTGTATAAACAGACAAATTGCAAGTAGTGTAATCATTCTACTCAAAATTGAAGTCTGACTATTTGTTGTCGGATCCATTACCATCGCCGATGACAAGCCCATTTGAGTATTAATCATGTCACCACCAGCTTCAATTGCCAGAATTATAAGTTGTGCAATATAACCAATAATTGCGCCAACTGCAAAATTTAACAACCACAGAAGTATTGGAGAAATTCCAGCAGGAGCTGCGCCAGGATTTACTAACGGAGTAATCATCATTGTTAAAAGTAAAGCTAGGGAAAGTTTGACCGTTGTATTTATCTCTTTTCTATTAATTACAGGTGCAAATCTTATAAATCCTAAAAGACGAGCAAACACTATAAATCCTGCTGAAAAATATTTTTCAAATTCAGGAAACATTATTGCAATTTGTCTCATCATTTCATCCATATTATTGAACCTCCTTCAAAACGGGTGGTTCGTCTAATATGAATTCTTTATGGGGAGAATCTAAAGATAAGATTTTAAACCCCTCGACGCTATCTATAAAAGTTTTATTTTTTTCAACTTTTATATTAAATATTATTTTTTCTTTACCATTTTTTAAAACGCAAACTCGTGTCTTACCTTCATTTAATGGTGATACCATTAAAGTATTTTTATCGTTCATGATTGTAATAAGCGGGTAAACATCAACTATTTTATTGTTTTCAATGCTTATATCAGTTAATTTTCCTTTAGTTGTAATAATATAGTCTTCAAATGCGTGAGCTTGAAGTGTTGAAAAAAATATTAAATTTATAATTAACCACTTATTCACTTGATTACCGAATTCTTAATTACTATCTTTATCTTCCTAAAATCTTATTTGTCTCCACAAAATTAGCTTTTGGCATTGGAGCTTGTGGAGCTGGGTCATATTTGATTTTTTGTTGTTTATCAATATATGGAACTTTTCCTGGATTTCTCATAATTTCTTTTATTTCTGGTACATTTTTAAACTTGTCTCTCATTTCACCTTCAAAAGGAGTTGTGTATTTATAATAATCTGCAGAAAGTACATAATTATCTTTTTTACTTACTCCATTAAATGCAAGTCCCATACCTTCTTGGAAAAGATTTGTAAGAAGTTTGATAAATCCCATACCTCCAATAATAATTACAAGAAATACTGCAAATATTTTTGGCGCAGCTGCTATTGTTTGTTCTTGAACTTGGGTTACAGCTTGTATGATACCAACGACTAAACCGATTGCAGCAGCAGTTAATACACAAGGCATTGATATTGCTAGCATTGTCATAAAACCTTTTGATAAATATTCAGTGAGCATTTCCATTTTATTTTCCTCTTAATTGTAACTCTGTACAAGTCCTTGTACTATTAAAGCCCAGCCATCTACAGCAATGAATATCAGCAATTTAAATGGTAAAGAAATAATTGTTGGTGATAACATAAACATACCCAAAGCAAGTAATATGTTTGCAACAACCAAATCAAGTACAATAAACGGAACAAAAACAACAAAACCTATTTCAAAAGCAACTTTTAATTCGCTTAATATATAGGCTGGAGCAATTTCCCACATTGTTAAGTCTTCTGGAGATTTTGGTGGAGTTTTACGTTTTAATTCTACAAAAAATGCCAAATCGGATTCACGAGTTTGTTTCATCATGAATTCTTTTAAAGGTTTAGAACCTTCTTCTATAGCAAGCATTAAGTTTCCACTTTTTTGATATGGTATTGATCCTCTTTCATACATTTTTTCGAAAACGCCACCCATAGTATAAAAGGTTAAAATCATACAAAGCCCAATTGTTACAATCGAAGGTGGAACTTGCACACCCATTGCAGTTTTAAGAAGTGAAAATACAATTGTGAATCTTAAAAATGATGTCATACAACAAAATACAAATGGCAGTAATGAAAAAAGTGACATTACTGTTAACATTTGTATTACTGGGTTCATATTTCCTAATACTGATTCCATATTTTGTCCTTCTTAAAGTTAATAATTGTAAAATTTTGTCTTAATGGGAAATGAAAAATATTTATGTATTAATTTTTATTTTTCATTTTTTACTGTTTGATTCTTTCTGCCAAATTTTTCATAACTGAACTATAAGGCTTGCTTTGTGTTTTATAAATTCCAATACTACTTTTATCTGTATATGAACTTTTTGAAGGTAGATTGCTTAATACACTTTTAAAGGTAGTATTATCTATACTGTTAGAATGATTAATGTCATCTATACTTCTTTCTCTTGAGAAAGAAGTTTGTTCGATTTTTTCGCTATTCACATTTAGCTTTGAGATTAAACTTGTTTTGTCAATATCGCCTGCAATTAAGAATTTTTCTTCTCCTGCTGATACAATATATAAGGTTTTGCGTGGTCCTAGTGATAAAGTATCATGAACTTTTAAGAATTTTGATCCATTTTTTGTATTAACAGATGTTGTTGTTTTAAAGACTAAAACAGCAAGCATTATTACGCCAACCATGGCCAAAGTATATACAATAAAATTAGTTAAATATCCCATAATATTCTCCGTGGTTAAGTGACTAAGTAATTTTCTAATTAGGTCATTTGTTTTTAATTATATTTTCTTCAAAGTCAATTATTCTTGGTCACTTTCTACTTCAAAATCACTGTAATCAAAATCTTCTTCTTGATTCTCTACAGTATTAGATTCAAATTGTTGTTCTCGAGTGGCTTGATTAGCTTGTGTTTCTGTTTCATTAGAAGAATTAATATTATTAATTCTTACACCGAATCTATCGTTAATAATTACAAGCTCTCCAGCTGCAACTAATTTGCCACCAACTTTTAAAGAAACATTATTATCGTATACAGAGCATAAGTCAACAATTAATCCTTCTTCAATACTTTTAAGCTCTCCTAAAGTTAGTTTAACTTTATCAAATTCAGCTGACATATCGACTTGTATACTATCCCAAAGGTTAGTGTTTGTATTATCCATTTCATTTCCTCCCGACATATCATAAGGTTCTATGATTTTTTCATTAGGTTTTATTCTAAATTTTTGTATTATGTTTTCGCATATAAGTGTCATTTCTGAAGAATTACTGTTTTCGAAAAGCACAATATCACCAATATCTAGACGTTTGATTTCTGCTAGAGGGAAAGCTGTTGTTCCTAGCAGTAGATTTACTTTAACTGGACTATGAACAAAATCCATGTCTGTAAAGTGCTGTATACTTTGTTCAACGTTTTTAGGTGATAGTATATCTTTTGGTACAGAAATAATGAATTTTGCTGCAGAATCAGAGATTTCACTTTTAACGAAATATGTTAAATGTAGTACTTCGCTGTAACGCTTATTTGGTTCTATAGTAAAATTTGGGGCTAATGATTCATAAAGAAAATCGTTGAAAGCTGTTATGATTCTAGCTTCAAGTTCACTTACTTCTGTTAATTCGAATCTTTTATTATTTTTACCTAAAACTTTGTCTAAAATAACATCTATAGCTTCTTGTGAAATTCTGATGTAGACATCGTTTTTGGCATTGATTTTGACTTTAGTAACAAAGAATGTTTCATTTTGTGAAAGGATATTCATATTTGCGCTTATAGATGCAAGTTTGTATTCAAACCCTTCAAAGAAAAATTCATTACTACAAGATTTAACGACTGGTGTGAAAACAGAATCATACCAAGAGAATTGTTTATATAATTCATCGAAAAATATTGTATTAATCATTCTAACACTCTTCCCGCGGAGTTTAAAACTCCATACTATAGTCCTAACCTATCGTAAAGGATTTTAAACAAAAAGGCATCATCTATATAATGTAGATAATGCTTTTTAGCATAATACATAAAATATAAAAATAAGACCTTGTATTATACAAGGTCTTATTTTTATTTATTGGCAATATTGGTATTAAACAGTTTTGAACACCAATGTTGCATTGTGACCACCGAAGCCGAATGAATTAGAAAGTGCAGCTGTAACTTTTTTCTCTCTTGCTTTGTGTGGTACATAATCTAAATTAGCAACATGTTCGTCTTGGTTATCAAGGTTGATTGTAGGAGCAACTTTTCCATCAGTAATAGTTTTTACACAAACGATTGCTTCTACAGCACCAGTAGCACCTAACATGTGACCGTGCATTGATTTAGTTGAACTTACTACTAGATTAGTATTTTGTTCTTTATCACCAAATAATTGAGCAATAGCTTGAGATTCAGCAATATCACCTAAACCAGTACTTGTTCCGTGTGGGTTTACATAATCAATGTCTGCAGGTTTTAGACCAGCATCACCAAGGGCTAATTCCATTGATTTTAAAGCTCCTTTACCTTCTGGATCTGGAGCAACCATATCGTGAGCATCAGCAGTTTGGCCATAACCAACAATTTCAGCATAAATCTTAGCTCCACGAGCTTTAGCATGTTCATATTCTTCAAGAACTAAAACACCAGCTCCTTCACCCATAACAAAACCATCTCTGTCTTTGTCATAAGGTCTTGAAGCTTTTGTTGGTTCATCATTTCTCTTAGAAAGAGTTCTTGCTGCTGTAAATGCACCAATACCAAGAGTTGTAATTGTTGCTTCACAACCACCAGCGACAATTACATCAGCATCACCATATTGAATACTTCTAAAAGCATCACCAACAGAGTGTGAACCTGTAGCACAAGCAGAAACAACAACTTTATTTAAACCTTTGTAGCCGTGTTTCATTGATATATGGCCAGATGGCATATCTACAATAAGCATTGGCACTGTAAATGGTGAACATTTAGTAGGGCCTTTTTCTAACATTGCTGTGTGGCTTTTTTCAGTAGTTTTAAAACCACCTGCAGCAGATGACACGATTACGCCAATTCTATATGGGTCAATATTTGCTTCATCAATACCAGAATCTGCAATAGCTTCATCTGCAGCAACCATTGCAAATTGACAAAATCTATCCATTCTTTTTGATAATTTTGAATCCATATAATCTTCTGGATTAAAGTCTTCGTTTTTGATTTCACCTGCAATTGTTACGGTATGCCCTTCTAATGGCATATTTTCAATTGTAGAAATACCACTTTTACCTTCTAATAGAGATTTCCAGAAATTATCCACCCCAATACCTACTGGAGTAACAGCTCCTAAACCCGTAATTACTACTCTTCTTTTTGTCATACTTATATCCTCTTTTTTTATAAAACGTCTTTCTGAACTTGTTTCAGAGTCTTGTCAACTTTAAGTCTCAAAATGGGTCTTGGCTAGACCCTGAAACAAGTTCAGGGTGACAAAAAACTTGTTTTTTAGAAATTAAGAGGGTGAAGATACATAATATATCCACCCTCTTAAATAAAAAATAAACTTAGTTATCCAAATTATGAGTGTGCTTCGATGTAGTTAACTGCATCTTGAACTGTTTGGATTTTTTCAGCTTCTTCATCAGGAATTTCGCAACCAAATTCTTCTTCGAAAGCCATAACTAATTCAACTGTATCTAAAGAATCAGCACCTAAGTCTGCAGTGAAGCTAGCTTCTGGAGTTACTAGAGCTTCATCACAGCTTAATTGATCTACAACAACTTTTTTTACTTTTTCAAATGTACTCATGTTTTTTTTCCTCTTATTTATTGTGTAATACACTATTCATACAAAATTATACTATTTAAAGATGAATTTGCAAATAATCTTAAAAAATTGTTACACTCTGTTAAAAATATTTAATTAGAAATTAAATCCGTGCAACACAATTGGTATTGTGTTGCATAAAATGTTTATGTTTTTATAAAGAATTTTTGTCCTGAAAAATTGCTTATTTTGATTCAAATTGTTAAGAAATTGTAACAATATAAAATTACCCTCTCCAATGGAAGAGGGTGCAAATGTATGCACACAATGAATTACAGTTACGCGTGAGGATTAGTTGAAGAATAACCTCTTGAATTTCTAAATTCACAATCTGCTTGTTAAGAAATTCTTTTCTCCCCCCTATAAGAGAGGAATTCTTATTGTAAAATTTTCCATTTTCCACTTTTAATTTTCCATTCTAAAAGTATACACTGTGAGGCTTTTAACCATTTACCCCGTGCAACACAATACCAATTGTGTTGCACGGGATAACAAAAAGAGAAATATACATTTAAAGAGGAAAAGGAGAAAACACATGTCAATGGCAGTTCAAGCGCAACAACCTGTTGTGCAAAAACAAACAATTGAAAAGAAAGAAGGAGTGAAAAAAGAAAACACAGGTATTACTTTTGCAGAGTGGTGGAGTGGTGAAAAAT
>JAZRJK010000073.1:0-10615 GCA_045645765.1 Candidatus Gastranaerophilaceae bacterium
CAAATGAAGTTCCGCAAAATGTCAAAGAAACGCTGTTTTTCCAACATCCCCTCAAAGAGTACGTTAAAATCGGCAAAGGCAGTACTTTCGGTTTCGCCGTCAACGGTTTTCCATTGCATAAAACGATCTTCGCCGGATGTAATCGTACCGACGCGGGTCTCCGCCATATCGCTCATGACACAGAAAGCATTGTAAACAAAGAATGAGGGAATTTCCAGCATATAGTTGCGGAGCTGCCGGTATGCTTCCGAAGCATCTGTTTCTTCTCTTGACGGAGATTTAAGTTCAAACAAAACAACAGGAATACCGTTTAAGAAAATCAAAACATCAGGTCTTTTTTCGGAATTTTCAATAAAAGTCCATTGATTGGCAACGATAAATGAATTATTATCAACATTTTTATAATCTACAAGATAGATTATAGTTGAGCGTTGCTCGCCATTTTCCATATAACGAGCAGGAATACCATTTTGCAAGTAATCCATAAACACCATATTTTGTTGCAATAAGTCGTTGTTATCTATGTTTTTAAGTTTGAATAACGCATCTTGAATAGCATCTTCAGATGCAGTTTTGTTTAATCTATGAATAGAATCAAGCAGAATATCTTCATACAAAGGACAATGAAAATCACGAGTTTCAATATCAGGACCATAAACGTGGGTATAGTCCATATTTTGGAATAACTCTATTACTGAATTTTCATAAGATTGTTCTGTGTATGTTGCTTGCATTTAAATTTCACCCTGTAATAAATATTTGATCATCTAGTAGTTCTTTTTTGTATTCTTCAGCCTTTTTTATTAAATTTAAAAATGTGTACCTTTCCGAAGTTACAATTGGATAAGTAGAATATACAAAATCAATAAAATCTTTCCAATACAATCTCTTTGTTTTTTCAATAATTATATCAATAGTTGACGTAACATTTTCAGATAAATTATCAAAATCAATATCTTCATTCTTTAATAAAAACATTGTCTTTTTAGTTCCATATATGGTATATGTATCAACTCTTTTTATTAAACCTGAGTTGTTATTAATAACATCTTCTACATCATGTACAAAAGGACCGTAATTATCAAAATACCAATTTATATTAGTTATTTGTTCTCCATAATCGAAAGCAGAACGCCAATCAATTAAATAAATCATTTTGGTTAAGCGGGCATTGGACAACTCAGTTTTATGAGGATAATTCTTTAAAATATAGGATATAATGTCAATCAATTCTACCATGGCATGTCTCCTTTTTTATTAAATTTACTTTCTGTTTTATCGTCAATATAATCCTTTAAAGTCATGCATATTTCTGCGTAATACTTTGCCTGCTTTTCAAGTTTTCTTTTAATTGTTCCTGATAACCAAGATATTTCTTGTGATTCTGCAACAAGCACACCAATTACCCTATCTGATTTGTCTTTTATTGAAATTGCAGCCACCGTTTTTGATTTCATTCTCATCGCTTTATATTCATCTTCAGAATAAGAATACTTATTTAAACACTCTTCTGGAGTAATTGAACCATTGTAACAATATCCATTTCGATAAGCTTCACCTATGCAACCTTTATTAATACTATAGCGACTTCGTCTTTTACTTCGAAAATCTGGATTACTAGAATATCTTCCAATAGGATATAAATAATCTATATCATTATTTTTATCTTTTTTGGCGAGATATAGCGAAATCCTTTCTTGATTCTGCTCATGTGTTCCAAAAGCTAATTCAGCATTAGCAAAAGACATCAAGAGCCCATCAAATAATTCTTTCATATTATTGTACAAAACATCAAGTTTAGCATCTTTTCTTTTTAATTCTCTTTTTAATCTAGTATAAGAACCTATTGTAATCTTTTCTGCAATAGCAATAAATAACAACAAAACCTGAGTAAACAAAAATATTCTTAAAGGATGGCTAAACAATAACCAGTGAAAAAAGATTTCTGCTGGGTGCTCTCCACATAATATTTTAGCTGCATCAATAGCTGATAGCGTACCATATAAACCCGAAAAGCTCTGCATTACAATTTTAGACCAACCAATAAGATCTAAAAAACTGTAAAAAATAAAACTAATACGATGTTTTATTTCCTCTAAACGCATATTTACTTTAACCGATACCTCCATGTTGATTATATAATAATTTCATTTAATTTTCATAAATTTACAAATCTTCATTTAGAATATTTGCATATATCTTTAGAATTTCTTCTAGCAAATCTTTCGCCATTTCATTTGCTTGTTCTTTATCATAATTTTGGCTTATCAACTCTTTTGTTATATTTAAACGAATTTTACTTTTTATTGAATCTTTTTTATACCAATCAACTATTAAATTTTCTATAATTTTTTGATATAAATTTTCTTCTACATTTCTATATTCTTCATTTGAATATAAAAATTCTTCTAATTTACTTTTAAATTTAGCAATTATTCCTTCTTGGTCAAAGTCAAAATTTTCAAAAGCTTCATATAACACATTCATAATTTCTGGAGCTACTTCGCTATATTTTACAAAATCCGGCGCTGCTTGTGTTCCTTGTTTATTTAATGTTTTAATATGTTTTAATTGATGTTCTAATTCCGGAAACAATGTTGATTCATTAATATTACAAACGCTTAATTCATCAAGTATTCGTTTTTTGTTTTCACCATTTATATAAAAGAAAATTTCTTCAAATTTTCCTCTTAAGCTACCTTTGCACTTTGTAATAACACTATTTATCATATTATTTTTTTCGAAAGAAAACATACCTGGAAGTAAAAAAGCACCACTTTGAGCAATTAAACGAGTATTGTTATAAGTCGGTTGAACTACATATGTTTCTTGAATAATATCAACAAATTCTTGATATTTTATCCCAAACCATTCATCAGCATCTTTTGCAGTAATAATGCCATTTTTTTGCAATTTACCAAGAATATCATTTAATGAATTTTCATATTGGAGATTATACCTAGCTAATTCTGTTATAATTTTTACTTTTTTATTATCTGAATAAATTGGATACGCTTTTTTATAAAAAATTATTCCCCAAGGTTCAATTTCTTCATACTCATTATCATCACTGTATTCTTGCTCAGGATCTTTTTCATATTTTTGCAAGCCATATTCTTGACATGCAAAGTACAATGCAACCAAGGGATTTGTTGTTAAATCTAATAATCTTGTACATAATCCATAATGTTGACATTTTGTCATTAAATCAAAAGTGTTATTTAAACTTTTAAATTCATTTGGAAATTTTTCTAAAGGCTCTTTTAACAATTGATGTTCTGAATTTAGCATTTCTTCTCTACAGATACTAGAAGAAATATCCCAATATTCAACTTGTTGTCCTCTAAAAAAATATTTTTGAGCATAATCTTCGTCTTTTTCTCTCAATTTATTTATTTCTTCAAGAAAGGAACCAACTGAAGTGATTTCAATGCCATTTTCAATATTCAATCTAGCTCTTATCGAATTATCTATTGTCATCTATTGTTCCTCACTAAATGATAATTTATTAATAGAACTATTGTTTAAAATATCCTCAATTTCGACATTAGAAACATCAATTTCTCCACTCATCAACTTCGGTAATAACGTATCCCGAAGTTCAATAAGACGTACATTTTCAATTTGATTGAGTTTTATTTGTTTAAACATTGGCTCAGTAACAGTATGAAACTCATTAATTTCATCTTCCGTTGGGACAACAAATGGCATTGCTTTTATTATTTTGGAATTAACAGCTGTAGCAATTGAAGAAGTACTTCCCATTGTTTGATAATTAAATCTTTTTAAATAGCAATAAAGGTATTCATTGACATTTTTATTGTCTGTTTTAAAATGAGCTATAGCTTCATTAGTAGCCATTTCCCCATCAGTTATTGCGACCCTACCAACAGTTAATTTAAAACTTAAGATCACAGTATTATCAGGCACAATTTTCACATTAAATTTATCAATAGCGACTGGATTTAAATATTCCGAACTATTGCTAATATACATTCCGCAGTTGCCCATATCGGAAATTGAAATCCATTTAATACCATCTATATCTGAAAACCATTCAGGTTCTTTTCTTGGAGGAGTTTTTCCTATACTTATATCAAAATATTCTTCTGCTTTACACATTGTGCGAGCATCATTTGTAATACCAACGAATTTATTCTTAAACAAAGCCATTGCTTGTCGTTCTAAATTATTATTTATCGAATTGTTTAGTTCAATTTTGTCATCAATCGCACTCAACACCTTCGCAATCTTTTGTTGAGTTTCAAGATTAGGATATTTTATTTTACATTTAAGTAATTCGGGCTGCCTTAACCCAACAACGGTTGTTCCTGTTGCTCTTGAATCTAATTCTGCTTGAAAATCACTTGTAGTCATGTAATGATAAAGGTATTCCGAATTAAAAAGATTATTAATTCTAAGACCAAATATTCTTTGGCTTAATACGATTTTTTCTTCACTATTCCAATAATAGATTTGTCCAAATGGAGCCTCTGAAGTTATTAAGATATCACCTTTTTTTACTTCATCCTTCATCCATTTTTTATATAAATTTTCGTCAACGAATCGAATTGTTTCTGGTTGAACAATTGAACCAGTTTTTATATTTTTTGCAGATAAAGCCCGGTAGCCAGAATTACTCCAATCCCCACCCAGTTTTTTAGGAGTCTTTCCCCTGTAATCTATGACTAATTCAATAGCTTTTTTTAATTCGCATTCTTTCCAATTAGAGGTCATCTTTCTTTGCCTCCACTTCTTTTTCAAAATCATTTTTTTTATCTTGCCATTTATTACTAAACTTACAGATATTACAAAAATCTGTCATTATTTCATCTAATTCGATTTTTAAAGAACAAGAATATTCGTGAAGTCGTCCTATTGCAATCAATAATTCTTCTCTATATACAATTAAAAGTTGATTTTTTTTATCATTTAATTGACCACTTAAAATATTTTCTTTTACGGCAATTTCAAAATTTAAAATATCAACATTTCGTGTTTCAATTATATTTTTTAAATTATATAATTTAGCTGTATATTTAATAAA
The DNA here is from genome assembly GCA_045645765.1 of Candidatus Gastranaerophilaceae bacterium. Taxonomy (GTDB): domain Bacteria; phylum Cyanobacteriota; class Vampirovibrionia; order Gastranaerophilales; family Gastranaerophilaceae; genus CAG-196. The sequence goes on from JAZRJK010000073.1 coordinate 5,048, forward strand.
GTTTTTCATTTGGTTGTTTAATTTAAAATCAAAAAAACTTGTATATTCCACATTAACTAAATCGCGTAAAGTTCCTGATATTTCAGTTGCAAGCTTGTAATTAAGTGAAAATTCAGCATTAGTTATATCTTTTTTGTCTAAAAATTTCCCTAATTTTTGACAAATAAAACATAAGATAAAATATATTTCAGAAAAATTAGAATATAGTTTATTTAACAGCTTCTTTTTTTCGTAATTATACAAAATTATCGTAGTTAATAAAGTTAAAACAATACCTGTAAAAATACCTACACTAATATCATACATTTTTATTTGGGGATTAAAAAGAATAATTCCTAATATTGATAAAAGCATTATAATTAATGAACAAATAATTATATTTTTTTGTAACTTCATCTACTTTACCTCAAAACCAATTGCTGATAGATTTTTCTTAATTTCTTCTTGAAGCTCATTTGATTTGGCAAACATTTCAGATAATTCACCTGTCAATCGTTTCATTTTATCCTCAAATGGTTCACCATCATCTTCTTGTTCTTCTATGCCAACATAGCGCCCTGGAGTTAAGATATAATCTTGTTTTGCTATTTCTTCAGTCGAAACAACAGCGCAGAAGCCTTTTACATCTTCTAGCATTCCTTCTTGGAATGCAGTAAATGTATCAGCAAGTTTTTGGATATCTTCTTTTGTAAAATCTCTATGTTTTCTATCTACCATATAGCCCATTTTTCGAGCATCAATAAACAAAGTTTTTCCTTTTTGCTTTTTATTTTTAGAAATAAACCAAAGAGTTACAGGAATTGTTACGCTGTAAAACAACTGAGTAGGAAGTGCAACAATACCTTCAACCAAATCGTCTTCAATAATATTTTTTCTTATATCACCTTCGCCACTTGTTTGAGATGATAAAGCCCCATTAGCAAGAACCAAACCAATTTTCCCATTTGGTGCAAGGTGGTGTATCATATGCTGAATCCAAGCAAAGTTGGCATTGCCTGCAGGAGGAATACCATATTTCCAACGCACATCTTCTTGCAATTTATCTTGTCCCCAGTTTGAAAGGTTGAAAGGAGGGTTTGCCATAATAAAATCAGCTTTCAATGTTGGATGAACATCATTAAAGAATGTATCAGCTTGTGATTGGCCAAAATCAGCGTCAATTCCACGAATAGCCATATTCATTTTAGCCATTTTCCAAGTATCAGAGTTTGACTCTTGACCATAAACAGAGATCCTATCTCTATTTCCACTATGAGCCTTTAAAAACTCAACAGATTGAACAAACATACCGCCTGATCCACAACAAGGGTCATAAACACGACAGTTTTCAAAAGGTTTTAATATTTCAACAAGGGTTTTAACAATACTTGATGGCGTATAGAATTCACCACCTTTTGTGCCTTCATAAGCTGCAAACTGAGCAATACAGTACTCATAAGTTCTACCAAGTAAATCCTTGCTTTCTTCGGTATCATCCATTTTAATATTGTTGGTAAATAAATCTACAACTTCACCTAAAACCCTTTTATCTAGATCAGGTGAACCGTAGTTTTTAGGCAAGACTCCTTTAAGGGATTTGTTTTCTCTTTCAATAGCAAGCATTGCTTCGTCTATAATTTTACCGATTTCAGGTTTATGTGCAGATCCAGAAATTGTATCCCAACGAGCTTCTTCTGGCACAAAGAAAATATTTTCTGATAAATATTCATCTTTATCATTTTCAAATCCATCACCTTCTGCAAGAAGTTCTTGGTATTTTTTATCGAAAACACTGGAAATATAACGCAAGAAAATCAAACCAACAATTACTTTTCTATATTCTGCAGCCGGAATATGCCCCCAAAGCACACAAGCTGCTTTCCATAATTGTTCCTCAAACCCTATATTTGCGTTATTTTTTCCTGCCATACTTACCTCGCTATCAAAACACTAATTTTAATTAAATTCTATCATAAAAAATAGGTTTTTAGGGGATTTGTAACAACTTATTTTTCTGAACAAAAAAGAAGTAACTTCGTTATAATTGTATAGGAGGTTTTGATGAAAAAAGTTTTATCGATTTTATTGTTATTTTGTTTCATTTTTCTAACTGCAAATATTAGTGATGCAGCAGTTAATTCCTACGATAGATATGGAAGTAAAATCGGTTCGTATCGCGAAACCTCTTCAGGTTTTAATAGTTATGATAAATATGGCTCAAAGTCTGCTTCATACAAAAAGACTTCAAGTGGTTATAATAAATACGATAAAAACGGCTCTAAAGCAGGTAGTTATCGCAAAACTTCGTCTGGTTACAATGAATATGATAAATATGGACACAAAACAGGAAGTTATAAAACAAATTCAAATGGTGTAACAATGAAGTATGACCAATACGGAAGAAAAACCGGTTCTTTTAAAAAGGATTCTGCAGGCAGAGTTACAGAATACGATAAATATGGCAGAAAAGTTGGGAGTTATAGATAGTATTAAGGTTTAAGTTCTTATAACTAAACAGTACACTATTCTTTAATACCTGTAATTATTTCTTTAACCTATTTTAATCACAAATTTTACATTCTTCATATAATATTTTTTGATAATCTGAGTATAATTCATTAAAAAGCTTTTTAGCAGCTTCATATTCGTCTAATATGTTATAGGTTGTCCACTCCATTCCTCTTGACGGAATCATTGCATTCAAACTTTTAATAAATTGTTCTTCTTTTTCTTGAAGATTTTTATTATAAAGAACAGGTGTTGCCACATTATGTTCAAATAAATCTGCAAATACTCTTCGCATAGTTGATATTATAACTTCTTGGTTTCCATTATTTGCAATAATTTGAGCTTTATAATTTGGAATATGTGAAATATAAGTATTAAAATTTCCCCAAGCATCAAAGAGAAATTTCATATGTTCTACCCTTAATTTAAATATTTCAGTATTATGTTGCTTTTTTTGAATTTCTTTTTGCTGCCACATAAAACAACCTGTACATATAGCAATGGTTGGTGCTAATAATGCAGATAATATATCCATTACTGGTTTCATTGTTTCTATTGTTATATTACACATCAGAAGATTCTCCTATTTTAACCGCTTCTTCGGAAGATTTATCATCGACCAAAGCTTTATTTATTTCACTTTGTTCAATTATTTGATAATCTAATCTTCCTAGATCCTTTTCTGCTCTGTTATATTCATTAAATTTGTTTATTAGCCACATTATTTTTTGTTTAACTTTTAAATCATTTTTATTCTCTTTTAACATCTCTAGTAATCTGAGTTTATGAGTAATACATTCGTTCGTAAAAAAAAACAAAAAATTATTTAGAAAAGGTAGTCCATCCTCACCAGGCAAACAATAATGAGGTAATAATTCATATATTTCTTTGCTAACTAAAACTCTTGGATAAATAGCAATTTTAGATTCCATTTTATATACATCGAGTAGTGCATTGCCATAAACAAAAATTTCATTTATAAAAAACTCTCCTTCTGAAATACCACCCCGTAATAAATAACCATATCTTAAAGCTTCATTGTAAATATTTGAAACAACATTTAATAATCTTTGGATCTTCTTTTCTTTTTCTGGGCTTTCTTTTTCTATTTGCATTGCAAGTAAAATATTGTCAGAAAAGATTTTAACGACAATGTCTTTATCTTCATTAAATATACCTTGCGCTTCGTTAAATACATCTACATAAAGCATATTTAAAAGGTTAAGGAATTTATTGTCTTTATCTGCTTTAATTTTATTAACACCGCCAAGTATATCCAAATAAGCAACGCAATAATTTGACGTATGAAGCGTTGTTTGTGGTTCCCTTGTCTGACCTGTTCTAATTACCAAAAATAGCCTCCTAATATTACTAAAATTCTATTAACCAATATAAAAATTTTATCATATGAGTTACAGCTTTTATTGACATGTAAAGAATTATGTATTTATAAATTTTATAAATAAAAATCCCTATACACGGCGTCGATGTCTTCTTGTTCGATACCGATATAGCGGAGGGTGATTTGGGGTGAAGAATGATTAAAAATCTTTTGCAGTAGCACGACGTCGTCGTATTTTTGGTAGCAATGGTATCCAAAAGTTTTCCTCAATGTATGTGTGCCTATCCGCCTTGTTATTCCCACCGCCCTTGCCGCCTTATTTAAAATCTTATACGCCCTGCTCCTTTCCATTCGTCTGCCCTTTTGTGTATAAAACAGTGGTTGATCCTCCGGCATTCTTTTAGTAAATTCTTCAATTTCCTCCTTCAGTCTATCATTAATCGGAAAGACTTTCCGTTTGCCGGTTTTCAGTTCTCTAATTTCAATATACTCTTTACCCCTCACGTCCCCGACATTAAGTGCAAGTATATCAGAAATCCTTAGTCCGCTATTTATCCCAAAGCTAAAGAGCAAAGCGTTCCTCGGCTTTTTTGCCAAGAATTCTTTCATTTTTCTAATATCGTCAAGGCTTTTTATTGGGTCAACAGCATTCATCTACAAACCTTTCGAGCAACATACATCACTCAAAAGCAAGAGAAAGTAAAGATATTTATAAAAATATGTAATATAATTAAAATATGGGGGAAAAGAATATTAAAAAAGATAAAATTTTAAGACACTTTGATTTGTTATTGGATGAAGTAAGAAGCTTGGTTTATTCGCTTGATGTATGGAATCAACTAACTGAAATTCAAAACAATAGTAAACATTTTAAAAAATACGGTGGTCACTTACAGCATTGGTTGGCTCAAAATTATACGTATAAAGTTATTGTTCAAATTGCCAAAATAACTAATCCTAATTATAAAAAAGAAGATGTAAATTTTATAAAACTTTTAAAGGAAGTAAGTGAAAAACGTTATATTTCTTTTGAAAGATTTTTACAAAGTTATGATCCCCCTCCTGAAAAAGAAAGAAGAATTTGGAATGTTGTTAAAGACGGGCCTTTTGAAACTTATAATAGAAATTTTACAGTAGAAGATGCAAAAGAAAGCTTTGAAATGAAAACAGGGTTTCCATATAATCATACAGATTTTTCAGAAATGCTTAACAAAGATATCCAAACTTTGGATGAGGTTTTTCAAAAAATTAAAAAACTCCGACATAAGAAAATTGCGCATCTTACTACTGCTGAAATTAAAAAAATTCCAACATATGCTGACGTTGAGGATTGTATCAATACGATAAAAACTATTGCGCAAAAATATGAATTAATTTTTTGCCATAACCACGATGATTTTCATTATATAGATTTGAATATACAAACAGTCTTTGAGAAAGCTTGGATTGATAAGTTATAAACATTGTTAATTTTTTTTAAATCCTGTTTAAAAGGTGTTTAAATTATGCATCTAAGTAATCAATCACTTCGTCGACGTGGCCTTTGACTTTTACTTTGCGCCATTCTTTAATGATATTCAAGTTTTCATCTAGCACAAAAGTTGAGCGTTCAATACCCATATATTTTCTGCCATACATAGATTTTTCAACCCAAACCTTGAAAGCTTCTGCTAGTTTGTGTTCTGGATCTGAAAGCAAAATGAAATTAAGGCTTTGGTTTTCTTTAAATTTTAAATGGC
>JAZRJK010000074.1:0-2048 GCA_045645765.1 Candidatus Gastranaerophilaceae bacterium
TTATCCGTAACTCTCAGTCTTTGGTGAATAGGTCGTTGTATTAAATTACCGTTTCTGGTAGTGTTAATCCTAATGCTTCAATAGCTAATCTAGATTCTTTTGTGACTGGTTCTATCAACCAATTTTCACTATTATTACATACCCTTATAAAAGCAAGATAATCTTGCAAAATATGAGTACATGAATATTTCTTAAGTTTATTGTTTTGCCTTAGTAAATTGTATATCTTATAATTCATCATAATACTCAAATGGTTTAAGAATAATGTCGCTTCACATGTTTCCGAACTATGAGCATTTGTAGTAGAAAAATCATTTTCGCATTTATAAATATCAAACAATTGCTCAACATCATTTCTCATTTTAAAAGTTTTATAACATTCAATAGCATTTATATTCATAGCATTTGTTTTTAAGACAAAACTTCCAAAATATAATTGTTTAGTAGCCATTTGTTGTTGTTTTTCTACATCATTCTCATATTCAGCAATTTTTTTATTATGTTTTTTTGTCTCTTCGTATTGAAGTAGCTCGTCTAAATATAAAAAATATCTATGTTTACAATTTTCTTCAACTGGTTGCTCATAATACCATATTGTTCGATTATTATGTTTAAAGCATCCTGTGAATTCTGTATACCCTCTTGAATGTAGTGGTGTTTTATCATATTCTAGAGAATTTCTTCTTAGTGGCATTATATATGTTAGTTTAGATTCTTCTAGCTCATTTAATGTGGATTGTTTTACAAAACCTTTATCAGCAAGTAAAACTGCAATTTTTATCCCAGATTCATCCAACATATTTTTAAAAGCTGTTACATCTCTTATGCTTCCAGGGTATTCTTTATAAAACACAGGATTTAATTTGTCTTTATTTGCAGCTAATGCGTACATTAAATTTAATTGAGGATCATGACAGCCATGAGAATTATAACCTACTTGTGCCTCGTAAATATTTTTCGAATTACAAACAATTGAAGTCCCATCAAATATTACATATGCGTTATCATCAGGAATATATGATTTCATAAATTTAACCATTTGATCTCTTCTATGTCCTAAACGTATCATCATCCCACTAATGCTAGATGAAGACATCGGTAATTTTGGAAAAAGTTCTGATATATATGAATTAATGTAATAATTATGCAAAGCACCAAAACTTGTTCGATTAAAAACACGAAGCATTGATACAACATACATCCAATCTGCATCAGCACCAAAAAATTCCTTAAGTTTGTCATGAATATCTTCGGTCAGTAAACGTAAAACATATGTTGCTCCATACTCCCTAGAATATGGGATAAAATTCACATTAACTTTTTTTGATGTTTTAGGATGAATACCATTCTCATCTACCATTCCGATATATTCAACAACTACTTTTTTAGGGCGACCTAAATTCTTATCCCATACACTAGTAATTTTTTGAATATAGTAAGAGTCACCTACTTTTTTTATTTCAGTACCACGCATGCGGAATTTTGCTATTTCTGGGGGTATTTTAGACATAATTTATTATTCTCCATTGGTCAATATAATAATATACCAATTCAAAAATGCATTATCAAGCTAAAAATAAGGATTTTTTGGATAAAATTAACGTTTTTTGATTAAAACCTATTTACCAGACATTGAGAGTTACGGATTAAAATATTTAAAGTGTGTGCTTAACTGGGGTGTAGGACGTCCTCGTCCTACACAATAACTGGGCTGTAAGACATCCCCGTCTTACAGAATAACGGGGCGGCATGGCGTCCTCGCCTTGCTGAAACTTTAAAAAATCCTACCTTATATATTGCTTCGCAATGCTTCATATGCCGTAGGCATGCTTCATGGTGCTTTGCACCGCTTCATAGCGCGGAGCGCTGCTTCATCTAAATTCGGACACGAATTTAGGCTGTTGTCCCAGAGCGCGTGTCAACGCGGGATGGAGTCTCACGTCTCAACGTCTAATCGTCTGGCGGTGGTCGTCTCAACGTCTTATCGTCTTTGGGTCGTACAACCGTCTAATCGTCTTATTGTCCCGGACGGAAGCGAAAGCGCGAAG
>JAZRJK010000075.1:0-51308 GCA_045645765.1 Candidatus Gastranaerophilaceae bacterium
GGTTAATTTACCACAAGAACAATTAAAAAGATTAGATGATATCTATTCTTTAGCATCAAGTTTGAAAACACAAGCGGGTGTTTCTAGATTAAGTGTTATGGGGATTGGTGGTTCTAAACACACAGTAGAACATATGCTTGCTATTAATGGTTTAAATTTAAACAGCGAATCTGTTTTATTTTATTCAGATGTTGATTCAATCAGCTTTAACAGATTCTTATCAAGATTAAATGGAGATGTTTTATCATCAAGTTATATGATAGCTTCTAAATCAGGCTCTACATTCGAAACTAAAGATGGTTTCTTAAGAATTCAAAAAATGCTGGAAGATGCTTACTTGGCAAAAGGTTTATCTTTGGAAGAAGCTAAAAAGATGACTGCAAAACACTTTATTGCTGTAACTGATAAAAATGCAGAAAAAAGTGAATTACGTCGTTCTTCAATATCAGAAGGTTGGTTAGGCGATTTGTTTATTCATGATGATGTAGGAGGAAGATTCTCTGCTCTTGATGATCACGCTTTGTTTACCTTGGCTTATGCTGGTATGATTAAAGAAGATATGAAGTTAATGTTAGAAGCGGCTCAATCAATGTCAGAATTAGCTCTATCTACAAATTTTGATAAAAATATGCCATATGCTCAAGCAGCTTTTTGGGCTGCTGCAGTTGCAGATGGTATTACAACCTCTGTACATCAATATTTAGGCTCAACTTTTGAGTACACTGTTAACTGGCATGCACAAATGCAAAATGAATCAGTGAAAGATACATTAAAGCAAATTGCAAAAGTTCCTGATTCAATGCACCATTCTTCTGAGGCTCATTTTAATCCAGCGAATAGTTTTGCGTTTGCTTTAACTGTTCCTGCTGATAAAGGTATTGCTTCTGAAAATGCAGAAGGATATATTGGAGCGCTTTCTAAATCATATTCAGATGCAGGTCGTTATTTCTGTGAAGCTGTAGAAACTTCTGAATTTGGTTTAACACCATCGGCAGCAGGTGCTTTAGTTCAAGCTAGAGCTTTTGCGACTGTTTATCAAGAAGTTATTACAAAAATTGCTTCTGGTCTGGAATTACCAATTGTATTGGATAGCGTTTTACAACCGCACGTTGAGGTCTATAAGAAAAATCTTAAGCCTCAAGCTGATGGTAAAGACGTTGTTATAGCAGGTAGAATCTCATAAGGAAGAATTAAACCAAACAAAAAACAGAGATTATTTTTAATCTCTGTTTTTTTGTTGTTATTAATCTTGATATATAGGATCAGTATGAGCATACATGCTCAAATTCATTTTGGTTAAGAGTATTTTTTTATCTTTTAAATACGGTTTAATATTAACTTCTTTTATTTTTATATAGTACGGATATTGGTAAACATCTTGGATAAGATTTCCTAAATCAACATAGTTTGAAATAAGCTCTAAATTTATATCACAAACAAAATATCCATCTCCACCTAATAATACAAAAGGATCTTCTTCGGGGTTATAGTTATATTCTATAGATTTGATTTTCACAGAGTTTGCTTTTATCATATCTAATAAATCGTTATATAAATTAAAGAATAATGTATCATTTCCTAAATCAGATTCAATAGGAGCATATATTTTTTTCTGAGAAGTCGCTAAAGAATCTTGTATCTTTTTTAATTTATTTTCAACTGTTAATTTGTCTCTTTTTTTAGCTTCCAAAGTTGATTTTTTTTTCTCTATTTGGTTTTTTAAATCTTCTAAAGTATTCATTTTAGGCATAATTACACTATAGCTACCATATATTGATAAAGCTACGATAACTAAAAAAGCGCCTAAACCATAATATCTTTTATATTTATCCATTTAAAATCCTTTACTTATTAATCTAATGGGCCTAAATTATTTGGTGATTTTGATTTTTTTTCTGAAGATTTAGCTGTCTTTTTCTCTTTTGATGAATCAGAGGTTTCTTCTACTGCATTAGAAATTTTAAATTCATAAAAATCTGCGGTAGAAAAAGTAATTGAAGAATTTGTTTCAAAAGCTTCTTCCTCGCTTAACGGTGTCATTTTAGCGTTCGTAGATAAAGCTAATTTTTGTAATTTAAACCCCGCGCTAGGATTATAATCACGAATATTTCTAAAGAAGCTATAAACACTTTCTAAATTGTCAGCTTGACCTTCTATTGAAATACTTTTCCCTAAATCTAAAGATGTCAACCACAATTTTTTAGGGATTTCTGTCCCAACAATCGAATAATATGAGTAAATACCTTTGTTGTGAACTAATCCCATTCGGATTTCATCACCTTCATCAAAAGTGTTAGTAGAAACACCTTTGTTTTGATCTAAATATTTTTGTACTAAAGCTATATTTAAGTCTAAATCCTTTTGCTCTTTTTCTTTTTGAGCAATTGAAGAATTTAGAGGTATTATCATAAATAAAGTTATTACTACGATTAAAACAAATACTGCTGCCGCCGCTAGTAGCATATTCTCCATAGACAATGTTAGCAAATATTTGCCTACAGGTATTATTGGAGGTTGTTCTAAAAGGTAGACATCTCCTAAAGAGGCGTTGAAAAAATTGAACTGTAGTGGATATAAATTCGCGAAATCGCGATATATCGCTGCTCCTATGACGTCTAATGAGATTTGTTTTGCAGAGTTTTCGTCAATATTGTCGCTGTACATCAAAAACGGGTCAGAATTAAAAAAGTTTGCTTCCTGGTGAATTATAGGAGCATTGTAAACTAAGTTATCAGCTAGAACTTTAGCGCTTATTGCGTTTGTTTTTGAAATAACATATAAACATTGTGACGGTAAATTCTTTAATATTGGAACAATGGCATTAGTAACTATAGAATAGTTTTCTTCATCACCTAAAACTTCTCCAATACTAATTGGTTCTTCATAGCAATCAACATAGCTTGAACCTTGCATTGAAACTATTCTACAGCAGCTATTATCTACAAATAAAAGTACCCAACTTCTTTCAGGCGATATGTCGACTCTATTGGTATAAATTAAAGCATTCAAAATAGAAGAAACTGAAGTATCAAATCCAATTACTTTGTATCCCATTTCTTTAATTTGCATTGCTATTTCAATAAGCATAACTTTTTGAGATGCAACACTTGCAATCTTATGAAACTGCATTGTAGATATAGGAAGTCTAATATGGCTTACAACGGGTTCTGTTTCTTCAAAAAGAGAATGTGACGATAATCGTTCTTCTATTTCATTAATAATTTCTTGTTCGCTTTTTGCGGCAGAAAAATCTTCTACATTAAAGAATATCGTAGGTAGAGATAATACTATTTCAGAACCTTTTGGAATATTTAATTCAGATAAAGCTTCTTGCAAAGTTTCCTTAAAAATATCCAGGTCTGCAACTTTTTTGTGTATATTATCAAAAGCTAAAGGTTTATTAATATATTTTAAAATTATTTGATTTACAAAGTCTATTTGAGCTACTTCAAGACCTTTTTCAGGACTAATTGATACCCCAACTGATATTTTTTTCTTTAAATTAAAAGCCATGCTATTTCTTCCTATCTGTTTTTATTGTACAATAAAAACAGACTTTTGTACACAGGATTAATTAATGAAAAATTTAATAGAGAGAATTAATAAATTAAAAAAAGAAAAGAATGCAATAATCTTAGCTCATAGCTATCAAAATATTGAAGTTGATGAAGTTGCAGATTATGTTGGAGATTCGTTATATCTTAGTCAAAAAGCACGAGAAACAGACGCTGATATTATAGTTTTCGCAGGAGTTTATTTTATGGCTCAAACAGCGAAAATTATATCTCCTGAAAAAAAAGTTTTGTTGCCAAATCTTGATGCAGGATGTTTAATGGCTGATATGATAAACTTGGAGCAAACTATTGAATTCAAGAAAAAACATCCAGAGTTGCCGGTTGTGTGCTACATAAATTCAACTGCAGAGGTCAAATCAGAGTGTGATATTTGTTGTACAAGTTCAAACGCTGTTGAAATAGTTAGAAGCTTGAATGCTCCTAAAGTTTTATTTGTTCCAGATGCTAATTTGGGTAAATATGTAGAATCTCAGCTTGATGGAGTTGAAGTTATAACTTATGAAGGATGTTGTCCTGTGCATGATAATGTGACGATTCAAAATATTATAGATGTAAGGAAGAAATATCCAAGAGCTAAAGTTCTTATTCATCCTGAATGCAAGTGTTCCGTAAGTGAGTTAGGTGACTATATCGGAAGTACAAGTGGTATTATTGAATATGTTAAAAACAGTAATGAAAATCAGTTTGTAATAGTTACTGAAAAAGGTGTCGCTGATAGATTAAGACGGGATTATCCTAATAAAGAATTTATTTTAATCTCAGAAAAGATGCTTTGTGAAAGCATGAAGCTTACAACTTTGGAAGAAATATTATATTCATTAGAGAATGAGGTAAATGAGATAGCTTTGGATGAAAAAATAAGAGAGCTTAGTGCTGGTTGTATTGAAAGAATGTTAAAGGTATCTAAATAATGGAAAATTCTTTTATTTATGGGAAAAATGCAATAATAGAAGCCCTTGAATCTAACAATAGAGAATTTAATCGCATATTAATCTCTAATACTTCTCGTGCAGATGAGAAAATTGAGAAAATAAAAGAGCTTGCTAAATTGAATGGAGTTGTTTTTCAATTTGTTGGGAAAGAAAAACTTAATCAAATTGCACAAGAAGCTCGTCACCAAGGAGTTATTGCTCAAGTTGCACCTGTTAAATATTTTGATTTAGACGAGTTTATTGAAAAAAATTCTAGCGAATTAACCTCTGTTGTTATTTTAGATGGAATTGAAGATTCGCATAATTTGGGTGCCATAATACGTTCTTGCGTTTGTGCTGGTGTGAAAGGTATTATTTTACCATCTCGCAGGGGTGTTTTGGTAAATTCAACTGTTGAAAAAACTAGTGCGGGAGCTGTTAATCACATTGCAATAATAAAAGTCAATAGTATAGTTAACGCAGTTCAGAGGCTAAAAGAAAAAAACTACTGGGTAATTGCTGCAGATCATCATTCTGATAATAATTATTATGATATTGATTACACTGATATGAATTTTGCGCTTATTATGGGGGCTGAACATTCAGGAATTTCAAAATCTTTGTTAAAATTGTCAGATTTTAAAGTGAAAATTCCGATGTTAACAAATTTTAATTCTTTAAATGTTTCTAATGCAACTGCTATAATATTATTTGAAGCGGTAAGACAAAAATTAGCGACAAAATCTAAGAAAAGAGGCTAGTAATGGTTAAACAAAAAGATGCGTTAAATATTATGGTTGATGATATTTCTGATGAAGGTGTTGATTTTAATAGTCTTGAGCCTATCGAGAATTTAGAGGATGAGGATAATATTACTATTGAAGAACCTAAGACTCAAGAAAGCTTAAATTCTGTTAATTCAGATGATTCTGTAAGGATTTATCTTCAGCAAATAGGAAAAATTCCATTGCTTTCGCCAGAAGAAGAATTAGAAGTTGCTAAAAAGATTTATGAAACACAAAGTCAATTTGCAAGAAAAGTTTTAATAAACGCTAATTTAAGATTAGTTGTTAGTATTGCTAAGAAATATATAGGTAGAGGTCTTTCTTTCCTTGATTTAATCCAAGAAGGTAACATGGGTTTGATTAAAGCTACGGAAAAATTTGACTATACAAAGGGGTATAAATTTTCAACTTATGCAACTTGGTGGATTCAACAGTCAATAACAAGAGCTATTGCAGATAAAGCTCGTATAATTAGATTGCCAATTCACTTAATTGAATCGATTAATAAAATTAAGAAAGCTACTATGGATTTGACTACTGAATTGGGTAGAATTCCAAATAAACAAGAAATCGCTGATAAATTAGGTATTCCTATTTCCAAGTTAACAGCGATAATTAAATCTACTCAGTCAACAATTAGTATTGATACTCCTACTGGGCAAAAAGAAGATGCAAACAAGATTATAGATTATATTGTGGATGAATCAACGCTAGCTCCGGAGTCTTTGGTGTCGCAAGAAAATCTTTTAGATGATATTAAAGATATGCTAGAGCAATTAAGTCAAAAAGAACGTGATGTTTTAATTTTAAGATTTGGGTTGAATAACAATGGTCAGAAGAAAACATTAGATGAAATAGGTTCTATTTATAGTGTTTCACGAGAAAGAATTCGCCAAATCGAAAATAGAGCTATTTCTAAGTTAAAAAAATTATGTAAGAATAGAAATTTGACATCAGGATTAAAAAATTATTTTGGAGAATAATGAGAAAATGGCTGATATAAATGAAATTAATGAATTAGTTGCGAAGAAACAATTTAATGAAGCAAAAATTTTATTGGAAGAAACTCTTACTGCAGAAATAAATAATAAAGAACTTCTAAAATTAGCGGGCTTGACTTATGTTAATTTAGAGTTATGGTCAGAGGCTAAAAAATATTTTGAGACTGTTGTAAAATTTGAAGATGCAGATGCGACTTCTTGGTTTTATTTAGCTAAATGTTATGAAAAATTAGGGGATTTGATTTCTGCTAAAAATGCTTACATAAAAGTGATTGAGCTCCGTGAAGAATATATGGACGCTTATTCAAATTTATGTGTTATTTTAATAAGGCTTGAAGAATTTGCGTTAACAATAGATTATGCACAAAAAGCTTCAAAACTTGATAATGAAGATTTTTTATATGAGTTTATAATTGGAACTGCATATATGAAATCAAAGAATTATAAAGAGGCAATTGCTCCATTAAAATCTTCATTAGAAAAATCCCCTAATAACTTAGGAACTTTAAATAGCTTAGGTACTTGTTATATGGCTATAGGAGATATTGATTTAGCAATTGAAACTTATGAAAAAGCTTTAGAAATAAATCCAAATGCGCCAATGGCTTATTATAATATCGCTTCAGCGTATCAGATTCAAGATAAACACGAAGTTGCTATCGAATATTTAAATAAAGCTTTAGAGATAGATGAGGATGAGACGTTTTTGACTGCAATTGCTATGTCAGAAGTAAAATTGCAAAAATACGAACAAGCTTTGAAGCATTATAAACAGTTGGCATTACTTTGTCCAAGTAAAGAAAATTATAAGTACAATATTGCAACTTGTTATGAAGCCTTGGGGGATAACGAAACAGCAATAAAAATGTTAGAGCAAATGGTTTATGTTAATCCTAAATTTATACTTCCAGCACAAAAGTTAGCAAGCTTGTATATAAAAACTAATCAGTTAACTAAAGCTAAAGAAATTTACGATAATATTTTATTGAAGAATAAAGTGACAGCTGAAATTATGCATCAATATGCGATTCTTTCATCAAGTTTATGTGATTCTGATACTGCAGAAAAGATGCTTAAAAAGGTTATAAATATGAATCCTGATATAGCAAAAGCGCACAAAGATCTAGGAATCATTTATTTGAATAAAAGATTATTTGATTATGCAGAAGATGAATTTCAAATAGCTTTAAAGTTAGCTCCAGATGATTTTGAAATTTTATTTGAATATGGGAATTATTTATATTCAATTTCAAAGAATGTTGAAGCAGAAAAATATTATTCAGAAGCTCTTAAGTTAAATCCGAATAATATTTTGGCACTTACGTTTATGGGTTTAAATTATTTGGTACTAAATAAATTGGATGATGCTTACGAATATATAATGAAAGCTGCTGAATTAGAACCAAATCATGAATATGTTCAATTTTGTGTAGGGAGAATACTTTATGCAAGAAAAGAGTATGAAGATGCAAAAAGGTATTTAATACATGCAGTTGAACAGAATCCAGATATTGAGACTCAAAATACATTAGCCTTGACCTATTATCAGCTTGGAGAATATCAATCAGCTTTAAATATATTTCAAAATATAGATAAGAAACGACCACTTAACACTTCTATTTTAATGGAGATCGCAAAATGTTATGAGGCGCTTGGGAATAATGATTTAGCTTTAGAAAATTTAGAAAAAGTTGTTTCAGTATTTCCTGATTATGAAGATGCTCATGAAATGATAAGAAGGTTGTCTTAAAATTAATTACTATTAAATTTCAACATCAACATTTTGTCCTATTTGGGTATTAACAAAGTTGTTGTGATAATAGTAAAAAATTCCAATCCCAACAGCCGTTATAAAATAAAAATTTAACAACGTTAGAATTAGATGTACAATTATATTTCCACCTAATACCGTTGATAAAATTGAAAGAATAAAATTTAAGATAAGTATAGTTAAATAAATAAAAGTTGTTCTGAAAATTTGTTTGCTTAACAAATTTTTTAATGAAATCCATAATGCTTTTATTGGGTTTTTATTTTCAAAAAATAGTGCTGGTGGATATAAGAATAAGATAAAGTATCCAACTATCATTGATATTAGGATTAAAATGTTCCATAAGCTTAATTTTGTTAGTTGTTCGACACTAAGGCTAGCGACAAAAGTTTTTAAAGCTTCTTGTGATTGCATTGCTTTAGTTAAGCTATCAGTGGTAATATCAGGACTGCCAATTGTTGTTAACCCTAAATAGTAAAACCCAAAGGATACTAATCCCATAATTATAAAACTTATTAATAATAAACCGCAGGATGGTAAAAAATATTCTCCAACTCCTGAAACAAAATCCGTTATTATAGATAATTGGTTTTCTTTGTCAGGAATGGTAATGGCGATTTTAATCATATTAAACCAGCCAGCAATAAAGGCTCCTGTCATTAGAAAAAACAAAATAATTGCAAATATTAAGTGAATTAATTTGCCACCATTAGCTGAAATTGCTAAATAAACACTTGAAAGTAACGAATATAATATAAGTGGAGTAGCTATTGAAATATATTTGTTTGTAATTTCTAAAACTTTATGCATGCCTAATAACCTCTATATTTTAAAATTGCATCTCTGACAATATCATCAGAAATTTTTGTAGCAAAATCTCTAAAATTATTTGCTATATTAGAGTTTAGGTTAACTTCGCTAACAGGAACACCTTTGTTTATAGATTCCATAATTGAGAAATAGTTATTTGGAATTTTCCAATAAATATTTTCACCTAATGTATTTTCAATGTCTTGTATTTTAATATCTTCATTTTCCATATATCGGTTTAGTATTATTTTTACCTTGTTTTTCGGATATCTGCGTGAGGCAAATAAACTAAGGCATCTTTGTGCATTTCTAATTGCAGGGATATTGACAATTGAAGTAAATAGAACCCAATCAGATTTATCTAAAATTTTAAGAGAATTTTCATCAATATTAGAAGACATATCAATGATTATGTATGGGAAGATTTTCTTTAAAGCTCTAAATAATTCTTCTATTTGTTGTGGTGTAATACTCTCTGATTGTTCTATATAAACAGGATCTGAAAGAACGAATAAATTTGTATTTTGGTATTTTTCAAAAGCTCTTAATATAACATCTTCGTTTTTTTCTACCAAGTTTTTTATAATATAAGCCACATCAAAGGCTGGATTAAGATTTAAAAAAGTTGAAATATCTCCTAGTTGTAAGTTTAAGTCAATTAAAGCAACTTTGTCAGAAGTAGCTTTGGAAAGTTCGTAAGCTAGATTGGTTGCAATGGTTGTTTTGCCAATCCCTCCTTTATTAGAATAAATTGTGATAATTTTAGAGATAGAATTTTCTTCTGAATCCTGATTTAGCATTAATAAAACTCGTTTTACTTGTTCTTTTAATATTGGTTTTGGTAAAAATTCTTTAGCTCCCATACGCATTGCTTTAATAATTCTATCTGTTGAGCAATTAGTAGAGGTAATTATAATTTTGGAGGTATAGAGTCTTATTGTTTCGACAAAACCATTGGTATTGTCATCCGAAAAATCAATAAAAACTATTGGACAATTTTTAGTGGCTTTAATTTCATTAAGCGCAAATTCATAATCATTAAATAATTTGATTTCATAATTTTGTCCAGATTCTTCAATATATGATCTTAAAATTTCTCGAGAATTTAAGTTTTTGTCCAAAATATATATAGTTGAATTATTTCCCATAAGCACCTCTCAAGACTATTCTAATATAAATCTTGTTATTTGTCTTCAAGAATTTGTTTTAAATCTTTTTTGCATGTTGAAATACTTTGAATTTTGAATATCTTTTGTAATGTATTTAATAATGAGGGGTTAAGTATTATTGGTGTACATTTCCCGATGAAAATTTTTAAATTTTGTGTATTAGATAAATAAATCATTTGTGATATAGTGCTTCGTTCACATTTCGGAACAAAAACTGTTATATTATGCTCTAAAGTCTTTAAAAATTCTATGATTTTTATCCAACTAAAATTGTCAAAACAAGTGTTAATGTGTATTAGATTTTCTTTTTCTGCATTATAAGAAAATGAAATTATTAATATATTTTGTGGAGTCAATTTTGTAAGTTTTTCGAAATAAACTTTTTGTTCTAACGAATAACCATCGAGTCCTATAATAAAAATTTGTTCATAATTGTTTGAGTTTACTTTGTTTTTAATTTTATTAATAATGTTTTCGTAATTATAACCAATTTCTACAGTTTCACATTGTTTTCCTGTTTTGAAACCTTTTGCTTGTTCTGCAGATTCAATAACTGGAGAAAAATCGTTATTTTTAATTTTAATAATACCTTGAGGTGAAGTTGTATAGTCTGTTGTAAATAGTCGCCCTCTATAGAAATTTTCTATGTTATGTAAAGAATGTTTTGTTAAAATTATGGGGCCAGGAAATGTTGCAAAGTCTAAAAGACAATTTTCGACACCTTGTCCGAATTGACCTTTTAGGTTTTTATATTCTGAAAACTTAGGGAATGTATGTGCTAACATCATATCATCATGTGTATAAACATCAATATCTTCATTTTCAAGAGCTTCAAGAACGATTTCGAGTTCTCTTATATTAGAACCGACAACTAGAGCTGCTTTATTAGGTACAGTGCTATAAGAAACATTTGCGACACTCTGCTTCCCATAACGTTCTTCCTGCGCTTCACGAATTAATTTCATTAATTCAACATCTGTTTTGACCGCTCTGTAGATTTCTGATTTTAAGCTGTCAGAGTTAGTTTCTTCAATATTTATTAGGCTTAAAAGATTCAAAATTATTTGAAATGATTCTTGATTTTCTTTTTCAAAGCTTTCTAAATCAAGTAAATTGATACTTAAGCTTTTTGCGACAACTAGTATTATATTGTATAAGTCTCTTATTTCTGTAGGGATTTTTTCAAAGCTGCGTTTAAATATTTTTTCTCCAAATTTTATTGCTTGAATAATATCCTTAGTCTCTTTATATAGTTCAAGCACTTTTTCTTGTTCATCATCCAAGTTTATTTCAGGATTTGATTCGGAAAATTTTGCCATTATTTTAGGTAATTCGCTTTGAAATATTTTAATAGCGTATAAAAAGCTGTTTTCATTAAATTCTGAATTATAAATAGTTATAGATAGTGTGTTTAATAAAAAATTTTTAACTGTTTTGTCTAAGATTAAATTTTTAGAATATTGGGCAAAAGTTCGTAAATATAGTACAATTACTGTTTGTAATGCTGATATTCTAGGGTTTATAGAACATATTCCTCTAGAAATACAACTGTCATATTGATATTCTTCAAAAGATTCGTAGCTCATATTCATAGAATAAATTTATTGAATAAAGTTGCAATTACCGAGTTGGAGGTTTTATGGTATAATTCTATCAACTAGGAGGATTTAATATGTTTAGTACAGAGATTCATTATGAGGTTGTCACTTTTTCTATTGGCGATACAAAGGCTGGAACAAAAATGGGAAAGTTGCAATTAAAAGATTTAGAAAATAATGAGATTTTAAACTGTATTTTATGGGAAGAAGCATTAAACAGAATGGATACAAAGCTTTTTAGGACAGGTAATGTCTTACGTATTGTATCTGGATCTTTTAATGAAAAATTTAATAATTGTTTAGTAAATTCTCTAGAGCTAATAAAGGAAGCAAAAACAGGACTTGATTCCGTAGAAAGAGAAAATGTTTTTAAAGAATTAGAAAGTTATATAAATAAAATTTCTGATGAAAAACTAAGAGCTTTTGTTTTAAATATTTATTCAGAAAACAAAGAACGAATCTTAATTACTCCAGGAGCAAAACTTATGCATCATAACTATATCGGAGGTTTGATGGTGCATACATTGGAATGTCTTCAATATGCAGATGTGAACCTTGAAGCATTTTTTCAAAAGATTAACAAAGACGAGGTATATGCAGCTTGCTTACTTCATGATATTGGTAAAATTTTTGAATATACAGTCGATTTAGAATCTGGTCTTATTGATTATGATGAAGATTTTAGAAAAGAATGGATTACGCATTCTCAATACGGATTTACAATCTGTATGACTGCAGGATTTAAGCGAATCGCAAAAATGATTGCTGCACACCATGCAAGAACAGATTGGGGGGCGATTGTGGATTTGGATACAAAAGATTTAGAACCGATTTATTATTTAGTTCATCATCTTGATGACTTGTCAGCTAAGTTTGGTAAAACGAGTGTGAATATGTTGTGATACGAAAAAAGGATGATTTTTAAAATCATCCTTTTTTTATTAAACTTTACGTTTACGAGCTGCTTCTGACTTGCGTTTTCTTTTAACGCTAGGCTTTTCATATCTTTCGCGTTTTTTTACTTCAGAAAGAATACCAGCTTTTTGGATTTTCTTTTTGAATCTACGTAAAGCGCTTTCGATACTTTCGTTTTCGCCTACTTTAACTTCTGCCATCGTATATTCACCACCTTTATAAGCTTTTTTGTACAAAGATATTCTAAAACAAACTGTTTTAGATTGCAAGCTATAAGTAAACTTTAGTTAAGTACTCCAATTCTTCTTGGTGGCCAAAACGTGAATACTGCGCGCCCAATGAATCTATCTTTTGGTAATGTACCCCAAAAACGGCTATCTTGAGAATTACCTCTATTATCACCCATCATAAAATAATTGTCCGCAGGAATAATAAAAGGCCCGCAGTACATGTTTTCTTTACAAGTATGATAATCATATTCGCTCATAATGTATTCTTCATCTAATCGTTTATCATTGATATACACATAATGTGCACCATTAGAAGCTTTTTTTATTTCAAATTTCTCACCTGGTAAGCCTATAACACGTTTAATATAAGCAATATCTTTGCAGAAAAACCCTGTTAAACGACTAAAAATTGACCAAGCATCTGTTTTTAAATTAACAAAAGGTGGGTAAAATATCATAATATCTCCACGTTGTGGCTCGTTTTCAAACTTATGATTTTTTAGAATATTAGGAAATTTTGTTAATTTTTCAACAACAATCCGATCTCCTTCTAATAGAGTTGGACGCATAGAACCAGAAGGTATCCATCTTAGCTCTGCAATAAAAAATCTTATCAGAATTACTGCTACAACTACAAATACAACAGTATCTACAAATTCTTTCAAATTAGCTTTAAATTGTTCTTTATTAATCATAATGACTCTATTAAATCCTTTAGGCTCTCTTTATAAATATTGTTAGGAAAATCTTTAATTAGATTTTTCATCTCTTGTTTGTAATTATCTAATAAATTATTGGTATTTTCAATCCCTAAAATATCTTTAGCCGTTAATATTCCATTCTCTATGTCTACAAAAGCGGAGTCTATTTGTAAATCATTTTTTATTTGGAAACAAACACCAAAAATATTTGCAAATTTTTTCGCTATTAAACAATCTACATCAACAACTTGAGCACAAGATTCTAAAATACAAGAGAATAGTTCTGCAGTTTTTCCTTTGCAAATATTTAAATATTCATCTTCTGTAGGTAATTCATTTCTCAAAAAAAACTGTTGTACTTCAGCTTCAACCATTTTTTGGATACAAATTTTAAAATTATTAAGAATTTCAAAACTTTTTAACTCTAATAAATTATCAATCGCAGATGTTAGTAAAAAATCTCCAGCAAGAATTGAAAATTTTGAAGTAAACATTTTAGATATGGTAGTTTTTCCTCGTCTCTCTTGTGCATTGTCAAGAACATCATCATGCAACAAAGAAGCGTTATGTATCAATTCGCCAGCCACCAATATTTTATAAACATCTTCTGTTATTTCTATACCTTGAGATTTTAGATATAAAATCACAAGAGATGAGCGAATATATTTAGAACCAGATAATACAAAATTATGTAAATAACTATTTGGAATAGGATCTACAAAACTGTTGTCTATTTTCAATTTTAAAATATCTAATTCTTGTTTAATATTTTGCATACCCAAGATTTTATCATAAATATTAAGGATTCAATATTAGAAAAGCGTGGAGTTTTTGCGAAAGCAAAAACTCCACGTACCCAATAAATCCCTAATCAACCAACTAGCACTATTAGTGAATTATCCTTATTCATATCTCTTTCCTTAAATCAAGTTCAACGCAATACTTGGCAACTGGTTAGCTGTTGATAACAATGTTGCTGAAGCTTGTTGCAAGATTTGTTGTTGAATATAAGTAGAAGATTCTTCAGCAATATCTGTATCACGTAATGAAGATAATGAAGATGTTAAGTTCTGAGCTTGAACATCAAGAGCATCTGCAGCTGATTGTACTCGGTTTTGTGCCGCACCAATCTTAGTTACTCTGCTTGAAAGCTCGTCAATTGATGAATCTAAGAATCTTAACATTTCTTTAGCACCACAATCACCATCTGTTTGCAAAGTAAGTTTTGCAGGTGTTGCTGTATTACCAGTTCCTGTAGCTTTTGTATATACCAACCCTGTACAAGCTGCTGCAAAAGCATTAATGCCATCTTCTGATAAGAAATCAGTAACTTCAGTATTATTATTTGCTGCTGTTAATAAAGTTTTTAAAGTTTTATCATCGGTTGTTGAATTAAGATCAGCACCTTTATTGTATACTGTACTCATCATTCCATTAAACAAACCAGAAATATTTGCTTTTGCAAATAAATCAACTGATAAATTAATAGTACTGTTTTCATCAGCATATAAACCTACTTGAAGGTTTACGCCAGCACTAGTAATACCTACATCAGAGTTATCCGCTCCTTGTGTAGTGTCAAATGCCATTAATTTAATACCATTAAATTCAGAGTTAGCAGATAGACGGTTAACTTCTTGTAATCTAGCTACGATTTCTGATTGAATAGCTTTTAATGATTGAGAACCATAAGTTCCGTTAGCAGCTTGTACAGTCAAATCTCTTACACGTTGTAAGTGACTTGTTAACAAGCTATAAGTTTCTTCAGCTGTTGTTAAAAGGTCAAGACCTGTTGCTGCGTTATCAGCTGCTACGTCTAATGAACCTAATTTTGTTTCCCAGCTGTTTGCAATAGAATAACCAGCAGCGTTATCTTTTGCGTGGTTAATTTTGTAACCTGTAGACATTCTTTCCAATGAAGTGTTCATTGAATTTGTAGCATTGTTCAAACTTCTTTGAGCAATGATTGACGAAATGTTCGTGTTGATTGTGAGTGCCATAGTTGGGATCTCCTTTCTCTTTGATACGTACTTAATACACTCTGAGCTACTATTTCCATAAGTAGCTTGATTGGGAGGCTGTTGGGTCAGCCTAAATTTGTCGACAATACTTATCGACTGTTATACTCTCTTAATTTGAATATGTACCTTTCCTTGTACTCTGATAAACTTTTTACCTATAATTTAAACGAACCTTTTTACACATTTTCGTAAACGACTTTTCTCATCCTTTGAGAACGCTTACTCAAATATACTTTCCTTGTATTTATTTATCAGATTTGTGATATATACTTCTTACTCTAACATTATTACAAGTCCACATAGCAAAGTAAACTCTTTTCTATAAATTTGTTACAAATTGTAATTATTCTTTATATTCCTTAATAAAATGGGCAATTTTTGTGATTAATTTAACTTTATATTAATAAGGAGTATAAAATCATGGCTTTACACGGAGATTATCCAAACAGACAAACATTTATCCAAGATGACACAAAATATACTGTCGTTACAAATACGTTTGGTTCTGGTTATACTGTAAAAGATGAAGCAGGAAATCCTGTACGCTATGAAAAGAATGATGCTATTTTGAAATTTCGTGAAGAAAGAGAAGCTGAACGAGATGAAAGAATCGCTCATTATGAACAAAAAGCGAAGGACGCTGATCTTTTAAAGCAATATTGGGCAGAAAAGATTAAAGAATTGTGGCAGAAAATGTCTGGTCTTGATGAAAATGATAAAGAACATTCAAAATTAAAAGCTAAATATTGGGAGGCAAGATTTGCGAGGGTTTCTGCAAGTAATCAAGAGTATTCAGCTTATATGAATGCATTTATGGTTGCTTCTGATCCGATTATTTAGCCTAACTAATTAATAGTTAAATATAAAAGAATAAGTAATACTCCTTTGTAATAAGGAGTATTACTTTTATGAAAATGTTAATGTTTGATTTTAGGGATTCTGAAAAAGAATTTTTTGAACGAAATTTGTTTCAAGATTTTGAGATAACTTTTATTTCGGAACCTTTAAATGAGATGAGTCAACTTACTCAGGAACAGTATGATGAAACGGACGTTATAAGTGTATTTATAAGCTCTAATCTTTCTGAAGATGTGATTAAGCGTTTTAAAAATTTGCGAGTTATTGCTACACGTTCGACAGGTTATAATCATATTGATGTAAAATATTGTTCTCAGAATAATATTGCTGTATTTAATGTTGAAGAATATGGACAGACTTCGGTTGCGCAATTTACGATGACATTGATTTTGGCTTTGGTAAGAAATCTTTTTCCTGCGTATTTAGATATTCAAAGGAATTACGTGAATCATGCTGATTATGAAGGCCATAATTTAAATAAATTAACAATTGGTATAATTGGTTGTGGTGCAATAGGTGGAGCTGTTGCAAAAATTGCCAATTATTTTGATATGAAAGTTTTAGTTTACAGTTATGCTAAACGTACAGACATAAGTTCTTTTGCTGAATATGTTGAGCTAGATTATTTGTTAGAACAATCTGATATTGTCTCAATTCATGTTCCTTATTCAAGTGAAAATTACCATATGTTAGGAGAAGAAGAATTTTCTAAAATGAAAGATGGTTCATATTTTATTAATACAGCTCGTGGAGAATTAATTGATATTGTTGCTCTTTACGAAAAACTTTTGAGTGGAAAAATAAAGGGAGCAGCTCTAGATGTTTTGGAATGTGAATATTTAGCACTTTCACCAGAAAATATTGTTCAAGATATAAAAACTAGTAATTCAAACTGTGTAGCAAGTGCGCTAATTACTCAAAAACTTTTAGGTATGCCAAACGTAATTATTACTCCACATATTGCATATAATACACAAGAATCTGTTGATACATTACTAGATACGACATTTAATAATATACGTGATTTTCATAAAGGCGTTCGTAATAATCAAATTTGTTAGGTGGGGTAAGATTATACACCTAAGAAAGAACTGTATTGATTTTGCATTTGAGAAATCAGTAAATCCATAGATTCAAATTTTTTCTCAAGCCTTGCACGGTATCTTTCTAATGAAGTCTCGGCTTTTGAAATTTTTGAATCGATTCTTGAAATTTGTGTAGCATAAGATTTTTCTGCACTCATAAAGAAGTTTGAGGTGCTATTTTCTACAATTTTTTCAACTTGTTGGAAAATACCATCATAAGAATTTGTACCGACAAGAATTTTTTTCAACGAATCTCTATCTGCATCAAAAGCTTTTATAAACTTATCTTTATCGAAAGTTAATTTATTAATATTTTGTGTGCTAATATTGCTTGCAGAAGCTTCTTCTAAGCTTATACCAATAGAGCTTAAGTTTTTAAATACGCCATCAGTTGCGATAGATCCTGTCATAAGATTTCTGATTTGATTTCGTATTAGCTTTAATGTAAATTGATCATCAAGAGGCGAACCTTTTGCAATTTCTTTGTCAACATTTTCGATTAAATTATTATAGGCATCAACAACGTCAGAAACGGCGTTTGCAAGAGTTTCTTTATCTCGTTCAATGGTTATTGTAGTTTCACCTTCGGAAATACCTTTGAGATTAATTGTAAGCCCTTTAATCTTAGATACATCACTGGTAATTGTATTTGATGTTGAAGTATAGTATGTGCCATTGATTGCAAATCTAGCATTTTCTCCAACAACTTGGTTATCTATATTGATTTTGGTTTTTACAGCCAAGCTTTCTCCAATATCAGGATTGCCATCGCTATCAGCATCAGCCCACTCAGAAGAAGTTAGCCCCATAACATCAGTAAAATTAGAAGTTCCAGCTTCAATGTTTACAAGAGAAGCACCTGTTGTTCTAGAAGTAATTACAAATTTTCCATCAACAGAATCCCAATATGCAGTAGCATTAGCTTCTTCTGAAGCATTAATTTGGGTAATGATATTGGATAAAGTTGTGGTATCAGTGATTGTAAAGTCTGCATTCCCGATTCTGAAAGTACCTTCTTTTACATTACCATTTCTGAATATTCCTTCTGTTGTAACTTTAGAACTACTATTTACACAATACATTTCTCTAGAGCTTTTTACCTCGCCATTTTCGTTTAATGTTACGCCTGTAATTGCAGAGAAGTTTGTTGTATCGGTAGTTGCTCCGACATTAATATTAACGCTAGGATTATCAGAATAGAAAGTTATGTAACCATTATCAAATTTGATTTTAATATCAGCGAAGCTTGCTTGAATATCTTCTTGGAATTTTTCAAAAGTTTGGTTTGCGTCAATTTGAACAGTAGCTTTTTCACCATTTCTATAAATAGTGAGCGAACCACTTGTGATTCCAATTAGGCTCATTTGAGTATCAAAATTAGCATAATTAGCTACAGATAGAGTCCTTTCTTCAATTGTAGAAGTTGTTTTTTCCACAGCGTGCGTACTATGAGAAAACTCACTGATGTTGTTAGTGAATGCAAGTCCTAAATTAGTTGCCACATTTGAAGTTGTTCCAGTAACGTTAATAGATGCGTTAGTTATATAAACCTTGCCATCAAGATATGTCGCTTCAACGCCTGCATTTTGAAGTTTTTCTACAAAAGAGCCAATTGTGTCAGCAGCAGAAATCTTTACGATGCATTCTACTCCGTTTACAGTTAGAGATAGATCTCCTTTAGAGGTCAAGCCATTATCATAAGTGCTTAGTAGTGTATCTTCTGTAGCTGTAATGTAATCAGTTTCTGTTATAAATACTTCTTTTTGAGCGGAATAGTTATTGCTTGTTTTAGAAGTTGTGAATAATTTATCTACAATGTTTGAAGCATTGCTAACGCTATTCGATTTTGCTATATAAGACTCTCCATTTCCGATAATAGAAAGTGTTGTGTCGATTCCATTGTTAGAAAGGCTCGTTTGAATACCGAAGCTTTCAAGAGTATTCATAAATGAACCAACGGTATCATCAGATGAAATTAGAGCTGTGTATTTAACTCCGTTGTTATAAATATAATATTCACCGGCAGTTACGTCTAAATCAGAAAGCAATGTATCTCTTGTTGCGCAAACATTATCTGTAATTGTGTTAACAACTGATACAGTTCCGCTTTCATAAGTATTTGTATTTACCCAGTTTGCTTGGTCTACACCAAGTATTTCTAATGCATTAGAAGAAGGTGCTACTCCAGAATATGTTTTGAGATAGCTATCTCCATTGTTTTTGATAATTAATTCACCGTTTGAATTAATTACTGATTCAAACCCATAGAGTTTTATTTTTTCGACTAAACTACCAACAGTTTCGTCAGCTTGTAATTCTATATTTGTAGCAATACCATCTTTAACTATGGTTATTAAACCTTCTTGATAATTGCCACCGTTAATATCAGAGAGCTTAGTATCTAAAGTGATTGCAGAAGTGACTTCTTCAGATTTTGCTAATGGATCAGAAACATATTCATTAACAAAATTCCAATCTCCAAATAAAACGTCTATTGCATTTGTATCATTACCAGTATTAGATGTTGCAAGATATATATTGCCTTCTGCTCTAGCTGTAATAGTGCCATTTTCGGCAATATTGGCAGAAATGCCATAACTTGAGAGGGTTGCTAAGAATTCATTAACAGTTGTATCAGCAGAGATTGATTCTGTGTATCTAACTCCATTTTTGTAGATATAATAAGCTCCGTTATTAATATGTAAATCCATGCCAGCAGAGTTTTGTAAATCAACTAACTTCGCTGAGCCATCGATTTTAACATTTTCGGTCTGTTCTTCTTTTAATATTTGACTTGATGAATTATAGCGAGTAGACCAATTATCATCAATATTCAATTTGGTTAGGATATTTGAAGCTGAACCAGCATTAAGTCCTTCTGTTGTTAAATAGCTGTTATTATTGCCGTCGAAGTATAATTTTCCATCAGAAGAAATACCCATGTTAATTCCGTACTGAGAAAGCTTGGTTGCAAGAGATTCAAGAGTTTCGTTTGCGTCGATGTTAAGAATATTTCTTGTTCCATCTTGGTAAACATAAATTTGGCCACTAGTAATACCTAAGTTATTACCACTAGAATCTTTAAGATTACTAATTTGAGTTTGCATTGTTGCAGCACCTTCTGAACCTCCGCTAGAAGTAAGTTTTTTACTTACTTGGCCATAATCAGAAGATGAATTTATGTTGTTCAAACCTAATACATCAACAGCATTTGAACCTCCTGCAGGAGTTGTGAAATTAACAATACCATTTGCATTAAGTGCGATTTTACCGTTAATAATATCACCAGTTATACCTAAGCCTGCTAGTTGCAATCTTAGATCTCCGACTGATTTAGTTGAATCAACTGTTATGGTTCTAGCTTCACCATTTATAACGACTTCTAAATTACCGCTTGTAACACCAACATCAGAAAGAGTTGTTTCATCTGTCATTTTTATAGTTGATTCTGCAGAAAGAATTCCGCTGGTGTTATTAACACTGGTTTCATTAAAGTTTTTAGTGTAACTGCCCATTAAATAATTACCTAAATCGCCAGAAATATCGAAATCTGATAGCGAATCGCTTGAGACTTTAAACTTACCACTACTTGTTATACTAGCTTCAATGCCGTGCGTTGCTAATGTTTCAATAACATCATCAAGTGTGCTTGTTGCAGTAAATGTTACAGTTACAGAAGAAGTATTACCACTAGCGGTTTTTGAGATTACTAATTCATAACCTGCTGGAGCGCTTCCGTCTGATGCTAAATGTAAATCTTGTAGAGCAATTGTATCAGTAGCAGCAAGAGTTCTTGTATCAGAAAGCTTGTTAGAACTTGTGTTTGTAGTGGTTGTAATAGTGTTAGTAGTAGTTGTACTTTGACCAGTTAATTCTAAAGCATTAGCAAGCTCTGAATTCATGCCCTTAATATATGAATTCGCATTTCCGCTGAAAGTAAGCTTTCCGTCTGCAACTGAACCATAAATACCATATGCAGAAAGTTTTGAAATTACATCCGAAATAGTATCTTGACTATTAACTGTTACAGTTTGCTCTGTGCCGTTTTGAACAACAGTTATTGTTCCGCTTAGTGGTAATTGTAATTGCCAAGCTAAAACAGGACTACCATCAGTGCTGATTCCCCAGCCATTAGCATTTGTGAAGCCCATTGATTCTGGTGTATATGTTGATTTAATTTGTTCTTCTGTCATCTGTGTTGAATTTGAGTCCGATTGTACACTAGCACAGTTTCTAATGTTAGAGCTAGTATCGATTCCTACTAAACCACCTACATAAGTAGAAGATGCGCTAACACTTCCTGTTGCGTAGCAATTAGAAATAGCAGCAGCACTACCATTATTACGCCCTACTAAACCACCCGCAAAATTACCCGCACTAACAGTACCTGTTGCGTAACAATTAGAAATAGAAGCATAAGAAAGTCCTACTAAACCACCTGCTCTACTTGAAGTACTATTAATACTTCCTGTTGCGTAACAATTAGAAATAGAGGCGTTTGACTCTCCAGCTAAGCCCCCGACATTACTATCACTTGCAGTAATATTCACAGCAACGTAACAATTAGAAATAGCGACGTATGAACGTCCTATTAAGCCTCCGATACTACCTGCCCCACTAATATTTCCAGTTGCATAACAATTAGAAATAGTAGAAGAAGCTCCTTGAGTAGAATAACCTACTAAGCCACCAATATTATATTTGGCATTTATATTTAAATCTTCAAGACCAACATTATTTATTTTAGCATTTCTTATACAACCAAATAAGCCTTGGGAATCTTCTAGTCGATCAATTTTTAGGTTTTTAATTACGTGCCCATTACCATTAAACGTACCACTAAAGGCATTGGTATCTGTACCAATCGGAGTCCAACCACCATTACCATTTGCAATGCTTTCAGTACAATAAGCTCCTAAATCTATATCAGAAGCTAATTCGAAGATCGCACCAGCTCCACTTTGCCCTGAATTTACTAAATTAGCCAAGGCAACTAAATCGGATACATCTTTTATGTAATAAGTCTGTCCACTAGAAAATGACGATACATTACTCACTCTTTGAGATTCAACTACATCAACTCTATAAGGACTCAATGAACCTATTGTGCTTGAAGTTGTAAGACTTGTTATTGTTTCAAATCTAAGAATACTAGAATTAGAATTTGTATATTCAGAGCTAGTTTCACCTACTGCAAATAATACATTTGAGCTTGTCATTGGTGTGGTGACTTCTATTTGTGGAGTATCAAAAGTGCTTAAGCCAATATTTCCTTGGTAACCAGAATATGTAGCCCAAGAGCCTTCTTCAAATGTTATATAAACTATACCTGCTTCAACATAAGCATTGACTCCATAAGGTTCCATAGCATCAAACCAATCTCTTAAACAACTATAATCATTATGAGAAAAATCAATAGTATTTGCACCATTATTGTAAGCTATTGTGATTCCTTGATTTAAGCCAAGCTCTGACATAGTTGTGTCTTCGCTAATAATAGTGCCTCGTAGCCATACAACGTCGTTAGAAATCAAGCTTTTGCCTTGAACATGAGCTGTTGAACCCAATACAGCTTCTTCTTTTGCACCTAATGAGATATATTTATAATTTGCTGAATGGAAAGTGATAACTCCGTCTTCAATTGAGCCCATTATACCAGAATTTTGGTATAAAGATGTTAACCAAGTTTGAATTGAGTCTGTAGCGTTAGCTTGTAGAGTTTGAGTAATGTTCCCATCACGATCAATAATAGTGTATTCAAAGTCAGAAAGCCCAAGCTCTTGGAATGTTGTATCACCTGTAGCGAGCACTGCAACAGTAGAGTTTGCTTTAGCATCAAGAGAAAGAGCCGTCTTTAAGCTTTTTGTCATAGAGATGATATAATTTTCAGCATCGCCACGCATAGTAAGTTTTCCATTACTGATACTTGATGTGATACCATACTCATTGAGTGCGGACATTACATCACCGACTGTCGTACTAGATTTAACAGTAATAACTTGTTTTGTACCATCAACATTGACGGTTATATATCCAGTGCTATAAAAACCTAAGTCTTTAAGTGTTGTGGAACTACTTAGTGATTGGTTTTTTTCTAAACTATATGTATATGAATTTGTATTTCCAACTGAAACATCATAATTAACTGTATATAAATCGGCAATGTTGTTCAATTTAAATGCACTCATTAGGCTTGTATCCATATCTGATATATATGAATTTGATGCTTGGATGCAAAGTTTTCCATCCACAACAGAACCAGAAATGTTATATCCAGCAAGAGTTGTTAACATATCACCAATAGTTTGGTCTGGAGATAGTGTAATAACATTTTCTGTGCCGTTTGAAACTACAGTAAGAGTAGCATTTGTACTCAAGCCGATTTTTGACAATTTCGTAGAAGAATCCAAGTCGTGCTCGACGTTGTTAAATTGCCTATCAGATGTCGTTGAACCTGCGTATGCAGTTGTCTTAGTGGTAGTAACAGTATAGGACTTTCCATTTGTAAGATTTAATTTTAATTTGCTTGTTAAAGAACTTGATCCGCCAGTTAAATAAGCACCAGTGGTTGATTTGTTAAGATATAACTTCCCTGAAGTTACTCTGCCACTTATACCATATTCAGCTAACACTCCTAGCATTTCATCAATAGTTAAAGTATTAGCAAGTGATACAGTTACAGAAGTTCCATCAGCTTGGTTAATATACAATTTTTGTGTAGCAGAACTACCTGTTACTTGACGAAGTGTTGATGACGCAGTTAAAGAATAGGAATTTTTTTCGTTTAATGCAGAGGTTGTATTAATAAAAGTTGTTCCTGTGCCTGCAACATTGAAAGTACTAGTTGGAGAATATGAAATTATACCATCGCTAAATGTACAAGTGCCATAGCCTTGAAGTCCAGAAACAACATCTTGGATAGTATTACTTGCATTCAAATCAAGAGTTGTTTGAATTAAACCAGCGTCATTGCATACAAAAATATCATATTCATCGCCGGCTTTTAGGTTTGTCGTACTGGTATTTGATCCCAAAGACCATTTGTCAATAGAAAAATAGTCTTTATAAGTAGAAGACTTTATGCTAGTCAAAGTCAAGTTTCTTCCACAACGAGTCTCTGTTATTGTTACCTTATCTGTCCAATAATTACCAGATGCTGTTTCATCAAGTAGAGCATATGCCATAGTTGTTTTTGTTGTTGTTGTAGAAAAACCCAAGCAACCGGTCATTTGTACGCTACCAGTACTTGTAGCACTACTACTAACCCAGAAAACTCCAACAATATCTGAGCGGTAAGTACTAGCTGTTATTTTCCCCATATTTATAGCTCCAGATATTCCCAAATCCCAGTTTGAACTTTTTGAAGCACTAACTTTGCCTATAATACCCCCTGCTTGGTAGTTATTTTCGATATCGCCTTTATTTAAAACATTTTGTATTTTAACATTTTGATTAGCAGACATGAGGCCAATAATGCCACCAGTACATCCACCTGATGCATTTATATCAATTTCATTTTGACAAGTATCTAGGCTTAAATTTGTTGCTGAAGCCCATCCAATGATACCACCGTATTGGGCATCATCGGTTACACCATCTGAAGCTGAAATGACTCCTGATGTTTTACAATTTGTAATTGTAGTGTTAGTCCAAGCCAAACCTACAATCCCACCAACTGAATTATTATCACCAGCTTCAATATTAATATTTTCTATTGTGATTCCACTTATTTTTGCACCATTTGATTCAGCAACAGCACCTGCAACTCTCTGCGCGACTGTAGTTGGGCTATTATTTTCGGTTTTTATATTAGCATCTTTTAGAGTGAAGTTTTTGACTGTGCCAGAAGCTTTACCAAACAAAGCTACAAGGTTATCTCCGGTACCATCACTGGCAATCGTTTTATCAAGATTCATATTTGAAATTGTATAACCTTGTCCGTCAAATGTACCTGCAAAATAATTGTCATTATTACCAATAGCAGTCCAGTTTGTAATACCACTCAAATCAATATCTTTAGTAAGTACAAATGTTTTGCCTGACATATCTTGTCCAGCGTTAACATGTCTAGCTAAATATTGTAATTGTGTAGCAGTGCTAATTGCAATAACACTACCTGTAACAGAGGATGAATTAATAGAACCATCAATTACGTATTTTGTGGAGCCTAATGTTGTGGTTGAATCTGCTGTAGTTGTAGCTGTATATGTTACTATAGCGGTAGAAGTGACAGCAAGTGGAGTTGTGGACGTTGTACTTGTAGTTGTACTCAGCACTTCAAATCCAAGTTTTTTCCAGATTTTACTATCGACATAGTTGCCATTTGTAGAATCGACTGTGATTACACCATTATCAATAGAGCAATTGATGCCGTGCTTGTTTAATTCAATGAAAAGTTCTTGGAAAGTCATATTTTCGACATTCCGTAGCTCGGCGACTTTTGTCCCTGATGAATTTTTTATGGTTAAATCAGCTTCACTTGCAATAGGTCCTTCGCCAATTATAGGATCGCTTCCTGTAGTTGTCCATACTCCACACGAAAAATTAAGATATATCTTGTCAGTACCAGTAACACATGTTGTAGTGGTTACAATAGTAACACTGCCGTAGTTTACTGAATTTTCAAAAAAATATTCATTAGTATTACCACAATTTGTTATCTGAAGTGGGTTCCCCCCTTCTATTGTGTATACAATTCCTCTAAAACCAGAACCCAAACTAGCACCATTATAATAGCTATCTTTGATATAATAATTTTTAGCAGCATCTGTAATTATTCTGCCAAATAAACCTCCACCAATATCACCAGATGTATCGCCTACGCTAGAACAGTATTGGGCTATTATACTAGCACTAGTTTTACAATCTCCGACAAGACCTCCAGTTTTAAGTGAACCTCCATTTATGATGTCTACAGATGAATGCAAGTATTCTAGTGTCATATTTGTCTCCACGTAGCCAAATATGCCACCTATTGTTTGTTGATAATCTTCTCCAAGACTGATAGTTCCATCGATATTAATATTTTTTATACAGCGTGCAGTTGAACTAGTGTCACTATCAATATAAGCAATTGCACCACCAACGTAGGATTCTGCAAAATTCATGTCAACATTAAAATTAAGTCCTGTTATATCAATGTTTTCGACAGAGGTTTCGTATGCATAACCAGCTAGAGCTCCTATATATTGGCCCTGTCCCATAAAACCAGTTATATTAACACCATCTAATTTAATGTTTTCTAATGTTGCTTCCTGAACATAGCCAAAAAGACCAGTTGTTCCATCTACGTTACATGTTGTGTGAGTAAGATTTGATATTGTGTAGCCATTACCGTCAAAAGTACCTCTGAAGCTATTGCTATATGAACCTATAGAAGTCCAATTACCATAACCTGATAAATCTATGTCATTTAATAAAACAAAAGTTTTTCCACTTGTGCTTGCTCCAGCTGCGACTGCGGAAGCTAGATTTGCCAAATCTTCTGCAGTAGAAATTCCAATTGTTGTTCCTGTTATGCTAGTAGCTGTGACTACGCCATCACATTCATGAGCTTCTATTTTTATAAAGTTACCGATTTTATCCGTAGAAGTAGCTGCGGTTTCTTGGGTATATGTTATTCCAGCTGTTGATGTCGCACTTGCTCCGATAGTTGAGCCTGTAGTGTTTGTTGTAGTTGTAATGCCTAATTGACTAGCTACTGAGCCTAAAACATAATTGCCATTAGGTGAATTTAGTATAATTTGACCATTGCTAATTGTGCCATTAATACCATAGTTTAATAGCCCAGCCATAATGTCATCAAGCGTTGTAGTTTCGCTTACCGCAATAGTGCCTTGAAGATTACCGTTTGCATCGTAGACAGCTAAATCTGAAGGTGAAATAGGCGAAGCACTATTTCTTATATCTCCAATTATAGCATTGGAAGAATCTGAGCCAAAAAGCTCTAAGCTATCTGTATTATCTGTATAATAGACTTCATCGAAATAAGCAGGGAAAATTTGTACAAAATTGCAAGAACCCGCAATTACCCCAGAATAAGTTGAACCTGCTGTGATATTTAAGTTGTCAATTTCAGTCTCAGATTGGATAATGCTATAGCGTGAAGCAATAGAAAACGCTACAAAACCCCCAAAATTTACTCTCTTAGCAAGGCTTTTGTCTTCAAGTGTAAAATCAAGGCCATCGACTTTAGTTTGTGATATTAATCCATATTCGCAACGAGCAATTAAACCAGCAGCTGTTATATTGCCATTGGTACTAGCATTAACTGAAAATTGAGAGATATTAGAATTCGTGATAATACAATTTGAAGTTTGACTTCCAATTAGACCTGCGACATAAACCATTCCTGTACCAGAATTATTTATTGTAAAATTAGTATTTGTAACTGATACATTGTCAAACTCAGACCAATTATAATTTGCTCCAGTAACGACTGCAAAAGCGTAAGTTTCATTTGTAGAATAATCAATATTAATAGTTGTATTATTAAAAGAAATGTTTTTAATATTACTACCATCAGTACTTGAGAAGAAACCAAAATTCTTAGTTGTATTAGAATATATAGTCATGTTATTGATGGAATAATTATTACCATCAAAAGTGCCTTTGAAATCAGCTATCGGATCCCAATCGCCATCGCTTAGGTCGATGTCTCCACCGAGCATAACTTTTGTATTCGCAGTGCTGTTTGTCAATGCTGCAGTCAATTCAGCTCTTGTTGTTACCCAAGTATAGCCAAGTGCTTCTGCTTCAGCTTTAGTTAAATGAGCTCCTTCGGTCAAAACCCCAAGCTCTTTTAGTGTTGTTGTTCCATTAGCAAGAGTTGTTTCGGTATAAGTTACAGCTACTGATGATGCATAAGTTTTTCCAGGATTTATTGTTATTTGAGTTTCTTCTGTGGTAATTCCCATTGCATTTACAACATCACCACTAATATATGCACCATTAGTAGAACTCAATGATATTGTACCATCAGTAATAGTGCCAGAAATACCATATCCAGCTAAAGCTGAGAACATTTCTCCTAATGTCATATTAGCGCTTGTAGTAATCGCTCCGATTGAGCCTGTTGAATCTGATACAAGTATGGTAGAAGCGCTGTTAAAGCCTAATTCACCAAAAGTTGTTGTGGAATTTGCTACAACTGATTGGGTAGATGTAATAGGAATACTTGAAGTTATTGACAGGCCAGTTGTAGTTGTTGTTGAATCTACTACTGTAGACATTCCAATGGCTGTCGCAAAATCACCTGTAATATATTTCCCTTCTGCAGAAGTTAAAGAAATTACTCCGTCTTGCATTGTGCCAACAACACCAAGTGTACTTAGTTCATCAAACACCTGTTGAATGGTCATATCTCCTGTGGTATCAATAGTGCCAGCAGTTGTACCATCTGCGTTATGAACAGTTATTGTTGTTTCACCAACTCCAATAGAACTGAGTTTCGTAGATTTATCAGCGTTTACTGTTTCTACTGTTGTTAAAGTTTCACCAGTAGCATTTACTGAAGAAATAACACTTTGGGAAGTAAATCCAAGTGCTGTAGCAACACTTCCGCTCAATGTGCCACCATCAATATGTAATCTTCCGGTAGATTCAAGTCTCGCAGAACCTCCAGCAGCAGTGATTTGTTCCATTAAGTCATTTACGGTTGTTGTATCGCTTACTGATAGTGAAGTAGAATTGAATGTTAAATTATATCCTCCAGATACAGCAGAGCTTGTACCTAAAGCAGACACAATATCTTTTAATTTTGAGCTTCCTGTAACTGCAGTTGTTACTGTTCGAGTGACTTCATTACCCAAGATACTTGTTTGGCCATTTACAGCATTGTTTAAACCAAGAGCTGATTGAAGATTTGTATTTTCTAAATAGCCGCCATCAATACTAAAAATACCATTTTCTAGAGTTGCAGTTACTCCCATTGTATTCAAGGTATCAATTAAAGTTCCCAAAGATGTTGAACCTGAAACTGTTAAAGTCTTTGTACTTCCGTCTTCTAATTGTAAATAAACAGTTTCTTCTTGATTGATACCATACGTTGATAGTTGAGAATCTCTTGTAGCATTTGAGACAAATTCATTCGTCGCATATATAGCATCTGATGTGACATATTTGCCAGAAATGGTCTCTGTTAGATTCAATACCTCCGATAAATCTGATGTTCCCCCTGTTAAAGTAACGTTATTAAAACTTATTTTTGAATTTGAACTATCCCAAGTTGCGCTTATGCCTTCTGCATCTAAAGCATTCATTAATTCGTTAATGCTCATTGTAGATGATACGTTAATAGTTCTTAATTCTCCGCGAACATTGAATTCTGCTGTACCATTTGTGGTTAAGCCTAATGAGCCTAATGTCGAATTAGTATCTGCATTTACTACTGTTGTAGTTGTATGAGTTAGTGTTCTTGATTTTGCGTAGCTTGAAGAAATGTTTATATGGTCAGTAGAAATAGTATCAGAACCATATAAACGCGCTAAAAGATTTGTGCCTGTTGCAGTATCATCGCCTGTAACCATTTTAGCTTCGTCATCAGCTAATGTTCTAAAAGCTCCTCCTGTAATAGAAAGAACTCCAGTGGTACTATCTAGATTAACATTTATTCCGTAGTTAGACATATTGGTTGCAAAATCTGAAATAGTTTCACCTGCGCTTATTTTTTCGTAGAAAATATTGCCTTCATTGTCAGTTACTTCAATATAGCCTTCTGTAATATTCAAATCTTCAACAAGGCGAGAAGTCGATTTTGCAGCTTCTTCCCTTATAACAGTCTCTGTCAGAGGAGTTCCTGTAACCATTGCAGAAAAAGGCTCTGTTTGTAAGCCGAGGGCGCTTAAAGCATCAAAACTTCCTCCAGTAATTGCACCGCCGGAAATTTCAACTGTACCATCAGTATTAATAGTTGCATACAGTCCTGCTTCAGACATTCCTTCTAATAAGTCGCCAATTGTTGATTCAGAACCAACTGTAATTGTCGTAAACTCGTTGTTTGAATTTTTTACTATTACAGTTGAGTCATCCGCAATAGCTGCCCTTTCCCCAATTTCACTTAATTTAGTATCTGCTGTAGCGATTGTTGTTGATGTAATAACAGTTTCTTTGGTTAAAGCTCCTGTTGATTGAGATTTTGAATAAATACTGCTTTCAATTCCAAGTGCATCAATAATGTTTGTAGTTCCGACGTCTGTAATTTGTGCGTCACTAAGTGTGAAAACACCGTCGATTAAATCCGCATCAATATGATTATTTTTTAGGGCTTGTACAAACTCTCCGAAAGTGGTTTCATCATTAATCGTAATGTCATATTCTGCATCATTAGCGCGAATAGTCATAGTACCAGCTTGTACACCTAAATCTTTTAACTTTGTAGAATCTGTCGCTTGAGCCCAATAAGATTCTTCTTTTTTGATTTGTAGGGCATTTTGAGTCGCATATCCTTCAACAACTTGAGAATCATTGATATGCAATGCTTTTTTGATTCCTGTTTCGTCAATATCTTCAATTGCGCTTCCTGAAATGTTCATAGAAAAGACGCCTGTTTTTTCGTTATAGCTAGCTTCAACACCTGCGCCTTGTAGTTTTTCAATAAAAGTAGCGATTGTATCATCTTTGGTAATTGCAATATTAGTTGTGTTGCCCCCTGCTGTAACTCCAATAAAGCCAGATTTAACGTTTAAATCTGAAAGTTTGGTATTTGCTGTTGCAGTAGTTGCTTCAACTATGGTTGTTGTGTATTTGTATCCACTCACAGCATTAGTTTTTGTGGCAAGTTTATCAACTTTAACCTTATAAGTTCCTTCCTCGGCCTCTGATGTAGCAGTAGCGGTTAAAACATTCAAGTTTGCAGAAGTAGCGATGTTCTGCGCAAACAAGTCCATGGAAACAATGTTAAATCGTGTATCTGTAATACGTTCAATGGTTGATCTAAAAGAGTTAAAAAAGTTTTTTATACTTGATAATGTGTTTTGTGATAAGCTAATAGCTTCTTTTTCTTGTTGAAGCGTAGTGACTTTCGCTCGTCTTAATGCTACGAGCGATTCTATCCAAGATGATGTATCTAATCCGGATGCTAATCCGCTAAATGATATGGTCACAGCTACGTCCTGCTATCTTTGTATCACAACAGCAACAACTAAAACTCAGATTGGGCGGGGTATTGACACTCTGATTCCGTGATCTTCGTTATAATTTGTTTCCAGTATTAAGTTTTTAATCGCTACTTTATATAGATATTATATCATTTTTTTTAGTAAATTCAACCCCTTAAAATGACTTTTTGAACTTTTTATTGTATTTATCGTTTTGAATGTAGTATAATAATTTCGGAGAGGATTTGTGAAAAAAACTTTAGGTTTAATATTAGCTTTATTAATAACAACAATGTCTTCTTTTGCTATTGAAGATACACAGAAGAAATCGTGGTTTAATTTTGGGATAAATAAAAAAGCAAAAGAAGAAGTTAAATTAGAAAAAACTAAAAAAAATAAGCGAGTAGAAGTGTCTGAAATAGAGCTTCCTGCTATCGTTACGTTCAAAAAAGCTCAAACTAATTTTATTACAATGTCACTTGACGAGTGTGTAAACTATGCAATAGAGCATAATCCAAATCTAGCTATAGGGCTTCAGCATATTAAAGCTGCAGAATCTGGAATTGGGCAACAAAAAGCTAGTTTTGCACCACGTCTCACTGCAAGAGTAAATTATAACCACCTTGCAAATAGTGGCTCAAGAATCGCAAATACTCATACTGATTCAATAGGGTTTAATACGGGAATTTCGCAACTTATATGGGATTTTGGAAAAACTCTCGCAAGAATTAATATGGCAAAATATGATACACAATCTGCTCAATTCGATTATGATTACGATATTTTGAACATAACTTATAATGTAAAGATGAACTATTATAACGTATTGCGTTCATTAGCAAATCTTGATATTTATGAACAAAATGTTAGGATTAATACTCTTAATTTTGAACGTACAACAGCCATGTTTGAAGAAGGTTTGAAATCTAAAATTGATGTTGTTAATGCTGAAGTAAATCTTGCTGATTCAAAAATTCAGCTTGTTGAAGCTCAAAAATCTCTTGCTACAAACGTTTTAGCTCTTAAAAATTCTATATATTACTCAGAGGATAAACATTTTATTGTTCAAAATACAGAAAACTTTGGGTTCTTAAAAGCAGATTACAAGAAGAAAATGCAATCTATTGAAGATATTAAGCCAGCTGGAATTAGTGCTAAAAAAAATGAAGACGGTTTGATTATGCTTAGCTCTGGAATTGAGCATAATGACATTATTCAAGATTATGAGCTAACTCCACTCAAATTAACACGTCAAGAGGCTGTTGATAAAGCTTTAGAAAATCGCCCAGATTTAAAATCAAATAGGATGCTTGCTAAGGTTCAAGAGGAATCCTTAAAAGCAATTAAACGTTCTTATGCGCCAGATTTAACAGCTGATTTAAGTTGGGGGTATACTAAAAATGAATCAACTTATACAAGTCCGCTTCAAGTAGGAGTTGGCATGGGGCTCGGTTCGCTTAATCCTGTGGGTATTCATTATCAAATAAAACAAGGCGAAGCTTATTTAGATATTGCTAATCATAATGTAAATATTGCAAAACAGGACATTTATTGGGAAGTTCAAGAAAATTACATAAACATGCGTCAGCTTGAACGCAAGATTCCGTTAATGAGCCAAAAAGTTAAAGCTAGTTTAGAAAACTTTGAACTTGCAGATGGACGTTATAGTGTAGGTTTGAATAACTATGTTGAGCTTCAAGACGCTTTAGCTAATTATAACAATGCTCAATTGAGTTTTGTCCAAGCTGTGTTTGAATACAATGTTGCAAGAGAAACTTTGCGTAAATCCATGGGTGATAGATAGTCACCTTCCCTTCGCCCTTGATGGGAGAAGGTGGCACGAAGTGCCGGATGAGGGTGTATATCAAAATTAAAAGGAAAACAATATGAAAAAACAACATCTAATAATAGTTTTAATAATTTTAGCCTTAGTCTTGGTTTTTTGTATATTTAACTCTAAAAGAGTTAAATATATTACAAAACCTGTAACACAAGAAACAATTACAGAAACGGTCGAAGCGTCTGGGGCAATAAAGCCAATAAACACAATTGCTGTAGGAACACAAGTTTCAGGTACAGTTGCAAGGCTTTATGTCGATTATAACTCTGTTGTAAAAAAAGGTGATTTACTAGCAGAATTAGATCCAAGTTTATTCCAATCAAATGTTGATCAATCAACTGCAAAATTGAATAATGCCAAAGCATCGCTTGCAAGAGCGACAGCATCTTTAAACTATAAAAAGAATAATTATCAAAGATATAAAAACCTTTATGCAAAAAATTATGTATCAAAAGATGAAGTAGAGCTTGCATATGCAAATTATCAACAAGCTCTTGCAGAAGTGGCTTCAGCAAATGCGGATGTTAACGCTTCACAGGCGACATTGAATAATAATTTAACAAATCTAGGCTATTCAAAAATAACTTCTCCAGTAGATGGAACAGTAATTTCAAGAGCTGTAGATGTCGGTCAAACTGTTGCTGCAAGTTTTAATACTCCAACACTTTTTGAAGTTGCAAAAGATTTAACTCAGATGCAAATTGAAACAAGTGTGTCAGAAGCTGATATTGGCAAAATCAAAGTTGGTCAGCTAGTAAAGTATACACTTGACGGGTATCAAGATAAAACTTTTGAAGGTAAAGTTACTCAAGTTCGTCTAGCTAGTACTACAACAAACAACGTTGTAACTTATACTGTCATCGTATCAGTTGATAATTCTGAAGGATTTGTAATTCCTGGTATGACAGCCAATGTGTCAATAATTACAAGTGATGTGAAAAATGCACTTTGCGTCCCAAATCAAGCTTTAAAATTCTCTCCAGCTGATAATACTAAAAAATACGAAAAACAAGGTGTTTGGATTCAAACTAAAGCGGGTCTTGAAAGATTTGATGTAGAATTAGGCGCATTTGACGATAGCAAAACTCAGATTCTTTCTAAGGACATCAAAGTTGGTGATAAAGTTTGTGTAGGTGCTATTGGCGGGACTAAAAAGAAAGCTCCAACTGGCATGAGACCACCTAGAATGTAGGATTAAAAAGGCGGAACAAATTTTATTTGTTCCGCCTTTAATAATCTAACGATTGTTTAAACCTAGAAAGGTTTTGTTTGATTCAACTTAGCTCTTAATTCTCTAAATCTCGCAATATCTTCTTGTGTTTTAGAAGTTTCCTTAAATAGAGCCTGAGAAGTTGGATGTACCATCAAGATAGAATCAATATGGATTTCCATAAATTCATATCTTTTTGGTGGCTGATTTGAATTCTTAGCATAGATTTCAACGTTAGTTACAGCTAAAAATTTACGATCATTTCCATTCAATAACTCTGTTAATTGTCTATTTGGTGAAACACTCTTAGAAACATATACAGTTCCTTTAATATCACTTGTTTCTGTTAATATAATTACCTCAACTGGCATTGCATCTTTATTTGGCATTTATTTTCCTCTCTTAATTCTATAATAGATTTTATACTATTTTTTTTATTCTGTCTAGTTATATCAATATTTTTTCAACCTCTTGTTTGAGATTTTCAAGTTTTTCATTGGAATCAGCTTCAAAATATATTCTTAGTAAAGGCTCTGTACCACTTGGACGAACAAGAATTTTTGCTTTTTCGCCAAGCATTAATTTTACACCATCTTTTAAGTCTATATCTGTAATCAAATGTTTTCCAATATTAGAAAAATTTTTAAACAAATCTAATATTGGTTTAATTTCATCAGAAGTTGATTTTTTCAAATCGATTCTATCTGTGTAATATTTTCCACCGATTTCGTATATTTCTTTTTGTAATTCTACCAGTGATTTTCTAGTATCGGCCATTGTCTCAAGAATTAATAAATTAGCGATTATACCGTCTTTTTCAGGGATGTGTCCTAAAATGCTGAGACCTCCGGATTCTTCTCCTCCAATTATTACTTCGTTTAATCTCATAGCTTCTCCGACGTGCTTGAAGCCGACTGCGGTTTCAATGATATTAACTCCAAGAGCTTTTGCTACTTCGT
Organism: Candidatus Gastranaerophilaceae bacterium; assembly: GCA_045645765.1. GTDB lineage: Bacteria > Cyanobacteriota > Vampirovibrionia > Gastranaerophilales > Gastranaerophilaceae > CAG-196. Next base: position 35,536 of record JAZRJK010000075.1, read on the forward strand.
CAATTAAGATGCTAGAACCAACTGTTTTAACCACTGCGCCTTGGTATCTTTTTGATACTAGGTGTTTTAAAAGAATTGCAATTATTTCATTGGGTGAAACATATTCTCCATTTTCGTTTATAACCCCAAATCTATCTGCATCGCCATCGTTTGCTAAACCTATTGAATTTGGTGTATTTTTAACTTTTTCAATCAAAGCTTTTAAATATTTTGGCTTTGGATCAGGCATACCACCACCAAAGTCAACATCATGTTCCATGTGTAAAGCGCTGAATTTAATATTGTTTGCCTCTAAGATTTTATCAAAATAGCCTATAGAAGCAGAATACAAACCGTCAAAAATTATATTTGTTTTGAGATTTTTAATATTATTATAATCGATTAATGTTTTTAAATGCTCATAATAAGCTGGTGCAAAATCAACTTTTTCAACAAATCCTCCTTCTTGAGAAGTGAAAATTTTATCTATGTTTTCAACAATTTTATCAGTAATTTCACTTGTTGCTGGTCCAGCGTAGTCAGGTATGTATTTCATCCCTAGATAATTAGATGGGTTATGAGAAGCTGTAAACATAATAGCAGAAGCGTTTAAAAGTTTAGCATTGTATGCTAGTACTGGTGTTGGTAAAACTCTGGAAGACAGTTTAACTTTAAACCCTTTTTCTGCAAGCTTCTCTGCGCATTGTAAAGCATACTCTGCAGCCATTCTGCGAGGATCATACCCCACTATAATAAGCTTTTCGAAGCCAAAAGTTTCATAAATATATTTACCTATTGCAAGGGTTACTCTTTCTACATTTTCTGCTGTAAAATCTTCGTTTAGAATAGCTCTCCAACCATCAGTTCCAAATTTAATCATATTATCCTCATTGTTTATATATTAATCTTAATTTTAGCACAAAAGTAATCTTTATAGAGGAGATTTTCTTATATTCATTAAAGTGTAGATAATATTAGGTCGTTTCTCATGTTGACTTTATTTGATTTTGAATTAAAAACATGTAAAAATAGGAGATTCCATTATGGGAATGGCAGCATCACAAGCTAGGTACTTAGCTTTAACGGCAAGAAAAACTAATACAGAATACGAAGGTCAACAGATTAACCAAGCAAGAACTGCACTTGCGAATCAAAGTGCAAACTTGTTTAATCGTTTATTAGGCTTAGAAGTTCCTGTTGCTCCTAAAACAACAGATTATACTGAGGTACAATATTCTTTCTCAGATGGGCAGAACGAATCTGTTTTAGAAGATTGGCAGCAATTATCCTCTGCTGATCCTGAATATAATTATATTGTTAATCATTATTATTATTCAAATGTTTATACTGGTTCACAAAAACTTTTAGAAAATCCTCAAGTTCAAACTAAAGGTAAGCTTAAAGCTGAAGATATGAACCCACAAGTTAGCTATGATCCTATTTCAAAAACTTATACATTAACAACCGCAACAGGTGAATCTAGAACTTATGAAGCTGTTGGAAGTTTAAGCAGAGATAAAAAATTAGAAAATTCTTTAAGAGATTTTGAAGAAGCAGTAGGTCTTGCGCAAAGAGATGGGCAATTAACAACCGATGCGGTATATGGTTGGCAAGATGCAAATGGAACTTGGCATTTCTTTTTGGAGAATGAGATCGATGCGCCAAAAGATTATTCAACAATCTATAAACCATCTTATATTGGTAACTGTGAGTTAACAGAACTTACAGAGCTTACTGATGACCAAAAAGCTGAGCTTGCTCAAATTTTAAAAGATTGTCCAGATTCAAATATGAAAAATTATTTAAAATTTAATAAAGATAGAAAGCTTGAATATTCTGGTGAAGGCATATACTCTTTTCAGATGAATGGTGTTACTTATTTTACGAATGAAAGAGATTTGTATAACAGTATGCAAACACATGATAATTATGCTCGACCAATAGATGACCAAGAAAAGTTGGCATATTATAGTGCTTCTTATATAAAGACAAAAATTGAAGAAACTAATAAAGCTTTGTTGGAAACAGATAGCAATGGAAGATTTACCTCAATTAGATTTGATGATGACAGTATAATCTATTCACTTAACACTGAAACTGTAACAGATGAAGCAGCTTATCAAGATGCAATGAATGAATATAACTACAAAGTTCAGCAATACGAAAAAACAATTGCAGATATTAACGCAAGAACTTCTATTATTCAAGAAGAAGATAGAACTTTAGAACTTCGTTTAAAGCAACTTGATACAGAGCAAAAAGCTTTATCAACAGAGATGGATGCAGTTAGTAAGGTCATTAAAGATAATATTGATAAAACATTCAAAACATTTAGTGATTAATGTATTGAATTATGTAATATTTATAAACAGCTCATATTATCGGATATGGGCTGTTTATAATAAATGAATCTATAATTAATTGAACTATTAGCTTTACATATCTTTATATACACTAATATTAGAAATATCTAATTTTACTGCTTTTGAGGTTGATTATGTAAACATATGTAACAATTTATCACATTAAGCGTTAGAAAATACAAAATATGTGGAATTTAGACAATATAGAGGTATAATAAAAAAAGCAAGGAATGTGAACCCGTTGAATCAAAGAAGAGTATTTATAAAACAAAATAGGGAATGTGCTGAAACTCCGCAACAAGCTTGTGGTGATTTATTTTGCGTAGAGTCGAGAGCAACCTCTCAAAACCCGCTTGGCGAGCGACTTCTAGCTCGGGGGGGGGGGCTAAAAGCTCTTATCTTGGACCTTGTAAGCGCACAAGAATCTTGTGAATCGGATGTAAAAAAAGCTCTTGCCTTCAACCTTGTAAGCACACAAAAGTCTTGTAAGTCGAATAAAAAAGAAGCTCTTGCTCTTAACTTTCAGCGAGAAGCAGAAATTTTACGTCATTGCGAACGAAGTGAAGCAATCCAGTCATGCTGTCATTCCGTACTTGATATGGAATCGCTAAAGCAAACTCACATATTTTCCCCAGTCATGCTGAATTTATTTCAGCATCTTGCCAGCTTGGAGTGTAATTTGTTTACTGATAAGATCCTGAAACGAGTTCAGGATGACAATTTAACTATGGAGGGCTTGCTTTGCTTTCCATAAATACTAATATATCTTCTTTAATTGCTCAAAATAGCATGAAAACATCCACAAACAAACTCAATCAAGCGATTGAGCGGATGACTACTGGCGCGAAAATCAACCACGCAAAAGATAACGCAGCGAACTATTCAATCAACACCAACATGACGACTAAAATCGGCGCATATAATGTTGCAGCTGATAACGTTGCAATGGGTATGGATATGATAACAACTGCAGATGAGACTTTGGGCACTATCTCGGATAAACTCTCAAGATTAAGAGCATTGATTGTAACAGCTCAAAATGGGACTTATGGAGAACAATCATTGATAGCAATGGAACAAGAAGCGGAAGCGTTGGTTAATGAAATTCAACGTAATTACTCAAATACATCATATAATGGTGTGAGTCTTTTTGAAACAAAAAAAATAAGTTTAAATAATTTTGAAAACCTTGAGCGAGTATCTGAAGCTGAAGTGCTTGAAGAAAATAAAGCATATAGAATAGACGATTATGAGGATCTAGTTGCTTTACAAGACTATGTAAACAATGGAGGTAATACTAAAAATAGGATATTTGAAGTAACATCTGATATCAATATGAAAGATAGAGAGTTTAGAGGTATTGGTATAGACTCTAAGTCTTTTCAGGGGGTATTCAACGGAAATGGGCATGTTATTAAAAATTTAAAAATCAATATCGATGAAAACTATGTTGGATTGTTTGGGTTAACTAGTAATGCCTCTATAAATTCGATAGGTCTTGAAAATTGTGATATAAATGGGTTGTCATATGTAGGAGGTCTTGCTGGACAGTGCTACAGTACAAAAATATCTGATTGCTATGTAACAGGTGAGTGTAAAGCTCTTAATCAATATTGTGGTGGAGCAATTGGGTATATTCTAAGCTCAGAAATCAAAAATCTATATTCAAAATCTTTTGTAAAATGTGATAATAATTATGCAGGAGGTTTAATTGGTATTGCTCATGACACAAATCTTATAGAAAACTGTTATTCTGTTAGTAAAATAGAAGGAGCTAGTATTGCGGGAGGCTTGTTAGGTTCTTTAGCCACTAATAGTGTTTTAAAAAATTCTTATGCTTATTCAGTTGTAAATGGTAAAAATTATGTGGGAGGTTTATTAGGTTTATCAACATCTAATAGTGTAGTTATCTCTAATTATTGTATTTCAAATGTTTCGGGGATTAATAGTTGTGGAAGTTTTTCAGGAAGTGATTATTCAGATAACACGACTGGATCTGATAATTATTGTGTAGATCTTTCTGGATTACCTGCTTATGGTAGCGGAGCTTTTACTGGTGTCGAAATTAAGACAAAAGAAGAATTAGAAGCTATTTGTTCTCCTGAAATAATGGGGTTTACAGAAGAAAATGACTGGAAAATAGTAGATGGTGGGATGCATTTAGCTTGGGAAGCTGTTGCAAATTTGCCAATAATAAATTTACAAGTTGGGGTAAGTTCTTCGGACAGTTCAAATATTAGTTTTAAAATGGGATTTAATTTATCTGGACTCAATGATATTCTTGATTTTGGATTAACAAATAAGAATACATTGAATATAATTGATGATTTAATGTCTAGAGTCTCTGAAAAACAAACTGAATATGGAGCAATAACAAATCGTCTTGAGTCTGTATTGGATGAAATCTCGATAAAGCATGATAACTTGGTAGCAAGTCGTTCAACAATCAGAGATACTGATATGGCAGAGGTCTCGAGTCAGTATATCCAACAACAGATTCTACAACAAGCAAGCGCAACGTTACTTTCTTCAACAAAAAACATCCAGTATCAGAATGTTTTAGGTCTATTGCAAAGCCTACGGGGGTAGGTGGGATGAGTAAAATTGGCTTATAAGTGACTTTTCGATATAAATTGTTATAATAATATTATGAAAAAATTTTTAGTTTTATTTTTAACCTTGTTTTTATCTCAAAATGTGCAAGCAGCAGTTTTAGAAGCAGGTATTTCTATTGATCATGTTCCTAAAGCTCTATTTGGCTCTTGGAGGGTAAATGCGAAGCTGGATAGCACAAATTCTCCAGCAACTTTTCGCCCACAGAGCATTGATTTTTGGAACCTTTCAAGAATCGGAGATACTATAAAACTCGACAATCCTTTTAGTGGAGCAAATGCTGAAATTTCTGTTCAAACTGTAGAAGGAGAATTAATAGTTTTTTCTAAAAAGTTACCGTACCAAGAAAATAAAGTTTTAACTGATACGGTTACATTAAGACTAAAAGATAACGAATTTAGCGGGATTAATTCGCTTACTCTTGAATCTTTTTCTCCAATCGACAATCATTTAATTAAAACCGAGACAGCAACTTATCATATTACTGGAGAAAAAATCTCTGGTGACAGTGTTTTGGCTGAATAATTTTATAGTTCCGAAATAAGTCTTATAATATCTAAAGTATTGTTTTCAAGCTCTTTAACAGTACCATTATTTTCTATAATAAAATCACTTTTTTCTCTTTTCCCAGTCTCAGATTGTGCTTCAATACGGATTAAAGCTTCTTCTTTACTTAGATTGTTGCGCTGCATAAGTCTTGCTAATCTAATTGATTTTTCTGAAGTTATATAAATAATCTTATCAAACATTACATCTAAACCAGATTCAAACAATTGAGGAACTGAGACAAAAACAATATTAAATTCATTTGAAAATATTTTTTCTAATTCTAATTTGACTAAAGGGTGAATTATTGATTCAAGTAGTTTCAACTTATCTGGATTTGCAAACACAACTTTAGCAATCTCTTTTCTTTCATTTGTTCCAAAAATTTTTTTTACATCTTCATTAAAAGCTAAAATTTGATGCGCAATTTTATCTGTATCATAAACTTTGAACCCATTTTGTTCAATAATATTTTCTACAGTCGATTTTCCGGATGCAATATTTCCAACAATTGCTATCTTGAGCATTATTAAACCTCCACGTCTATTGTTTTTGATAGAGTTTTATTTTCCCTGCTTACGGAGCTTTGCCAAATATCCTTTTAATTCTTTAATGTGTTTAGGTTTCATCAATTTAATCTGACCTTTTTTAAGACCTTCTATTGTTATAGTTCCGTGTTGCACTCTTTTAAGTGATATTACCTCAAAACCTAAAGACGCAAACATTTTACGTATTTGACGATTAATTCCTTGGTGTAATGTAACTTGAAGCATTGAAGATTTATTCCCAAGCTCAATAGGAAGTACTTGAGCATAAGCCATTTTCTTTTCACCTTGATCTGTCTCAATTTCGAAACCATTGAACATTTTTTCTCCGTGTTCAGGAGTTAATTTACCATTAATCGTAACTAAATATACTTTTGGAACTTTTATTGAAGGATGAGTCATTTCATTAATGAGCTCACCATCATTAGTCATTATTATTAAGCCTGTTGAATCTTTGTCTAATCTCCCAACTGGCTTTAATTTTTTTAGTTCTGGTGGAATAATGTCATATATTGTTTTTCTTCCTTTTTCATCCTCTGCAGTTGTAATGTATCCAGCAGGTTTATAAAAGCGATAATATTCGTTTTTCTGAGGTTTAAGTAATTTCCCTTCTATAGAAACTTTGTCTTTAGGACCAACTTGAAAACCAAGTTCTTTAACAATTCTACCATTAACTACAACATCGCCATTTTCTATATATTCATCAGCTTTTCTGCGAGAACAAAACCCAGATGATGCGATAAATTTATTTAATCTTTGCATTATTCCATAGCCTCTTGAAGTTTATTTTTTAGTATTTCAGGAATTCTTCTATAAAGTTTTCCTTCATTATTTACTGCAACTATATCAAAATCAGCAAGTATATAAACTACTCCAGTTTCTTTATTTTTTATTGTTTGAGAAAAAGTAACACAAATTGGAGTAAGTTTTGAAATCCATGTTTCAACAATTAGTTTATCATTTAATTTTGCAGAAGCTTTAAATTTAACATTCATATTTGCAACTGGAAGCGCAATATCTTGTTTTACGAGTTCTACAAGATTAAATCCAAGTTCCTCACAAAAATCACAACGGCCTTTTTCCATCCATCTTAAATACGCGCCATGCCAAACAACACCATAAGCATCTGTATCTGCATAATATATATTTTGTTCAAAACAGTTTTTCATTTTTTCTCCTTTTATGATATAACATTATTGTAACATAATAATTTTAGTAGGAGATTATATGAAAATTAATGTAGCTTTAGGTATAAGCCGTAATTGGTTTTTACAAGCCTGTGTTACTGCGGCTTCAATACTTTCAGTGTCAAACATTGATGACGATTATACTTTTTATATTTTATCAAATGGGTTTTCAAATACAGAAAAAGATATGTTTTTAAAGCTTAAAAATCTTCGTAATGTAAAATTTGAATTTGTTACAATAAATGATGCTTATTTTAATGGTGCCGTTCACGATTGGCTTGGAGTATCTTCTTCTTATCGTTTATTTTTACCAAAAGCTACTAAAGAAAATAAGGTCTTGTATTTAGATTCAGACATAGTCGCATTACAAGATATATCGTCTTTATATTCAACTAATATTTCAAATTATTATATTGCAGCTATTGAGGATAAATGTAGTGCAATGATGCGCAATAGAATCCCGCAAATAAAACCTGGTGAAATATTCTTTAATGGTGGTGTTCAGTTGATGAATTTAAAAAAGATGCGAGAAGATAATATCGCAAAAAAATTCATTGACAAACAACGATCATCAACATTCTATACTGATCAAGATACCGTTAATGATATTTGTTATGGAAAGATATATTCTTTGCCTTTAAAATACAATATTGTGCCTGCATATGGATATAATGGGCGTGAAACTGAAGCTCAAGAGGCACTAGCAAATCCCGTTCTTTTACACTATGCAGCTAAACCTTGGAATACATCTTCAATGACTCAAGTATTTGAGCACTGGTTTAAATATAAAGAATTATACGATAGCCTATAAGGAGTATATATGAGATTTTTACACACAATGATTAGAGTAAAAGATATTGATGCATCTTTAAAATTTTATACAGAAGTTCTTGATATGGAGCTTGATCATAAAAAAAGACTCGATGATTGTTGGTTATATTTTTTAAATGATAAAGATAAAACTTGTCAAATAGAATTAACTTATAATGATGAAACTCCAGAAGAAGGTTATAACATTGGTACTGGTTTTGGACATTTTGCATTTGCTGTAAATTCTTTAGATGATTTCACAGTTAAGATTAAAAATCTTGGGTATAATTATATTTACCCACCATTTGATTTAAATGGAAAAGGTACTAAAATTGCCTTTATACAAGATCCTGATGGTTATGAGATAGAGCTTATTGAAAAAGTAGTATGGTAAATTTTACTAAAACAATAAAAAAATAACATCCGTTTTTTGCGAATGTTATTTTTTTTATTATGAAACCTTTTTTATTTTTTAAATTGTCGATTTATATCTGCTTGAATAGAATTAGCTTTAATAATATATTTTGAAAGCTGATCATATTTATTATAATTTTCTCCATAAGGAATATTCATCGACATTAACTCATCAACACTATTATTAAGATTTTCTAATTTTTCTAATGATTTTTTTAATTCAAAAATAGATAATATCCGTTTAGGCATTTTAGAAAGTATAAAATCTGAAATATTTGAAAAATTATTATTAAAAATTGTTTTTTGCTTCCTTTGTCTTAGTTTAAATAAATTAAAAAATTTATCTGTTACTTTTGCGGAAATACTTTTATTATTATAGCCTATGATAAGGCCTTCTAACTCAGCTTCAAGAATCTTTTTTCTTGCTTCAAGCTCCCCAATTAAGATACTATCTTTTATATCTTTTGCAACTTGAATTTGCTTTTCAAAATTCTGAATTTCTTTTTCGGTACGCGAAATTTTATATTCTAGTTTAAATAAATCGTCTTGAACATCTTTGTAGGCATCTTCTTCTAACAAATTTGAATCATAGTCATTTAACCTTCTTATTGATTCTGACACATAAGAAGAATCGACAGAAAAATCTTTGCTATTAAAAAGAAAAAAATTCTCTTTAATAGAATTTGGTTTGTTAATACCCTCAAAAATATCTTTGTTGTTATTTTTCATAATATTATTATACTAAAAATCTAGGTTTAAGCCAAATATCGAGAAATTTCTCGTTGTAGAACTTTTGCGGGGAAATAATCTGGTAAAACGTTTAAGCACTCATCAAGGTGAAAATCTGCTTTTTCGTATTCTCTTGTCTTAATATAATATTTTGCGTACATGAAATGTAGTTCTGGGTCATTATAAAAAATGTTTTTTGATTTTTCTAAGTATTCTCTGCTCGCTTTATAAAACTTGTTTTCAAACATAACACGAGCAACATATTTATAAACTTCCTGATTAATGTCTGATAAAAAGTCAATTGATCCAAGGAATTGTTCAATATATTCATTTTTTTCATTTTTTATAAGAAAGTCCAAATCTATTTCTAAAAAATTACGTATTTGAAAATATGTTGGAAATGTTTCTATATAGCCAGATAAAATGTCAACAAAAGCTTTACCCCATTTTGCTCTAGGAGAATCTAATGATTCAAAAATTGCTTGTGCAGATAATAAATCATTGCTCAATATTGCACAGTAACCCTGTTCAATGCTTCTTGATTTAAATTCTGAAATATTATTCTTTGTAAAAAAGAACATCGACGACCTTTTAAATATTTGTATTATTTTGTTTTTTTATAATAATATTTTTACGTTTAGTGTCAGATTCAAATTCAATCTCGCCAGCTTCCATTGTAGGCTTGATTTCATTGTTTAATCGATTTTTGTTTTCTTTTAACAGATTAGAAACGGAATCGACAGCTTCTAAATTTGTATTTTTACCAACTAGGTTTGCTAATTTAATTTGATAATAGATTTCTTCACGATAGATTTTAACATCTCTATCTGCGTCAATAGCAATTTTGCATTGACCATTTCTCACATCAACAATTGTAATGACAATATTGTCATTAATCATTATTTTTTGACCATTTTTTCTAGAGATTACTAACATTTTAAACCTTAAATTCTTTCTTTAAAAAGTGGGAAACTAATATCGTAGCCAGATCCTGATAATATAACTTGGCCAGCTAAATTTTCATCTATATTAAATATAATTGGAGCTAACAAGTTTATAGTCGTCCCCTGTGGATCATCTTGTGGAATAGAAGCTATGTTCATAACTAATAAACTTTCTGGATTTTGTATCTTCAAGCTTTCTACCACATTATCAGGTAAATCAATAGAATAATCTATATTCATACTAAATACTGAAACAATGGGAAAAGCTAAAGCAGGATCTTCTACAGATTGAAGCCATTTAAAGAAGCTTTCTTTGTTTAAATCTAAAATAACAAAATCTTTAAGTTCATTAAAACCTATTATTGGCAACGCGAATTTAAAAATACGCTGTTTATCAATATCAATTTCGCCAAATCTAACTGTATTAATTTTCATCAATCCAATTTTCCTAAAAACCTTGAGCCATATTATTAGTTAACAAAGCTTGGATTAACTGCGGGCTCATCGAAGTATTACCAAACATATTATACATATTATTTTGTTGTGGATTTCCTGTTAGAACAGATAAATCAACATTATTTAAATCATTCTTCAAAACGTTATTAAAACCAGCTTTTTGTAAAACTCTTAAAGCTGCAACAATTTCATCATTCGTAGGATTTGCAGATGAAGAGAAGTCTTTAAATTCTTTAAATTTAGGAGTTTCTAGATCTTCGCTACGATTCATTTCACGCATAAAGTTTTCTAATTTTAATCTTTGATAATCGTTTTGTACATCTTCTGAGAAATTTTTGCCGGAACGCTCTTGAATAAATTCATCTTCTAGTGAATCATATAAAGATTCTTCACATTTATCTGGAGTTTCGATACACCTTTTTCCTTTTTTAGCATATCTATTCAAGGTATTATTTTCAGGCGATAAAATTAGAACCTTATCATAATTTGCAATTGCTTCTTCTTTCTTTCCAATTTGAGCAGATGTTATAGCCATATAATAGTGAGCAAGAACATTGCCACTATCTTCCTTTAAAATATTTTCAAGCATCATATAACATTCAGAATAATTCTGAGCTTTATAAGTTTTAATTGCTTCTACTAATTCAGTACTCATACGAGATTTTGAACACACAGTTCCACATGTCGAACAAAATATTATAAAACCTAGTATTATCAATATACTCTTTTTCATTAACAACCTTCTTGTCAAACTCTACTCATATTATTAAGTATATAACAGACCTCATATCTGACCATACTACATCTAATTGAATTATACACTATTTTTATAAGGATAACAAGCTAGGTGTCAATAAATAATTTATTAATTCTTTTTCAAGGTTAATATTATAAATATTATTAATTTCTTTTATAAAATAGCAAGGGCTTGTTACATTGATTTCTATAATTTTATCATCTATAACATCAAGTCCCGCCATCATAATTCCCAAGGAATTTAATTTCTCTGCAATCGGTGAAAATGATGCTAAAACACTCTGCGGGATTTCTGATCTTATAAGATAATTATCGTTATGCGTATTAAATTTAAAATCACCATTACCTGGCAATTTTTTAATACAATAAGGCAATATTTTATCCCCCAAAGTTAAAACTCTTGTGTCTCCATTCTTAACAGCTGGTAAAAATTCTTGAACCATAACTAAAGTGGTTTCTTTGTTTGTAAGAGTGTTTATTATAGTTTTTGTATTAGGATCTCCTTTATACAAATACATTACCCCTGAACCAAAACATTGATTTAGAGGTTTTATAACTATTTGTCCATATGAATTTAAAAAATCGTTAATATCTGAATATGATGAAGTGACTATTGTATTCGTCATAAATTCTGAAAAATATAAGCTATGCAGTTTTTCATTAAAACTTCTTATTGCTTTTGGTGAATTGATAGTTTTTGTTTTAACAAAATCAAAGATGTAAGTAGCATTGATATAATCAATATCAACTGGAGGATCTGGTCTAAACATTACTAGATCAAAAGAATCAATTTCTTTTTCAAGTAAATTTTTTATATAAAAAATATCATTACTATTTTCATAGCACTCATAGCATTTAGAATATGCAATTTTATTTTTTAAGGATAATAATTGAATAGTAGTAATATAAACTTCACATCTTTGCTCTAAGAATTCTTTTATTAACCAAAAATTTGTAACTAACTGATTAAATTCAAAATATTTTAGCTCAATTTTGTCAATGATAAAAAGAATTTTTTTCATAAATAATATCTCCTCTTATATGGCTGATAGTAACACTAAGTATATTTAAGCGCAAGCCTGCATGTGTATAAATTTAAAGGGTCGCTCTTGCATTAACAAAAGCGACCCTAAAAAAAAGCTGGCCTCAAGACCAGCTATAAATATCAACCAACAATTTCTTTAACTTCAGCTTGAAGATCTTTAGAATTGATCTTGATGCTTGGTCCCATTGTTGTAGTCAAATAAATTGACTTAACATAAGTACCTTTTGCTGCAGCAGGTTTTGCTCTCAACACAGCATCTACTAAAGTTCCGTAGTTTTTAACTAAATCTTCGTTGCTGAACTGAACTTTACCGATAGGACAGTGAATCATACCTTGTTTGTCAGCTCTGAATTCAACTTTACCAGCTTTAGCATCTTTAACAGCTTTTGCAACATCAAGAGTAACTGTACCAGTTTTAGGGTTTGGCATTAAACCTTTAGGGCCTAAAACTTTACCAAGTTTACCTAACATACCCATACAATCTGGAGTTGCAATTAATGTATCGAATTCAAACCAACCACCAGCGATTTTATCAATGATGTCTTCAGTACCGTAGAATTCAGCACCAGCGTCTTTAGCTTCATTAACTTTTGGTCCTTTTGCAATAACGCAAACACGAACATCTTTACCTAAACCAGCTGGAAGAACAACAGTTGATCTAATTTGTTGATCAGCGTGTTTAACTTCAATACCTAATCTCATGTGGCATTCAACTGTTTCGTTAAATTTAGCAACTTCTTTAGAAATTTCTTGTAATTTTGTTAACGCTTCACGACCGCTTACAGGTTGTTGGAAATCTGCAAGAAGTTCTTGAAGTTTCTTTTGTTTTTTAGTTATTTTAGACATTTTATTTCTTTCCTTTCATGGTATTAGCGGACTTAGAAGTCCTTCCATTGTTTTACATATTGTCACTGCAAGAGCTTTGCTCGTGGCAGTCCAGTTTCCATGACTTTACTGGATTTTTTCGTCACTACGTTACCCGCAATAACGAATGTGGGATTAGTCAGCTTTAACTGTAACGCCCATAGCTCTGCAAGAGCCTTTAATCATTTCAACAGCTGCTTCCATAGTTGTAGCATTTAAATCGTTCATTTTAATTTTAGCGATTTCTTCTAATTGCTCACGTGTAATTTCTGCAACTTTGTTTTTATTAGGCACTGCTGAACCTTTAGAAAGATTTAATGCCTTTTTAATAAGAACAGGAGCTGGAGGTGATTTTGTCACAAAAGTGAAGCTTCTGTCTTCATAAACATCGATAACAACTGGAATAATGTAACCAGCTTGAGATTCTGTTTTAGCATTGAATTGCTTACAGAAATCCATGATGTTCACACCATGTTGACCTAAAGCAGGACCAACTGGAGGTGATGGATTTGCTTTACCAGCTTCAATTTGAAGCTTGATTTTTCCTACTACTTTTTTTGCCATTTTTTTCTCCTTTCGTGGTACTAACGGGGGGCGACCCCTTCCACGTCTTTTGTACTTTAATTGGGGATTTGGCTAAATACCAAATTATATTTACCCCTACAATTTTTGAATCTGTTTGTATTCTAATTCTACTGGAGTTTCACGACCAAAGATAGAAACCATAGCTCTGAGCTTAGCCTTATCTGGGTAAACTTCTGTAATATCACCAACAAAGTCTGCGAATGGTCCAGCAGTGATTCTAACTTTTTCACCAACTTTAACATCCATTTCAACTTTTTGTACTTGAGCTGTTGATCTATGAATAATCTTTTTGATTTCACTTTCTTTCGCTGGAATAGGTTTTTTAGCTGAACCTACAAATTTAGTTACACCAGCAGTATGTCTTACAACATACCAGCTATCTTCATCCATAATCATTTCAACTAAAACATAACCAGGGAAGATTTTTTCTTCTTTTTCTTGCTTTCTACCAGCTTTAATTTGGGTAACTGTTTTTTGAGGTACTTCAACTCTGAAAATTTTATCAGCCATGTTCATGTACTCAATGCGTTTTTCTAAGTTACTTTTAACTTTGTTTTCATAACCAGAATAAGTATGAACAATATACCAACGTTTTTGATTTTTCTTATCAGAAGATTTTACATCTAAGCTTTCTTCTAAAACTTCTTCATTTACAAGATTTTCGTCTTTTTCACTCATTATTCTTACCCTTTATTAATTGTAATTAAATTTTTGACAAAACTGCATTGAATATTATATCAACAAAATAAATAAACACAGTGAATACAAAAACAATAGCAACAACAAAAAAAGTTTCTACAACGACCTGGTTTTTTTCGGGCCAAGTAATTTTTCCCCATTCAGTTCTAACGCCTCTAAAATATGTTGTAACTGCTTCTTTTACTGTTAGAAATTTGTCATTCATTTAATTAATTACCTTTTTTTAATAAAATCGCGCCCTGAAGGACTCGAACCCTCGACATCCGGTTTTGGAGACCGACGTTCTACCAACTGAACTAAGGACGCACATCAGTGATGAAGTGATCAAGATTGCAGTGATCAAGTTTTTCTTATTCACTTATTCACTTGGTCACTTATTCACTGTTACTTTGTTTCCTTGTGAGTTGTATGTTTCTTACAAGTTGGACAGTATTTAGAAAGTTCTAATCTGTCTTTAATGTTCTTTTTGTTTTTTACTGTTGTGTAGTTTCTTTCTTTACAATCTTCACAAGCTAGAACTACCATTCTGTCATTTTTACCTTTGATACCCATTGTTCTGATTCCTTTATATTAATTATTTTTGTAATTTTCAATTGTCTTATGGAGTAATTTTGTTAACCCCCACCGCTTTTTAAGAGAGAATGTGAAAGAACACATTCTTAAATAAATCGGCGTATGAATATTATCCTAAAATAAAAAAGATTAAATTGCAAATGATTTATTAAATTTTTTCTATTTTTTTGTAAAGATTTGTAAATAAAATCATCAGAATGTATGATTTTATTTTTTTAAAGTACTGATAGTATATACCTATACTCCTTAAAAAACGACGATACACATATCCCTAATCAACAGCTATGCACGATATTCGTTCATAGCTTTTTCTTTTTTAAGTTATATTTTTATTTATCATTTTTATAATTTTAACATTTTGTAACAAACCCTCGTTTTTAAAACATTGCTATTATTGGCTTTGAGGCTATTTTTGTAAACATATGTAACAATTTGTTGTAACTAGCGTTAGAAATCCTGCAGATGTGGAATTTAGAAAGTATAATGGAAATGTATCTAGTTTAGGACAAATTTTGATCAAAATAAGAAGACGAGAAAACCCTAGAATATGTGATTCGTCGCCACAACAGGTTTGTGGAATTTTACCCTGCGCATATTCTAACCTTGTAGAGTGCAATTTATTGCACAAAAACTCTTTGGATATTGGGCTGTCCAGCGATAAAAGT
>JAZRJK010000076.1:0-3757 GCA_045645765.1 Candidatus Gastranaerophilaceae bacterium
AAGAGAATTTAGACATATTCTATGCTAAATTTTTGCATAATAATATTGACTTAGATTTAATTGATACAGTTTTTGAAATACAGTTTTTAAGAGTATGGTTAAATGATTTTGTTTATCAAAGAAGTAATATTTTAAGAAGATTTGATTCAACTCAACATAATGAACTAGTTTCACAATTTAAAAACTTAGATAAAGCACTTATTAATTCAGCAAGATCAAGATTAGTTCAAAAATTATATACTAACATGGTAAATGGTAAAAATGACTATAAAAAAGAAGTTGTTAGTTTAGAAAGAGAAGGAAAATTACAAAGACTAAGAAAATCATTAAGACAAATAATAAGAATGTTACCAAACTTATTGTTAAAAATAAAACCTTGTTTAATGATGAGTCCACTAACAGTTTCGCAATTAATAGATCCAGAGTTGTTTTCTTTTGATTATGTTATTTTTGATGAAGCAAGTCAATTGACTACAGAAGATTGTATAGGATCAATTATTAGAGGTAAAAAACTTATTGTTGCTGGTGATTCACAACAAATGCCACCAACTTCTTTCTTTAAGACTGTAACAGAACCTTCTGAAGAAATATTTGAAGATGAAAATGATGAAAATTTTGTAAAAGAAGATTTAGATAGTATCTTAGATGAATGCTCAAGTTCTGGTTTCCCAAAATGCATGCTGAAGTGGCATTATAGAAGCAGAGATGAACATCTTATAGCATTTTCAAATAAACATTTATATAAAGAACTCTATACTTTTCCAAGTTCCGTAGAAACTTCTGATGAGATGGGTATTAAATGGCATTATCATGAAAATTCTCAAAGTACAGATGCAAATGCTCGCTTAGAAGAAGCTAAAATTGTTGCAAAAGCTGTTATTGAACATGCTAAAAAATTCCCAAACTATTCTCTAGGTGTTGCAACATTTAATATTAAGCAAAAGGATTTAATAGAAGATGAAATTGCTAATTTATTAAATGAAGATAGGAGTTGTGCTGAATTCTTTAACACTAATAAAAAAGAACCATTCTTTGTTAAAAATTTAGAATCAGTTCAAGGGGATGAACGTGATGTAATAATGATTAGTATGGGATATTTTAAAAATCAAAATGGTGTTTTATCGATGTTCTTTGGACCATTAAATTCCGATGGTGGTGAAAGACGTTTGAATGTTTTGATTACTAGGGCTAGATATAAAGTAGAGATATTTAGTGCTATTAGATACGTTGATTTTAATTTAGATAAAACAGATTCTAGAGGTGTAGCATTATTAAAACAATACTTAGAATTCGCAGAAAAAGGAGAAGTTGCATTATTATCAAATACAACAACTGAAATTGATGATCATTTTGACTCTCCATTTGAAGAAGCAGTTTGTAATGCTCTAAGAGAAGCAGGACATTATATAAAAACACAAATTGGTTGTTCTGGATACAAAATTGACCTAGCAGTTAGAGATCCTAAAAACCCTGGGCAATTTATTTTAGGTATTGAATGTGATGGTGCTAGTTATCATTCAAGTGCAACTGCAAGAGATAGAGATCGTTTAAGACAACAAGTTTTAGAAAATTTGGGTTGGAAAATTTATAGAATCTGGTCAACAGATTGGTTTAAAAATCCACAAAGAGAAATTGCAAAATTATTAAAATACATCGATAATATAAGTATCAAAAATGAACTTATGGAAGAACAACAAGTATAGAAGGATATGGTTATGGCTAAAAAGAAAAAAACTGGAGATGATATTTTAGCAGATATTATTGTTGGTGGTGTAGGCTTATTCTTTTCTGCATTAACAGGAGGATCTGGATCTAAAGGGGCTAAAAACTCTAGATATAAAACGAGAAAACCTCGCAGTAAAAAATCTTTCTTTTAAAGGATAAAGTTATGCCAAAAGATTTTGATATAGATGAAAAAATAGATGTTGAAATTTATAGAAAAAGTAAAGTAATCTTGAATTCTATAAATTTTAATAGTGTTACTAAATCAGAGCTTCATAGAGCTATTGATAAGCTTGCTCAACTTGATTCAGCAGAATTTAGTGCTGAACTTAAACAAGTTGATTTTGCTCTCTTAAAAGAAGCCATGAAAGAAATGCGTGATAACCTCAATTCTATGGATTTAAAAGAGTCTATGACTACAAGAGAGTTTTACCAAGATGTTTTATCTGATGAAGAAATGGAACAAGCTGAATCAGAAATTAATAATTCAGATGAATCTTATGAAACAGAAAACGGATTTGCTAGTTTATTTTTTGATGACAAAGCAACTAGGATTAAAAAGAAACGTGAAAAACTAGAAAAGCTAGAACGTGAACATGGCTTTCAGAGAGGATATTTACCATATTGGGATTCAGAAGAACGTTTATATGAAAAGTATAAAGGTGATGAAGAAAAACAACTCGATGCCAAAATTTTAGAACTTGAATCAAAAAATCTATCTCACGATATGTATTTATCAGAACGAGAAAAAGAAATTTTTGAAGATGATACAGATGGTGGTATGTGGTAAAAATGAACTTAATTTGTTCAAAGTCGTTTAATAAACATAGGAGTAATTAACTATGAAAAAGTTTTTAAGCATTGTTTTATCTTTATTAATCTTCTCTAATCTTTGCTACGCATATTCAGATTCTTATACAGTAAGAGATAAATATGGTCGTAAAATATCAACCTACAAAACAACAGGCAATACAACAGTAGAACGCAATCGCTATGGACAAAAGACTGCGACCTACAAAAAATCTTCCAACGGCACTATCACAAAATACGACAAATACGGCAGAAAAGTTGGTACAATTAAGGAGGATTAGTTTATATTTTCTTTTATATAATTTACAAATGCACTACATATAACAAGCATAAACTTAGCATCAGCTTTTGTTATTCTGCTTTCTTCCATTAAAGCATGTCTAATTCCCTCTTTAGAATTTGTATAAAAATATATTTTTTCTAAACCCTCTTTGAGTTGTGAATTAATATATAAACCTTTTGCTTCAAATCTTTTAATAGCTCTATCAAGCGTGCTTTCCTTTGTTAAGTTCCTACAAATATTTTCAACAGCAGAAATGGATTCTTTTATAGAATTCCTATAGTCAGGATTTTCTCTATCAGAATAATATTGTAAAGCTCTTTCAAAATGTAATTTTATTTCTCTATTGTAGTCCATTGCTTCACAAATTTCATTGATTTCTTCTTGACTTGAAATTTCTACGATTTGATTATTTACAATACGATAAGCACAATTTTCTTTTTTTAAAAGAGTATTTATTTTATCAGAAAAATAGTTAAAATTTTCTAGTGCTAATTCTATAATGTCAAAAACTATAAACCAATCACCATTAATAATTTTTTCTTTTAAAAATTTAGAACTTATGTACTGTACATACGCTTCTCTAGGTATAATATCCAATGGTAATTTGAGATATTCTCCCCAAACTTTTTTTAAAAATTTTTGAAACTTAACAGTATCAGTTTCATCATATTTATAAAATAAATTCCATATTGCAATACGAGTTTCTGAATCAAGAGATTCAATCTGTAAAATTTTTTCTGGTGTATAAGAATTTCGTTGTGAAAATAATGCCATAATTTTTTACTTTTAAGGATTAATAATATCTAATAAATAATATTTCGTTATAATATTGTTATTTTTTCGTTCTTGAATTGTTTGAATTTTAACTGCAAATAAATCATCTTTGTTAATGTGACTTAATGAAAAGTTATGTTCATTTTGTAATACTAAATTTGAACGTCC
>JAZRJK010000077.1:0-3913 GCA_045645765.1 Candidatus Gastranaerophilaceae bacterium
TGCATTAGTTTGATCAACCAATTCTTTAGGAGCATTTGCAACGAATTTTTCATTTTTCATTCTGCCTAAAAGCGAATTCTTTTCGTTAGTCAACTTTTCAAGTTTCTTTTCTTGACGCTTAACTTCTGCATCCAAGTCAATTAAATCAGCAAGAGGAACGATTAGTTTAGAAGTAGAAACAACTGCTGTCGCTGACTTTGGAGGAACAGGAGCGTTCATTTCAGCGTAAGAAATATTATTTACTTTAGCTAATCTTCTGATATATGATTCAATTGCTTTGAAGATTTCTTTTTCTCTGCCTTCAGCTCTAATTTCAACATCAACAGTTGCAGAAGTCGAAATATTAAAGCTTTGTCTTACGTTACGAAGTGAAGTGATTGTTTGGAATACCAAATTCATTTCTTCTGCTTCACGGGGGTAAGATAGCTCAGCTTCATAAACTGGGAATTTAGAAACAATAATCGCAGGCTCTTCTTTATTGCCTGGAATCAATTGCCATACACTTTCTGTAATATGCGGCATTATAGGATGCAACATTCTTAAAGACATATCAAGAACATATTTTAAAACTCTTTGAGTATTCAATTTTAATTCAGGATCTTGAAGTTGAATTTTCGCAATTTCAACATACCAATCGCAATATTCACTACGGAAGAAGTCATACAATGCGTGAGCATTTTCACCGATTCTGAATGTTGACATATTTTCGTTAACTAATTTAGCAGTTTCATTCAACTGATTAAGTATCCATTTATCCACCAATGTTAATTTACCCCTATCGATAGGGTTATCATCAACACCTTCAAGGTTCATAAGCACAAATCTTGAAGCGTTCCATAGTTTGTTAGCAAAGTTTCTACCATACTCAAACCTTTCGTCTGAAATTTTGATATCTTGACCACCATAAGTACAAAGTGAAGTCATTGTAAATCTCAAAGCATCACATCCATATTTTTCAATAATTTGAACAGGGTCAATCGTATTGCCTTTTGATTTAGACATTTTTTGACCTTTTTCGTCACGAATTAAACCGTGAATATAAACAGTTGAGAATGGAGCTTTACCTGTAAATTCTAAGCCCATTGTAATCATTCTAGCAACCCAGAAAAAGATAATATCAAAACCAGTTACAAGAGTTGTAGTTGGATAGAATTTTTTGAAATCATCTGTTTCTGCATTAGGGAATCCCATTGTAGAGAATGGCCATAATCCTGATGAGAACCAAGTATCAAGACAATCTTCATCTTGAACATAGTTTGCTGGATCTGGATTTTCTTTTGCAACAATCATTTCTCCAGTTGTCTTGTGGTAATAAGCTGGGATTTGATGTCCCCACCAAATTTGACGAGAAATACACCAGTCGCGAATGTTTTCCATCCAGCCTAGATAGTTCTTTTCCCATCTTTCTGGAATGAATTTAATTCTACCATCTTTAACCGCTGCAATAGCTTCTTTTGCAAGAGGTTCCATTTTAACGAACCATTGTTCAGAAAGTAATGGTTCAATAGTTGTATTACAACGTTGACATTTACCGACATTATGCTCATGATCTTTAATTCTTAACAAGAAATTGTTATAACTCAACATTCCTACTGTTTTTTCACGAGCTTCATATCTATCCAAGCCATGTAAATCTTGAGGCACTTCGCCACAAGCTTTCATTTTACCTTCTTCATCAATTACCCAAATTGGTGTGAAGTTATGGCGTTTACCAACTTCATAGTCATTTGGATCGTGTGCAGGAGTAATTTTTACAGCACCAGTTCCAAAAGATTTATCAACATATTCATCAGCAATAATAGGAATTTGACGTCCACTGAGCGGAATCATAACCTTTTTACCGATTAATTCAGAATACTTTTTATCACTAGGGTGAACTGCAATAGCAACATCACCAAACATTGTTTCTGGACGAGTTGTTGCTACAATAATTGCACCTGACTCTCCAACTAATGGGTAAGAAATTTCCCACATGTGCCCTTGTTCAGTTTCGTATTCAGTTTCGATATCAGAAATCGCTGACATACAACGAGGACACCAGTTAACAATGTATGCCCCTTTATAAATTAGACCTTTATTATAAAGGGTTACGAAAACTTCTTTAACAGCATCTGAGCAACCTTTATCAAAAGTAAATCTTTCTCTAGAACGATCAAAAGAAGCTCCTAAACGCTTAAATTGGTTAAGGATTGCAGACTTGTGTTCATTAGCCCATTCCCAAGTTTTTTCTACAAATTTTTCACGCCCTAAATCATGACGAGTCAAACCTTCTTTTGCGATTTCTCTTTCTACAACGTTTTGAGTTGCAAGTCCGGCATGGTCAGTACCAGGAAGCCAAAGAGCTTCATAACCAGCCATTCTATAATAACGAGTTAAGATATCTTGAAGAGTACCGTCAAGCGCATGGCCCATATGTAAAACACCAGTAACGTTTGGTGGTGGAATTACAATTGTATGAGGCGGTTTTGTAGATTGCGCATTAGCTTTAAAATATTCGCCATCTTCCCAAAATTTATACATTTTTTCTTCAGTAGATTTTGCGTCATAAACTGTAGGCAAATCTTCAATCTTTATCTTTGTTTCCATAGTTTTCCTCTCTTAAAATTTGTGATACCTAAATTTTATCACAAACATTTATTATATTTTCAGCTAATTTTATATCAGAAGGATAAGTTATTTTTATATTATTTTCATCTCCTTCAATAACTTTTACTTTCGCAAGTTGAAATTCTTGAACAAGTCCACAATCATCGGTAAAAGATAAGTCTTTTTTCTGAGAAGCTAATTCGTGAGCTTTTTTTATGACTTGCAACTTAAATCCTTGTGGAGTCTGAACTCGTCTTAAAAACTTACGTTGTGGAATTGATTTAACGCAATTTTCTTTATCAATTTCGATAATAGTATCAGAAGATTCTACTGCAACATCAATTGCATTATAGTTATCGAGCGCATTAATACAATCATCAATAATTTGTTTTGATACAAAAGGTCTTACGCTATCATGAATCAGCACTTTTGCTTTTTCATCAATAATTGCATTTATTCCATTATAAGAACTCTCTTGTCTTGTTTTTCCACCAGATATAATTTTAGAAACTTTTTTGTAATATCCATTTTTAACAATTTCTTCTACTTTTAAAATATAATCCGGATGTGATACAACAATTATTTCATCTACATTTTCATTAGAATGAAACGCAATAATGGAACGCTCTAAAACAGTTTTTCCATTAATCTCATAAAATTGTTTAGGAATATCTAATCCAAGCCTTGCTCCAATTCCAGAAGCTAGTATTATTGCAATAGTTTTCATAACTAATAATTAACATAAAAAAGTAAGTATATCAATTATGATAAAATTACAAAAAGTTTGTAAACTTTTTGTAACATAAAGAGTTTCTCCTTATTATTATGCCTATTAACTTTGAGGCTATTTTTGTAAACATATGTAACAATTTATATAAAATATCGTTATTAATTCTAAAAATGTGGAATTTAGAAAGTATAATGGAAATGTATCTAGTTTAGGACGAATTTTGATCAAAATAAGAAGACGAGAAAACCCTAGAATATGTGATTCGTCGCCACAACAGGTTTGTGGAATATTACCCTGCGCATATTCTAATCTTGTAGGGTGCAATTTATTGCACAAAAACTCTTTGGATATTGGGCTGTCCAGCGATAAAAGTACGAACCTTCAAAACCCGCTTGGAGAGCGACTTCTAGCTCGGGGGGGGGGGCTAAAAGCCCTTACCTTTAAGCTTATAAGCGCACAAGAATCTTGTGAGTCGGATGTAAAAAAGCTCTTGCCTTCAACTTTGTGTGCGCACGAAAAACTTGGAAGTGAGGTGTAAAAAATGTTAAGCATTAACACCAACCTTTCAAGCTTAATTGCTCAAAACAGCATGAAAAC
>JAZRJK010000078.1:0-70592 GCA_045645765.1 Candidatus Gastranaerophilaceae bacterium
TGCCCGTTCAACGCGAGTGAGCAAGAGAGGGAGTTCAGTCGCTTAAGTTGAGCTTTACAATTGATTAGTGAACGTAAATCGAGCTCGGAGAGTTTCTTTGGTTACTTTCTTGTCGGTACAAGAAAGTAACAAGTAACTAAAAAGAAACTACTATCTATAATAAATATTATGTATTTAATATCATCTTATAGACCATATGGTCTATTTATGTTTGCAAATTTAAATCTTTTGGTCGATGTTTGAGCTAATACATATATATTACACTACTAATGTAGACTTGGGGTGAGTTATACCTAAATAGTATAGTTCACAAATAAAATGGTAAGAAACAGAATAGACTAAAGGAGAGCGGAAGGTGCAGCTTTCGAGCTTAGATATAGCGTTACAACGTATTACTGCGATTGAAAGTAGAATTCAATCGTTAGATTCGTTTATACAAAAGCCTGATGCTGATTTCCAAAAAATCCTTGATACAACTGTAGAAAACAAGAAAAATCCGAATTCTGTTTCAAGAAGTGAAATTGATAATTTAATAACTAAATATGCTGATAAAAATGGTCTTGATGAAGATTTTGTAAAAGCAGTAATCAACCAAGAATCTGGATTTAATCCAAAAGCGACATCTCATTGTGGAGCAATGGGACTAATGCAATTAATGCCTGCCACTGCACAAGGTTTAGGCGTTACGGATGCATATGACGCAGAGCAAAATATTCAAGGTGGAACTAAATACCTAAAGGGTCTAATGGATAGATTTGGGAACGACAAATCTTTGGCACTTGCTGCGTATAATGCAGGACCAAATGCTGTAAAAAAATACGGTGGCATACCTCCGTACGCTGAAACCCAAAACTATGTAAAAAAAGTTTTAAGTAAGTATGACACATATAAAGGAGCGAACTAATGATTGTAAGAGGTTTAGAATCTGCGGCAAAAGGAATGGTCGCTCTTATGGATATGAATGATAGAATCGCTAATAATTTAGCGAACGTAAATACTGTTGGTTTTAAAAAGGGTGAGTTACGTTTTAAGGATGTTATGCAATCTGCTGTATATTCTCAAGAAGGTTCAATTCTTAGAAATGATACAAGTAGATATTTAGGTTCATTGAGTATGGGCTCAGAAGCATATCAATATGTTCATGATTTCTCTCAAGGAGCTTTAGAAAAAACCGGAAATAAATTTGACCTAGCGATTGAAGGGGACGGATTCTTTAAAATTCGTGATGTTGATGGTAAAGAGTCTTATACAAGAAATGGTTCTTTCATCGTTAATAACGATGATTATTTGGTAACTAAGCAAGGCGAATATGTATTAGATGTAAATAACAGAAGAATCAGAATGATTCCTGAAGATTGGGATCCTGAGCTAATGAGAGACCGAATGGAAATAGTTATCGGTGAAAGCGGTACTATTGAGATGAATTCTTATACTCAAAAAATTCCGATGCAAACTATAGGTATATATGATTTTTCTGATAAAGAAGATTTATTTGAAATAGGTGATTGTAGATTTGTTCCAATGGACAAAGAAAATAATCCTGAATTAAAAGCTGAAAAGTTCACAGTACAACAAGGTATGCTGGAGCTTTCAAACTCAAGCGTAATCAAGGAAATGATTAATACAATTCAAACTTCCAGAAATTACGAATCGCTTACTAAAGTTGTAAGCACAAATAACGATCTACTAAGAACAGCAGTGTCTGTTGGTAGAATTACAAGAAGTTAAGGCGTTAAGTTCATTACAAATATTATGAGCGAAGCGAACATAAAGAACTTAGCAACTTAAAGACTTAAATAGGAGAAACAAATTATGTTAAGAGCACTAACAACAGCAGCAACAGGTATGATTGCACAACAAAATTACCTTGATGTTATTGCAAACAACGTAGCTAACGTAAACACAACTGGGTTCAAGAAATCAAGAATCGAATTTCAAGATTTACTTTCTCAAGCGACTAGAACTCCAGGAGCATTAATGAACCAAGGAACTTATCAGCCAGTTGGCTTGGAAATTGGACTTGGGGTTAAAACAGCAGCGACAACTCGTGTTTTCACTCAAGGTGTAGCAATTTCTACAGGTCGTCAACTTGATATTGAAATCGAGGGTGAAGGCTTTTTGCAAGTTATGAAAGAAGATGGTTCACTTGCATATACTCGTGATGGATGTTTGCAAGTTGATTCACTCGGACAACTTTGTACCAACGATGGCTTATTAATTCAGCCATCTGTATCAATCCCACGTGATGCTACAGAAGTTACAATTACACAAGATGGTAATATTTCAGTAACTTTACCTGGACAAACTCAACAATCAATCGTTGGATCTTTGCAATTAGTAAAGTTCCAAAACCCATCAGGCTTGTTATCAATTGGGCATAATTTGTACAAAGAAACTCAAGCTTCAGGAAACCCTGTTCAAGATACTCCTGGACAAAACGGGCTAGGGTTGATTCAACAAGGTATGCTAGAAGGCTCTAACGTTCAAATTGTTGATGAGCTTGTTGGATTAATTAAAGCAGAACGTGCATTTGAATCAAATTCGAAGTTAATTAACTCTTCAAGCAACATCTTGCAGTTAACTAATAATATGTCTTAAACAGTGATCAAGAATTCAGTGAATAAGTGATCAAGAGGTTAAAAAAGTGATTAAAAGTTTCATACAAAATACAATTAAAAAACAAGAGCAAGTGAAAAATAATACAATTCACTTGGTCACTTGGTCACTTGGTCACTTGATTACTATAGCAATATTGTTAATAGCAGCACCAGCAGATGCACAAATAGTCAGCTCTGCTGAAATTAAAAGTCAGATCGCTAATCAACTTGAAGCAATCTACAAAAAAAATACAAATGCTGAAGTTGAAGTAAAAATAACAGCAACCCCATTTGCAGAACTTCAGTTACCAGACGGGAAGGTAACTTATAAAATAGTTCAAGGAGCTGATAAAATTGTTCCTCGTGACATCAAAAGGGTAGATATTTATGTAAATAATGCTTATGTCAGAACTCTAAATTTACCTACACAAACAAGTGTTTATAAAGAAGTCTTAGTTGCAGCAGACTTCATAAACAGAGAGCAAACAATTACAAGAGAAGCTACTTTGGTTAAAAAAATTGATGTTTCTCAAAAAATTGATTATGTTTTATCAGAAAAAGTTCTTAATAAAGAAATGTCTGCCAAAAAAGCTTTTCAAAAAGGTGAAGTAATTGATAAAAGATTTGTAAAAATGAAACCTGATGTATTAAGAAATGGAGAAGTAAGAATTTTCTTTGTATCAAACGGAGCGGTAATGATTACAATCGACGGAACAGCTCTCGCAGATGGAATGACTGGAGATTACATCAATGTTGAAAATAAAAATTATAAAAAGGTTTATACAGGAAAAGTAATTGGGGAAAACAGAGTTTTAGTAAATATTTAATATTTCTTGGTCACTTGATCACTTGATCACTTGGTCACTGAAACCAGAGGTAAGTATATGAAAAAAATATTAGCAAGCATACTAACATTAATAATGATATCAGGACTAATTCCTGCTAATGCTATCGAAGCAAAAGTAAGAATTATGGACTTAACACATATAAAAGGTGTTCGAGAAAACCAACTTGTTGGATATGGTGTAGTTGTTGGTCTTCCAGGAACAGGTGACAACTCTCGTTCAACTCAGATTACTAACAAAATGTTATTAAGAAACTTGGGGACTGTAATTGAGCAAGAAAACTACATCCAAAAAGGTGCTTCAGCTGCGGTTATCGTAACAGCAACTGTTCCTCCTTTTTCTAAAAACGGTGATAAAATCGATGTTACCGTTTCAGCTATTGCTGATGCTAAGAGCTTAGAAGGCGGGGTACTTGTTCAAACAATCCTTAAAGCACCAAACGGTGAAGCAGTTGCAGTAGCACAAGGCCCGCTTTCTGTTGGTGGTATTAATAAAATTGCTGGTGGATCTTCAGCTAGAACAGCAATTACAACATCTGGTAGAATCCCTGGTGGCGCGATTATTGAACGTGATATTTATACAGAAATTGGTGATGAAAATTCTATCACTTTATGTTTAGATAAATCAGATTATACTCTTGTTTCGAGAATCGCTAATACGGTTTCAGCTCTTGCTCCAGCTCAAGCAATAGACGGTAGTTCTGTAAGAGTTATGATTCCTCAAAAATTTATAAATGATAGAATTACATTTATTTCATTACTTGAGAATCTTGAGGTGGCTCCAACTTTAGAAAAAGCTAAAGTTGTTGTAAATGAAAGAACTGGTACTGTTGTAATTGGTGCAGATGTTAAATTACTGCCAGCTGCTGTTGCGCACGGTAATATTACAGTTACAGTATCTACAACAAATGAAGTTTCTCAGCCAAACGCATTTGCAGACGGTGCAACTGTTGGATTTGAGAATGCAGATATAACAATCAATAAAACACCTGGCAGTTTGGTCGAAATGCCTGCAAACAGCAACTTAAACGATTTAATAAGAGCATTAAATTCTATAGGAGTTGCTCCTGTTGATTTGATTTCAATACTTCAAGCATTGAAAAAATCTGGTAGCTTACAAGCAGAGTTGATAATAATTTAGAAGTGATCAAGAGGTCAGTGACCAAGTGATCAAGAAAAGAAAGGAGAAAGTGAGAAAGGAAGATTAAGAAAACAAAAACCAAAATTGACTTGGTCACTTGTTCACTTAGTCACCTAATCACTGGGGAAATATGGATTTTTCGACACCAAGTTTAGATTTAATAAAACACGATTTGAAGAACGCACAAGTTGTAAACTCAGATCAAGTTTTATATAACCGAATTAAAGAATCAGGAGACTCAAAAGCACAGTTACAAAAAGCTGCAGAAGAATTTGAAGCAATTTTTATTACAAAAATGCTTACAGAAATGGATAAGACAGTTGATAGAGAAAATGGTTTATTTGGAGAGAAATCTCAATATGTGGATACATTTAAATCAATTGTATATCAACAAATCGGTCACGATATGGCAAGCAATCCTCGCTCAAGTATCGGAATGGCTAGTCAAATTTATAAACAAATGGAAAAATACACTAAATAGTGATCAAGCGGTCTGTGACCAAGTGATCAAGAAAAGAAAGGAGAAAGTGAAAGAGATAGATTAAGAAAGCAAAAAACCAAATTGACTTGGTCACTTGTTCACTTAGTCACTTAATCACTGGGAAAATATGTTATCATCAGTAGGACAAAATAATAATGTACAAAGATTTTCAGCCGTAAACGCTCTTAAAACAGGTGCAAATTTGTTAAACAAACCTGTTGAAGAAAATCAAGAATCCGTAATTGATAAAACAAGTGACGGAACAAAAGCTGCTCCTAAAAGTTTACTTGAAAGAGTAGATGTAACAGATATTAGAAAATGTGCTGAATATGTCGGAGAATTCAATATTTCGGATGATGACATTAAGTACGGTCTAATGTACGGTAGAAGTGTAATTGCAGAGTTTCTCTGCTAAAAGGGATTTTTGAACGGTAAGTATAATTTTTCAAGCAATGCTTGATTAACTTGGGGAAATTTTATGAAAAAATTAATAGTATCAACTTTAATATTAATGACAATACTAGCAGTACCGTCAGTGCAAGCTGAATCTTTGTTTACACTAGGTGCTCAACAACATTATCAAGGTGTTCCACGTTCTCTTTTTGGTGGTGTGCAAGCACGTCAAATTGGAGATTTAATCTCAATAATTATGGATGAAAATATCACTTTAAATGATAATTTAGCTTATTCTTCTGAAAAATCTTCAACAACAGTTGATACTTTTACAACGTTTTTAAATAAATGGTTTGGCCTTTCTTTAAAAGGGACAGATGGTTTCGGCGGTTCTAATGAGGTCTCAAATTCTGCTGTCGGTTCAAGAGCAATGAAGTTGGGTGATAAAATAGCTTGCCAAGTAGTTCAGCAACTTCCAAATGGGAATCTTTCTGTGCAAGGTAAGAAAACAATTGTTAATGGAAATGAAAGAATGGATTTTATTGTAACAGGTGTAGTAGACCCTCGTTGGTTAAATGTAAATGGTGAAATCTATTCTTATAACGTATCAAATCTACAATTTGCTTTATCTGGTAGAGGCTCAATCTCTAGAAGCCAAAACGAAGGTATTTTCAACAGATTTGTTAAGTATCTATTCTAGATAAAGTGATCAGGTGTTTAAATGACCAAGTGATCAAGAAAATTTAAAGGAAATTTATGAAAGAAAAGTTTCAAAAATTAATATCCATATTAGATAAAGAAATCGAAGCTTACGAAAAATTAAAAGATCTATTTGAAGAAAAAAGAGATTTATTAAAAAAAGCAAAATCTGATGATCTTGGAGTTGTCGATAACAAAATTTTGGCTCAAAATGACGTAATTGTTAAGCTGAACAACATGCGAAAAAGTGCCTCCATGGACCTACTTGGCAAAGATGGCTCAATGTCAGATTTCATCGAGCTTGCAGAGGCACATGAACTAGAGCTAAAAGAAGCTCTAATGTTAAGAAAAGTAAAGATTTGTAACAATTTTGACCAATTAGCGTTATTAAATAATCAAAATGTGGAATTGATTAAACATGGAATGATTATTACCAATAAGATGTTGGAAACAATCATAAACGCGTTCGCTCCTCAAGGAAGTAACTACAACGGAGCAGGCAAAACAACAGACACACAAGATTTAAACATGTGGACCATAAACGAAGAAATATAAATTTCTTTAGACGGAACTACAAAACAACAATGAGGTAAACAATGGTTAGCTTATTCAATGCACTAAATATGTCATCAAACGCACTAACAATAAACGAATCTGCGATTAGTGTCGTTTCACATAACGTGGCAAATATGAATACAGAAGGGTATTCTAAACAAAAAGTTAATCTAGCAACACGTAATATTGCGGGTGCCATAGGTGACAGCACAGAAGCTCAAGTTCGAGCTAATGGTGGTGTAATGATTGCTAATATCATGCGCTATAATGACTCATACTTAAACAACTATTATAGAGATCAACTTTCAATACTAAAAGGATATGAAGCTCAATTAGCAAACCTCGGAGATTTAGAAGATATTTTTAATGATCTAGAAGGCGAGGGTATTTCTGGTGCATTAGCAAGTTTCTATGAAGCCGTTAACAATTTAAATGAATATCCTGCAAGTTCTACTGCGAGAGTTAATTTTATTGAATCCGCAAAAACTTTAACAGCTACATTAAATGCAAAAAGCAATCAGTTAACAGAGTTAACTTCAAAATCTCTTGGGGACGGTGAAAATATCGATTCTTTAGAAGCTTCTAAAATATACAGTGAATTTAGTATTTTTAATGATAAATTAGAAGAACTAGCAGAAGTAAACAAAGCGCTTCAAGTTACGCAAACTGGCACACTACAAGCAAATAATTTACTTGATCAAAGGGATATGATTCTTAATGACATAGCTCAGTTTGTTGATATTGATATAGAAGAAAATGCTCATAACGGTTCTGTAACTGTATATGTCGGTGGCCAGGCAATGGTTAAAGGAGCAAAAGTTGTTGGCGAATTAGATATTCAAACTGCAAAACAATTCTGTGAAAACCAAAACCCTAAGATTCAATATCCAGAAGGTTGGATTACTGCAGAAGGCAAACCTCGCGAAGCTGCAGTTATTAGTATTGTAACTAAATCTGAATCGGGCAATGTAACTCCAATAGTATCAGATGCAAATTCAATAATTCAAGGTGGCTCATTAGGTGGTCTACTACATTCTACTGATACAGAATCTGATGGTATGAATGCAGGCAAAGCAATGGATGCTCTAAATACAATAGCTGTTTCAATCGCCAACTTGTTTAATGATCTTAATACTAAAGAAGGTGCTTACGCTATTAATCCTAACGATACTGGAAAATTAATTGCTACAAACGATAAAAATGTTATCTTTGGTAATTTTGTTCAGAAAGTTGATCCAAATACCAATCAGCCAATGTTTGACGCTGTAACAGGAGATCCTATTTATGAATTAGAAAATATTACAGCTGCAAATATCTCCGTTAACTCTGATTTATTATCAGGTGATGGAATGTGGAATATTGCTTGTGCTTATTCAGATGATCCAAATTATTTAAAAGAAAATTCTGCCGCAGTTGGTAATGCACAAAATGCTGTTGCTATGCTTGAAACAAGAACAGAAAAGCTTGCTGGTTTAGGTAATATGTCTGTAGAAGACTATTATACAAATTTGCTTGGTAAAGTTGCAGCTGGCGGAAGTAATATGAACGCATTAGTTGATACACAAAAAAATGTAGTTGAATCAATACATGATAAAATTCTTAGCAACAATAGCGTTGATTTAAATGAAGAATTAGTTGATTTGGTGAAATATCAAACTGCTTATTCAGCAGCAGCACAAGTATTCAATACTTGTAATTCATGTTTAGATGTATTAATGACACTAGGAGGCTAATAAATGGTAGATAGAGTTTCTTCAGCATCAAGATATGCGCAATTAGTAGCGGATATGAAAATGAATCAAGCGAACTTCAATAAGCTTACTGCACAATTATCTTCCGGTAAAAGTGTAATTAGTTTATCTGATGATCCAATTGCATCTGTTAATATCCTTAATACATCAAAACAATTAGGCCAAATTGAAACATTTACACAAAATGTTGGCATGGCTTCTGCTGAATTAAATGCGCTTGACGATTTATTAGATTTAGCTAATGGTTATCTATCAGAAGCTTGGGATAAAGCCGTACAAGCTAACAACCAAACTTATACTGATAGTTCATTAAAAGCTCTAAAAGTTGAAATTGATGAAATTACTAAGACAATGATAGACTTAGCAAATACTGAATACAATGATAATTACATTTTTTCTGGAGCAAATACAAAAACTTTAACATATACTGTTAACGAAAAAGGTGAAATTATTTATAATGGGACATCTCAAGATAATCCGAATTATGCGCGTCAAACAGAAGTTGCCGATGGAGTTTTTGAAACAATTAATACAACTGGCGATAAGGTTTTTGGTTGGTATAAAGATGGCCAAGCTAAAACTGAAAATGATGAACTTATTTTCTTAGATGAAAATAAAAAAGAAATTATTCAAAAAGAAGTTGTAAAAAAAGCTGATGGCTCATTTGAATACAAAGATGGCACACCTTTTAATGGAACAGAGGCTAATTTAACAGAAAAAGCTGATGGTTCAGGATACTATGCCTATGTAGATAGCGACGGCGCAGTTTATACAGGTAATGTTGATCAACTAGAAGAAAAAGGTGATTATTCTGGTGTTTTAGGAGCTTTGAAATGTTTAAGTAATTCTATTCAAAAAGTACTTGATGGCGAAACCGAAGAAGGCTACAAAAAAATGAACGCAACTTTAGATATGTTTGCAGATTCATTAACTGCGATAACAACGGAACAAACAAAATTCGGTGGCGTTGCTAATAGATTAGACATGACAAGTTCAACATTAGAAACAAACACTGAAAATCTGACTTCATATTTATCTCAAGTGCAAGATGTTGATTATGCTACTGCAATAACTCAATGGATGAACGCTCAATATGCTTATCAAGCAAGTATGCAAATAGCATCTGCCAGTATGAATATGAGTTTATTGAATTATATACAATAAGCTATACGGTTTTTCACGGATGAAAAGCTGTTAGCTTAAATAAAAATTAGTCTACAATTTTATATACTTACCATTTTTAAGGGCATTTATGCCCTTTCTTTTTTTGTAAAATTTGTTAATAAAAAGTTAAAAAAAAAACCATAAAATTTTTATGATAAGCTATGCTTCAACTGCTATTATAACATGCGTTTCCGTTTATTTAGCTAGCAAGCTTAGAGATTTTATTTGTAAGCAGAAAAAAGATATAGCATAATAGAGCTTTAGATACATTATACAAATTTAATTCGACCTGTTTGATTAATTTCAATAGGCTTGTCGAGTCGTTTTATGTATTCACAAGCGTAAAAATCCTTACATTCTATATGGTTTTCGCAATCTTCTTTTTTAGCTAAAACTCCCCAGTCAGCGCCTGCAGA
Source organism: Candidatus Gastranaerophilaceae bacterium (assembly GCA_045645765.1). Lineage (GTDB taxonomy): Bacteria > Cyanobacteriota > Vampirovibrionia > Gastranaerophilales > Gastranaerophilaceae > CAG-196. The sequence continues at coordinate 10,042 of JAZRJK010000078.1, forward strand.
CATCATAAAAGAATCTGTAGCAAGTCTATAAGTTTTTTCATCACTTGGGTTATTAACATTAATTGGATGTTCTCTACCATCTTTATCAACAAAATTCATACCTACAAGTTTGCCAGCTTTTGAATCAACTGTATAATTTAATCCAGAAACAGCTATTAATCCTGGTTTATAACCTGGTGATTTATAAGATTTTTCAATCGCTTCTTTAAACCAATTTACAATTTTTGCTTCTGAGACATTGGCAACAGAAACTCCATCTCTAAAAGGTGCAATATCTCTTATGTCGCGAGAATTTATCACCCCTTCGTGGAAAAAGTTTCTTGGACCCGCATTGTTCCAAACTGCAACATCTGTATCTAGCTCATAACGCATTGCATCGCACATAAAATTAGCATGTGGGTTTTCTTCAATCAAAGTTGACGGTGGTATTGGAGCTTTTTTAATATAACCAATTGTTTCAGGTTTGCCTAAAATTTCATCAAAAATATGTTGATGAATCATGTTTCTATAGAACTCACTCGTCTCAGCCATGTTGTTTTGCACTTTTGTGATTATTCCATTTTTATCAAAGGTTAAATTCAATAATCCAAAAGCCTTGCCATCACGTCCAGCTTCTGTAAGTATTATTGGTTCTCCACTCTTTGAGAAAAGTAAATTTTCACCTTCTTTAATATCCTTAACTAATTCATGTGTGTGACCACCAACAATAACATCAATTCCCTCAGTGCATTGAGCTACAATTCTATCAACTTTATGACCCAAATGTGATAAAAGAACGATTTTATTAATCCCTTCTTCTCTTAATTCATCAACTTCTTCTTGAATATCTTCAACTGTTTCATACAAAGTATCTACATGACAATCTTTATGATATTCTGGGTGAGTAGCTCTTTCAAACATGTCAACAGGCGATGCACCAACTAAACCTATTTTTTCACCTTTTACTTCAACAATTTTAGATTTTCTAATATAATCATCTAAATCAGCTCGTCCTTGCTTTTCAACTTCATCTTGATTTTGGACAGTTAATTTATCTTTTTGAAAGTTTGCTGATAAAACTGAACCTTTAAAATCCTTTACAGTTTGAACAAAGTCGTTCTGCTTAGTGTCAAATTCGTGATTACCTAACGCTGTCGCATCAATTTTAGCAACATTTAAAAATTTTACAGTCGCTTTATGTACTTGTTTATTTTTTTCATCTCCAATATCATTATCACCAGCAGAAAGCCTTAAATCTCCTTTAATACCCGATAAAATACGCATCATATTATTAGTCTGTCCATGAATATCATTAACATATCCAATAGACATTTCGAAAGTATCTACATTAGGAGTCTTTTCGATTTTTGCAGGAATAGTGTCTGACGCTTTTTTAAATGCTAATTGGGTACTATTTATTTTGGGTAATGAAATTTTTAAATCCATGATTTCCTGCTTTTTATATATTAAAACTGGTAAAAATAAAATTTGCCAATACTAATCTTCATCTTCTTCTGAATCAAACTCAATTCGTCCATAATGATTAATTACTATTGGTTCTTTATGCTTTTTGAGATACTGACAAACTAAAAAATCTTTATCAAACTTGTGACATTTTAAGTATTCTTCTTCGGTAGCTAAAATTTTAAAATCCGCTCCAGCTGACATTAAAAACTCATCGGCAACAACTTTATAAGTTTTAGTCTCAGAAGGATTTTCAACATCAATTTCATGTTCTTCTCCTTCTTTATCTATAAAGGTCATACTTACTAATTTACCTTCTTCAGGGTTGACAGTATACTTTAATCCAGAAACCGCAATTAGTCCTGGCTTCTTCGCAGATGATAAATAGCTACATTCAACTGCGTTTTTAAACATATCAACAATTTTCTTTTCTGAAACATTAGCTTCTACTACATAATCTAAGAAAGGTGCCATATCTTTAACATCACTAGAATCTAGTTCTCCTTTATGGAAATAATTTCTCACTCCGGCGTTTTGCCACAGTGCGATTTCAGAATCAGTTTCTTCTCTCATAACATCGCAGACAAAATTTGCGTGAGGATTTTCTTCCACTAAAGATTTTGGAGGTGGTGGAGCTTTTCTAACGTATCCTACAACTTCTGGTTTTCCCATGTAGCTATTGAAAAGATATTGGTTAATCATATTTTTATAAAAAATTCCTGATTGTCCAAGATTATTTTGTGCCTTTGTTATAATTCCATTTTTGTCAAAAGTTAAATTAAGCAATCCAAAATAATTACCATCTTTGCCAGCCTGAGTCATTATAACTGGCTCTCCAGATTTTGAATAGAATAAATTAACACCTTCTTTTATATCTTCTAATAACTCGTGCGAATGCCCACCAATAATTACATCAATACCATCAATGTTTTTTGCCGCTAATTTATCACGCTTATTTCCTAGATGTGAAACTAAAATAATTTTATTTATGCCTTGTTCTCTAAACTTATTAATTTCTTCTTGAATTTGAGCAAAAGTCTCCTCTAAAGAATCCATATGACTATCTGAATAGTAATTTGGATGAGTTAATCTTTCAAACATATCCATTGGAGAAGCTCCAATCAAGCCTATTTTTTCCCCTTTTACTTCAACGATAGTAGATTTTTTCAAATGTTTATCTAAATCTGCTCTACCTAATTTCTCCACATCATCTTGGTTTTGAGTATTTAATGGATCTTTTTTATAATTTATTGAAAGAAAATCTCCATTAAATTTATCAATCGCTTCAACACAATCTTTTTGATGCGTATCTAATTCATGATTCCCTAAAGCTGAAGCTCTAATACTTGCAATATTTAAAAACGTTGTTGTAGCTTTTCTTACACCTTGATTTTTTTCATCACCAATATCATTATCCCCAGCAGAAAGCCTTAAATCTCCTCTTATACCAGATAAGATTCTCATCATATTATTTGTCTGCCCATGCGTATCGTTAACATATCCCACAGACATTTCGAACTTATCATTTGACATTGGTTGAGTTTTTATTGGTTGATTTTTAAATTTTTTATTATCGCTACTTCTAAAAGTAACTATCGGTTTGTTGATATTAAATTTTGTGATACTGAAATTCATAAAAATTTCCTTTACGTTAATATCAACACTCCTCAAAATAAAAATTGCTTATCCGAGAAGAAATATTTACAATAGTTTACATTGATAAACATGTTAAAGCCTTCCTTAATAGTTCTTCTGGATTTGAATCGTCCTCTACTGTTGGAATAATCTTAGAGAGGGCATCTTCAATCTCTTTATCGTCATACCCCAAAGAAAGCATGATTGACTGAGTATCAGCAATTGCTTGACTTTGAGGAAGTGTTGTTGTCGTACTTCTTGGTAATTCAGTTTTCATAAGCTTATCTTTAAGTTCGAGAATAATTTTTTGCGCAAGCTTAGGTCCAACACCTTTTGCTCTAGTAAGCTCCTTAAAGTTACCATCAATAACAAAGGATATTAAATCACATACGTCAAACTCATTAAGTAAAGCGAGAGCCATTTTAGCTCCAACGCCGGATACTGAAAGTAGAATTTGAAAAATATCACGAGTTTCTTTACTAATAAATCCATATAGATTCATAGCATCTTCTCTATGAATAAGAGTAGTATAGACTTTTACACACTCGGAATTAGAAACCTGAACACAAATAAAGTCACGTTCCGTGACTTCTAACAAATATCCTATACCAGCTACTTCAATAGAAACAAATGCACCCTTAGCAGTTTTTCTTTTATCTGTCAGTATACCTTTAAAGTAGTCGTACATTCCTTAATCCCTTCATGGGTATTATAGCATAAATTTTCTTTAAAACACATGCTCAAAGAAAATTTTAACAAACCTCTTTACAATTAAATATGTTTTATGTAGAATTAATTCTGTTACCAATTGAATAACTTTGGAGGAGTGCCAGAGCGGTTGATTGGAGCGGTCTTGAAAACCGTCGTACGTGCGAGCGTACCGTGGGTTCGAATCCCACCTCCTCCTCCATTTAAAAAGCCCAAACCATAAAGGTTTTGGGCTTTTCTTATTAAGTACTATGTCCATACTGTGTCCATTATCCATTTTGAATAATTCCCTTATTACATGAATCAAGAACTTCCATAGCCTTGAACATTTCTCCGCCTGGAGTATGAACATATCTCATTGTAGTAGATATGTCAGAGTGTGTCATAACCTTTTTGACAGTAGGCAATAGCACTCCAGCATTAACTAAACGAGTAGCTACAGTATGTCTCAAGTCATGGAATCTAAAATTCTCAATTCCAGCTTTCTTTTTTGCTGCATTCCATGCACGCTTAATATCTTTTGGAAGTCTTTTAGTTAAAGGATTTATAAATATAGCACCTTTTGTGTTTTCTTTAGGAGTGCGTTCAATGTAGTCATACAACATTTGTGTACAACCATGTTCAACTGGATTCTTCTTTACCCAGTCATTACGAATAGCAATATTGAACATCTTGCTAAGAACTTCAAGATATTCATCATAAATATTTTAAAAAATAAAATTCACATTTCCTTTATTTTGAGCTAAAATTATACTTACTGGAGAGTAAAAATGGCTGAAAAAATTTTAGTTTTAGGATTGTCAAAAAGTGGCGTTTCAGCTGCTAAATTAGGTAAAAATCTTGGTTATGATGTTTATCTAACAGAAGGTAAAAATGAAGTTAATGAGATTCAAGTGAAAGAACTTCAAAATCTTGGCATTAACGTTGAATTTGGCGGACATTCTGATGAGTTCATTGAAAAAGCAGATTTTGTTGTAACAAGTCCTGGCATTCCTCCTAAATCAGACATCTTCAAACGGATACGAGAAAAAGATATTCCTATCATTTCAGAAGTTGAGTTTGCATACCTAAATTCGGACACTCCATTTATTGCTATTACAGGCACAAATGGTAAAACTACTACTACAGCTCTTGTTTCACATTTATTAAATCAATGCTATAAGGCACCAGCTTGTGGAAACATTGGGCTTCCGCCATCGTCACTTGTTGATGAGGATAATGATTTTCTTGTTTGTGAAATAAGTTCTTATCAGTCTCAAATGACAGAGGAATTTAAACCTTTTATTTCTTGTTGGACAAATTTTACTCCTGATCATATTGATTGGCATGAAGGGTTAGAAAACTATTTCAAAGCTAAAGCAAAAATCTTTTTAGGTAAGCAAGCGCCAAATTATGCAATCCTAAACGCAAAAGATGAAAAACTTATAGAGTTTTCTAAAAAATGTAAAAAATCAAAAGTGTTTTTATTTGATACAGAAGATTATCCCAATGCTTCTTATATCAAAGACAACGCTATTTGGTATAAAGAAGATGGTAATGCAGAAAAAATAATCGAGTTAAAAGAGTCTCCCCTTGTTGGACACCATAATTATCAAAATATTATGTGTGGAATTATCTGTGCTAAGTTATGTGGAATGGAAAATGAAGATATTTTAGAAAAAATTAAGTCGTTTCGAGCTCCAGAACATCGTTTGGAAAAAGTTCGAGAACTAAATGGAATAACTTTTTATAATGATTCAAAGGCAACAAATCCTGAAGCTTCTATTGTAGCAATTGATTCTTTTAATAATACTAATGTCGCTCTGATTTTGGGCGGACGAGATAAAAATACAGATTTGACTCAAATGTGCGAATCAATAAATAAACATATTAAAACCGTTTTATTGATTGGCGAAGCTACAGAAAGATTTGAAGAAAATCTGAAAAAAAATGGTTTTGATAATATAATAAAAACAGAAACTATGGAAAACGCGATTGATAAAGCAATTGATTTAAAACCAGACATTGTTCTTTTATCACCGGCATGTGCAAGTTTTGATATGTTTAAAAGCTATGAGCATAGAGGAGAAGTTTTTAAAGAGTATGTCTTATCAAAATAACAATCCTAAAATAGATATAATTAATACTCAAAATATGCAATCAGATAGACCGCTTTTGATTGCAGTGATTTTTCTTGTAGTAATAGGCCTCATGTCAATTTTTTCTGCGAGCGCTCCAAAATGTATTGAAATGGGAGTAAATCCCGCAAGGTTTTTTATTCAACAACTTTTAGGAGTTGCGGTTGGATTTGTAGGACTTAAATTTTTATCAAATTTTCATTACAAAAGGCTTATGACGTATACGTTGCCATTTGCATTTTTTGTAATAATAATGTTATTTTTAGTTAAAGTAGCTGGTGTGACTGTTAATGGCGCGCAAAGATGGATAAATATTGGGCCAATGAGCTTGCAACCATCTGAATTCGCAAAACCTGCAGTTGTACTCTTGCTTGCAGGAGTATTTTATAGAAACGCTGAAATCTTTGACAATAATAAAATCGTTACAGCGTTTATTCCGATTTTAATAATGATGGCACTAATTTTTGTTCAACCGAATTTAAGTATGCTTCTGTTGCTTTTATTTACTTCTGTTGCAATATATTTGTGCGCAGGGGGTTCAATAAAACTATTAATATTCGGAGCAAGTTGTGCAATCCCACTTTTTATAATGAAAGGTTTGAAAGGTTACCAATCTTCAAGAATTATGACTTGGTTAAATCCTGAGGCAGATCCATTGGGCGCTGGGTATAATGTTATTCAATCCCTTGTAGCTTTTGCAACCGGTGGTTTATATGGGGTTGGGTACGGAAGCTCAAAACAGAAGCTAGCTTGGCTTCCTGAATCACATACAGACTTTATTTATGCAGTTATAGGAGAAGAACACGGGTTTATTGGATGTTTATTAATAATCTGTCTATTTTGGACAATTTTACAAAGAGGATTTTTAATTGCAATAAAATGCCAAGATATGTATGGAAAACTATTAGCACTAGGTTTGACATTCTCAATATGCTTTCAAGGTTTCTTAAATATGTGGGTAGCAAGCTCTTTTGTACCAGCTACAGGGGTACCAATGCCATTTATTAGTTACGGTGGGACTTCAATTATGGTATCATTATGTATGGTTGGAATTTTATTAAATATCTCAAAAGATAACGTGAAAAAAATAAGGAATTACACTAATGTCAGAAACATACAATAGAGTCTATTTCGTCACAGGTGGCGGGACGGGCGGACATATTTACCCAGCAATGGCTGTTGCGGATGCCTTGAGTGAAGATGCAAAAGTCTATTATGTCGGGAATAAACGTAATATGGAATTAGATTTAGCGACAAAAAAGGGCTATAAATTCCTACATGTTGGTATATCTGGCATGCCAAGAAATTTGAACCTAAAATTTTTCTACTGGGGAATACGATTAGTTCGTGCTGTTTTATATTCAATTAAATATATAAGAAAATACAAACCTAATGCTGTTTTTGCTACAGGTGGCTATGTTTCAGCACCAATGATTTTTGCTTGCATAATTACAAAAACACCATATATGATGCACGATTGTGATGCAATGCCAGGACTTGTTACAAGAAGGCTATGCAAGCGCGCGAAATATGTATCTCTTGCGTTTGAAAAAGCTAAAAAATTCATCCCTAATAGACACACTATTATTACAGGTAACCCAATTAGACCCGAGTTTGAAACAATGTCTAAGTCAGAAGCTCGCATGAATTTAGGGTTAGTAAACAAATTGACTTTAACTATAATGGGCGGTTCACAAGGTGCAAAATCTATAAATAATACTTCGGTTGAAATACTAAAAGAATTTGCACAGGATAGGAATTTACAAATAATTTTTCAAACAGGAAAGAGAAACTATAATGAGATTATTGAGAAATTAAAACTTGTTTATCCAGCGTGGGAACAAGATGGGAATTTACTTATTAAACCTTATTTTTCTGATATGATTTCTGTTTTAAAGGCTTCTGATATAGTAATTTCTCGTGCAGGTTCATTAAGTCTTTCTGAAATAAGCGCATCAAATGTTGCTCCAATCTTAGTTCCATTCCCTCATGCAGCTGCTAACCATCAAAGAATAAATGCAAAGTATTTTTTAGAAAAAGGTGCTTGTGTTTATCTTGAAGATAAAGAATTGGAGCCTAATAAATTAAGAGAAATTATCAATTTAATCCTTGATAACCCTATAAAAATGAATTATCTAAAACAAAACTCATCATATTTAGCAAAATTTGACGCTACGAAAAAAATCGTCGATTGCTTAAAAAGTTTATAATAAAAGAGGTTACTTATAGTAACCTCTTTTTAGTCTATGCCCAATAATTTATTTTATGTTGCTCATTATCATTGAGTGACTCTAAACGATTTTCTTCTTTTCTAGCTTTCATTGTTATGTCGGGAACTTTTTGTTTCCAATAATCTTGCTTATCTAATAAAATTTTCATTTTACCAGAGTCATTACAATTATTAACTTGATATTGAGCATTTTTCAATTCTTCACAAGCTTTATAATATTCCTGTGCGTATTTATTCTTACTGGAATAGTTATAACTTAATAAAGAATTTATCCCTAAAGAATTTGACATTAGAACTCCTTTCATATTTATAAAAAAATATTTTCTATAAAAATTGCTTCAATCGAGGATAATTATTAACTTTTGTAAAGTTTTTAGAAATTTATTAAAGTTTTCACCAAAGTTTATCGTTATAATTTTGTGTAAAAGAAAGGTTAATAAAAATGCTCCCCAATATAAACATCACAAAATTATTTGATAAATATCGCCAAAAATATCCTTTATATCAAAAAGAAACTCTTGTCGACTTAATGCTAAAAGATGGAATTATTTCAAATGATATTGCAAAATAATTAAAAAGTTGTTTTAGTTTTACTTTAGAAAATAAATTTCTTGAAAATAATGTGACAGAAATTTTGGGAGGTTACTTTTCAAAAAAACTCCAAAAACAAATTTTAATAGCAAAATAGAACCGACTTTTCAATCTGAAAAACAAGGTGATTGTTGGTTATTATCAGATATAAATGCAATGAATCAAACAAAATGAGGTAAAAAAGCTATTCAAGAAGCAATAGAAACGTTAGAAGATGGTAGTGTTTTAATTAAATTCAAAGATTCTCCTATTAAAGAAAACGAATTTTTAGTAAAGAAAAGAAAAAATTAATATCCCCAATAATAAATGCTTTAATTGAAAAAGCTAAAGAAAAAAGTATTTCTAACGAAATTATTAACGATTTTAAAAATAAATGTATGAAAGAGCTCGATGCCATTTTTTACACAGATGAAGCAATTATAAATAATGAAGTTTATAAAATGTTGGATTTATTAAAAGAAAATTAAACTTTACCCAAGTTGCAACATTAAGTTTTGTAAAATTTGAATAAATTGTTAAGTTAATGCTTAACAATTTACACTTTTCAGCACGCTTTTTTACTTATTAGGTAAATTTTCATTAACTTATGTAACAATACTCCAAAACCCCCTAAAGATAAGCTAAAAAATACCGATAACACTAACATCAAGAGTCGTTTTAGGAGTATAAAAATGAAAAAGATGTTAGTAGGTTTAATGGTATTTTTTACTTTAACAGTTACGCAAGCTTTTGCTTATAATTTAAAAAGTTTTACTTCTGATGCAAAAATTATGGCAGCAATGCAATTGTTGGAACAACATGGTGAATATGATGTTTTTGCAAATTTAAAGAGAAACTCCGTAAAAGTTAAATTCTATCATCTATCAATGAGCAATGTATATGCTGCAAATGCATATGACGAGTTTGGCAGAAGGGTTATTTTAATAAATTCTATCTATAAAGATGCTCCTATTGAACAAATTGCTTGTTTAATAGCTCATGAAAGTTGTCATACAGCTAGAAAAGCTACTTTAGAAGAAGAAACTTTAGCAACATCTAAAGAGGCTGCTTGTTGGTCAAGATTAAAAAGAAATGGCGTAAGCTATCCTGAAACAAAATTAACTAAAAGATTAGATAAAATTGCGGGACTTCATTTAGCTTCTGCTCAAGATGGCAACAACTATATTAGCGATAAAATCGCAAGTAGTAGTTTTTATAGAACACAATTTGGACTTAATTAATAAATATAAATATTATTATTCTTCTTAATATTGAGGCAACGAAGCCTCTTTTTTTTGCTAAATATCCTCCATATGTATGTTAATAAACATGCTCGATTTTCATAAAATAAAATTGGGAGAGGAATATGCAAATTGACTCAAATATTGAGAATAATTTGGCTAAGGCCATGAATAAAGTCGAAGCGCCAAAACGTTCGCGTTCTTACGAGCTTTGTGTTCGTGCGGATGCTATGCGATTTGCTAAACTCTACCGCGAATCGGTTAAATGTTATCTAGATTCAATAATGATGGATAGAAATCACCAAGAAGCTTATTGGGGATTAGCAGTATCGTATAAATACTTAAATGAATACAAAAAAGCTATCAAAATGCTTGAAAAACTTATTGAATTAGACGACAAAAACGATAAATATCATTTTGAGTTGGGCGTATGCTGTCTTTGCGATGGACGACCAGCTAACGCAATCCCACATTTAGTACAAAGTATCGTTATCAACAGAGAGAATTTAGAAGCACAAATACAATTAGCAATCGCACATGAGCTAGTAGATGAAGCTGATTTATCTTTAATGATTTATAACAAATTAATTGAGACTAATCCAGAATTCTTGAAAGCATATTACAACAAAGCTGCGATGCTTATGGGTATGGGAGATTTTGAAGAAGCTGCTAAGACATTTTTTAAATTAATCAAGCGAAATCCAGATTATTACAAAGCTTATCTCGGCATAGCTATGAGTATGGACAAACTAGAGCGCTATTCTGATGCAATAAGATATTATAAAAAATTCTTAGAGCTTAAACAATTTTCAGAAGATGCTCTTTTTGCTCGCCAGAGAATCAAAGATTTGCGAGAATATTTACCAGTTAAAAGCAAACATTTAGGGCTCGTTCATTAATTTATTATAATTATTTATATAATCTTGGGCAACTTTGGGTTTATTCAAGCATTTATAAACGTATGCAAGGTTATGGTGTATTTCTGGAATATTTGGATTTAAAGTCACAGCTTTTATAAGCTGAACTTTAGCTTTTTTTATATCTGCTAATTTAATATATGCACAAGCTAAGTTATAATGTAAATAAGGGTTGTCTTTCTTATATTTCAACGCTTTTTCATAATTTTCTACAGCTAAATTATATTTATCATCTGCTAAATATAAATTCGCTAAGTTATAATATGATTTATAGTATTTTTCATCAGCTTCTATTGCTTTTTGATACATAAATATTGCATTTTGTTTCTCCCCTTTTTCATCAAAAAGGTTGCCTAACAAAAGCCAATCTTGCGCAGAACGTTCTTTTTCATCGATTTGAAGTAATAATTCCATCGTTTTTTGAAAGTTATTATCGCTATAAAACGCCGTTGCTTGTTGTGACAATTCATTTGCGCAACAAACATTTACTCCCAAAACAACTGATAAAATAAAAACTACTCTTTTCATACTATAATTCTAATTTAAATTTCTTTTTTTTTCAAATATCGTGTAAAATAAATTTATGGAAATTTTTATTATTGAAACAAGTAATGTTGAAAAAATTCAAATTGAAACTTTAAAAAAGTTTCAAAAAAAAGAAATAGCAGATGAAGATAAATGGAACACACACTGCCTATCTTATTTGCTTGTAGACAAATTCCTTGATGAAGTATATGGAATTCAGAGTCGTGAAATTGTTTTTGAAAATGGTAAACCAATTCTTATTGATGGTGGAAAACATTTTTCAATTAGCCATTCAAAAGATTTAATTGCTCTCGCTTTTTCTGATTCAAACTGTGGTGTTGATATTGAAAAAATTGAATTAAGAGAATTCAAAAAAATTGCTGATAGAATGAAATTTGAAGCCGAAACTTTAGGCGAATTTTATCAAGAATGGACAAAATATGAAGCTCTATATAAACTCGGTAAAAATATCGAATACGGTTCAATTGCAAACTTTGATTTAGATGATTATGCACTTACAGCAGTTAGTGAAGATCCTTGTGAAGAATTTGAATTATATTTTCAAACCTAACTGGCAAAAAAAAATTTTTGAGGGTTTAAATAAAATATCGTCTAAAATTTTTCATAGGAGAAACAAATGAATATTAGCCCAATAAATAATACAAATACAAGCTTTAATGGCAAAATTATAACTAAAGGAACTTGGCCTGGATATTTGAAAAAAAATTTTATAGAAAACCCTGAAATAATAAAATTAGCTTCTGGAGATTCTGATATTGTCGGGAAAATGCTATATAGGAAAGCTATTGGTTTTTTTGATAAAAAACACTATCCTGGACAAAATACTTTTAAACTAAAAATTTACGCTCAAAATGAAAAACCTACACTTAAAGAAAAACTTATTAACTTTTTAGGCTTAAATAAAACTTTTGATGTAACACGTCATTTCCATTCTATTTACACTACAGAAAGAATGATGGATTTAAGAATTAAAGCTGATAAAATTAAAAATGCTTTAGGTATTTAATTTTTTGTAATAAAAAAACTTCTCGATTTTTCGAGAAGTTTTTTATTGTTTATATTCGTTACATACTCACGCGATCTGCAATTTCTTGCATCTTATGTTCTGCAAGACGAGTGTCACCTTTTACTCTTGAATATGATAAATATCCATTCATTCTATCAATTTTTGTAAGATTACGGCTACCACATTTTGGACAGACATCCATGCTTAACTCTTGATGACCACAATCATCACAATAAGCTAGTGATAAATTAACACCTTCATAGAATCCCATATCCATAGCTCTAAGAATTAATGTCTCAACAGCTTCTGTATTATAATCAATAGGATATTTTACATATTGAATTTTTCCACCATTTAATAAATCCCAAAAACGTTTTTCACAATCTTGTTTTTCAATCGGACTAATATCTTCACTAACATGACAGTGGAAACTATTTGATACATACGGTTTATCTGACACGTTATTTACTACGCCATATTTTTTACGGAATTGCTTAACTTGTAAACCACAAAGGTTTTCAGCTGGAGTACCATACAAAGCATATAAATAACCGTCTTCGTCTTTGAATTCTTTAACTTTTTTGTTAATATACTCCATTACTTCAATAGCAAATTCACCGTCTTCTACAAGCGATTTACCATTGTGTAATTGTTGTAATTCATTCAATGCTGTAATACCAAATGAAGCTGTAGCATATTTCATTAATGGCTTAATTTTGTCATGAATTCCTAAATTACCACCATAGAAACCACCTTCACAATATGCAAGAGGGTTTACAGATGCCTTCATTTCACCAAGATATTCATAGGTTCTGATGTGAAGTTTTCTGATTAATCCCATATAATAATCAAGAACTTCGTAGAAATCTTTGCTTTCTTTCTTAGCTTTTGCATAAATCATAGGCAAGTGTAAACTAATCGCACCAATATTGAAACGCCCAACGAAAATTGGTTTATCATTTTCATCAGCAGCTTCCATACCACCACGTTCAAACCAAGGTGATAAAAATGCTCTACAACCCATTGGAGAAACTACTCTGCCATAAGTTTTATACATTTCAGCAACATAACCCTCACCAGAAAGTGATAGCCAATCTGGATACATAGTTTTCTTAGAACATTCAACACCAAGTTTGAATAAATCATAAGAAACTTTGCCTTCGCCATGAATGTTTTCATCAAATAAAAATACGATTTTAGGGAATAATACAGGTTTTTTACATTCTTTTTTCCCTTGACCGCCCATTCTTATTTTTAGCATAGCCGCTGTTGCCATTTTTTCATAAGGCTCTGTTCCTAAACCTGTTGTAACTGTAATAAACGGATAATCTCCTCTAGAAGATGCAACTGTGTTGAACTTATATTCCCAACCTTGGAAACCTTGTTCAAAATCTTTTTCTACATCTGCTAAAGCTGCTTCTCTCGCTTTTTCAAACGACAGTCCTAAACACAAATATTTATTGTTTTGTCTTTCAAATGTTTTTTCAGCATAAGGTGCAAGAATTCTGTCAACTTCTGGAACTGTAAAACCACCATATTGTTGACTTGCCGCAGCCATTACAATATCACCGATTACATCAAAAGCTACATCTAGAGATTTTGGCTCGTTATACCATAAATTACCCATTTCGAAACCGCCTTTTAGAACGTTCGCAACGTCAAATAAACAACAGTTCATAGTATCACGTCTTGCAGACATGTCGTGGATATAAATATAACCTTCTCTTATTGCTTGCAATTCATCTACTGTTAAGAAGAATTTTTTGTATAATTCTTTGTTTAATTCATTGAAAATCAAAGAACGTTTTGTTGACACTAATGTTGAGTCTGCATTAGAGTTTTCTTTGTCACCAATATACATAATTCTTTGAGATTCTTGGAAAACTTTGTCTAACATATGAACAAAATCCTGTTTGTAGTTTCTGTAGTTTCTATAACTAGCAGCAACTGATGGGTATAAATGTTCTAAAGCACCTTCAACAAAATTGTGCATTTCAGAAATTGAGACACTATCTTTGTTGGACTTTATAATATTATTATTTACGAAGTCACATATGTTTTTCAAGTCCTCTTCTGTTAAATTCACTAAAGCTCTTGTAGCAGATTTTTTAACAGCATTAATAATTTTTGCGCTATCAAAAATTTCAGATGTGCCATCTTTTTTGATAACATTAACAACTTTTGATTTTAGTGGAGTAATTTTTTGAGCTTCTGCTTGCATGTTAAATTTAGAAACTTGTGAAACAAGTTCGCTTGGTGCGGATACGCCTCTCTTAGCATCTGCAGCAGTTTTCGAGGTAAATTCTACTACTGTTCCTTCCTTATTTAAACTGTTTTGCATCGACTTTTAACCTCCTAATCTAAATTCACAAGGTTAGCTATTCTATTTCGTATTATAATTTATAACTATCCTTTAATAAGAGAATAACATTCTCTTCCCCAAAATTTATCCACTAAATTAATGATAAAACAAACCACATGTATTTTCAAGAATTTAACAAAACTAAACAAACGCCAAAACCCACTAAAATCAATGATTTTACATTTCGCAACATTGTAAACTTTGTTAATTTTTTTTCATGGAAAATGTTGTTTTACCCCTTGACAAACCTTATAAACAAGAGCTGGTGTGAATAAGACACTTATTTAATAAAAACAAGCGCTAAAAACAAAGGCATGCTTTTTTAATTTATAAATAAATTTCAGCGTGCTAACATTTATTTCTCAGCAAAAAAGAAGAAAGTATAAATAAAACTTGTACAGCAACACTTAAAAGTATTGTTATTATTGTTTTTTAGAGTTTTAGGGTTCACAAACTTTGAACGATGTGTTATAATATAGTTATACAACGTAAGTATATTTATACTACAGGAACAAACAGTTTAATGCCCTATAAAAAAGATTAAAACTACAACTAAAGAGCGAGGTATGATTTATGCGAAGATTGAGCGGTTTTTCCCTTATGGAAATGATGACAACATTATTAATCATCTCTATTATTGCTGCAGCGTCAGCACCAATGATTAATAAAAAGATGACGACAACAACTTCAACCCCTAAATGTTTTTGGACTTCGTTAAGCGACGGTAAGTCTATTGGATTTAACCTTTCAAATGATAACAACAGTACAGTAGTTATTGGTAAAAACAACAACGGTTCAAAAATTTTTGATAGAACGAACAAGCCAAAACCAAAATTACAAATTCTCTCTACAAACGCAGATCACATAGAACTTGAAGAAGCAAACAGTAGTTCAATAAAGATATTCCTTAAAAATCATACTGTTGGGCTAACAGGTAGTTATAATTATACCAACGACGGTCCCCCACAATTTGCTGTTGCTATAGGTGACGGCGCAAAATCCGTTGAAAATTATGCGGTGGCAATAGGAGCTAGTAGCGAAGCAAATAACGAAAAATCTATCGCAATAGGAACGAGCAGTAATACAGCAGGAAAAGGAGCTATCGCAATAGGAGCGCACAGTAGTGCATCTACTTCTGAAACTATTGCATTAGGCGCAAATGCTACTGCAATAAGCGTCGGTGGTATCGCAATAGGTTCTGAAGCCTATACTAACATGGGCTTAGCATTAGGGGAAGGGGCCAAATGTGAAGGAGAAGATTCCATAGCTATTGGCGAAGATGCTTATGTCGAAAATAGTAACATAATAGCAATTGGGACTAGTGCAACTTCTGATAAGCCGTATAGTATAGCAATTGGGTATGAAGCAAAGGCTCCTAAAACAACCCAAAATTCTGCCGAATATGCTACAATTGCTTTGGGATACAAAGCTAACGCAATCAATGACGAAGCAATTGCTATTGGCACGGGAGCTAAAGCCAATGGAGAGTCTGCAATTGCTATTGGTTCAAGGGCTTTTAGTGAAATAATTGGAAAAGATAGTGAAGGAAATGCTACTTTTGACAACGAGGGCACGCATGCAACTCTGGCAGATGGAAATGGATCTATAGCTATTGGTGATGGTCCAGTCGCAAAGAATTATAGAAGTGTCGCTATTGGAGCTTCAGCTTATGCTACAGCTGAGCATTCTATAGCTATAGGCACAGAAGCAAAAAGTGTTGGAAAAAATTCTGTTGCTATTGGTGCCGGAGCTGAAGCTACAGCTGAAGATCAAATCGTTCTTGGAACTCCTGATAGTACGGTATATATTCCTGGAAAGTTGATTGTCGGTGGGACAACAGTACTGGGTATTAATGATGATGCTAACGTATACCTTAACGTCTCTGATGAAGATGGGGGGAATGGTATTGTAAAATTAGCCAGTAAAGATGATAACGTACGCACTTGGGATCACTTGCAAAAAACAGATAGTGGTAAAGGGGTATCGTACGATACTGCTAATACTTGGACTTCTGATAGACGTTTAAAGAATGTTGGCAAAGCATTTACTGGCGGTTTAGCTGAGCTTAAGAAGCTTGATCTATTCCACTATACATACAAAAAAGACGAATCAAAAACTCCTCACGTTGGTGTAATGGCACAAGATTTACAAAAAGTATTCCCTGATGCTGTAACTAAAGGCGCAGATGGATTCTTAAGAATTCGCTTAGAAGACATGTTC
This sequence comes from Candidatus Gastranaerophilaceae bacterium, assembly GCA_045645765.1. GTDB lineage: Bacteria > Cyanobacteriota > Vampirovibrionia > Gastranaerophilales > Gastranaerophilaceae > CAG-196. Next base: position 27,037 of record JAZRJK010000078.1, read on the forward strand.
TATGCGCTTATCAACTCAGTAAAAGAGCTTGATCAAAAATTTGATTTATTAGCTCAAAAACAGAAAAAAATTGATGAGCTTGAAGCTAAGCTAGATAAACTAGAAAAACGTTTAGAGAAATTAGAAAAACAAAAATAGTTATCAAAGTTTCTCTCCCCAAAGCGGGAGAGTTAAAGAGGGGGCTTATTATAAATCCCCCTTAATATAAAAATTTTCTTTAAGACAGGTCATACCTCGTAAGCGTGAGGGTTTCGCTCAATCTACCCATCACCACCTGTCTTTTTTTTTGAGGTATATGCTTAGTTATTTAATATTTACCCCAAAAATTAGCAACTTTATTATTTTTAGTGTATAATTACCCTAGAATAGAGAAAAAAAGGAATTCAAAGCTTTGAAAGGTTCTCGTTTAACAATAGCTATATTTATAGCATTAATACTAGGTATTTTCGTGGGTTGGGCATTTCCTGATTTTGCAGTCAAAACACACGTTTTTGCAGAAGTCTTTTTGAGAATGGTCAAAATGATTATTGCACCTTTGCTTTTTGCAACATTAGTTGTTGGAATTTCTGGGCATGCAGACCCTAAAAGTCTTGGAAGATTGGGACTTAAAACAATTATTTATTTTGAAGTCGTTACAACTTTAGCGCTCATAATTGGACTAGGTTTTGCAAATGTCTTTAAACCTGGAGAGGGAATGGTTGATATTGCTTCTCGTCATATTGCGATGGGTGAAGTGTCAAATATGACGTCTTCTGTCCACCACAATTCTTTTGGGGATATGTTTTTAGGACTTTTTCCAACAAGTATTGTTCAAGCTATGGCGGATGGGAATTTATTACAGATTGTAGTTTTTTCATTATTTTTTGCTCTTGCGATTTGTGCTGTTGGCAAAAAAGCTCAAATTGTTGTCGATGTTTTAAATTCTGTAACAAAAATTATGTTTAAATTTACAGAATACGTTATGTATTTTGCACCAATTGGTATTTTTGGTGCAATTGCTTATACTGTCGGAACAAACGGAATAGATATTTTATTTAACTATGGCAAAGTTATAATGGCTCTTTATATTGCGCTTGCGGTTTTTGTTCTAATAGTTTTATTGATTGCTTGTAAGCTTGTTCATATCTCTTTTAGAGGTTTGATTAAAGCTATTCAAGAGCCTGCTCTTTTAACTTTTACTACAGCAAGTTCTGAAGCTGCATTACCAAAAGCTATGTCTATTATGGAAAACTTTGGAGTTCCGAAGTCAATTGTAGGTTTTGTAATGCCTACTGGATATACATTTAACCTTGACGGTTCGACTTTGTATCTTGCAATGGCTGTATTGTTTTCGACACAGCTTGTTGGAATAAATTTAACTCTTGAACAGCAGCTTGTTATTATGTTCGCTCTAATGCTTACTTCAAAAGGGGTAGCAGGTGTGCCAAGAGCATCATTAATTGTTCTTGCGGGGACATTAACTAGTTTTAACATTCCAATTTTAGGTGTCGCAATTCTTCTTGGAATTGACCAAATCCTTGATATGGGTAGAACTGCTGTAAATCTAATTGGAAACTGCGTGGCAACTGTTGTTATCGCAAGATGGGAAAATGTGTTTGATTACAATAAAATGAACGAATTTTTAAAATTTAAAAACATAAAAATTAATACACTTGGAAAAGTTAATAGTGATGTTAGTTTTAACAAAGATTTCGCAAAAAAATAATTTGACATAAGGAAGGAAATAAGGAATTATGGAATACAAAGAGACCTTAAATTTACCGCAAACCTCGCTCGAAATGAGAGCAAATGCAACAAACAAAGAACCTTTAACTCAAAAGTTTTGGGAAGATATTAAGGTTTATGAAAAGAATTTAGCACAAAGAAATAAATCAAATAGTTTTATTCTACACGATGGGCCACCATATTTAAGCTCTGATAAAATTCACATTGGTCACGCTTTGAATAAAATTCTTAAAGACATCCTTATTCGTTATAAATCTATGCGTGGATACTATGCGCCATATGTTCCTGGATATGATGCTCACGGTTTACCTATTGAAAACGCAGTTGTAAAAAATATTAAAGGCGGACGTAATGCACTTACTCCTGCAGAATTGAGAGAAAAATGTAGAGAATTCGCTCAAAAAAACTTAAAAGGACAAGAAGCTGAATTTAAACGCCTTGGCGTTTGGGGTGATTGGGATCATCCTTATTTAACAATTGCTCCTGAATTTGAAGCTGAACAAATTAGAGTATTTGGCGAAATGTATAAGAAAGGATATGTTGAAAAAGGACTTAAGCCCGTTTATTGGTGCGCTTCTTGTGAAACAGCTTTAGCAGAAGCAGAAGTTGAATATGCAGATCATACTTCAACTTCGATTTATGTAAGATTTGCGTTCGAAAAAGACTCAGTTGAAAAAATTAATAAAATTGTTGATACACAAGGTAAAAAAGTTTATGCAGTAATTTGGACAACAACTCCTTGGACAATTCCTTCAAACATGGCAATCAGTATGCACCCAAGATTTGAATACACATTCTTTGATTACAAAGGGGATATTTATGTAATAGCTCAAGGTTTGTTAGCAAGCTTCTTGGCTGATGTTGCTTGGGAAGAAGCTGATATTAAAGTTATTGGATCTTGCACGGGTCAAGATTTGGAATTATTAGAAACTAAACACCCGCTTGTGGATAGAAAATCTCCAATCATCTTGGGAGAACACGTTACTCTTGACGCTGGTACTGGTTCTGTTCATACAGCTCCTGGTCACGGTCTAGAAGACTACGAAGTCGGTTGCAAATACAATATTGAAGTATTTTCTCCGCTTGACAGTAAAGGTGTTTGGACAGAAGCAGTTAAAGACCCTGATTTAGTAGGGGTTCCATATTATAAAGGAAACGGAATTGTTATAGAAAAACTCCAAAACTGTGGTGCTTTGCTTGCTCAACAAGATATTCAACACAGCTATCCACATTGTTGGAGATGTAAGAATCCTGTAATCTACAGAGCAACTCCTCAATGGTTTGTTAAAGTTGATAAATTTAGAGAAAAAACCCTTGAAGCTATTAAAGACGTAAAATGGATTCCAGCAAGTGGTGAAGTTAGAATTTCTAACATGGTAGCAAGCAGAACCGATTGGTGTATCTCAAGACAAAGAGCTTGGGGGGTTCCAATCCCAGTATTCTATTGCGAAGACTGTGGGGAATCTATTGTAACTGATGAAACTATTAATAATGTAGCAGATATTTTTGAAAAAGAATCTTCAGATGCTTGGGTAAAACGTACAACAGCAGAGCTTCTTCCAACAGGCTTCAAATGTCCAAAATGCGGAAGTGTTCATTTAACAAAAGAATCTGATATTATGGACGTTTGGTTTGATTCAGGTATTACATGGAGAGCAGTTGTAGAAAAACGCTCTGAACAATTAGGTCACACTCCGGTTTCAATGTATTTGGAAGGTTCTGACCAATACAGAGGTTGGTTCCAATCTTCATTATTGACTTCTATTGCTACTCAAGAAAAAGCTCCTTATAAATCTGTTCTTACACACGGTTTCGTAATGGACGGTGAAGGTAAAAAGATGTCAAAATCTATTGGTAATGTTGTGACTCCTCAAGAAATTATCAAAGTATACGGTACTGATATTTTAAGACTTTGGGCAGCATCTGTTGATTACAGAAATGATACCAAAATCGGCGATACTATTATTAAACAACTTGCTGAAATCTTTAAGAAAACCAGAAATACTGCAAGATTTTTGCTTGGTAATATTTTTGACTTTGATCCGGCAGTTGATTATGTAAAATATGAAGATTTAAAACCTATTGATAAATTTGCATTACATAAATTAAATAAAGTTATTGCAGAGATTACAGAATCGTTTGAAAGCTATGAGTTTTATAAGTACTTCCAAGCTCTTCAAAACTTTGCAACAAACGATTTGAGCTCATTCTATCTTGATATTGTTAAAGATAGATTATATACAGCAGGTAAAAAATCACTTTCAAGACGTGCTTGTCAGACTGTTCTTTATGAAAACTTACAAGCTCTTGTAAGAGTGCTTACTCCGGTTATGCCACACCAAGCAGAAGATATTTGGCAAAATACTCCTGAATGTCAGCGTGGAGGTTTAGAAAGTATCCTTCTTGCAGATTGGGTGGGAGTAAATGAACAGTGGAATAATCCTCAACTTGAAGAGGATTTTGCAAAAATCTTAAAAACAAGAGAAGTTGTAACTCGTGGTATAGAGCCTTTAAGAGCTGACAAAAAAGTTGGAAGCTCCTTAGAGGTTGCAGTTTATGTTAAATCTGATGATGCGGAAGTACTAAAATCTAACGCAAAAGATTTAGCAGATATCTTCATTGTTTCACAAGCTTATGTTGCAGAATCTGCTCCAGTAGAAGTTCTAAACGAATATACTGAAGATGGTATAACAGTTTGGGTAACAAAAGCTGAAGGTGAAAAATGCGAACGTTGCTGGAAATACAGAAAGCTAGGCGAAGTCGCAGGACACGAAACTGTTTGTAAAGATTGCGCAGAAGCAGTGAAATAATAAATTAATTTTAAAATTAGGGCGAAGTTATAAACTTCGCCTTTTTTAATATTTTTTATAGTAAAATAATTCTATGGATTATCTGAATAATAAATTTGATATTATAGTAGTTGGAGCCGGACATGCCGGATGTGAAGCAGCTTTAAGTGCAGCTCGTTTGGGTTGTAATGTTCTATTGTGTTCTCTAAACCTTGATAATATTGCATTACAACCTTGTAATCCAGCAATTGGTGGACCAGCTAAATCTACTCTTGTTAGAGAAATTGACGCTCTTGGTGGAGTTATGGGAGAAGTTGCGGATGCAACTTATATCCAAATGAAGACCTTAAATTCTTCTAAGGGACCAGCAGTTCGTGCTCTTAGAGCTCAATCTGATAAAAAAGAATACACTCAATATATGCGTAACATTATTGAAAGTACTCCTAATATTTGGCTTAAACAATGTTGTATAACAGAATTAAAAACAAAAGACGGTGCAATCTGCGGAGCTATTGATGAGTTTGGAATTGAATATTCTTGTCGTGCAGTAATCCTTACAACAGGGACTTCTCTAGAAGGTCGAATGTTTATCGGACTTCAAGCTTATCCAGGAGGAAGACTTGGAGAAGCCGCTGCTTATGGACTTTCAGATTGGTTACGCAAAAATGGAATTCAGACAAAAAAATTAAAAACAGGAACTCCTGCTCGTGTTGATAAGCGTACTATTGATTATTCAAAAATGACTATTCAACCTGGAGATGATAAGCTAAGTTTTTATTCATTCAAGCCAAATCGTCCAGTGAGACCACAAGTTCCTTGCTATTTAACAAGAACTAATGAAGATACTCATAGAGTTATTAGAGAAAACTTGGACAAATCGCCAATGTATCAAGGTCTTATCCAAGGTGTTGGGCCTCGTTATTGTCCTTCAATAGAAGATAAAATTGTAAGATTTGCATCAAATCCTTCGCATCATATATTTATTGAACCAGAAGGATTGAATACTTATGAAGTTTATATCCAAGGATTTTCAACAAGTTTACCGGCATGTGTTCAAGTAGAGATGTTGCGTTCGCTTCCTGGATTAGAAAAAGCTCATATTATTAAACCAGCTTATGCAGTAGAATACGATTATGTACCTGCTGTACAAACATTACATTCTTTGATGTCAAAAGATATTAATGGTTTGTTCTTCGCGGGGCAAATTAATGGTACAAGTGGATATGAAGAAGCTGCAGCGCAAGGACTTATTGCAGGCATAAATTCTGTAAAATATTTAAACTCGTCAGAAATGCTTGAGCTTTCAAGAAGTTCTTCTTATATTGGAACTTTAATCGATGATTTAGTTACGAAAGATATTCAAGAGCCTTATAGAATGCTTACTTCGCGTTCAGAATACCGTTTGTTACTAAGACAGGATAATGCTGATGCTCGCTTGACTGAAATCGGCCATCAAGTTGGTTTGATTGATGAGGCTCAATATACAAGATTTAGAACAAAACAAGAGTCTATTCAAAAAGAGATTGAAAGGCTTAGAGAAGTTAAAATTTCGGCTACAGAAGAAGTAAATGAAATTCTTGCTAAATATGGAGAACATATTGACAGGGGGATGCGTATGGCTGAACTTCTTAAGCGTCCTAATATTACTTATGATGTCTTTAAGGAAATTGACTTATCTACTAAGGAATTGAATCTGAGTGAAGATATAACTGGTGAAGTTGAAGTTTTAATTAAATATGATGGTTATATTGCTCGTCAAGAACAACAAGTAGAATCTACAGAAAAGCTTGAAAAATATAAAATACCTGTAGATATTGATTATTCACAAATTAAGCATATTTCTACTGAAACTAAAGAAAAATTAGAAAAAATAAGACCAACAAATTTGGCACAAGCATCAAGAATTGGTGGAGTAAAACCAGCTGACATTTCAGTTTTAATGGTTATGCTTAAAGGGTAGTAAAGTATTATTAATAGATCAATTTATGAAGTTAATTTTTTAATTGGTTTAGGGTACTGTGCCAAACGGTAATTGGTTAAATGTCAAATTTTACGAGAGATTAAAACCCCGAACTTATGAAACAAGTTTGCGGTTCGACTCCTAAATTAATAATCCTTAAATAAAAAACTGGCCCTGGAGGGAGTCGAACCCACGGCAGACAAGGTTTAGGAAACCTCCGCTCTATCCTACTGAGCTACAGAGCCATAATATAATATTAATAAAATTCAACATTATTGTAAATACCTATTTCTAATGTTAAAATATTTAAGAAAGAGAGTCTTATGGGGAAAAAGATTTTAGCAATATTGCCAGTGAGTATTGGAGGAAGACTTACAACAAATAGTATTATTAGCGGTTATATTCAAAATAACTGTGAAGTTATTATTTTTGATGAATTGAATGATAAAAATAAATCTAAAATTTTAAAACAAAAGTTTGACATAATTGTCGGTTATGATTTTTCTCCTTTAAAAATCAAAATTGATAATAATTTGGATTTACCTTGTGTGTGTTACTTTTCTGATGATATTAGAAGTAAAACCTCTGGGCCAGAATGGAAAAAATATTTACCCTATTTGGAAAAAGATGATGTTTATACTTTTTATTGGGATAAAATTTTAACAAGCTACGAAAATTTTAAAAATATACACTATCTTCCTCATTTTGTAGATTTTGATATTTATAAAGATTTTGGTAATATCCCTCAGTATGATATTCTATTTGCAGGCAGACTAGATACCGATTATCGTCTTAGTTTTTTTGAAGAATTAGTGTTAAAGTTACCAGATTTAAAAATTGCATGGCATGCAATTGAAAGGCACTATGAAGACGCTAAAAAGCGCTCAAAATATCCTGAGCTTATTGAAAAATGTTATAAGGGTTTTATTGATAATGAACACGATATGGCAAAAGCTATAAATGATACTAAAATTGTGTTTAATATGAATTCTCAAGGGATTTCTTCGCTAAATTATAGAACTTTTCAAACTGTTGCTTGTAAAAGGTTACTAATAAGCGATTATCGTGATGAACTGGCTCTTTTTGAGGGCAATATGCCTTATTATGAAGATTTTTCAGATTTAATTTTTAAAATAGAAAGTTACATCGAAGACGTAGAAGCTTATAATATAGTGGTGGAAAATTGTTATCAAATTGCTAAAAATAATCACAATTCAAAAGATTGTGTTAAATATATGCTTAGTATAACTGGATAAATAGTACTATCCCTTAAAAATACGTTTGGAGAAAATATAAAAATGGCAAAGAAAATATTTATTACAGGTACAGGAACGGATGTTGGGAAAACCTATGTTTCGGCTTTGATTGTAAAAAAAATGCGTGAAGCTGGGTTTAATTGTGGTTATTTTAAACCTGTGATAAGTGGTGTTACTGAGATGTGTGGTCATCTGGTAGATAGCGATGCAAATTACGTAATACAAACAGCCAATATTCCTATAGAAGCAACTAATTGTGTTAGCTACTATTGGCAAGAAGCTATATCTCCCCATCTTGCGGCAAAACGCAAGGGGCAAGAAATAAACATAGAAAAAATAAAATACGATTATTCTCAAATAAGTAAAAAATATGATTATTTGGTTATTGAAGGTGCGGGTGGAATAACTTGTCCTTTGAAGATAAATTCAGAAGAAAAATACTTATTAAAAGATTTAATTTGGGAACTTGGGTTAAGCATAATTATTGTAGCTGATGCTGGTTTAGGTACTATAAATTCAACATTGTTAACGGTTGACTATGCTAAGTCAAATGGTATCGAAATAGAAGGCATTATTCTAAATAATTATGAATCGGATAATTTTATGCATTGGGACAATTTAGAGCAAATTGAAACTCTAACTGGCATAAATGTTGTAGCAACAGTTTCTAGCAACGCAAACAACATAATGCTACTAGAAGGTTTGTTTAAAGAATAGTTCTTTAGCCATTTTAACTTGAAAAGTATTATATTCTAACTATTTTTTAGACTTATCCGCAAGTTCACTATCCATTCTCAAGAAAACAGGCTTAATTGTTTCTTTGTCAATCAAATGACCAACTTTGATATTATCACAAGTTATATTATCAAGTTTTGTATTTAAATCATATGATAATTGTTCTGCCATTGATTTAGCAATATTAGGACAGTATGGATAAATTAAGCTAGCAACAACGCACATGATTTCTAATACTGTTGTCAGCACTTGACCACATTCTGTCATTTTTTCTTCTTTTGCAAGAGTCCAAGGTGCATTATCAGTAACATATTTATTTGTAACATCAACAAGCTCATTAATCTTTTGTGCTGCTTCTTGAACTTCATAATAATCAAAATGATGTTTAACTGCTTTAACGGTTTCTAAAGCTTTATCAAACAAATCTGATTTAATTTTGAATTCTGCTTTTACATCACCTTCAAAGTATTTTACTAACATAGATAAAGTTCTATTTAATAAATTACCCATTGAGTTAGCAAGGTGAGCATTTACTTTTTCTTTAAAGTCTTCATCAGAATAGTTTCCATCTTTTCCGCAAGGTGCAGCAGATGCCATGTAATAACGCAAAGCATCTGGTATTTCTTGGTTAAATGATTCAAGAACACCTGTTGGCGAAATTACGTTACCTAAAGATTTTGACATTTTTGTTTGATCAATTGTAATCCATCCGTGAGCTAAAATTTGTTTTGGCAATGGCAAATCTAGTGCCATTAAGAATGCTGGCCAATAAATGCTATGGAATTTCAAGATATCTTTACCGATAACTTGAACATTTGCTGGCCAATATTTATTAAATTTTTCATCTGAATTACCATCTGGGTTATATCCCAAAGCAGTAATGTAGTTTGAAAGAGCACCAATCCAAACATAGATAACTTGGTCTTCATCACCTAGCACAGGAATACCCCAAGAAACATTTGATTTTGCCCTAGAAACAGAGATGTCTTCAATATTTTCTAATTGATTAATAACTTCATTTGCTCTGAAAGAAGGAATAATGAAATCTGGATTTGTTTTAATGTGTTTAATAATTGCTTCTTTGTATTTTGTTAACTTAAAGAAATAGTTTTCTTCACTAACTTCTTCTGGTTTCTTTAAGTGGTCAGGGCAAAGTCCATCTTCTGTAAGATCTTTTTCGTTAAGGAAAGCTTCGCAGCCTTGACAATATAACCCTGTGTATGAGTGTTTATAAATGTCACCTAGTTTAAGAAGTTTATCAAATATTTTTTGAACAATTTCTTCATGTTGTTTATCAGTTGTACGAATAAATTGAGAATAATTTAACCCAAGAGCTTTCCAAGTCTCTTGAAACTTTTGAGCGTTCATATCACAAAGCTCTTTTGGCGTCATGTTTTGAGCCGCAGATGTTTTTTGAATTTTAATACCATGCTCATCAGTACCTGTTAAAAAATAAGTATCTTCACATCTTTGAGTAAAATGTCTATAGATAACATCTGTAAGAATTTTTTCGTATGCGTGTCCTATATGCGGTGCACCATTAACATAATCAATAGCTGTTGTTGTATAAAATCTTTCCATTCTCTTTTTCCTCGCATTTCTTAGGGAAATTATAACATAAATTATTTTATTTTTTTAAAATTTTAAATTAAAAGAAAAGGTAATCGCAAAAAAGAATTGTTTTTGGTTAGTCTTTTTGGTATGATGTCGGTATGACAAAGTTTTTGTTGATTAGTGAAGATATTGAAAAAGAGAAAGTTTTAAAAGAAGTTTGTTCATCAGATGAAATTATTACAACTGTGGATGAGACTTTTATTTTTGATTCTTTAAAAGTCGAAGAACCAGATATTGTTGTTATTGATGGTGATTTAAAAACTTTGGATTTAAAACCTTTATGCAAAAAAATAAAACTATATCCTGTCATTATTTTGATGATTTTAGGAGAAGTTCAACATAATAAAGATGTTACACATAACGCAAATTTATTTATCAAATCACCGATCGACAAGCCTCTTTTATCTGCAACAATTGATTCTAGTTTAAAGACTCGCCAATCATTGTTAAAAATGACAAAATCAAATCAAGAACTCGCACGAAGCCTATATCAATTAAATGTTTTATATGATACTAGCTCACAGCTCGCTGGTTCTTTAGATAAAGATAAACTTTTGAAAATTATGACAGAAGGAATTGAGAAATCTTTAAACTTTGATTTATCTTGCACATTGATGTTTCGTTCCGAACGCGAGCCTGTACTATTGATAAACTCATTATATAAATTATCAGATAGACTTATAGAAGCTCTTAAATTACGCGCGATTTTAAGCTACAAGTCTTTATTAAACGACCCACCTCTTGACATTAAAATCGGGAACTTAAAAATTGAAAAAAATATTAAACATAATATTAATGAATATGATTTTTCAGTATTAAGATACGACAATATGTTTGCACCAATCATGTTAAATGATGAGTTCTTTGGATTTACAGAAATTTATCGCGAAAAAACTTTTTCAACAGAAGACGCAACTTGCTTTCAGACTCTTGTACAACAAGTCGCAATACCTTTACAAAGCGCATCTTTTACACAGGAATTAAAAGCGACAAATAGAAAATTACAAAAACTTGAACGCTTAAAATCTGAGTTTATTTCTATTGTTTCTCATGAGCTAAGAACACCTTTGACAGCCATTAAAAATGCAATGGACATCGTCTTAAGCGGTAAAGCTGGAGAGATGACTGAGCACATTGAAAAATTCTGTTCTATGGGTAAAAGGAATGCGATAAGGCTTACCGGAATTGTAAATGATCTATTAGATATTTCAAAAATCGAAGCTGGGAAAATGGATTTCAAATTTGAATTAACTCACATAGAACCAGTTATAGAAGTGGTTAAAAATAATCTTTCAGAAATGGCAAAAGAAAAAGAGTTGACAATAAGTTATACTCCGATAGGCGATTCTGTAGAAGTTTACGCTGATTCTAATAGAATTGAACAAGTTCTCACGAATCTAGTTTCCAATGCAATAAAATTCACTCCAAACGCAGGACAAATTGAAATCACTTCACGAATAGTAAATGCTCGAGAACTACAATATGACCAATGTTTTGAGGAAGATATTAAAAACTTACAGGGTAATTATCTTCAAGTGTGTGTAGAAGATCATGGAATTGGTATCGAGAGAAAAGATTTAAACCATGTTTTTGATAAGTTTGCTCAAATTGAAAACTCCTTGTCTCGCCAAGTAGGAGGTTCTGGTTTAGGTTTACCAATTGCAAGACAGTTAATGGAATCCCATAACGGTGCTATTTGGTGTGATTCTGAAATAAACAAAGGTTCAAAATTCTATTTTGTAATACCTGTTGCCAATGATAAAAGCAATTTTAGCATGATAAAAAAACAACTTATTCTGAAAGCTCGTTCAAATGGAACAACTGTTGCCATTATTAAGATTAAATCAACAAGTGAAATTATTGAAAACTTAATAAGAGAAGAAAATTTATTGAACAAAACGTACATGTCAAATTCATTAGTAGAACGAGATGGCTTATTAGCTTCTTTATCAATGATTGTTGTAGATGGAGATAAACCTTCTGCAGAATTTTTAAAGAAAAAAATAGAAACTTATATTTCACAAAACGAGACTAAGTATGAAAAATGTGATATAATGTATTCATACGAGATTGAAGGGGATATACATGAAAAAGATTCTTATAGTAGATGACGAACAGGATATAGTAGAAAGCCTGAAATTTGTACTAGAAGTCTCAGGTTTTGTATGTTATACCGCTTTTAATGGCGAGGATGGGTTAAGGTTGGCTAAAGAAATTATGCCTGATTTAATCATCTTAGATGTTATGATGCCAAAAATTAATGGCTATAAAATAAGTCGTTTATTAAAATATGATAATAAGTATAAAGATATTCCAATAATTATGGTTACAGCTCGTTCTCAGTTAGAAGATAAAGCTATTGGAGAAGAAACTGGTGTTAATGAGTATATTACTAAGCCTTTTGAGCTTGATGCCATTGTAAAAAAAGTTGAAGAATATTTAGGAGAAAAATAGTTATAAATGAATGTTCCAAGCATTAAATTCCAATTAAAACCAAAAACATTAGAATCCATTTCAAAATCTACAAGATTGTCTAAAGAAGAACTTTATAATCTATCAATAGAAGAAGCTCATAATAAAATGTTTGAGAGAGGAGCTATAAAAAAACTGAATCCAATTAAAGTATTTTTAAAAAATCTATACAGAAACTTTGGTGAAAGATTTGGTTTGCTAGACAAAAATTATAATTTCTATACTCATATTGATTAAGTAAAAATTTAAAACTAGTAACTTGTCTCAAAGTAATATCAAGAGAAACCAAACAGTTTAGTGGTAACACGAGATTTGCGTTAATAGAAAGTCGTAAAATATGGAAACAATAAATAATAAGACGTTAGAAAAACTTAAATATGAACTTGTACGTGATGGTGTTGTAACATATGAAACATTAGAAAAAGCCGAAGAACTTGCTAATGTGCAAAATATAAATATTGGTCAAGCACTCATTAATTCTGGGATTTTATCAGAAGATACATTGCTTAAATTTTTAGAATCAAAACTTCATATTCCTTACGTAAATCTTGAAGATTATAATCCTGATCCTAAATGTTTTAATTATGTAGCTTTTGCAGATGCTAGAAGATACCGAATTATACCTTTATTTAAAATCGAAGATGTTCTTACAGTCGCAATGGCAGATCCGTTGGACCTATTTGCTATTGATAAAATTATTGAAACCGCTGAATGTTCAATAGAACCAGTTATTGCATCAGAAAGCAGTATTACTAAGAAAATTGATGAATATTATAAAGTAGCAGATACTGTCGATAATATTACATTGCCACAAGGTGCTGAGGTTTTTGATTGGACAGAAGAATTACATAAAGAAGATGCAGGTGAAGAACATATTCAGAGAGTTATTCGTGCGATTTTAAAACAAGCCATAATAGAAGACATTCACGAATTAAACATTGAGCAATCAGAAGAAGGATTGAAAGTTATATTTAAACAAAACGGAGAAATTTTTGATAAGGGAGCAATACCTGCGATTTTAAACGCTCCTTTTGTTTCGAAATTAAAAACTCTATCAAATTTAGACCCCTCTGTTTGTGAAATACCGCAGCTTGGAAAACTTTGTTTCAAAGTAGAAAACACCATTCTAATAGCATCAGTGTCATCATTTCCAACAATTATGGGTGAAAGAATTTCTTTGAAGATTTATAAGCCTCCTGCAAATTTGGGGAAAATTATTCCTGATGAAAAACAAAGGAATATTTTACTAAGTGCAGTGGAAAAACCTGGAATTATATTGGTATGTGGTTCTCCTTTAAGTGGTAAAACACATATAATCTATTCTTTACTAATGGAGACAACTGAATTAAAGAAAAATATCATGACTATTGAATCAATAGCAAAATACGAACTTTCACATATTAATCAATGTGAACTTAATGAAAACATCGGATTTAATATGGACAAAGCGCTAAGATTTGTTGAATTTCAGTCTCCAGATATTGTGTATTTGGAAGGGATTAAAACAAGAGAGGCTTTTGAGTTTTTGTCTGAATTATTCTATAACGATAAAACTATTATCACCGAATTTATGGCAAATAGCATGACTGACTTAAGGCAAAAATTGGCATTTGATGATTTCCAATCATTCAAATCTTTAATATCCTGTCTTGTCTTTATTCATTCTAGAGAAAGTATTGAAGTTTTTGATAAATCAACATTACAAAAATATTTAGCATAGAATTTATTATTTTATTGACATACAAATTCAAATTTATTTGTATCAAATAATCCTTTGTCAGTAATCTTCAACTCTGGAATTACAGGTAGAGACATAAAAGCAAGTGTCATAAAAGGATCTTCTAAAGAACACCCGATAGAGTGAGAGGCATTATTTAGCTCGGAACACTTTTCTAATACATAGCTAAACTCATTATCGGACATAAGCCCTGCAATTGGTAATGGGAGTTTAGAAATAACTTCACCATTATTTACAACAACTTTACCACCTTGAGATTTAACAAGCTCTACTGCTGCAACATACATATCATAATCATTAGTGCCAACTATAATCATATTGTGAGAATCATGCGCAACTGTGGAAGCGATAGCTCCAGATTTAAGATTGAATCCTTTAACAAAACCTTTTCCAATGTTACCAGTAGCCCTGTGGCGTTCAATAACACAAATTTTTAAAGTGTCAGTATCAATATTGCTTACAACATTACCATTTTCTATTTTAGCTTTCGATTCAATCGATTTTGTCACAAGCTGATGAGGAATAACTTCAATAGTTCTTACTATATCAGAATCACCTTCAATTTTAAAATCATCTTGTTCAATCCATTTAACGTTTACTGAGCCACGCATAGAAGGAGTTTCAAACTCTTCCATTTCAGAAATTAACATACCATTTTCTACAATAACTTTTCCATCTTTTAAAACAAATTCTGGTTTAAAAGATTTTAAATCCGGCAATATTAATAAATCAGCTTTATATCCTGGAGCTACTGCTCCAAGATTTTTTAGTCCAAAATATTCAGCGGTATTTAAACTGGCGCATTGTATCGCTTTTATTGGGTTAACTCCAGCCTCTACAGCACGCCTTACCATACCATTAATATGTTCTTTTAAATCTGAAGGATGTCTATCATCCGTTACAAATAAACATTTACGAGTATTACATTCTTTTAATACAGGAATTAGTGCATCTAAATCTTTCGCTGCAGTCCCTTCTCGAATCATTATATACATTCCTAAACGAAGCTTCTCAATAGCCTCATTCGGCGTAGTACACTCATGATCAGATTTTACACCACTTGCAATATAAGCACACAAATCTTTACTTGATAGAAATGGAGCGTGACCATCGATGCGTTTATCCTTACTTTTTGCAAGTTCGAGTTTTGCCATAACATTTTTATCGAGATTTAAAACACCTGGGAAATTCATCATTTCTGCAATTCCTAATACCCAAGGTTTGTCAATCAAAAGTGACAAATCATAACTATTCAAATCAAAACCTGAAGTTTCAAAAGGTGTTGCAGGAACACAAGATGGAAGCATAGTATAAACGTCTAATGGCAGATTTTTAACAGCTTCGTGCATAAAACTAATCCCGTGGAGGCCAAACACATTTGAGATTTCATGCGGATCGATAATTGCAGTTGTAGTACCTGCTGGAAGCACAGTTTTCGCAAATTCTTTTGGCAGCACCATTGCACTTTCTAAATGAACATGACCATCAATAAAAGAAGGCGTGACATATGCACCATTAATATTAATTTCTTTTTCTCCAGAATAATTATCGCTGATCCCAACAATAATACCGTCTTGTATTGCAATATCTGCTTTATGAATTTCTTCAGAAAGCACATTGACAACATTCGCATTTTTTATAACCAACTCGGCTTTTTCTAAACCTCTTGCAACATTTATAATTTTTTGTTGTGACATTTTTAAATCCTTATATTATTGTTGATAAATATTCTAGTAGCTTGCTTAAATCCTTAGTCTCTAAAACTGTATCTATTTTATTTTTAAAATCTTCTGCATTATCATTTTTAATAGAATCAGGGATTTTAATATCAGTATTATATTTTGAATTTACAAAACCTTGATTGATTATCAAAAATTCTTCATATATTTTAATAAGTTTTATAATATTTTCATCAAAAGTGTAGATTTGCCCTAAAAAGTATTTCATATCTTTTGGAAAAAGTTCTATAAATCTTAGCATTAATTGAGTTTCTGAGATGTTTGTTTCTTCATTGTATTCTGCACCTAAACAATGATTTGAAAGAATTTCTTGTTTTGGTTGAGTTTTTATATATGCTGCCCACATTAAACAACCTATATAAAAGCCTAAATTATTATTTAAAACATCAATAATTTTTTTATGATATTGCATAAATTTCATTTTCTTTTGTGAAAAGTTTTTAAACCTATTAATATCAGCATATAAATATTCAATAGTTCCAGTAAAAGCTAAAATATGCGGGCCAAAACCAGGATCAAATTCTAAACCTATTAACTTAGTTGTCATAAAAATCTCCTTATTTTTTAACATTTTAGCATATAAATATCCTATAATCCTACCCCAAAATAGTCTCTACTATTTTACTTGCTGAAAGTTTAAGACAATCCAGACTTTCACAAGTCGTTTGTCTTCGCTCCCATAAACAAGGTTGTAAAGGACAATTACAATCCGCTTTCAGAGATACAACATTTTCATTTTGAGGTATTAATTTTTTATCATCTGTTGAGCCAAAAATAACAAAAGTTTTAACCCCCAAAGCAACCGCTATATGTAAAGGTGCAGAATCTGAACATAAAAAAATCTCCGCTGAAGAAATAAGCTCTGCTAATTCTTTTAAGTTTTTCGTTGTGCCATAAAGATTCTCAAATTTATCAGGCGAGACTGCATCCATAATTATATCAATACATTCTTTATCATCAGGTCCACCAATAAGCAAAACCTTTTTACCATTATTTGCTAATTCTTCTAAAGTTTTCGCCCATTCCTCTGCAGATATCGTCTTTATCATTCCTTGCTGGACACTTAATTTACTAACTCCTGGATGAATTAAAACAGAATTTGGAATTATAGGCTTCTTTTTTATACTTAAACTTGGGAGCTCAGTTTTTATATCAGTAATATTTTTCACTAAATCATGATACATATTAACAGCATATTGATTTTTATTTAAATCGACAGTCTTTGTTAATAAAATTTCACTTAATTTACCTGTATTATAACCATATCGTTTTTTTATAAACGTTAAAAATAAGAAAATTGATATAAGTTTATTTGAACCTGATGAAACTACAATATCATAATTCCCCACCCAAATTCTGAATAAAAGTTTAAGAAGTTCAAGATATTTTCTCTTACCTTTTATATTTGCAAACAAAGTCTCGTCAATAACATCTGTAAGACTTGTAATACCTTTACTTCTTTCTTCTAAAGCAAGCGTAATACGAGAATTAGGAAATTCTTTTTTTACAGATTGTATAGTTGGTAAAAAAAGAATCTCATCACCTAACCCACCAAAATTTATAAAGAGTATTCTTTTAGTCTGCATATAATATCCTCAATCGGTTTTTCCCAACTAATAGGGTCATCTTGTTTAAAAATTTCAACACTATTATACCAAGGAGTTGTTTTAGAATCATCAAACCATCTCCAATCTGTCGCGTAAGGAAGCATCAAGAAAGTCTTTACGCCCAAAGCTCCCGCAAGATGCGCAACTGATGTATCAACACTGATTATTAAATCCATAGATTTCATCGCTTTTGCTGTATCAGAAAAATCTTTAAAATCTTTAGCCAAATTAATCATCTTATTAGAATATATTTCATTCCCTTTTAATGTGTCTTGAACTTGGAAAGAATATATCTGAACATTATCAATATCCATAAACGGTTCAAGCAATTTGACATTTATTGTGCGATTAATCATTGTTCTAATCGCAGCACTACCAGCCTCCCAACATAATCCAACTTTTAATTTATTAGATTCGATTTTATCAGAATCTGAGACCAAATAACCTTCGCTAAATGGTATATTATCAAAATCCATATCCAAAGCATAAGCCAAATCTGTAATTCTTACATATTGCTTATCTGAATAAATATCAATATCGTCAAAAGCTATAAATTCTACCTCTGGATAACTAGACTTAAATATCGAAGCTAAAATAGGTCGAGTTGCTACATAAACTTTTTTAACTTTTTCTTTTAAGAATGGTAAATATCTTATAAACTGCATGTGATCTCCGAACCCTTGATCACATAGCACTAAAACTTCATCTTCCCATTCTCTGTCTTTTATCCAAGCATTCTTTAATTTATATTCAATATCATGTTTTTCTCGTTGAAAAAATAATTCATATCCTTCTTTAAATTTTTTTTGAGAAAGTTTACACATTCCTAATGAGGTTATTACAGAAGTATCACGTGGCGAATATTCCAAAGCCTTATCAAAATGCTCTTCAGCTTTTTGATAATTTGCTTGTTTCAAATAAGAAACTGCTATATTATAATAAGCCTCCTTAGCACCAAATTCCAAAGCTTTTTTATAACATTCACAAGCTAGCACATCATCAGAATATATTAACTCTTTCAAAAATCCTAAGCGGAACCATAAAGAAGGTATTTTTTGATTTTTACGAAGAGTATCTACGCATAATTCTTCAGCCGCAAACAACTCGCCCGCCTGTGTAAGAGATTGAACCTTGTATGTTATTGCTCTAGGATTCTCTGGATATTTTTCATATGCTATATCAGAGTATTTAATGGCTTTTGGAAAATCTTTTATGATAAAAGAACAATCAATAAGTCTAAAATATACCTCAGAAGAATCACCATAATCAAGAGCTTTTTCTAGATAAAAAATCGCTTTTTTAAAGTCTTTTCTTTCATATTCAGCAAAACCTAATGCAGAAGCAGTTCCTAAAGTTTCTTTTATTTCAAAAGCTTGTTTTAAATAGTTTAAAGCCCTATCAAAATCTCTTAAACTCACATAAAACAAACCCATTGCAGATAATAAATTAAAATCATCAGGAAAATCTAACAACAGTTTTTGGTATAAAGATTCTGCTTCAGATATTTTTCCCGTTTGACTTAAAGTAATCGCTTCTTGCAAAAATTTAATATCTATCATAGACCAAGTCCACTTAATAGACCAACAACAAGACCTTGTAATACTTGTAGAAGAATTATTGCCAAAACTGGTGAAATATCTAAAGTCCCACCAATTGGAGGTATAATTCCCCTAAAGATATTTAAAAAAGGATCTGTAATAGAACGAACCCATAAATATGGTTGCTGTTGCCAATCAATAGATGGAATCCAAGTTAAAAAGATTCTTACTATTATTAAGATGTAATAAAAATAAAATAATTGATTAACTAATTTTGTTACCATAATGCCTATCCTTCTTAATTGATAAACACTGAAATAAATTCAGTGTGACAAATTATACATGAGAATTTGCTGTAGTTTTTGCACATTCACAATTATTATTTTCAGCAGGAATATTTTCAATCATAGTAAATAAAAGTTTTTTCAAATTGTCTAGATTATTATTAAATACTTTGATAACTTCTTGATGAGAAACTGGTGGAACATCTCCAACAAGTCCAGCATCATAGTCTGTTATTAAAGAAATATTCAATGGGCACATATCCATTTCTTTAACCAAATATGCTTCAGGAAATGCTGTCATATTAATAACTTCCCAACCTTGATTTGTAAAGAATTTTGACTCAGCCTTTGTTGAAAATCTAGGACCATTAATTACAACCACTGTACCTGATTCATGAACTGTAATACCTAAATCTTTTGCTGTTTTTATTGCTAGTTCTCTTAATTCCGGACAATAAGTTTCAGCAGGAGATGGATGATAACAAGTTGGGCCTTCAAAAAAAGTAGATTTACGACCATCGGTCCAATCAACAAACTGATCACAAATTACAAAGTGTCCAGGAGCGACATGTTTTTGTAAACTACCTGCAGCACATGGAGAAATAACTCTTGTACATCCAACATGTTTCATAGCCCAAACATTAGCGCGGAAATTTATCATATGCGGCAAAATAGAATGAGCTCTCCCATGACGAGGCATAAAAGCAACTTTATGATTACCAATTTTTCCAATAAATAAACTATCTGATGGCATCCCATAAGGAGTATCTACTTTTACTTCTTTAATATCCTCTAAAAAGCTATAAAAGCCTGAACCACCAAATACACCAATGTCAGCTAATTTTTCCATAAGTCTAATCCTTTTCGTTTATTTTCTACATATAACACAATTCTAACATAAATAATTGTATTATTTAAAAAAAGGTTTTCTTATACAAGAAGACCTTTTTATTTTTTTATAACTTGATAAAATTTATAGACCTGCAATAATAAATCTTCATCATTTTCCAAAGCTTTAAACAGCTTATTTCTAATTTCTACCACCGACTCTCGTGAAGGGAATTTATATAACTCATACGGCTCTACATCAAAAATAGCAACCATTTTTTCAAAATTCTCAATAGATGGTGCAAATTTTCCGTTTTCAATATAGCAGAAAGGAAGGCTTAACAAAAGCCTTCTTATTTTATTATTTTATAAAATCGTTTGTTTGTACAACTGGAAAAACTTAAACAAATATATTATGATAATATCAATAAAGCTTTTGCATAAAATAAAACTGTAAGATGAGGGATATTATGTTTAAGAAATTGTTTATATCAATAATAGCGCTTTGCTTTACAATATCTGTTTGGGCGAATGATTTCACTGTTGAGAAACTTCCTAATGGACAAACTTTAATTATTCAAGAAAATCATAATAACCCTATTGTAACTATAGATACTTGGGTGCGAACTGGATCCATTAACGAAACAGATGCAAATTCAGGTGTAGCACATTTTCTAGAGCATTTATTTTTCAAGGGCACAAAAAAACATCCTGCTGGTGAATTTGATAGAATCTTAGAATCAAAAGGAGCTATAATTAATGCGGCAACAAGTAAAGACTTTACTCACTACTACATCACAATACCTTCACAACATTTCAATACTGCATTAGATCTACATGCTGATATGCTTTTAAACCCACAGATCCCACGCAAAGAGCTTGAACAAGAACGTAAAGTTGTACTAGAAGAAATTTCAAAAGATTTAAATACCCCAGCCAAAAAAGTTTATAATAATCTTAACGAAATGATGTATACACATCACCCATATAAAAAAAAAGTAATAGGAACAGCAGATGTTATTTCAACAATTAGACGAGAAGAAATTTTAGACTTCTTTAATAATTATTACGTACCATCTAATATGGTAACAATAATTGTCGGGGACATTAACTCTGCAAAAGCTATTGAAAAAATTTCCCAAGCTTTTTCTGGTGAGTATAGAAAACCCTTAAAAAAACATTATCGTAAAGAATTTCCTTTATTTAGCCAAAAAAGAAAAACTGAATATTTAGATACCCAATCTGGATATATAATGCTTGGCTTTAGAGGTGCAAATATAAGTGATAATGATACTTTTGCGCTCGATGTACTTGCCGAAATCCTTGGTGGAGGAAAATCTTCTAAATTCTATAGAAATATTAAAGAACAAAAGGGTTTAGCTTTTTCTATATCAGCGTCAAATGGAAGTTACAAAGATGACGGAATTTTTTACATTAATGCGAATTTCGTACCAACAAATGCTGAAAAAATTGAAAAAGCGATTTTTGATGAAATAACATATATCCAAAAATACGGAATCACTGAGGAAGAATTAAACATTGCAAAAAAATCTATTGAACAAGATACTTATTACGCAAGAGAATCAACTTCAAATATTTCTTCAGAACTTGGATATATCTACACACTTACAGAATCCACAGATTTATATAAAAACTACGTTGAAAACATTAAAAAAGTGAGAGCTAATGACGTTCAACGTGTTGCGCAAAAATATTTAGGGATCAACAAATCTGCCATATCACTCGCGTTACCTAAAAAAATGGAAAATATTGAGACTAAAAGCGTAATTAACCATACAGCTAAAAAGTTATCTAAAACAAACAGCATTGAAAAATATATTATTGATAACCAAGCTACTTTAATCCTAAATAAACACAATAATAATGATATTATTGCGATGAACATTATAGCGAGAGGTGGAGAATTTCTAGAAAAAGTTGCCGGTGAAAGCACTCTTACCGCAGGCACAATATTAAAAGGAACTAAAAAATATTCATCTCAAGAATTAACACAAATAATGGAAGAAAACGGTATAAAAATTGAACCAATTTGTAGTGAAGACTACTTTTCTATTAATGTTCAGACAACGACTGCTCAAATAGATTTAACATTAGAAATTTTAGACGAAATTCTTAACAACGCACTCTTTGATGATTATGAAATTGAAAAAAAGAGAACTGAAATCTTGAATAAATTCCGTCAGCAACGCGATTTACCTATGAATATTGCCCTAGAAGAATTCAAAACACTTATATTTAAAAATAGTGTCTATTCCCAAACGAATAAAGTTTTGGAAAAAAGTTTACCAAATGTAACTAGGGAAAATGTCATAAATTATTACAACAGAATTTTAGATTCAAAAAATATTATAATCTCCGTTAATGGAAATATAAATGCAAATAAGCTAATACAATTTTTCGGTTCAACATTAAGTAATAAACAACAACCAGAATTTAAATACTCAAACTATTCAGTTACAAAACTTACAACACCACAAGTTGTTGAAAACACAATAAAAGATTTGCAAACAGCTTGGCTGTTCTTAGGTTGGCAAACCAGTGGCGTAAATAATCAAAAAGATTTTGTAACATTAAAAATTATAAACACTATTCTTGGCAATGGAATGAGTAGTCGTCTATATAAAAATCTGCGAGAACAAGACGGTTTAGCTTACCAATTAGGTTCAACATATAACCCTAAAAATCTTGGTGGAACGTTTATGACATATATCGGCACTAACCCAAAATCCTTAGAATACTCAAAAAAGAAAATAAACTCTGAAATAGAACGTCTTAAAATGGAATTTGTGCCAGATACAGAACTCCAAGACGCAAAAGATAGATTAAAAGGAAGTTTTATTATAGCTCTAGAAACTAATGCCGAAAAAGCGTCAGTAGTAGGTCTTTTTGAAACAATCGGCTTAGGCTATGATTTTCTTGAAAAATACATAAAAATGATTGATGAAGTAACAGCATCTGATATCGTTAGAGTTTCTAACAAATATTTCAACAATATTTATGTTGAATCAATTATTAAATAGTCTAAAGTTCAATAATAATAGAAATTTTATAAACACTTCTTTACAAAACTTAACAAAACCTGATAAAAATAGCAATTTTTTCTTTTCTCATTACTTTATATATATACAAGATATTATAGTTCGACACTAAACAGTAAAGGAGAATATACATGGCAAGAGTTCTAATTTCCATGCCGGAAGAATTTTTAAACAGAATTGACGAAGTAGCAGTAGGAGAAAACCGTACTCGCTCTGAATTAATCAGAGAAGCTTTACGTAGTTATATGTACAAAAGCAGAGTAAAATCGACAACAATTGCTACCAAAAATGCTGCAATCTTAGAAGCTTTATTAGATTAGGATTGCAACTAAACTCGCTTTATATAAGTAAGATAAATTTTAAAAGTTTAAATTTATCATTACTTTCAAGCGGAAAAAGGAAAAAATGGGAAAATTAAACAAACGGCTCAACACCAATGAGCCGTTTGTTTTATGTTTAAATCTATTCTATAACCTCTAAAGGTTTTTCAAAAAAAGAATTAAAATTAGCTTTATAATCATCTAAATTTCTACAATAGGCTTCTAAATCATAAGAGATTCCCTCAGCTGGAGGATATGCTTTAACACCTACAGCCTTGAACATAGCACGCATAAAAACATTTGCAATTGCATCACTACCACGTAGCCATGGTGTAGCATGTGCAAGAACCCATCGAATTTCAGCCACAACATCAATAATTTCTGGCAAATCCTCTTTCTTTACATCTTTATGTAAAAATTTAGAATATTTATTCTTATATAAATTAAAAACATAATCCAAAGAGTTATTAATTTTTGTAGCAGGCCCGTGTTGAATATATCCCATTTCATCAGGATATGACATACCGATATTATTGTTAATAGAATCTAAGGGAATATTTTTAATATTATCCAACCTATCGGCATAACTATTATACCTTTTTATTTTATAACAAGTTATGACATCAATATTATTTTTTGAGCATTCCCAATCATCTCTATTCGCACGAAGTATTCCAGAATTTAAACGTTTTCCAATATCTAATGGGATTTTATTCGCCGCTTTTACATTTCTAGCAATATAATTTAAAATTTGTTCTGCATCTAAATTTCTTTGTATTGTATTTACGGCATAATCAGTCGTAATTTTAATCTGTTTTGCCCATTCTGGATTTTTACCGTATCCTCGTATTTTTATATAAAAATCTTTTTGACGAATTCGAAGTTCAGGCGAATTTAAATTCGCCTTAAAATTTGGTTGATTAGAGTATGAAATTGGAAGTAACATAATTTATTTAAAACAACTAAATAAAATAATTGCTATTTCTATCAACAAGTTTTTGTTCAGATGTTTCTAAATTTTTAACAGTTACTTTATTCTGAACTAGCTCATCTTCTCCGAGAATAAGCGCATATTTTGCAACTTTAGAGGCTTTTTCCAATTGTTTAACAAACTTTTTATTAGTTAAATCGAATTCACAAGTATAACCCGCAGTTCTAACTTCTTCAGTTAGTTTAATAGCTTCTAACATATTGTTTGAAACAACAAAAGCCGTAGTTTTATCTTCAATTTTTTCACCCAAAAGCGAAGCTAATCTTTCCATGCCCATTGCAAAACCAATTGCAGGAGTATCTTCTCCGCCTAGGTTTTTAACCAAGCTATCATATCTTCCGCCACCACAAACAGCGTTTTGAGACCCCAAATTATTAGATTTTATTTCAAAAACTGTTCTATTGTAATAATCTAAGCCTCTAACTAGAAGTTTATTTATAGAATAATTTACTCCAAGCTCATCTAAATAACCTTTTAATTCTTCAAAATGATTTAAGCAATCTTCACAAATGAAATCTGATTGAATTACTGCTTGAATCTCAGGTTTTGCATAGATTTCATTGCATTCAGGCACTTTACAATCTAAAAGCCTTAAAGGATTTTTTTCATATCTAGACTGACAATCTGGACACATTTGAGAAAGATAAGGTTTTAAAACTTCTTTTAATTTTGTTTTAAAAACTTCTCTGCATTCAGGACAGCCCAAAGAATTTAATTCTACGCTTAAATCGTTTAGCCCCAAAGCTTT
Source organism: Candidatus Gastranaerophilaceae bacterium (assembly GCA_045645765.1). Lineage (GTDB taxonomy): Bacteria > Cyanobacteriota > Vampirovibrionia > Gastranaerophilales > Gastranaerophilaceae > CAG-196. The sequence continues at coordinate 52,440 of JAZRJK010000078.1, forward strand.
TAGATAATTTGTAGCCATTAAAATAACTTCTGCATCAGCTGTTGCTTGTTTTATTCCAAAAACTTCTACACCAACTTGGTGGAATTGTCTTTGACGACCAGCTTGTGGACGTTCATACCTAAACATTGGGCCTTTGTACCAAAGTTTAACTGGTGCAGAAAGTCTATGCATTCCATTTTCAATGAATGAACGAACAACACCTGCAGTATTTTCAGGACGAAGAGTTAAAGAACGTTCGCTTTTTTCAAAAGTATACATCTCTTTATTTACAATATCTGTTGTATCACCAACTCCACGAGCAAATAGCTCGGTAGCTTCAAAAATTGGAGTTCTAATTTCTTTTGCTCCGTATTTTGAAAAAACTTCTAATGCTTTTTCTTCCATAAAATGCCAAATTCCCATGTCATTTGGAAGTATATCTTTAGTGCCTTTTTGTAGTTTTATTATTGCCATAATCCTCGTTCCTTTATATAATCAATATTATACAATAAAATAAAGGAATTTAATTATGAACGTAAAAATCACCAAAATGCAAGGCTGTGGAAACGATTTTGTAGTTTTAGACTATGAAGAATTTCAAAAAATGAATTGTGAAATGTCAGATGCTGCAAAGAAGCTTTGTGATAGAAATTTTGGGATTGGAGCAGATGGTTTAATTATTCCTAATACAAACACAGAAGATGCTGATATTGGTTGGTATTTTTATAACTCAGATGGTTCTACTGCACAAATGTGCGGGAACGGAATGAGATGTTTTGCTAAATATGTTTATGACAAAGGATTAGTTAATAAAAAAGAGTTTAGTGTTAAAACTTTAGCTGGAATAATGACTCCACAAATTTTAGATAATGGACAAATTCGAGTTAATATGTCAAAACCAATTTTAGAAACTGAAAAAATCCCATTTTTACCAAACCATAATTTGAATTATAAAATATCTGTAAAAAACAGAATCTTTGAAGGAAATGCAATTTCTATGGGAAATCCTCATTTTGTAATATTTATCAAAGATGATGAAGATTTACTTGAGCTTGCAAAAACTTACGGTCCTGAGATTGAATTAGGTGCTGAATTCCCAGAGAAAACAAATGTTGAATTCATAAAGATAAAATCTACTAAGAAAATAAAACTTTGTGTATGGGAACGCGGTTGCGGTATAACTCTCGCGTGTGGCACAGGAGCTTGTGCTTCAGTTGTCGCAGGTATACTTAATGGATATTTGGAAAATTCCGTTGATATTGAACTATTAGGTGGAACCGTAAATGTAACTTGGAACGGCACACCAAATAAATTAGATGGTGATGTTTTCTTAACAGGCCCAGCTGAATATGTATTTGAAGCTGAATTATTTTAAAATTATTCTTTTAAAATTTTTGCAAATCGATCCAGGCTATTTGTCAAAGCTTTATACTTAGTTGCAAACGCTTCACCCTTGTGTTTTATCGCAGTTGAAAGTGCTTCTGGAATATTAAAAGCTGTTCCTTCTTGCAAGTTTTTATAATATAAATCTTCCCAATTGCTAGGTAGTCTTAGCGTCCAACAATCTTTTTTAGAACCAGGAACGTTATATGTTTTCTTTATCCCAAAGAAGTCTGTAAAAAATACCTGTACTTTTTTAGCCGGACTTGTAAATAGCTCCGCAAAAGATGCTTTCAAAAATTCTTTTTTATCATTTCTAAGTTTCTCGCGATAAAAATTTTCATCTTGATTTGGCACCAATGTATCAGCTGCAAGGGTATGAGTTTTTCTCATAAAATTATTTTTACCTTCACCACAAGCGTTGTTATAGAAAAAACTATCTGCGTATTCTAAGAATGGTTTATTATCATGAGCCCCCATCATTATAACAGAATTCTCTGGTGCATCTGCTCCATTATATCCAAATTGGGTTAGCCATAAGCCTGTAAGATTGAACTTTTCCATAACTTTACGCACAGGATATGTTTTATCACCCAAGTCCTCACATAAAATATCATCTTGAGTAAGTCCAAATTTTGTAGCTGCAGGAATAATAATTTTTTCAAAAATTGCGGCATAGTCATCTATTGAAGATTTTGCGTATTCTCTTAAAAAAGGTTTGTCTAAAGATGAATAAAGCCTGCCTGAATTTGTCCAATCCATATGCGGTTCTGATTCTTTGTAAACAAAAGGATCAATCAATCCAATTAAATGATCAATTCTTACGCCCCCAGGCGAAGCTTTAAAAATTTCTTCATAACGTTTTTTTAGGAATTCTCCACCTTTACCAAGACTTCCATCTTCATTAAATATTTTTTTAGGATTTAAAACTGCAAACCCCCATCTCTGCCCATCTTTTGAAAAATAGTCTGGAGGACATCCTAGAGAAAAATCTTCTAAAAACAAATCTTTATTCAACCATTCTTCAGCTGGTGTAAAAGCAATAGGTGTATCTGCTATAACAGAAATACCAAGTTCTTTATTTCTGATATTGGATTTTCCAATTTCTCTTTCTGTAATCCACTGTTTAAATAGATAAAAATCAATTTCATCTTTATAATCTACCTTTAATTGATTTAAATATTTTACATTTTTAGAAGAATCATATAAATTTTTATCGATTTCATTCCATTTTTTCCAATCTTCTTCTTCATTTTTTTCAACCAAGATTTCGTAAATGGCAAAAGGTTCCAACTCTTCTCTTTTTTCTGTTTTGAATTGTCTAAACTCGTTTTTTAAAGAAGAATTACTATCAACACGCAAGAAATTAAGATATGCATCCTGCAAAGCATACTCATAATCATCTGCAGTTTTTACATAATTTACTTTATCCTCAACTTTATTTTGAACTGCGATTTCTTGTAGAATATCTTCACTCAAAATATTCATATACTCCTCACTAGCTAAGCGTTCTAAAGGTATCATATAAACATTCTTTGCAGTAGAAATTGGATCATAAGGTGAAGGATCAGAATCCCTTCTTATGTAAGTTGGATCTTGTTGTATTTTTGTAACACCTTGACTCGCTAAAAACGGAACAAAAAAAGCCGCTGTAGCCTTTGCAAGCATTGAACCAATACCAAAATTTTGCCCTCTTTGAGAAGGTAGTGATGAATTGTGAATAATCATTCCCAATTCTTTATCTAAAACCTTTAATCCCTTTTTCACCGATGCTGAATATATTTTAAATTCTTGCTGTGTAAGTTTCCTATTAAAAGAAACACTATTTCTTCTACAATTATCAACTGATATTATTTTCATAAATACCCCCACATAATATATCATTGAGCATATCACAAAAATTAAAAAATAGCTTTTTTTTGACATCTTTGTTAAACTTTGAATAACAAAAAGGAGTTTATTATGACAGACATTAAAAAAGCAAAAATATTGAATTATATAAATGTTTTTAGAGGATTAGCAATTTTATTAATAGTTGCAGGCCATACAATGCAATATGGCGAAATCGGAAGTCTTACTCAAAAAATATCTATTGAAATTTTTGCAGGTGGTACCGCCCTATTTATATTTATTTCGGGTTTTTTATTTCAACATCTTTCTGGTAAATATGAATTCAAAAATTATATGTCAAAAAAATGGACAAATGTAATTTTGCCTTATCTTTGGACAGCAATTCCAGGGGTTTTATTTTGCTTTTTATTTCCCACTAAATATGGAAATGCCCTTGAAGGTTTAAATCCTTTATTACAAATCCCAATGATGTTATCAGTCGGTAGAATTCATAATACTCCAGCTTGGTTTATTCCAATGATAATTTTATTTTTCTTTTCAAGCTGGTCACTCTTAAAACTTGAAAAAAAGAATTGGCTATATAAAATCATGCCAGTTATGTTTTTAATAACTATATTTTTTCCAAGAGTAGATGTCGATTACAATTCAACTTTTGGCATATCTTATTCTGCAAAATATTTTGCATATTTAAAATATGTTTTTATGGGATATATACATTTCTTTTCAATGTATATATTTGGAATGTATTGTTCTGCAAATAAAAGTATTATAGATAAATTTTGGAATTATAGATGGGTATTTATTATTTTAATGCTTGCTACAGCTTCTTTAAACGTATATTCAGGCTTAAATGAAGGATTTACCAACGGTACTATATCAAAAATATTTTTGACAGTAATAACTCTTGCTTATTTAAAACATTATGACAAATGGCTTGTTTCACACGAGAAATTAAATAATATATTAGATCTGATTGCAAAATACAGTTTTGGTATTTTCTTTATACATTGGTATGTTTTCTTTTTGTACAATCTAATTTTTGATTTACCAAATGTAATGCCTATAACCGCAGGAATATTGGGAACTTTAGCAGTTGTATTTATTAGATTTTTAATTGTTTCTTTAGGGAGCTTATTTACTTTATGGTTAATAAAACAAATTATCTTGAAAATAAATCCTAATACTAATACAAGAAGTTTTATTGGAGTTTAAATGATTAATTTTGAACAATTAAAGCTTTATAAACAATATTTAAACACAATACAGCGTCTTTTAGATGAATATTTTGAAGACCAAAAAGAATACATCTACTGCAAACAAGGTTGCGCCCACTGTTGCAAACGTGGCCAATACCCTTTTTCAAAATTAGAATTCGAATATTTAACACTGGGTTTACTAAAAATTAACGCCGAAAAGCGAGAAAGCTTAATTCAAAGAGTTGAAATTTTAAAAAAAGAATACGCTAATTGCGAAAAGAAAAAAGATTTTAGTTATAAATGTCCTTTTTTAGATGAAAACGATACTTGTATTGTATACGAATATAGAGGTCTTATTTGCAGAACTTTCGGACTTTTAAACTTAGACAAAAATAATGAAATAAATATGCCATTTTGTCAATCACTAGGACTTAATTATTCTGAAATATATAATCGTAAAGAAAAGTTAATAAACTTAAATCTTGCGAAAGAAAAAGGTTATAAAAATCCTCCAAGAGCATATAAATTAAACGCAAAAACACTTATGAATCAAAATTTGTTTAAGGAGATTGCAATAGATTTTGGGGAAATAAAGCCTTTAATAGATTGGCTATAGTTTTTACTTAAACATAAAGTCTAATGTTTTTATTTTAAAATCATATACAATCATAGTAAAAAGGAGTTTTAGTTATGATTTTATTATTGAAATGGCTCGCATTATCTTTAGCAATATTATTTGTTGGCTGGGTAGTACCAGGAATAACGATTTCTAGTTTTACAACAGCACTAATTGCCTCTATTGTTATAGCTTTAGTTAATTTAGTGATAAAACCCGTCTTGATATTTTTAACTCTACCAATAAATATTTTAACATTAGGACTTTTTATTTTAGTAATAAATGCTTTATTATTTATGTTTGTTGCATATCTGGTTCCAGGAGTAGAAGTTGATGGTTTTTGGAGTGCTTTCTTAGGCGCATTAATTCTTTCAATACTTTCTATAGGAATTTCTTGGCTATAAATAATTTTACTTAAAGAGTTATATTTCAATAGATAAGAATCTTCTTCCTTGTAGCACTTATTAAAATATGCTATACTTAACACAAGGGAGAGATTCTTATGAAAAGGATTATTTTAATTTTATTGCTTTTACTTGGAGTTAATTCTTACGTCAATGCAGAAGAAGAAAACTACAGCATAGTCAAAGATCAAGATACATTATTTTATTCCCCAATTATGTCTACTTGGTCAAAAGAACTCCAAGAAGATGACGATATTGTATTTAAAAAAACTCTTATCGACGGAACAGGAAGCCATTCAATATATAATAAAGCTGATGATTCTCTTGGCTTTGCTCTTGCAACTGATTGTGAGCTTATAAGCAATGAAGAATTGATTATTATAGATAACAACTTACTTAAATATTATAAATTAGACTATAATTATGGCGATATTCAACAAGTAGAATTAACCGATGAAGAATTAAATAAAATTTTCCCACAGGCAGAAATATTTAAACTTTCACAAATAGAGAGCGATAATAAAATTTGGATTCATAAACCTTTTAGAAAAAACAAAGTTTTATTACTAGTAAACGATACCGATAAGTTTTATCATCAAATAAGTTGTAAATCTAAAGGGATACAAAATCCTGAAATAAAAGGTTTAATTACAATCCCAAGATATGGAATAATAAACTTTTCACATTTTGGTGAATACAATGGGAAACTAACATTTTATATTCGATAGGAGATAATAATGGTTTTAAATAAAATAAATAATCCGAGTGATTTGAAGAAATTAGAGATTAATGAAATGAAAAAGCTTGCAGAACAAATGCGAGAACTTATCATTAATAAAGTGAACACAATTGGTGGACACATGGCACCAAACTTAGGTATTGTTGAAACAACCATAGCTTTGCATTATGTTTTCAATTCTCCGATTGACAAAATTATTTATGACGTTTCTCATCAATGCTATAGTCATAAAATTTTGACAGGAAGAAAAGATGGATTTACAAGCCATAAAGACTATTTAAAATATACTGGCTATACCGCACCAGAAGAATGTGAACACGACTTATTTAAAATAGGCCATACATCAACATCTGTAAGTTTAGCTTGCGGGGTTGTTAAAGCCAGAGACCTAAAAAATGAAAAAAGTAATGTTATAGCTCTTATTGGAGACGGCTCACTTAGTGGAGGAGAGGCTCTTGAAGGTTTAAATAATGCCGCGACATTCAAATCTAACTTTATTATTATTGTAAACGACAATGAAATGTCTATTGCAGAAAATCACGGTGGTTTATACGATAATTTAAGAGCTTTAAGAGAATCAAACGGTCAAGCTGAACCAAATTTCTTTAAAGCAATTGGATTGGATTATATTTTCTTAAAAGAAGGAAACGATATTGAAAAACTTATTAAAACTTTCGAAACAGTTAAAGATATAGACCATCCAATAATCGTTCATATATGCACTGAGAAAGGCCAAGGTTTAAAACAAGCTGAAGAAAATAAAGAAATGTTTCATTGGGTTATGCCAGGAATATTGGATGAGAAACCAGTTGCTGCTCAACAAGATACTTATGCAAGCATTACAGTAGACTATATGCTAAAAAAAGCAAAAGAAGATAAAACTTTTGTAACCGTGACAGCCGGTACTCCCGGAGTTTTTGGATTTAATTCCAAAATAAGAGAAGAATTTGGCGAACATTATACTGATGTTGGTATAGCTGAAGAACACGCAGTAGCATATTGTTCTGCATTAGCAAAATGTGGAGCAAAACCTGTATTTAATGTTATGAGTTCGTTTGTTCAAAGAACTTATGACCAACTTTCTCAAGATTTATGTTTAAACAACTCTCCTATTACAATGTTAGTCCATTGGGGTGGCATCTCAGGAGCAGATGCAACACATTTATGCACATTCGACATCCCTTTAATTTCAAATATTCCAAATATGGTTTACTTAGCGCCAACTAATAAAGAAGAATATTTAAACATGCTAACTTGGGCTGTAGAACAAACTCAATATCCAGTAGGAATTCGTGTTCCAAATGGAGAATTAATTTCTACCGGAGTTAAAGATAACACAGATTATTCAATATTAAACAAATTTAAAGTTACACAAAAAGGTGAGAAAGTTGCAATTTTAGGCTTAGGCAATTTTTATAAATTAGCTTGTGAAATTGCAGAAGAAATCAAGCAAAAATTAGGTTTCAATTCAACTGTAATTAATCCAATTTATATGACAGGAATAGATAAAGAACTTTTAGAAGATTTAAAATCAAGCCATAATCTGGTAATTACAATGGAAGATGGCATTCTAGATGGTGGATTCGGTGAAAAAATCGCTCGTTTCTATGGTAATTCTAATATTAAAGTCCTAAACTACGGAGCAACAAAAGAATTTACAGATAGAATCCCTTTAGACGAACTTCATAAAAAATATCGTTTAACAAAAGAAGCAATTCTCGAAGATATAATTCCTTGTTTAAAATAAAAAAGGAAGAAAGGTTAAAAGGCTAAACTAAAAAACTTAAAGTTCAATTATCGGTTGCGTAAATGTTATTATATCGCCTTCTTTGATATAACTATTTTCATTAGGCAATAGCCTTTTCCCATCACGCCTAATATACAAAATAGATGAGCCATCAGAAAGATAAATATCTTTAATTTTTCTGCCAGCCCACTCGTGATTAGCAGGAATCGTTAATCGCATAAACTTCATCGCACATTCTTCTTGATAATCATTAAATGTTTCTAGAATATCAACATCCTTATCTATCATATTTGTCACTTTAGCAATCCAAGGTAAAAACGTACCCTGGAATGCTACTGATAAAACCGATATAAAAAAAACCAAGTGGAATAAATCATATTCAAGGTTTATTTTATTAGTCATCGCAATAATTGCAAATACAATCGAAGCTACACCTCTTAATCCAGCCCAAGCTACAAGTAATTTTTGTCCCAAAGAAGCTTTAAAGGGACCCAGCAAAATAAAAGTAACAAAAGGACGCGCTATAAAAGTTAAAAATAAAAATATCAATATACCTAATCTCCAAACACCAAAAATCGACTTGGTGTCTGCTAATAGCCCTAAAATAAAAAAGATTCCAATTTGAGCTAATTTTGTTAAAGTATCAAAAAAATTCATCATCGAAACTTTATTATCAATATTAGCGTTACCTAAAATTATCCCTAGAAAATAAACTCCTAAAAAAGGATTTCCATTATACAAATGTGGTAAGACATAAGTTATTAATACAAGAGCGATAATAAACAAGCTATCATTTCCATCAGAAATAGTCCTAGTTTTTTGAAATATATAAATAGCAACCTGTGCAATCAAAACTCCTGTTAAAATACCAAAAATAATTTGTTTTAAAAAGAGAAAAATTATAAATTCTGTATTTTGACCTTGCATTAATGTTAAAACAAGTATCACAAGCACATAGGACATCGGATCATTACTACCACTTTCTAATTCCAGTAATGGTCCAGTATTTTCTTTAAGATGTAAATTCTTTGAACGTAAAATTGAAAAAACAGAAGCTGCGTCTGTTGAACCAATAACAGAACCAAATAAAAAACTCTCCAAGATAGGAAGTTTTAAAATTAAATAACAAAAAACACCAACACATAGAGCCGTAAAAAAGACCCCTAAAGTTGATAGAATAACGGATTGCAACAAAGCTTTTTTAGCAGTTTTCCATTTTGTACAAAAACCACCATAAAAAATAATAAAAGCTAACGCTAAAGAAGCTAAATCTTTAGTCTGTTCAAACTCCAATAAACTTATATCAAAAATTTCATTTGATCCAAACAGCAAACCTAGGCATAAAAAAAATAACAATGCAGGTATGCCTAGCATATTTAAAAAACGATTTGTAAATATAGCAGATAAAATAACAATTGTAGAAAGAGTTAGTGTAAAAAGCATGCAAATATATTAACTAAAACTACAGAGCTTTTATATTGCATAATAGACTATTTAGCCTTTTAAATAACTTTCAATAAATCCGTCCAAATCTCCATCCATAACAGAATCAACATTTCCGACTTCAAATCCAGTACGATGATCTTTTACCATTTTGTATGGGTGAAAAACATAAGACCTAATTTGCGAACCAAAATTTATATCAAAGTTTTCGCCTTTTAGCTCCGCAAGCTTTTTTTCATGCTCTCTTTGCCTGATTTCTAAAAGTTTAGAAACAAGCATTTGCATTGCATTTTCTTTATTTTGTAATTGTGAACGTTCTTGCTGACATTTAACAACAATCCCTGTAGGTTTATGCAAAATCCTTACTGCCGTTTCCACTTTATTAACATTTTGTCCACCAGCTCCCCCTGAACGCATTGTATCAACTTCTAAATCCTCTGGAGGGATAACAATCGTTTTTTCATAATCTGCAATTATTGGAGAGACTTCACAAGAAGCAAAGCTTGTTTGTCTTTTACCATTTGCATTAAATGGTGAAATTCTTACTAAACGATGAACTCCTTTTTCAGCTCTAGCATAGCCATATGCAAATTTACCACAAATCTTTATTGTAGCAGATTTAATTCCGGCTTCTTCTCCGTCGGACTTATCAACCAATTCTGTTTTCCAGCCCCTTGCTTCTGCCCATCTTATATACATTCTCAAAAGCATATTTGCCCAATCTTGAGCATCCGTTCCACCAGCACCAGCATTTATTGATAAAAAAGCATCTGCTTCATCATATTCACCAGAAAGCATTTGCTGAATATCATATTTATCAAGTTGCTTTTCTAGCTCTTGAAGCTGTTTTTCAGATTCAAGGATTAGTTCTTCATCACCAATTTCTTGAGCTGTTTGAACATCTTCTATAATAGTTTTCCAAGAATCAAAAAGGGCGATTTTATCTTTTATCTCTCGTGCTTGTTGTCCAATTTCACTAGCTAATTTTTGGTCAGCCCAAACTGCTGGGTCTTGAAGTCTAACTTCTAAATCTTGCAATTTAGGAACTAGCGCTTCATAACCATTCGTATTTTTTATAACGCGTTCTTTTAGTTCTTCAAAACTCATCTAGCTACTAGCTCCAAAATCTGCTTATGAATATCATCAATTGATTTAGTTGAATCTACTACCTTAACCCTATTAGGCTCTTGTTTTGCAATTTCTAAAAAGCCTTTTCTAACACGTTCAAAAAATTCTCGTCCTGCAGATTCCATTCTGTCTTTTTCTGAACCGACTCGTTGCTGAGAAGTTTCCACATCAACATCTAAAACAATCGTCAAATCCGGCTTTAGTCCGCTTGTGGCAATTTTGTTTAAATGATGAATTTGCTCTAAATCCAATCCTCGTCCATATCCTTGATACGCAACAGTTGAATCAGTATGCCTATCACATAGAACAATAACCCCTTCTTCAAGAGCGGGTTTAATTATACAATCAACATGTTGGGCTCTATCGGCCAGAAATAAAAATGATTCAGCTACAGGAGAAACTTCACCATCATAGTTAAGCAAGATTTCTCGTAATTTCACCCCTAAACCTTTTGATCCAGGTTCACGTGTCAATAGAGTTTTATACCCTTTTGAACGTAAATATTCATCAAGAAGATTTATTTGTGTAGTTTTACCACAACCATCTCCACCTTCAAATGTTATAAATAATCCTTTCAACATTAGAACCTCTTTATTAATAAATATTACCATAAACCCAATAAGTTCGAAGAACTTTTTTGACATAATTTTTAGTCTCTGGGTATGGAATCTGCTCTACAAACTCATCAGTATCATTATATTCAAGCTTAGACATCCACCCTGAAACAGAACCAATTCCACCATTATATGCTGAAAGTGCATATAAATCTTTATTACCTAAAGCTCGTTTTAAATTATAGTAATAAGCACTCCCTGCTTTAATATTACTATTTGGATCAAAAATATCCCCCGAGATTCCATTATTTTTAGCAATCTCCAAATAAGTAGCAGGCATCAACTGCATGAGTCCGGAAGCACCAACATAACTTGTTGCATAAGGATTAAAATGGCTTTCTTCCTTAATAATTGATTCCAAAATTATTGGATTATTATTTCCCTTAATTGTTTCAACATACTCGTAATAATGTAATGGATAAGCCAAACGCCAGCGTAAATCTTCAAAATGAGGTTTTATTGGCATTTCTTCCAATGCATTGCGTGCTAAAATCGCAGAAATTGTATGATTTCCTTTTTGATATGCTATCCAACTTTGAATAAATTTATCCTTTTTACAAAGTTCTTCCACTAAATCATAGTCCTTCAAAAGAGCTAATTTAATAACTAAATTATTATCTAAAGACTTTTTGTAAGGGAAAACAACAGGTTTTTGAGAAATATTTGCAAAAGGCAGAACGCCATCATCTTTATACAAATTATAATTTGCTCTATATGCATAATAAGAATCTGGATATTTTGATAAAACTTGTCGATAATAGTTATCTGCACTGTCTTTATGTTTTAATTTACTTGCAATTTTACCCATATAATAAGTAACCGCAGAAGAAGATCTAACATCAGGAAATCTTTTTAGATGTATAAATCCTAAGCGCTGCGCATCATAATATTTTTTTTGTAAATACTTGGCCAAAAATAAGTTATACAAAGAATCTGCGGAGAACTGTCCATCTGGATATTTTTCATAAAGAGTTCTAAAACAAGCTTCTTTATTGCTTGATGTTACCAATTCATTACAATTCAGATATTCAACATAATCAGCCCCAGTAGATTTATAACCACTTTGCATCAAAGAATTGATACCTTCTTTTCTTGATGAATATGTAGCAATATAATTATCAATAACCGCATAAACATCGCTTGGCGCAACTGTTGTAGCATAATCTTTTAGACCATAGTTTGTATAATATCTAACTTTTTCAGAATTACCTAGTTTGTATTCATTTCTTACAAAATCTACCCAACTTTCAGAAAGAGTTGTTCTATTCAAAAAATCTTTCGCTTTTTCATAATCCCCGTTTGCATAATATGCTTTTGCGATAAGTAAATTATCATAATTTTTAAGTTTAATACCAAGCTTATCAATTTCTTGAATAGATTTTAAAGCATATCGTCCATCAGGAGCTTTTTCAATATAAGTTTTAAAATTTATTAACGCTTTTTCTTTTGCTTTTTCTAATTTCTTTTCATCTTTTGGGAAATTTCTTACCTCGATTAGACCTAAATAGTAATCTGAAGCTATTGCATAATCGCTTGTTGGGTGTTTTTTTATAATATTAATATAATGTTTTTTAGCCCTTTTATCTTTCAAATCAAATAACAAATTGGCCATATTATATTCACTAATCGGCACAATGCTAGATTTTGAATTCGAATGAACAATCCTATTATATTTTTTTATTGCTAATTCTTTTTTCCCTAAATTAGTTGCACAACGAGCTTGCCTAAAAAGAGCAGATTCTTTTAAACAAGAGGATGAAGGAACTTTTCCGAATTCTTGATAGGCATTTTCATAATCAGCATCTTTGTAAAGAGATAACGCTTGTTGATAAGCAGAAATTCCTCTTTCTTCGGAAGATATATGATTATATACAAAATAACCAATAGTAACAAGCAAAATAAATATAACTATTTGTAAATCATACTTCTTTCTACGTCTTCTAAATCTAAAGTTCTCTAACATTATATTACTCTTTCAACTATTCCACTTAGCGATTTTTTTTCCCTACTAGCATTTTAATATATAATCATGCAAAAGAAAAATTCTGTAATAAAAAATTACATTTTATCATCAAAAAAGCGAGTTTTAGTTGAAAACCCGCCCAGATTTGAAAAGCCTATTTTTTCTGAAACTTGTTTATATCATTCACTCTTAGAGCAAAATAAGGCTTACGCTTTTCTTTTTCTTTTAAGAAAATAACAAATGTGTCATCAAAATAAAAAAGCCTTGGTTCTAATTCTTCTGGAGGCAGTAATGACGTAACTTCAGCTGTTAAGCCTGCTTCACTTTTAAGTTTAACACCTTTGTTATCCATATCGAATTTAATTGTCTGCAATGCTTGATTAATAACCAAATTTGTACCCATTATTCTTCTATTTGTAAGTTCAGCATATTGTTTTTCTTCAAACAAACTTATATTTGGGATTTTCAACTCATCAACTTTATTAAACTTTGCATCACCTTCATAAGACTTTCTTTTTTTATTCATTTCTTCATAAATTAAATTAAAAGGTTTATTTGAAGAGTTTTTATATAGATAAACTTCGTCTTCAGATGTTGTTGCCAACTTTACAGCAAAATCCTTAGAGCTATTATAAAATAAGACTCTAACACCTTCACCAATAGCTTTATCCGAATCCTCACCTATCCCAAAGTAATCAGCAACACTGTTTGCTCCAAAAAGAGAATGTCCTAATTTATCAAACGCATTTACAAATTCAAAATCTTTTTTCAACATTGCATAAATGATAAACATATCATTTCTTGTAGTTAAATCAAGTTTATCTAATATATCACTTGTTTCGTGGAATTTTTTACGTATACCTTTTGCAATTTGTTTTTTTGTATTTTTACGAACTTTTCCAACATATCTATAACAGCTTTTTTCTGAAATATCATTAATCTTAAAAGTTTGCCTATTTAATTCGTTAACTAATAAAGGAGCACCTTCTCGAAATCGAATAGGTGAATGAACTATTTTGTTTATAAAATCGTTCCAAGCTAATTGAAAACTTGCGGTCCAAACTCTATCTTGCGCATTAGATTTTGAAAACATTGTCGGCTGGATTTCAATATCACTGGCAAAAACCGATATATTTGCTAATAAAATTAGAGCTCCTAAAAGCACTATAATTTTCTTCATAACTTTCTCCCAATAAATACCAATAAGAACATTCTATCATACTCTTTTGCATAAAAAAAGTAGCTAAAAGCTTCCAATATTTTTATAAAACTATGAATAAAATAACTGCAATTGTAGCGAATATAAAAGATACTATTGTAAATTCTTTTACAATTCTTACCTCAGAATGTCCAGATAATTCAAAATGATGATGAATTGGAGACATCTTAAAAATTCTTTTACCTGTTAACCTAAAACTTGTTACTTGCAAAATTACAGATAAAGTTTCTGCAACAATTACTCCGCCAAAAACTGCAAGCAACAATTCACATCTACCAAGTATTGCTAAAGCTCCCAAAAGACCTCCCAGAGCAAGTGAACCAGTATCACCCATAAAGACTTGCGCTTTTGGCTTATTATATTTTAAAAAGCCTAAAGATGCACCAATTACAGAAGCACAAACTATCGCAACGACAGAATGTCCTCCTAAAAATGCAATTATTCCACAAGCCAAAAATGCGGGTATTCCAACAGAAATCGCTAACCCATCTAATCCATCTGTCAAATTATAAGCATTAGAAGCACCTGTTACTACAAAAACACCTAAAATCGGATATAAAAACCCAATATCAAAACTTTTTGAACCTAAAACAAGGACAGTACCATAAGTCTGCATCGCATATAAAGTCGGAATCAGTGCAATCAGAACTTGACGCATTAATTTACCTCTTGGACTAAGGCCCTTATTTTCCTTGCCTTTTATCTTCAAATAATCGTCTTGAAAGCCAGCCAAAGCCATAAAGAAAAGAGTTATCAAAATAACCAAAGCTGTTGTATCCATTTTTTCAGCCATAAATAAAGTAATAACTGACGCAAGAATTATCGCCAAAATAATAAAAACACCGCCAGTTGTCGGAGTACCTGCTTTTTGAGCGTGTGCTTCTGGCGCAACATCAAGTATATATTGTCCAATTGTCTTTTTCTTTAAAAAATCAATATATGGTACACCAAAAAGTAAGCATAAAACTAAACTCAAAAGCATTGCAACTGCTATCATTATCATAAAGATTTCTCCTTTATTTTACACAGAAATTCTAACTCAAAAAGGACTAAAGATAAAGACATTAAATTTACAGATTTTTGTAACGTTTTTGTTACATTTGAACTTTTTAAAATTTACGGTGTTTGCTGGCTTATAGACTAATTATGTAAACATATGTAACAATTTATCACATTAAGCGTTAGAAAATATAAAATATGTGGAATTTAGACAATATAGAGGTATAATAAAAAGCAAGGAATGTGAACCCGTTGAATCAAAGAAGAGTATTTATAAAACAAAATAGGGAATGTGCTGAAACTCCGCAACAAGCTTGTGGTGATTTGGTTTGTATAGAGTTAAAGGGACTCTCTCAAAACCCGCTTGCAGAGCGACTTCTAGGTCGGGGGGGGGCTAAAAGCTCTTGTCTTCGACCTTGTAAACGCACAAGAGTCTTGTAAGTCGGATGTAAAAAAATCCTTTGTTCTTAATTTTCAGCGAGAAGCAGAAATTTTACGTCATTGCGAACGAAGTGAAGCAATCCAGCCTTGTTGTCATTGCGGACGGGGTAAATATTACGATTTGGAATCGCAAAAGCAAACTCACATATTTTCCCCAGTCATGCTGAATTTATTTCAGCATCTTGCCGGACTGGCGTGTAACTTGTTTGCTGATAAGATCCTGAACCAAGTTCAGGATGACAATTTAACTATGGAGGGCTTGCATTGCTTTCCATAAATACTAATCTTTCATCTTTAATAGCTCAGAACAGCATGCAAACGAGCACAAACAAACTCAATCAAGCTATTGAGCGCATGACAACGGGCGCAAAAATCAACCACGCAAAAGATAACGCAGCGAACTATTCAATCAACACAAACATGACGACTAAAATCAGCGCTTACGATGTTGCAGCTAACAACGTCGCAATGGGCATGGATATGGTCTCTACAGCAAGCGATACCTTAGCAGAGATGCAAAACCATGCAGAGCGCCTACGCGCACTTGCAACCCAAGCAAGAAACGGAACCTACGGGGGACAGTCCTTAGATGCAATTCAGTCAGAGATGAATGCTATCGTTGATGAGATTGAACGTATGCATAAAACAACAGAATTCGATGGCTCAACAATATTAAGAGATATTGGATCTTCTAAATTTATGGTTGATATTGTAAGGCGCGATACCAGTGAAATGGTAACTCTGGAGAGTGTTGATAAAAATGTTGCTTTAACCTCAGGTACTTATTCTATATCAACAGCACAAGAATTAGCTAAGCTTGCTGCAATGACAAATTCCGGATTGATTGGTGCAAATACAGAATTTGTACTCACTAATGATATTGACTTGGCAGAATATGAAAATTGGACTCCTATTGGTTATATGATTACTGATAGTAATGGCAAGATTGATAATAATTTATCCAGACCTTTTTTAGGAAGTTTTGACGGTAATGGATACATTGTTTCTAATTTAAATATAGATAATAGTGTTTCAACAGGTTCTGGATTATTTGGTTTTGTTCGTTCACCTTTAATAAAGATATGTAACCTTGGCATTATTGATGCTAATATATCTTCCGGTGCCAGATGTGGAGGTTTAGTAGGGTATTTAAGCTCAGGCGCTTTGATAGAAAATATCTTTGTAGACAACATTAACATAGAAAGTCAAGGAGATACTTTTATTGGTGGTATTGCAGGTGGTGCAAGTGGTGTACACATGAGTAATTGCTATGTAAATAATGCAAAAATAGATATTTCTTTCAATGGAAATGTCACTTACGTTGGTGGGCTGGT
This sequence comes from Candidatus Gastranaerophilaceae bacterium, assembly GCA_045645765.1. Classification (GTDB taxonomy): domain Bacteria; phylum Cyanobacteriota; class Vampirovibrionia; order Gastranaerophilales; family Gastranaerophilaceae; genus CAG-196. Next base: position 69,493 of record JAZRJK010000078.1, read on the forward strand.
AGGATATAGTTATCAAGGAAATTTTACAAATTGCATTAATATGTCAAAAATAAATATTACATCTGTTAATTCCGGTATGTCTGGCTTTTTTCTTGGAAATTTAGAAGATAATGCGTCTGACCCAAAAGGTTCGGTTGTTGATTGTATTGCAATAGCAGACCTGTGTGTTAATAATGTAAAGAAGAATTCAAACTCAGGAACGATATCTTCACCAATAATAAATTCTTATTTTTATAATTATGACGATGCTAATATAAATGATTATTTGCCAAAAGATAAGCGAATAATAAACAATATTAGTGATTTTCAAAAAAAAGATAGAAATTTAACACTCGGAATATATTCAAATTCTGAACAAATTAACCTGAATTTTGATGTTTCTTTAACTAAGTTATTAGAATTAAGAGTTTTAAAGTGTAACTCAGATAAAACTTTGAGTGCAATTGATGATTTTATTAATCTTTTGAGCGAAAAACAAACCGAGCTTGGCTCTGTTTCGAATCGTTTGGACTCTGTGCTTGATGAAATCTTAATCCAGCAAGATAACTTGGTTGCAAGTCGTTCGACTATTCGTGATGCGGATATTGCTGAGGTATCGTCACAATATATTCAGCAACAGATTTTACAGGAAGCAAGTGCGACTTTGCTTGCGAGTACAAAGAACATTCAGTATCAGAATGTTTTGGGATTATTGCAAAGTTTACGGGGATAAGTAGCTCAATAATAAAAGCTTGAGTTCGTACCTTCCCTGGATGGGAAAGGTTGTCGCAGGCAGGATGGGGTGAATTCAAACAATATACTACCCCTAACCCTCTCCATAGGAGAGGGAATACATTAATTCAATAAAAAAACGTTAACGAAATTTTCAGTTCTTCAACCTTTCAACTTTTTAACCCTCTCCTTAATTTCTTAAGTTTTATTGTAAATTTTTGTAAAGAAAACACTTGAAAAATTGTAAGTTATACCCTTATTAACTTGACTCATTAAATTGATGTTGTACGATTGTATAACATGCAGTCATCTACATGGGATAATTATGTCCGAAATAAAAAGTAGAAAATTTATAAAAATTTTATATAGTGCGTACATCATTAGAATAG
>JAZRJK010000079.1:0-3557 GCA_045645765.1 Candidatus Gastranaerophilaceae bacterium
GGATTTTTCCTCGCAGCTGTGGTTGGGATTATGATATATATTGCTTTTGACACACTATTACCACTTTCACACGAATACGGAGATTGGCACTATGCTATAGGTGGTGTTATGTCAGGAATAATTGTTATTTGGGCAAGTTTATTATTGTTACATCATTAATTGGTATAAAATATTTATATAAGAAGAAAGGAAAAAAGTATGACAAACTTATCACCATTACAAATTGAAAGATTGAAATACCAACCAAAATTGCCTTCTTCATTGGCAAATGGTATCAATCATTTAGTTTCTAAAGAAGGTTTAGCGACAGAATCTGTTGCTAACCAAGATGAAATCAAAGCTTTATTCAAAAACACTTACGGTAAACCAACTGTAACATTTGAAACATCTTCTGAATCTACAACTTCTGAAATCAGAAATGTTGGTGTTATATTATCAGGTGGTCAAGCTCCTGGTGGACATAACGTTATTGCTGGTTTATATGATGCTTTAAAACAAGCTAACTCAGCTAACAAACTTTATGGTTTCTTAGGTGGTCCAAGTGGTATTATTGAAGGTAAATATGTAGAATTTACTGATTCATTTATCGATGAATACAGAAACACTGGTGGGTTCGATATTATTGGCTCTGGTAGAACAAAACTTGAAACAGAAGAGCAATTCAAATCTTCTTTAGAAGTTTGTAAAAAACTAAACTTATCAGCAGTAGTTATCATCGGTGGTGACGACTCTAACACTAACGCTGCTTTATTAGCTGAATGGTTTGTAGCTAACAATGCAGGTATCCAAGTTATCGGATGTCCTAAAACTATCGATGGCGACTTAAAAAACGAACAAATCGAAATTTCATTCGGTTTCGATACTGCTACTAAAACTTATGGGGAATTGATTGGTAATATTTTAAGAGATGCAAACTCAGCTAAAAAATACTGGCATTTTGTAAAAATCATGGGAAGATCTGCTTCTCACGTTGCAATTGAAGCAGCTCTTCAAACACAGCCTAATATTACATTGATTTCTGAAGAAGTTGAACAAAAGAAAATGTCACTTTCTTCGATCATCGATTACATTACAGACATTGTAGTAAGACGTTCAGAAGCTGGCAGAAACTTTGGTATTGCAGTTATTCCAGAAGGATTAATAGAATTTATTCCTGAATTAAAAACAATGATTGCAAATTTAAATGATGTGATGCCAACCTTAGAAAAAGATTCAGCTTACTCAAATGGTACAGATGCAGAAAAAATCGCTATTATTGAAAATACATTATCTAGCGAAAATGCTTCTGTATTCAAATCTTTACCAGTATTAATTAAATCTCAATTATTAATGGATAGAGATCCACACGGTAATGTTCAAGTTTCTAAAATTGAAACTGAAAAACTTTTAATTTCTATGGTTGAAGAAAAATTAGCTTCATTAAAGAAAGAAGGAAAATTCAACGGTAAATTCTCTACACAATCACACTTCTTCGGTTATGAAGGACGTTGTGCATTCCCTTCTAACTTCGATGCTGATTACTGTTATTCATTAGGTTTCAACGCTTTTGCATTGATTAATTTCGGCCTAACAGGTTACTTATCATCTGTTAGAAACTTAACAGCTCCAGCTAGTCAATGGATTGCTGGCGGTGTTCCATTGACAATGATGATGAATATGGAAAGACGTCATGGTGAAATGAAACCTGTTATTAAGAAAGCTTTAGTTGAACTTGACGGACCTGTATTCAAAAAGCTAGAAGCTAATAGAGAAGACTGGGCAATGAATGATAAATATTTATTCCCAGGTGCAATCCAATATTTTGGACCATCTTCTGTTTGTGATATTACAACAGTAACTTTAGCTTTAGAATCTGCTGCTAAGTTAGCGACTGTTTAATTTAAACAATAAAAAAGGAAGGTTGGGTTTCTCCAACCTTCTTTTTTATTGTTAATTTTTGTTAAAAAAAGAAAATTTAATAGCAATTTTTTTGTTTTCAAAAACTTAATTATAATGTGTAGTGTTATAGGAGATATTGTATGTCAATTAGTCCAATCGGTTTTAAAGGAATTTACAAGGTGAGTTTACCTAATGTAAAAGAAGCAACTAATGAACAAGAAAAAGCTGCATACACTGATGCGGCTATTAATACAGTTGTTATGGGTGCCAATAATAGTGTTGAACAACCTAGAGTTTCAGATGATAAAAAAAGCGTTTATTTTAAATTAGATGATAAAAATGATTCAAAATTTGAAGCTGGCTTTTCAACCATTGTAAACGATTGCAACAAGAAATTTGGAATAGACATGGCTAAAAAAGCTTACATTGAAAAAGTTAATGAAGAAGAATTTAATAAAGCTTCTTTAGCATAATATTTTATGCAATATTTAGGGGATGAGTTTTAGTCATCCCCTTTTCTGTCCGTTTATTTTGTTTCTGTAAATGATTGGAGTAGCTGATATGATGTATCCCAACCACTTAGGCCTGTTGATTTGTATTGCGCAATATCCTTAGCTCTTTTTGTTTGATTTTTAGCCTGTTCTTTATTAAATTTAGCTAATTTTTTTTCGTTAGAATTTCTTTCATTAACTATTGGATTCGCATAGTTCAAAAAGTTTGTATATTCTTTACAACCGTATCCAGATTTAACTTTATTTGGATAAGCGTAGGTCAAATAATTAAAAGCATTCATAGCTCGTTCACTATTATTCGGTTTCCCCTGTAAGGTCTCTAGTGTGCTTGTTGTTGGTCTTTTTGTTATCAAAACTACCATCGCTAGTGGATTATATCCTGTTTTACACATTAAATCAACACCAGTAATATCTGCAGCCATTTCATCGTTTAAATTTGTTTTATTTATAATATATTCACTGTTAGCCGCTGTAGTTAAAATATTTCCTGTTCCTAACTTGTTTGATATTGCGCTTTTTGCAATATCTCTCATCTTATTTCTTGAAGTTTGGCCGTTGATAATATGACCGATCTCATTTGATACAACCGCAGCAACTTCGCTATCATTACCAGCTTGTGCTAAATCTTCTTTTGAAATATTAATAATATTTGTAGTTATTGTTTCTGAATTATCTGCTACACCTTCTACAACTTTAAATGTTATTGCCGTAGGCAATCCATTTTTTTCTAATAATGTTTTACCAACAGTTACAACTCTATCTGATGCGTCCCAAGCGTTAGCACATAAAGTTACAAGACCTAAAGTGCACAATGCTACTAATACTTTTTTCATACAAAACTCCTTCTATCGCAAAGATTTTCAATTTACATATTCTATTATAATATAAATAAAAATAGACCCCGATTAGGAGTCTATTTTTATTTGCCGATGGCCGGGGTCGAACCGGCACGTAGTTACCTACACAAGATTTTGAGTCTAGCACGTCTACCAATTCCATCACATCGGCATATTAAGTTGTCAAAAAAAATTTTAGTTTAGTGATGGAATTGGTCTTATTTTTAGATTTCTCCGCTTAGGGATTTTCCAATCCTCACATCTAGCGCCTTCGGATACGCTACGGTCAGCATCACATCGGCATATTAAGTTGTCAAAAAAAAATTTAGTT
>JAZRJK010000080.1:0-17203 GCA_045645765.1 Candidatus Gastranaerophilaceae bacterium
TAAAGTCTTTTTTTTTTTAATTAAAACCCCTTATATAATTGTTTTGTTCTTACATCTATATAAAGTATTTTTTTTTGAAAGAATTGCTCTTTTTAGGAAATATTGTTACACTCCTTAAAACTGTATATAGTAAGGATTTCAGGTGTATATACTTTGTAAATATTTTAAGTAATTTTTATTGATAGTTAACCCCTTAAAAAGCTTTACACAAAGTATTTTTGTGATAATATATTGTTATAATAATGATATTTTGGGATAGAGGAGAAAGATTTTGAGTCAACAAAACATGTTTTCGGACGGTAAAATCGTACCGGTTAATATAAGAGAAGAAATGAAAAAATGCTACATTGATTATGCAATGTCAGTTATTGTAGGACGAGCTTTACCAGATGTTAGAGATGGTTTAAAACCAGTTCACAGACGTATTTTATACGCAATGAATGAGTTAGGTATGACTCCTGACAAGCCTTTTAAAAAGTGTGCTCGTATTGTTGGTGAAGTGCTTGGTAAATATCACCCACATGGTGATAGTTCTGTTTACGAAGCTCTTGTTCGTTTGGCTCAAGATTTTAATACTCGCTACTTAGTAGTTGATGGGCATGGTAACTTTGGTTCAGTTGACGGTGATGGAGCTGCTGCTATGCGTTATACAGAAGCTCGTATGCATAAGATTACAACATCAATGCTAGCAGATATTGATTGCGAAACTGTTGATTTCGTTCCAAACTTTGACGGTTCTTTAGAAGAACCTTCTGTCCTTCCTGTTAGATTACCAATGTTACTATTAAATGGTGTCTCTGGTATCGCAGTAGGTATGGCAACAAATATTCCTCCACATAATTTATCAGAAGTCGTTGACGGTACTATTGCTTTAATTGATAACCCACAAATTACTATTGCAGAATTAATGGAACACATTAAAGGGCCAGATTTCCCTACAGCAGCTACTATTGTCGGTTTAAATGATATTAAACAGGCTTATGAAACAGGTCGTGGTTCTATCAAAATGTCTTCTGTTGCTACAATAGAAGAAATCCCAGGTGGAGCTGGAAGACAAACTAGAACTGCAATTATTGTTACTGAAATTCCTTACCAAGTTAACAAAGCGCAATTAATTGAAAAAATTGCAGAATTAGTTAAAGAACAAAGAATTAACGGAATCTCTGATTTACGTGACGAATCAGATAGAGATGGTATGCGTATAGTTATTGAACTTAAACGTGATGCAAAACCTGAAGTTGTTAAGAATAATTTATTCAAATATACTCAGTTAGCAACTACATTTGGCGTAAATATGGTTACTCTATGTGGTAAACAACCTAGACTTTTAAATTTGTATGAAGTTTTAAGCGAATTCGTTGAACACAGGGTTGAAATTGTTACAAGAAGAACTATTTATTTCTTGAAAAAAGCAAAAATTAGAGCTCATATTTTAGCAGGTTTACTAATCGCTTTAGGATCATTAGATGAAGTTATTGAATTAATCAAAAAATCAAAAACAACTGATGATGCTAGAGTTGGTTTGATGAGCAGATTTGGTCTTGATATTGACCAAGCTAATGCAATATTAGAAATGCAATTAAGAAGGTTAACAGGCTTAGAACAAGATAAAATCAAAAACGAATATGATGAATTATTAAAGAAAATTCAAGAGTACGAAGAAATCCTTGCTGATAGACAAAAAGTTCTTGATATCATAAAAGCAGAACTTCTTGAAGATAAAGAGAAATACGGTGATGATAGAAAAACTCAAATTCTACCAGAACAGGGTGAAGTTACAATAGAAGATTTAACTCCAAATACACCTATGGCTGTGTTTATCACACATCAAGGCTATTTGAAACGTATTTCTTTAGATACATTTGAACGTCAAAATCGTGCTACAAGAGGTAAAGCTGGTATTAAAACAAAAGAGGATGATGATATTCAACACTTCTTTACAGCTATGATGCACGATAAAGTATTGTTCTTCTCATCTAAAGGTATTGTATATAGCTTGAATGTATATGACTTCCCAGAAGGTGGTAGACAGTCTAAAGGTTTACCAATCGTAAACGTTCTTCCTATTGAACAGGGAGAAAAGATTACTGCGGTTGTCCCTGTAAGCACATTCTCACATGATTTAAATCTAATTATGCTAACTCAAAAAGGTTATATTAAGAGAATTGAATTAGACAATTTTGCTAATATTAGAAGAAGCGGTATTATCGCAATTTCACTTGAAGAAGGTGATAAATTAAATTGGGTTAAACTAGCTAATCCAAATGATGAAATCATTATTGGTACATCATGCGGTATGGCTATTAGATTCCCGATTGAAGATTTAAGACCTTTAGGCAGAAGTGCAAGAGGAGTAAATTCAATGAAACTTCGTTCTGCTGATACAATTATTGGTTGTGATATAGTTCCTAGAAATTACGATGCAGATTTATTAGTTGTAACTTCTGATGGCTTTGGAAAACGTACAAAACTAAGCGAATTCCGTTCTCAAAATAGAGGTGGCATTGGTCTAATCGCAACAAAATTCAAGTCAAACATGTCAAGACTTGTTGCTTTAACTATTGTTGAAGAAAAAGATGAAATCATGTTAGTAACTTCAAGTGGAATTGTTACTCGCATCAAAGCTGGCGATATTTCTTGCCAAGGCAGACCTGCTACTGGTGTTAGAGCTCAAAACTTGATGGAAAATGATACAGTTGTTTCTGTAAATAAAATAGTTAATACAGACAAAGATGATGATGAAGTAGAATCTGCTGGGGGCTGTACTCTTGAAGATATGCAACCAGCCGGCGAACAGACATCGTTAATTGAAGAATAAACTAAATAGGTCGGGCATTCCCCGACCTTTTAGATTTAAGGAGGAATTATGAGTGAATTAAAAATATATTTAGACAAAGATATAAACACTGAGCTTATTAAAACAAAAAAGATTGCGATAATTGGCTTTGGTTCGCAAGGATATGGTCAAGGCATGAACCTTGTTGATAGCGGTTGTGAGGTTGTTTTTGGACTTAGACAAGATGGACAATCTTGGGTTAAAGCAAAGGATTATGGTCTAAAAGTTATGGGAATAGCAGAAGCTGTAAAATGGGCTGATATAATTCAAATACTTATCCCTGATGAAATCCAAGCAAAGGTTTATAAAGAATACATTGAACCGAATTTAAAGGAAAATCAAACTCTTATGTTTTCTCATGGTTTCAATATCCACTATGGTTTTATCACTCCTCCTAAGGGAGTTGATGTAATAATGGTAGCACCAAAAGCTCCAGGACATACAGTAAGAAGTGAATATTTAGCAGGGAAAGGGGTGCCTGCACTTGTTGCTGGTAATAACATTGAATTAGCATTATCATATGCATCAGCGATTGGTTCTGGCAGAACAGGTGTAATTGAAACGACTTTTAGAGAAGAAACTGAGACTGATTTATTTGGAGAACAAGCAGTTCTTTGTGGAGGATGTTCTGCTTTAATTAAAACTGCCTTCGAAACATTAGTTGAAGCTGGCTATTCTCCATATATGGCTTATTTTGAAGTTTGTCATGAATTAAAGCTTATTGTTGATTTGATATACGAAGGTGGAATCGAAGACATGCACTATTCGATTTCAAATAATGCAGAATACGGGGACTATACTCGTGGACCTAGAATTATCGACTCTAATACAAAACTTGTGATGAAAGAAGTTCTAGCTCAAATTCAAGACGGAAGCTATGCTAAAGAGTTTATGAATGAATTTTCTACTGGAGGAGATAAATTTAATGAACTTAGAAAAACTTCTAAAGGTCATTTAATTGAAAAAGTCGGTTCCGAGATTCGTTCATCTTTTAATTGGGATAGAAAAAATAAAATAATAGATAAGTCTAAAAATTAGTCTATTAGGTTATAGCATTTATTTACGAGTTTTTTAAAATAAGTATGTTATAGAAAAACATACTTATTTTTTTAAAAAAGGAGTAAACAACATGAAAAAAACATTATCTATGCTAGCTGTATTAGGGATTATTGCAGTAGGCGCACAATCAACACAAGCTGCTTGGTATGATTCAAACTGGAATCCATCAAATTGGTTTGGCCGTGGTTGCAACAAATGTGAGAAAAAATGCGATCCTTGCAAAAAAGTGAAAAAATGTGATCCTTGTCAAACTGGTGCAGCTGCCCCTTGTGATCCTTGTGAGAGAAAAGTTGTTCAACCGTGCAATCCTTGTCAAAAATCAAATCCTTGCCCAGTTCAACAACCTTGTGATCCTTGTGAGAAATTACAAAATATGAATAAATAGTTTTTTTTTAAATAGAACTGAGATTTTTCAGTTCTATTTTTTTGACTTTTTAAAATATGTTATTAAACATTGTTTAGAAAGGTTCAAAAATGTTTTTAAGTAAATTCTTTAATTTTAAAAAATCATGTATACATTCAAGAGTTAGTCCCAATCTCGAAAGTGGTTATTGTCCAGATTGTGGTAAGTTAATAAAAAATGAGTGGTATATTACACGCTGTAGTTGTTGTGGTGTTAAATTAAAAACGATAGTTAAAAACAACGAAGTGATGCCCGAATTTAATTACTGTACAAATTGTGGTTGTAATGAGTATAAAGTTGAAAAGCTTGATAAAATCAATTTTATTGATATAAATTTTGCAGTACTTATAAAAAAGGTTGAAACAGAATTGTTAAAAGTAAATACTACGCAATGCTGGCAAGAAAAAAATGACGAGCAACCAAGACTGCTAGTACAATACCTATAATGTCTGCTAAAATACCTGTAAGCAATGCGTATCTAAATTTTTTGATGCCAACTGAGCCAAAATAAACAGTAAGTACATAAAAAGTTGTTTCTGAGCTTCCAACCATTATTGCTGCAAGTCTTGTAATAAAAGCTTCTGCGCCGTGGTTAGTGGCTAATTCTGAAAATAGGCCAAGAGTTGCTGAACCGGATAACGATCTCGTAAACATAATTGGAACAATATCTACAGGAATCTTAAAAATACTAAGCAAAGGCGATATTAAGCCTGTAATATATTCCAATGCTCCAGATGCTCTAAACATAGAAATTGCCACAATTAATGCCACTAAATATGGAATAATTTTTACTGAAACCATAAAACCATCCTTGGCACCTTCTACAAATACTTCATATACAGGGACTTTTTTTAGAATACCAGATATAAGTATTATTAATATAAATAAAGGTAAAATACTTAAAGAGATTTTTTCAAACACTATTTACCCTCCTTAAAGTCCCAAACTCTTTTGAGGATTAATGCTATGAGAATTGCAATCAAGAATGATAGTGTTGTAACAATCAAGGTTGGCAATACTATATCAGCAGGGTTTTTATCCCCTAGCCCTACTAAAATTGCTATCACAGTCGCTGGAATAATTTGAAAGCCCGCTGTATTCATTGCTAAGAACATGCACATGTCATCTGATGCTATATCTTTATTTTTATTTTTAGCTTGTAATTCTTCCATGACTTTTAAACCGATTGGGGTCGCAGCATTTGTTAGGCCTAGTGCATTCGCACCTATACTAGCTGCAATATTGCCTAAAGTCTCAGATTTTTTATCTAGATTTTTAAATAATGGTTTTGTTAGTGGGTAAATTATTTTTGATAAAATCAGAATTAGCCCACTTTTTTCTGCAATTTTCATCATGCCTAGCCAAAATGCCATTATACCGATTAACGAAAAAGAAATTTTTACAGCTAAATTACAACCTTCAAACATCGCATTAACAATATCTTGCAGGTTATTATTAATAATTCCTGTAATTATAGAAATACTAATTAAAATAAAAAATATGTAGTTCATAAACTTATATTAAAAAAAATTATGTGATTTGTCACCATGTTTATATTAGTATATAATATATAGATGTAATAAATAGGATGTGGGATAGTAGTTTTATGGCAGATATGGATAATTTTTCAGAAATTAATGAAAATTTTGATACAATCAAAACTCTTTTAAATTCAATTAGAGCACAAGGGATTCTTAATACCTCTGATGTCGATAAATTATTGACTGGTATTAATGCAAAGCTTGAAAAGATTAATACAGAAGAAGATATTGATTTAATAAAAATCTTTTTATCAGAGTTAAAGCAAAATTTAGAAGAACGCCATAGCATGCTCATATCAAAATTTGGAGCTATAGAATCTTTATTTTCAAATTTATTAAAAAATAGCACTGAATTGCCTAAATCATCAGAAATTAAAGAACTTTTTGATATTGTAGCAACTAATTTATCAGTCTTCTCTAGGGAAGTTGTATCACAAAAAGATACATTAACTGATATTACATTAAGAATTGATGCCTTGCGTTCAGATGATTCTCAAAAGAAAGATATTATTAAAAACATAGCATTGCTAAGACCAGATTTAGAACGCTTAAATAATGGATTTGATTCTATTGTAATCAGTTTAAATGATAATTTTAAGACAATAATTAAAACAATAACAACAATTGATAAAACAGAATATTTAGATAAATTTTCAGACAATTTAAATAGTATAGAAATGTCTTCAAATACTATTTTATCGGCATTACAGATGCTTGATAAAAAAACTCAGCATGTAGAAGACTCGGTAAAACAGCTTGTTACAAAAGAGGACTTAGTATCTACAAATCAGCGTTTATTTGAACTTAATGCGCAATCTCAGGAAATTTCAGCTACTGTTACAGATATTTCTGATAGGCAAATGCGTTTTGATAGTTTAGCTGATAAAGTTGATGCTGCAGTGAATGTTATTGCTAGCATAAAGTCGATTATTGTTGAAACAGAAGATAAGCATGCCTCTGATATATTGGAACAAATCCAAGGTTTGGAACTTGGACTGAAAAATGTTTCATCAGAAGAAAAATTTGAAGATATAAAAAGATCTCTAGAAATCGTACTTCAAAATATTACAGAGGGCACAAGTTTCTTGGATAAAAATATTCAAATTTCAGTACAAGAAATAAAGAATATTGTAGGCTTAATAGAAGCTTTAGAAATTAAAGTTAATTTTGCTAATGTTTTAGCTGCTATCAATAAAGTTGAAGATGGTATAAAAACTTCAATTAATGAAGTATCTCAGAAGCTCACCACATTACAAGATGCGAATATTGCTAGAGTACTTAATGATATAACATCAGAAGCTGAAACTTTAGGTGCAAAGCTTAATAGCGCACAATCAGCTATGGCAATTCTATGTGAAAAGAATTTTGGTTCAATATTTGAACATGTCGCAGATTTAAAGAATTTGATATCTCAGGTTGATGAAAATAGTGTTTCAGCTAATAATGCAATTTTTTCAAGTATAACTGATAGATTGACTGTTTTTGAGAACAGCCTTCGTACTTCTTTAGATATTCAAGAAAAGAACGTTTCAAGTTCAACAACTCAGTTAGCAGAACAAATTGAAATAATTAAGAATTTATCAAGTGTACTTGATTACAAAATGGATTCTTCTGTAATAGAAGTTGGAAGTGTCAAAAACGAATTTGTATCTTTAAAGAAATCTGTAGATGAAGTGTTGGCTCTTGATTTTGTTAATACGGTTAAAGATTTACGCGTAGATATTTATGCTTCAAAACAAGAATTGCAAAATTCTTTTGAGAATACAAATAACACATTGGCAGAAAATTTCACGAATGATTTATATGGTAAGTATGAATTGATTATTAGTAAATTAGATTCAGTTGAAGATGAATTTAAAAAAACTCAAGCTTCAACAATGGTTGAACTTAAAAATTCTTTAGATAATATATCTTCATCAATTGTTGATATTTTGTCTTATGTAAGTGAAACAAAGAATGCTAATAATGATCAATTAGATTTGAAGATTGCAGAAATTGCAAACATTTTAAAAGAAAACAGTTTAGATTATGTAGAAACAGTAAGGGATATTGTTGATGTAATAAAAGTTCAAGTAGAAAATAATCTTAAAGATATAGAGGTTTTATCTGAAAACAATTTTGAACTTGTAAAACGTAATATTATTGAAAATTCTGATGACATAAAAAAAGAAATTAAGTATTCATATTCAAAACTATTAGAGATACAAGATTCATATAGTGAAATAAAAGAAATACTTAATGTTAATAACATAGATTCTCAAGATAAGATTAAGGAAATTTTAGCGTCTACAGAAGTAGTTAAATCTGAATTTGATTCGAAATTAAGTCTTTTAAAGGCTTCTTTATTGGATAAAATTAGTGAATTTAAACAAGAATTTACATGTGAAAATGCAGATAAAGTTAGTGAGTTAAAATTTTCTGTAGAAAATTTTTATAATAAAAATTCTAAAGATTTATCTTCTTTGCTTGAAAGTTTAAAAGCGCAAAACTTAGAATTTTCAAGAAATAATTCTGATGAACAGAAAAATTCTTTAGCAAAAATTATTGAACATTTTGAATCTGTTAAAAAGCTTCTTGAAGAATTCAAAATTGAACAATCTTCTACAATTAAGAACTCTATATCAGAATTGGCTTCTGACATAGAAAGTTTAGAAGAAATTGTAAATAAATCTAAAGAAGAATATTCTACAGATTTATCTAAAAAGGTTGAAACTTTAACTTCTAGTTTTATAGATGTAAAAAATTTAATAACATCTATTCAATCGGATTATAGTGCCGATTTAACTGATAAAACTAATTCTATAATAGAAGATTTCTCTGTTTTAAAAACGATATTAGATAGAGTTGATGAAAATATTGATGGTGATATGACCCGTCAATTATCAATTATTGAAAGTAATTTTGAAGCATTGGTGTCTCAGATTACAATATTGTTTGACAAGTCTAATAAATCTTTAACAGATAAGATAAATGATGAATTTATTAACGTCTCTGAAAGAATTAATGAAGCTTTAACTTCAAAATTAGAAGAATATAAAATTCAAATAGAAGAATCTTTTGATAAATTACAAAATAATGCATTTGAGCAAACTAAATATTTACAAGATAGTATTTCTAATTTCGATAACGTTATTAAGTCTAATTGGGAAGAACAAGCCAATCAAAATCTTGAACAGATTGAAAATGTTGCAAATAATCTTAAAATAGTTCTAGATGATAATCTTAAGCTAACTGCGAATGATTATGTTGCATTAAAAAATAAAATAAATGAACTCGCCAAAAATATTGAAAGTAGTAATCAAGCTCTAAATTCTGAGATAAATTTTAGACTAGATAACTTTAATAAATATTTTGATTCTACATTGGAAATTCAAACTCAAGAAGCGAATATTAAGCAAGAAAATTTATTAACTACAATTAGTGATGTTGAAACTAATCTTAAATCTACATTAGATATTAATAAAGAACTTTTGAATGATAATATTTCAATGATTAATTCTATAGGCGCTGATGTTTCTGCTTTGTCTCAAATGAATGCTAATAACAACAATATGTTGGAAGAATTGACCAATCATTCTAAAGAACATATCGAAGAAATTTTAGAAAATCAAAAAGCTACAATAGAGTTATCAAAAAATATTGAAGACTCAATTGCTAAAAATAATGGGCTTGCTAATGTTTTAAAGGCTGATATTACAACTCTTAATCAAGCTGTGGATACAAACAAAGAAAATTTAGCTAATTTTGAACATGCTATGACTGAAAAAATGTCAACAATGAGCTTTGCTATTACAGAAATAACTAATCTTGAGCAGCAGGCTCTTTCATCCGCAACAGATAGAATTGTTGATCAATTAAATTCGGGGAAACAAATGATTGAATTGTTAAAAGTTCAATTATTAGAATCTTTTAAAAATGAAATTAATACTATCTCTACAAATGTAGAAAAAGAGACTGATATAGTAATTGCTGAAATTATTGAACAGTTTGATATTCTAAAAAAATCTCAAGCTGATGATATTGTAAACTTAACTGGACAAATCGAAGATATTGTAAATGCTCATATATACAATAGTATTGAAGATTTAAAATCATATTTAGATATAAAAACAGATAACTCTGTTACTATTAATAAGTTGGACAACATAAAAACTGAAGTTTCGGAAGCAATTTCTGATGTTATAGGAAATCTTAATAAATTATTAGATGCGAATCTATTTGTAGACACTATAAAAGATTTTAGAGCAACTAGTGAATTATTTATAACTTCAGCAATAGAAAAGTTAAACACAGAAATCACTTCTTGTATAACAGCTGAACAAAACAGTTTTGAAGAAAAACTTTGCTTATTTGATAAGAAATTTATTGATACATTAGTTGATAAGTTTGAAGAATTAAAACTATTATCTAATCAATGTAATACATCGTTTGAAATGGTTCAAAAATCTTTATCTGATTTATTTGAAGATTTCGATAAGACTAAAGTTGAAATACAAGACAAAATTGACTTTTTAGCTGCCTCAATTAAGGAGTCCGTGAGTTCTACTAATAAAGAAATCGCGACTTTAAGCGAAAGTTTTGATAATCTTCGTTCTCAGATTTCGAATAAATCTTTTGATGAAGCGTTCCAAGCATCTATTAATAAGCAGATCTCAGGTCTAGAATCTCTTGTTGGTGAACAATTGTCATATTTAGAAGATATTAATACATTATGCCAAACAAACTTGCCTGATATTGTAGATTTGAACAATATTGTTAAGCATTCAATATTGGATTCTATTGATAATTTCTCGGATAAACTTGATGATATAGATCTAGAGAACCAACTTGAGCTTATAAAGTCTGATATTCTTACTCAGATATTGAGCGTATTTAATCAGATTTCATTTGTTACAGAACAAGAAGAAATTTTAGATTTTGTACAAGAAAAACATGATGAGTTGGTAAAAATACTAAGTCATATGGTAACAACTTCATCAGAAGTTGAAGCTGTTAAAAATAATTTATCATTAGTAGATTCAAAGATCAGTTCATTAAAAGATGAAATCGCTCATATTAATGAAAAAATATCAGAGGTAATATCTTCAGAGGGAAATATTGACTATGTTTATAGCTTGCAAGATTTAGAATCAGACATAGCAAATTTACGTTTAGTATTAAACGAAATGAAAGAAAATAACCATAGTCAAGAATTAACAGATTTAATCAATTCTACAAATGAGATTTATAAATTAGTAGAATCTATGCCAAATAAATCTGATATTGAAGCAATGGCAGAAGATATTGTAAGTATTAGTTCTAGAACTAATAAGCTTATATTGGCTTCTGATGAATCATATAAAACGTTAAATGATAATTTACAAGATTTTAAACTTGTGATTAATGATTTGGATGAAAGAACTCGTAATTTTGCTCAAGAATCTGGTATGGACAGAATTGATTCAAAATTAAATGCGATTAATTCCATGATGTTAAGTGGAGCAAAAACCAATCAGGTGTTTAATCAAGTATTTGAATACCTTGCAGAGTGGGTTGATAATGCTGGAGTACAAATTAACGCAATTTCTGATAAAGTTGAAACTCTTAGTGATATAGGCCAAATAAAAGACATGCTTATTGATTTAAAAGCTGGTGCTGCTGATAATTCAGAAAGTGAAGAATTGGTTGAGGCTTTGGGGGTTGTATTTGAAAAGCAAGCTAAAAGAATTTCAGCTTTAGAAACTAAGTTGGATAGAATTATAGTAGAAACAACTATAAATAATCAAAATAATAAGCTTGATACTACACCATTAGAGGATACTCTAAACAGATTTTTATCTGCAATGGATGAAAAAATCTTGGAGCAACAAGCAAAAATAAATTCATTAGAATCAAAACTGGAAAATGTTTTACAAATCCTTGACGAAAAAGATACCGCAGCTTTAACTAAAAAAGTTGCAGGCATGGATAAGCAAGTCGCAAAATTAAATAAAAATATAGAAAAAATAGCATCTCATGTTGTTGAAAAATAAAATAGAAAAAATTAAAAACATTTTAGATTCAGATAACGTTCTTGCAACATTGGAAGAACGTTATTGCTATTCAAAAGATGCTTCAAACTCAAAAAAAGAAGCAACTATTCCTGATATAGTTGTATTTGTAAAATCTTTAGAAGAAGTTCAAAAGATTGTTAAATACGCATATCAACACGAGATACCTATTATAGCTCGAGGAGCTGGTACAAATATGGTTGGGGCTTGTGTTTGTAACCAAGGTGGTATTATTCTTAATTTTTCTAAAATGAATAAGATTTTAGAAATTAATAAGACAAATTTGACCGCAAGAGTTCAGCCCGGGGTTGTTCTTGGTGATTTAAAGCAAGAAGTTGATAAGCTAGGTCTTTTTTATCCTCCAGATCCGTCGAATTTTAAAGTCTCAACCGTGGGAGGAAGTATTGCTCAAGCTTCAGGAGGAGCAAGGTCTTTTAAGTATGGTTCTACAAAAGACTATATTCTTTCTTTGAAGATTATATCAGCTACTGGTGAAATTATGCAATTGGGTTCAGAAACTTCAAAAGATGCGGTTGGTTATCATTTGAATCAATTGTTTGTTGGAAGTGAAGGAACATTGGGAATAATTGTCGAAGCAACTCTTAAACTTATTCCAAAACCCGAGAGTAATAAACTTATAATAGCTTATTTTAATGAAGAAGAAGATGCAATTTGCGCGGTAGATAAAATGATTGATAAACAAATTTTCCCGGCTTCAATTGATTTTATTGATAAAAATTCCATGTTAACTATTGAGGAATTTGCACATTGTGGTTTAAAAACAAGTAATGCATGCGCTTTATTTATAGAATTAGATGGTTTTAAATCTTCAATGGAACACCAGATTGATAAAGTTGTATCATCATTGGAAATAACTAATGTTAATGAATATATTATTCCTAAAGATGAATATGAGTCAGAAGTCTATTGGAATGCGCGACGCTCGTCATATGCAGCTGCAACGAGGTTAGCACCAGACGTAATATCTGAAGATGTGATTGTCCCAAGAAACAAACTGAGCTTCCTAATAAAAAAATGTTATGAAATTCAAAAGGAATTTGATTTGAAAATATGTCTTGTTGGCCATATTGGAGATGGGAATTTACACCCTCAGTTTGTTTTGAATTTAGAAAATGAATACGAGTATAGAAATTACCTGTCTGCTAAAGCTGAATTGTATAATACCGTTATTGATTTAGGTGGAACAATCTCTGCAGAACATGGTATTGGACTTGAAAAAAAATCTTATCTAGCAAATACTATTGATAAAGAAACTTTTAAATATATGAAAATGATAAAAAAAGTTTTTGACCCAAAAAATATATTAAATCCTGGGAAAATATTTGATTTGTAAAAAAGAATAAGGAGTTGAAATGGATATAATAGTAATTTATTGTACAGTTCCAAATAAAAAAATAGCAAAAGATATTACTAAAATCATTATGAAACACAAATTAGCGGCTTGTGTCTCAATGATTGAAAATGTTAAATCTGTTTTTTCTTGGGATGGCGAAATTTGCGAAGAAAAAGAAATTTTGTTAATGATAAAAACAAGAAGGGCTAATTATGGCAAAGTTAAACTTGTGATAGAAGACATACATTCTTATTCAGTACCAGAAATTATAGCTTTACCAATTGTTGATTGCTCAGAAGATTATTTAAAATGGCTAGTGAAAGAAACAGAATCATAAATATAAAAAAATATATTGAATCTTGTGGGGTTGAAGTTAATATTGCTAAAAACAAGGCTCGAGGCAACAAGGGTTTTTTTAAAGCAAAAGGAACTGATTTTAGGATTGATATTGCTAAAAATCAGACAGAAGATTCAATGTTAAGTATTTTGGCGCATGAATTTGCTCACTATGCACACTATTGTTTTGATAAAACTTTAAAAAATTTGGATTTTGTTTTTGACAAACCGGAAGAAGTTTATTTGCCTGAATTACTTGATATTACAGTTGATTCTATTCCTCGCCATACAATAGAGCCGTTATTTAATCTAAAAGAAGAATTAAAGCAGAGTATTGCAACGATACAAAAAGATTTAAGCCTCCGAAATATTGATTATATAAGATTAGAACAAAAAATTAAAAAAACAAAATATAAATATTTACTTAGTCATGATAGAGTTAAAGTTTGGGAGGGTTTTTTCTGTAGATATTATTCAATTGCTGAGCTGAATGACAATTCCGATGAGACTTTATTTTTAAAATTAAAGTCAAAACAACGAGCTTTGAAACGTGTTAATTCAAAAATTAATAAACTTAATAAGTATTATAATTCTCCAACTGAATTATTTGCACGCTCTTTTGAAATGTATATAACAGATAAAGATAGACTCTTTAAAATCGCACCTAATATTTATCAATCTTATGAAGATATGCTTTTTCAAAATAAAAACGAACTTTTAAAAGGATTTATAAAAAATCTTAATAATTAATTTATAACCCAATTCTGTTTTTGTTTTAAAATAATAATATACTATTAGACTTAGGGAAAACTTATGAGACATTCAGAATACTCCATTGTAATAATTGGTAGTGGTGCAGCGGGCTTGTATGCAGCACTAAGATTGTCGCATATGATGAATTTACCTGAAGGTATTTTATTGATTACAAAATCGACATTGGGAGAAAGTAATTCTCGTTATGCACAGGGCGGTATTGTTGGTGTTCTTCACCAAAATAAAGGTGATACTGTAGAACTACATGTCAATGATACACTTAAAGCTGGAGCAGGGCTTTCTGATGAAAAAGTTACTAAATATATATCACAAATTTCAGATGAGGTTATTAATGATTTGATTTCATTCGGGGTAAATTTTGATAGAAATTCAAAAGGAGAACTTAATTTTACCCTAGAAGCTGCTCATAGCTTTCGTAGAATTCTTCATGTTGGGGGAGATGCTACAGGAAAAGCTATTGTTGAGACTTTGGCAGAAAAAGTTAGAAAAGATAAAAATATTACTGTACTAGAAAACTCAATGGCCGTAGAACTTTTAATAAATTCTGAGAATGAATGTAAAGGTCTTATTTTGTTCAATGAACTAACAAATGAACATGAAATTGTCTATACATCAGCAACCATTCTTGCTACAGGTGGTCTTGGGCAACTTTATAAATATACTACAAACCCAGACTGCGCAACTGGAGATGGTATCGACTTAGCCTACCAAGCAGGAGCTATCATGCAGGACATGGAATTTGTTCAATTTCATCCTACAGCATTGGCTATTAGTCCCAAAAGTAAAGATAGGTTTTTAATTTCAGAAGCTGTAAGAGGAGAAGGGGCAAAACTTGTTGATGAATCAGGTCTTGAGTTTATGTCTAACTATCACGATAAGCGAGAATTAGCACCTCGTGATATTGTTACTCGCGCTATTTTTAATGAGATGCAAAAGAAACAAACTCCAAATATGTTTTTAAATGCATCAATAATAGATAAAGCAAAATTGTTAATGCGTTTCCCTACAATTAATAGCCGTTGTAAAGAAAATGGTATTGATATTACATCAAGTCCAATTCCAGTTGCTCCAGCTGCTCATTATTTTATGGGTGGAGTGAAGGCAACCGTGGCTGGAAAGACTTCTATTCTAGGATTATATGCTATAGGAGAAGTCGCTTCTACTGGCTTGCATGGTGCTAATCGATTAGCAAGTAATTCTTTATTAGAATGTGTTGCTTGTGCCTATGAACTAGCAGATTATTTATCTTTTGCAAATTTAGTTCCGCCTAAAAAGATTGATAATACCATAATGGAAAAACTATCTCTATATTCTCAACCTATTAGCATTATCGATTATGATGTTTATAAATTAAAACAAGAATTGAAAAATGTTATGTGGGATAAAGTAGGCATTATTCGTAACCAAGAAGGGCTAATGGAAGCAAAGGAAACTGTATTGGAGCTTTCAAAGAACTTCAAGCGTAATAGAAAATGCTTAAACAGAGCTGAGTATGAATATAGAAATATGCTAACTACAGCGCAACTAATAATTGAATCTGCATTATTGAGAAAAGAATCAAGAGGAGCACATTCTCGCTCAGATTATAAACAAATGTGGGAAATAGCAAATCATTCGTCAATTATTAAATCAGAAGATAAGGAGCTAACTTATGTTAAATAATTTTTTTATAGAAGATCACGTTAAAAAAGCACTCGAAGAAGATATTGGGTTTGGAGATATAACAACCGATTATTTGACCAATGAAGATGATAGAATGAATTGTGAATTGAATTCACGCGTTGAAGGTATTTTATGTGGTAGAAGTGTTTTTGAGATGGTGTTTAAAGTACTATCATCAAAAGTTAATGTAACTTTTTATAAAAATGACGGAGATGTTATTAATAAAGGTGATAAAATAGCTGACATTGAAGGTCCTGCAAGATATGTTTTGATGGGTGAAAGACTTGCTTTAAATTATATTCAGAGAATGAGTGGTATTGCAACAGAAACAAATAAATATCAAAAAGCTATTGGAAAATACAAAGCTAAAATAGTTGATACAAGAAAAACAACACCACTTTTCAGAGCTTTTGAAAAGTATTCAGTAAAAATTGGTGGTGGAAGCTTACATCGCTTTAATCTCTCTGACTGTGCAATGATAAAAGATAATCACATTAAGTATGCTGGAAGCTTAACAAAAGCTGTTGAAAAGTTGCGCCAACATATTTCACATGCCCATAAAATTGAAGTAGAATGTGACACTTTTAACCAAGTAAAAGAAGCTGTAGAATGTGGCGCTGATATTATTATGCTAGATAATATGACATTAGAACAAATGAAAGAATGTGTAGATTATATCGCTGGTAGAGCTATAGTAGAAGCAAGTGGAAATGTTCATTTAAACACAGTAGCAGATATTGCTGCAACTGGAGTTGATATTATATCATCAAGTGCAATTGTAGCAAAAGCTCCAACTTTAGACCTTGGGTTTGATTGCAAATAGGTTGCGAAAGTTATATACTTGGTGTATAATATAATTAACTATAGTTTAATTTAGACGTCGTTTAAGGATAGCATGAGCTTTAAAACCAAGGATATGTATATTGAATATAAACGCTTGGCCCTGCAAGATTCTTGTGGTTATTTAACTTGTGCCAAACTAAAACCAACTTCACAAAACCCGCTTGGTGAGCGACTTCTAGGTGGGGGGGGGGGGCTAAAAGCCTTTACCTTTAAGCTTATAAGCGTACAAGAATCTTGTGAGTCGGATGTAAAAAAGCTCTTGCCTTCAACTTTGTGTGCGCACGAAAAACTTGGAAGTGAGGTGTAAAAAATGTTAAGCATTAACACCAACCTTTCAAGCTTAATTGCTCAAAACAGCATGAAAAC
>JAZRJK010000081.1:0-1610 GCA_045645765.1 Candidatus Gastranaerophilaceae bacterium
ATATTCTGGGTATAAAGAGGACCATACATAATCTTGTGTAAATAGAGATTACCCGAATCTACATACCAAGTGCACCTCAAAGTTTTTTTTAAACTTTGGGGTGCACTTCATATTAAACCTTCTTTCATTTACCAGTAGAGACTTATTTATTATATCATAGAAAATAAATTCTTTAAAAAATTACTGAGGTTATGAGTTAGCATAGGAATCAGGATACTTCGTGTTTTAATTGTAATATATGCCAAAGCGTATCCAACCATTCCTGTTCCTATAAATGCCCCCGTATTAAATGCGACTTTACCATTCTGAAACACCAGTGAATGTGCTAATCCAAAGAGTATTCCATTGATTATAATAGCAGGATTTTTATATGCTTTATTATTGTTACGAAGAGCGCTACACATTAAGCCAAGTAGAATACCTCTGAACATTATTTCCTCGTCAATGCCTGGCATTGTAATTTGGAAAAGTAATGTTTCGAGATTAAACTCCTTAATGCTTAATATGCCAGAGAGACTAAAAATAGATATGAGTGCACAGGCAACTTTTAATGCGGCTTTTAATCCTTCCTTATTCTGCTTAAAAGTAAAGAAATCGTTATCTTTAAATTGTTGGCGAAAAATAAAGTATATTGCAATACCACTCAATATACCATAAATCTTGCCGTTCCAATTCCAATTACCGTTAATTATATGAAAGGAATCAACAAGATGGGGCATGAAAAGAAAGATACAATATATATAGTAGCAAAATGTAATACTCAATACACGAAAATAATTGTTTCTTGTTCTGTCTTTTATGAAAATAAGCAACAAAGGTAAGATTATTAATACATGCAAGAGAGGTTGTATAAATGCTTGAGTTACCATAATATACTTTATATTGATGATTTAAGTTCATGTAGTAAGCTTGTCTCTGCAAAGTTACGGAAATTTTTCCATAATCATCAATGAATGACTTTAAAAGTAGGATTTGAACTCTTTGTGTATAACTTCATTATATAAATGTAGGAAACATCTCGGACAACATTTTATGAATATCTTGTCGGGGGACAAAGAATCTAACAAGAAAACATATATCAAATACAAATACATCCTACTATTTGATAAATATCTTCATAGATTTTTAGTTGCAGATTTTTGTATTCCTGTGTTTTATGCCTTGAAAATGGTCATTTTTGTCCCCCGAAGTGCCCGAGGGACATAAAAGGGACAAAAAATTAAGTCCCTCGAGTGTCTGAGGAACAAACGAGGGACAAAATTGATTTTTTATAAAATTCCCAGTAGAGAATAGTAATGCTTTATAACGCAGATAATCAATGTGTTATATTTGTTTTGGTGTGATATTTAAAGAAGCATCTCAAAGCTTATTAAAGCATTTATAATCAACAATATAAATATTTATTACTTTCCGATGCAGAAAGTGTAGATGATTATCAATCAGCTATTTAGCACTCTAAAAGGTACAATCACTCATTTGGCAAGTCGTTGAGAATGTGTAAGTTAGTGATTTTCAACGCACTTTTCGCCTTGTACCTCCATTTTGGAATGTAAAAGTAAGTGTAATTTCTTGAATATCAAAACCCGAGGTACAAAAACTTGCAAAAAATC
>JAZRJK010000082.1:0-9220 GCA_045645765.1 Candidatus Gastranaerophilaceae bacterium
TTAGAAAATCCTTATAGTTTATATTTAACAGAATCGGGAAAATTTTTAAATAACAATGAAGAAAAAATTAGTTTAACCAAATTTTTTAAAAACCCAAAATATTTGTCACAAAAAGAAGTTAATGAAATAATAAATGAAAAAAAATTTAATAATTTAATTGATAAAATATTATTACAATTACAAAGTTTTAAAAATCACATAGATAAACAGGGTTGGCGAGTTCGAAAAGATAAAGAAATATTAGAAAAAGAGTATGGATTTATTGAAGAAAAACAAAAAGAAAAAATTAATGTTATTTATTCAAAATATAATAATATAAAAACTATTTTAGATTCGTTATCTTATTATAATGCTTCAAAAATAAAATTGTCTTACGGTAAAATTCTTACATCAGCACCTAGTCGTTTAGAATTTATAAACCCAATAAATGATAATATGAATTTCACTTTTGATTTTACTAAAAATAAATATGGTGAATTTTATAAAATAGCTAGACATTCGGGAAAACAAGAGTTAGAAGATCTCTATTTAATAAGCATTGATGGAAAATTAGTTAAAAATATTGTAAAAAATCAAGGTTTAAAAAGTCCTTTTCCTACCGGAGGAAAAGCTGATATAAAATATTATTCTCAACAAGAGTTAAGCAAAACAGACTTAATGAATCTGGACGAAATTTTAAATATATTATTAGAAAAATCAAATGAATATGAAAAATTTATCCTTGATTATATGGATAATATAAAAGAGATTAATCCAGTAAAAAAAGAAAAAATATCACAAAAAAAGGTGTTTAAAGTAGAAGAACTAAAAGCTTTTTTTGAAAAAACAATAAGTGATATTCAAACATCTACAGAAAAAATAAATAACACTAAAGATTTAAAAAAAGCCTTAAATGATTTAACTGAAGATTTAAAATCAAAATTTGAATATTTTTTAAAGTCAGATAAGTAAGATTCTTTATCTATATATCTTGAGATAACTTTATTGCTCTATCTAAGTCTTCAATAATGTCATCTACATCTTCTAAGCCAACAGAGAATCTCATAAAGTCGTCTGTAACACCACAAGCAACTTTTTGTTCATCACTAAGTTGTCTGTGAGTTGTTAAATATGGATAAGTTATAATACTTCTAGTATCACCAATATTAGTAGTATGAATTGGAATAGTAAGTGAATTAATAAATTTTTCACCAGCTTTAGCACCGCCTTTAAGCCCAAATCCAATAATTGAAGAACAACCTTTTGGTGTGTATTTTTGAGCAAGATTATAATATTTATTACTTTCAAGTCCTGGATAATTTAACCAGCTAATACAAGGATGAGCTTCAAGCCATTTTGCAATTTTTAATGCGCTATCACAATGCCTTTGCATTCTTAGAGAAAGAGTTTCTAATCCAGAAATCGTTAGATAAGAATTAAATGGACTTGGACAAGAACCCATATCACGTAATATTTGAGCTCTAGCTTTTACTATATAAGCTGATTTACCAAAAGCTTCTGTATAAATAATTCCGTGGTAAGACTCATCAGGTGTTGTTAATTCTGGAAATTTTCCAGATGCTTCCCAATCGAAGTTTCCGGAATCAATAATTGCTCCACCCATAGCATTTCCATGACCAGAAATATACTTTGTTGTTGAATGTACAATAATATCCGCTCCCCATTCAATTGGTCTACACAGATATGGGCTTGGTATAGTGTTATCAACAATCAATGGAATCTTGTGTTTATGTGCAACTTCTGCTACTTTTTCAATATCAATAATATTTAGTGCAGGATTAGAAAGAAGTTCAATAAAAATACATCTTGTTTTATCAGTAATTTCTTTTTCAAAATCTTCTGCAAGCTCGCCTTTAGCAAATTTAACATTTATTCCAAGTTTTTTAAATGTGCATGAAAACAAATTGCATGTTCCACCGTAAAGAGTCGAAGCAGCAACAACTTCCTCACCAGATTTTGTTATATTTAATATTGCAGCCGTTGTTGCAGCTTGTCCTGATGAAAAACTTAATGCACCAACTCCGCCTTCAAGCTCAGCAAGACGAGCTTCTAGGATATTGTTTGTAGGATTTGAAAGTCGAGTATAAATATCACCTGCTACCTTTAAATCAAAAAGCCCCGCAGCGCGTTCTACTGTATCAAAATCAAATGCTGTTGTTGGATAAATAGGAACATTAATACACATTTGATGTTCTTTTGGATTATGTCCGGCATGTAATAATTTTGTATCGAATTTCATTGTTTGTATCCTTTCAAATAAATGGTGCGGGATTTCCGCACCATTAGTTTAATCTTACATTCCAACCATTTCTTTAACTTTTCTTCTTTGAATCTTTCTTGTAGCAGTTCTAGGAAGAGCTTGGTCTGTAATGGTTATATTAATTGGTCTTTTGTAAGGTGCAAGTTGTTTAGATAAACGTTTAACTTCATCTTTGATAGCTTTTTCTAATTCAGCACCTTGGAACTGAGTTTTTATATGCTCTGCTGGTACAATTACAAGTGCAATATCTTCTGTACCATCTTTTGCACCACCTTCACGAGAGGCACCAAATACACAAAGCTCTGCAAACATATCACTTTTTTCTAAAACAGCTTCTACTTCTTCTGGGAATACTTTTTTACCACCAGAAAGTACAATCATGTTCTTGATACGACCAGTAATATAAATATTTCTGTTTTCTAATCTTGCTTTATCACCAGTATGGAACCAACCATCAGCATCAATTGCTTCTGCAGTAAGTTCAGGTTGATTATGGTAACCTTTCATAATTGAAGGTCCTCTAAGTAACAATTCTCCTGTTTCTGGGTCGATTTTTCCTTCAAAACCTGGTAATAATTTACCAACTGAGCGTAGGTCACGATTCCAACCACTGTTAAAAGATGCAACTGGGCTAGTTTCTGTTAAGCCGTAGCCTTCATAAACTTCGATACCGATTCTACGGAAGAATTTAGCAGTTTCAAAGTCATAAGGTGCACCACCAGACATAAACGAACGGAAGTGACCACCAAAACAATTATGTAGTCTTCTAAATAATAGCTTTTTAACCCATCTGAACGGAATAAATTTTGCTACATAATGGAAATTAAATTTAAACAATGTTTGATAGAATTTTGGAGCATTTCTCATTTCTGCTTCCAATGTAGTTCTTAATAATCTTAAAAACGCAGGAACAGAAATCATGAAATTAATTTTTCTATCTTTAATCATGTTTAGAATATCTTTTGGTTTAAGACTCTGAGTATAATAAACAGAAAAACCTAAGTTCAAGAATGTTGCAAAACCCACAGTCATTTCAAATAAATGATTCATAGGTAAAATTGAAAGAATTTTTGTATCTTTCTTAGGGAAAATTGGCTCCATAACTGTTTTTAAATCTTTAAGCTGAGCTAAAATGTTTCCAAAAGTTGTTTCAACCCCTTTTGGATTACCTGTTGTTCCAGATGTATAAATAATAAACATTCTAGAGTTTCTTGAACGATGTCTCCATTTGCAATGATAATTGCTTGGAATCGTATATAAACTTGGCAAACCACCAGAAACTGGCTGCTTATCCATAACAATAATATGTTTTATAGATGGTACAGCTTTTTGTAATTCTAAAGCTTTGTCAATATAAGTTTGTGACACGAGCATTACAGAAGGTTGGCAATCTGTAAGAATAGAAGTTAATTCATAGATTGTTAGTTTTATATCTAAAGGTACCGTAATCATACCAGAAATAACTGAACCTAAAACACAAACACCAAATTCTGGCTTTGATTCAGAAAGAATCGCCATTTTTTCTTCTTTTTGGATACCTAGATCATTTATAAGATATGATGCAAGTCTTCTAGCCATCAAGCCAAGACCATCATAAGTAAGTTCTCTCCAACCAAAACTGGTTTTCATACCTAATGCTATTTTACGAGCATAATCATTTGTCTTGTCTTCCAGTAACGAAAGTACGTTTGTATCGCGCTTTCTCATACTTCCTCCTTAATTTAAACTTATCAAGGCAATATTATAGCATAAAAAAAAGAGGTCTGAGTCTCTTTTTTTAATTTGTTACATTTTATTCATGTAAAACTACTTCGCCAGTTTCTAAAGATTTCTTAACATCCATAACTCTTTGGTTTGAGCTACCAACCCAGTGAAGATTGTTATCTAAAAGAGCTTCAACAAACTTACCTTCACAAAGTACGTCAATATCTGCAATATCTGGAATATCTTTAATTTCTTCCCATAAGAAACCTGTATAAAGCCAAATTGTTTTGTTAGGTAATTCTTTGCGGATTTTTTTCATTAATCTAAAGACTTCTTCTCGGTTGAATGGATGTAATGGATCACCACCGGAGAATGTGATGCCTGAACAATGGGGTTTGGCTAAAGCGTCAAAAAGCTCTTTTTCTGCAGTTTCATCAAATGGAAGCCCGCCAGCTATATCCCAAGTGATTGGATTTTGGCAATTGTGACAGTGGTGTGTACAACCTGAAACCCATAGTACAACTCTTAATCCATCTCCATTAAGCATGTCATCTTTTGTTATATTGTGATAATTCATTTCCCCAAGTTCTCCTTTGATTAAATTTATTGTACAACCAACAAAAGATTTATTCAATTTGTTAAGATTTGATTACAAGTGTTGCATTTATTTAAAAAATTATCTGACTAATATATCATAGATTTTATGACTGAATTTCTTTATATTGCGCTATTTATTTATATTTTTTGTGTTATTATTATGAAAAAGATAATAATTAACAGGAGAACAAAAATATGCAAGCAAGACGCGCCTCAAGAGAATTAGCACTTATACTATTTTCTCAATTTGAAAAAGAAATTACACACTACTCTCGTAAAGATTTCGAAAATATTATGCTTAAATCTGTTAGAATTCTTTCTAATTCTGCATCTGAAGAACTTAAATTAACAGTAGGGTCTTTAATTGATATTAAAGCAATGTTAGATGATTATGAAGCAGAACACGAATCAAATCTTGCTCGTCCTTTAGGCGCTAAAAATAAACCTGTCCAAATTCCAATGACAGATGAAATGATAGCTAAAGTCGATACAATGTTAGATGTAGCAGAAAAAGCTATTTTAGCTCTTGAGATAGCAGAATTTACAACTTTAGAAAATCAATCAGAAGTTAAAAATTACACAATTGAAATTGCAGAACAATTTAAGCTTCATGCCAAAGAAGTTGACGGAGAAATTCAAAAATATGCTAATGGTTGGGATATTTCAAGACTTGTTAAAATGGACAAAGATATTTTAAGAATTGCAATTACAGAACTCCTTTATGTAAAAGATGCACCATTAAAAGTTGTATGTGATGAAGCTGTTGAATTGGCTAAAAAATATTCAACTGATGATTCATCATCTTTTGTAAATGGTATTTTAGCAAAAGTTATTGTTGAAAATGGCTTAAAGGGGTAGATAAATTTGTTTAATTTCTTTGATAAATTAAAATCAACTGTATCTAAAACTGCTCAAGCTCTTGTTGGTAATGTTGTAGATTCAGTTTCTGATGAAGCTGAGTTTTCAGAATTTGTGTTAGATGATATGGAAGATTTGTTGATTAGTGCTGATTTGGGAGTTAATTATGCTGCAGAATTGACAGATAAACTTCGCAAACAAACAAAAATCAAACCCTCCCAAGTTAAAGAATTTTTGCAAAATGAATTTTTAAAAACTCTTAGTGAAGCTGGTTCAAGCGAATTGAATTTTAAAGAAAAAGAGCTAAATATATATTTTATAGCTGGAGTAAACGGTGCAGGTAAAACAACCCTTATTGGAAAAATGGCTTATATGTTTAAACAACAAGGGAAACGAGTTTTGATTGCAGCTGGGGATACTTTTCGTGCTGCTGCGGAAGAACAAGCAGACATTTGGTCAAAACGTTCTGGCGCAGACATTGTAAGACGTGATAAGGCTGATCCTGCTTCTGTTGTTTATGAAGCTATTCAAAAAGCTAAAAATGAAAACTATGATGTGATTTTAGTTGACACCGCAGGAAGATTACAAAACAAATTCAATCTCATGGAAGAATTAACTAAAATCAAAATAGTTATTGATAAAAATGCTCCAGAAGCATTGCGTGAAAGCATTCTTGTTGTTGATGCTAATACTGGTCAAAATGGATTACAACAAGCTAAAGTTTTTAAGGAATGTGTTAAATTGACAGCTGTAGCACTTACAAAACTTGATGGTTCTGCAAAAGGTGCAATAGTTCTAGCTATTGCAAAAGATTTAGGGCTTCCTGTTAAACTTGTTGGAGTTGGTGAAAAAATGGAAGATTTAAAACTTTTTGATTCAAAAGAGTTCATAAATGCATTATTTGTAAGTTAGAATTTTTTCTAAGCTATGAATGTGGTTTTTAATAAATATTAAGTTTTTGTAAACCTGAATTTTAGGTTTAATGCTGGAAATAATATAATATGACATGGAGGGGGCAATTTTCTTTTTTGGAAAAACTTTATATAAGTATATACGAGTTTTTTTTAATAATGCTTAATAATTAAAATGTAATTAGAGAGTTTGGATTTCTATTTCATCAGTTATAATAAGTCGGGTTAAAACTCGACTTATTGGTATTTAAACTCTCAATAAAAATTCCTTGTTACAAATTATTTACAAAGTGTAGAAAATATTTTTTTTATTAACTACAATGTAGATTGTACTGGAGTAGAAAGAGGGGAATCTTTTAATGAACGCAAATATGGAAAAAGTACTTTTACCTAATGATGTTAGAAAACTTTTGAATATAGATAATAAAGAAATTGTTGAACTTTGTAAAAAAACTTCTATTAATCCAAAAAAAGATAGCAAAGGTCAAATTTATTTTTCAGTAGATGAAGTAAGAAGATTAAAAAATGCAAAATCTTCTGTTGTTTCTGAAATGAACGAAAAAAATTCAGCTCTTTCTTTAGTTTCAAAACCAAATTCTCAAATGGTTGTTAATAACCTATTAGATACATTAAATAAAATGGAAAATAATATTACAGAATCTATGACAAAAATTATTGATGAAAAATTAGAAGGCATGGATGATGTTGTTTTAGAGCTTGTTAGATGTAAAACTGAAAACGAAAATTTAAAAAACAAAGTTAATGAATTAAATAAAGAAAACTTTAAACTAAAAAATATTCTTAATAGCTTTAAACCTCTTATGTGTGGTTTTTATGTAAAAAAAGAAGAAGAAAATATATTATTATAAAATTGTCACCCTGAATTTATTTCAGGGTCTTACAAAAAAAACAAAGAAAATCAAAATAAGATTCTGAAACAATTTCAGAATGACAAAATAAAAAAAGGGGAGTATTGTATTATGGCAGAAACAGTTGTATCTCCATCAGAGGAAAGAATTAAAGCCTTAAAAATGGCTATAGATAAAATTGAAAAAGATTTTGGTAAAGGCGCTATCATGAAGCTTGGTGACAAACCAGCCGTTAGTGTAGAAACAATTCCAACCGGTGCTTTAGCTCTTGATGTTGCTCTTGGTGTTGGCGGTATTCCTAGAGGAAGAATTATTGAAGTATATGGGCCAGAATCATCTGGTAAAACAACTCTTGCTCAACATATCGTAGCAGAGTGTCAGAAAAAAGGTGGAATTGCAGCGTTCGTTGATGCAGAGCATGCACTTGATCCTGAATATGCAAGAAATCTTGGTGTAAATATTGATGAATTATTAATATCTCAGCCTGATACTGGTGAACAAGCGCTTGATATTACAGAAGAACTTGTACGTTCAGGTGCAGTTGATATTATTGTTGTTGACTCTGTTGCAGCTCTTGTTCCTAAAGCTGAAATTGAAGGTTCTATGGAAGATCAACAAATGGGGCTTCAAGCTAGATTGATGTCAAAAGCTTTGAGAAAATTAACTGGTATTATTGGTAAAACTAATACAACAGTTATTTTCATTAACCAATTAAGGCAAAAAATAGGTGTTATGTATGGTAACCCTGAAACAACAACTGGTGGTAATGCTCTTAAATATTACGCATCAGTACGTATGGAAATAAAACGTGTTGAAGGTCTTAAAGGTGATGGTGAAGATGTTGGCAACCATGTTCGTGTAAGAATATTGAAAAACAAAGTAGCTCCACCTTTCAGAACTGCTGAATTTGATATTATGTTCGGTAAAGGTATTTGTAAAATAGGTAATATCTTAGATGTAGCTGTTGATTTGGATATTGTGAAAAAAGCAGGCTCTTGGTTCAGTTTCAATGATGAAAAATTAGGTCAAGGTCGTGATAAATCAAAAGAATTCTTAGCTAATAATCCAGAAATTCTTAATACTGTGGAAACTCTTGTTAGAGAAAAATTAGCACAGAATGCGTAATTAGTTGAAAAGTCGAATAGTTGAAGGGTTTAAAAGTTCTTTAAATATTTGATTATTAGATATTTTGGGAGAAAAGGGGATAAATCATATGTTTGTTGGGCTTTAGCCCAACTGATATATGATAAAAAAATCCTACTAATAAACTACTTGACATTTTATTGACAAGTGTGGTATAAAGTTAGTGGGGTAAATGTATATTTTTGAGTCTTGCACATCCTGCAAGACTTTCTTTTTTATATAAGCAAGTTTGTTGCAATTTTATCTTGAACGAATAAAATATAAGTGTAAATATTACACTAACCTAGGGAATATAATTATGGCTAAAAATATTAGAAACATAGCGATTATTGCACACGTTGACCACGGTAAAACAACCATGGTTGATTGTATGCTTAAACAAGCTGGTGCATTTAGAGAAAACCAACAAATGCAAGAACGTGTTCTTGATAGTAACGATTTAGAAAGAGAAAGAGGAATTACAATCCTTTCCAAAAATATTTCTATTGATTATAAAGGTACAAAAATTAATATTGTAGATACCCCAGGTCACGCAGACTTCGGTGGCGAAGTAGAACGTGTGTTAGGTATGGTAGACGGTGCTTTGCTTATTGTTGATGCAGCAGAAGGGCCTATGCCTCAAACAAGATTTGTACTTTCTAAAGCTTTAGAATTAGGTATTAGAATTATTGTTGTAATCAACAAAATTGATAAACAAGGTGCTGATCCTGATGGCGCAGTTGATAAAGTATTCGATTTATTTACAGAATTAACTGATAACGAAGATTTAATCGACTTCCCTTATGTATATGCAAATGGCTTGGCAGGTTTTGCTAAAAAGAATATTGAAGATGAATCAAATACTCTTGAACCATTATTAGACTGTATCTTAGAAAATG
>JAZRJK010000083.1:0-2593 GCA_045645765.1 Candidatus Gastranaerophilaceae bacterium
GGCATAGCTTTGCTATGGGACAGCTGCATGGATCAATTAGATAATGTAGATGAAGCTACTGCGATTGATGTAACAGAGCAGCTGAATTGGCTTGTGTTCCCAGGTTATATGCGCAGTGTCCCTATGAAAAATATTTCTCAACTGATGCGTTATCTTGAGGGTGTAGAGACGCGTCTGGCAAATGCACAGCTTAAGCCAGATGTTGAGGAGCGCAAGCTACGCGAATTTGGAATTGCGTGGCAGCGTTATATTGAGCTCTATGCGAATGGTGCGCGTCCTAGCTACAATGAGTCGGCGCTTCAGGCATATCGTTGGGGAGTAGAGGAGGCACGTCTTGCATTATGGGTGCCACGCCTTGCCCAATCTGGTTATTCACTTAAGCGCCTCAATGAGCTTTGGCAATCTGTCCTGATTTCATAGCCATCACACAAGCATTCGTGTTTATTTGTCCATATCCGTGTTTTTCCCCTTCCTACACACTCCCAATTGTGTTTCCCGAAATTCCGGTCAATAGACAAAGTAAATGCAACTAGGTAATTCAATAGATTAAATGCAATGCATAACTTTAGAGGTAGTTGCATTTAGTTTGTCTTTTCACCTTTATTAAATATTATAAAAATACCTATTCACGGGTGCAAAGAGTGTTTTATGCAGATAAGGTAGCAAATGCTACCTGTTTTAAGTTGTTTTTGTAAAATTTTAAATATTCATCCAATCTATTTGATTTTAATAAAGTTCTTAAAGGGAGGAGAGATTTTACACCATTTAACCTAGATTCGGCAGTTGAAATCAAAATATTTTTATAATATGTTAAGTATTAGGATTTTATGATTATTCTACCTTGCACCTAATAGGTGAATGACAATGGCCCTTGTTTTATGATAAAATTATGTACTCTAAAAATTATAAAAAATCATAATAACAAAAACCATTGACATGAATAAATATCTCATAAATTCCTCAATAAATCAAGACTTTTGCATTCCTAAATCATATTTAAACGTTGATAATATTCAATGGGAAGGGTCTAATAATATTACCCCATATGGAGGTTTAGTTTTCTTTTCAAATTTTCTTAAAGTAAGTGGTATTTTTAAGATGATGATAGAAGATTGTCCTTTTGAATATACAAGTAATAATTCACCTCAACCAGAGAATCTAATTGGAACAATTATTTGCTCAATTATATGTGGGTGTAAACGTTTTTCACATATAAATCATTTTCGCAATGATTCTGCAATACCAAAATTACTTGGGTTCGAAAAAATCATTTCTGAAGATTCTGTTAGAAGAGCATTAAAAAACTGCAATCAGCAAAAACTAGACGAATGGTTAACAAAATACGAACAATTTATTTATAAATTCCTGATAAAATACGACTATATAATTGATATTGATAACACTGTAAAACCTATTTATGGACATCAGGAAGGTGCTGAAATTGGATATAATCCTTCAAAACAAGGTCGTCCAAATTTAAACTATCATTCGTATTTTATCGGAGCCATTAGGTTAGTTTTAGGTATAGATGTGTTGCCTGGAAAACAAAGTAGCAGTACACATGGAATCCAATCTTTATTAAATTTCCTAGATACTGAACCTACGGAAAATCATCCAAGACTTGTAAGGGGAGATATTGGATATGGTAACGATAAAATTATGTCTGAATTAGAAAAAAGGAATATAAAATATTTATTCAAATTAAAACGCACTACTAAAGTATCCAATAAATTTAAAGAATTGTTAAAAGAACAATGGTCAGACTGTGGCGCTGGATGGTCTTCTATAGAAACAACTATTAAGCTTAGTGGATGGGAAAAAGAAAGAAAAGTACTTTTTGTTCGTCGACCTATTGAAATAGAAGAACCAGTAATTGAAAAAAAATCAAGAGGGCGGCCAAAGAAAGAAATACCTATTCAAATTGAATTTGATTTTTTTATTGATAAGAAAATTAACACACAATGGGAGTACTACATATTAATAACGAATGATCTAGTATTAAATAGATACGAACTTACAAATTTATATAGAGAACGAAGTGATTGTGAAAATAATTTTGATGAATTAAAAAACCAATGGGGATGGAGTGGTTTTATGACAAAAGACATCAAATCAACAAGAATAATGGCTAGATTAATAGCAATAATTGTAAATTTATGGAGCGTATTTTGTCGGTTGGCGAATCCTAATAAACATATTGAACCGGTCACATCGAGACCAATATTATTATATATAAATGCTAGATTGACAAATAGTGGTAGAAAAACGAAAATCAGGTTGTTTTCAACTCATGCGCAAGCATCTGAAATACAAAAGGTTTTAAGCAAAATAAACAAAATTTTAAATGGTATTTTAACTAAATGCGGAGCAGTTGAAAAAAATACACATTGGGAAGAGATTTTACACTATGCTTTTAGTAAATGGTTGAATGAAAATAAATCATTTTTCTTAAAACCTGGCAGCCAATTATTATTACCGTTTTAGAAAATTATAAAAAATATAAATTTATTCAAAAAATCAAAAAGACAAAAACCTACTAATTTTATTACGATTTTTGTAGGTTATAATTTTCAACTGCCGAATTTAGGATTAA
>JAZRJK010000084.1:0-44642 GCA_045645765.1 Candidatus Gastranaerophilaceae bacterium
AATCAATCAAAATCAATATTGCTCCCACGAGAAAGCAATGCATTATATTTAATCCAACGGATAAGAGATGAAGCTCACAGATTTGCGATAACTTTCCATAGAGAATTAAGAAGTAAAAGCATGAAAAAAATGTAACGTAACTTAATATTGGACGGCTTAAAATTTTTGTGATATGATAGTTAAACTGTATTAATCAAAAGAACAATTATCAGACTTGAATATATAAAAAAAGGAAAATATAAAAATGGCAGA
Source organism: Candidatus Gastranaerophilaceae bacterium (assembly GCA_045645765.1). GTDB lineage: Bacteria > Cyanobacteriota > Vampirovibrionia > Gastranaerophilales > Gastranaerophilaceae > CAG-196. Next base: position 253 of record JAZRJK010000084.1, read on the forward strand.
AACTATAATAAATAGTAAATCTTCTGCATATGATTTTGTTGGCGGAAAATGGCAAACAGAAATCAATGTAAGAGACTTTATTCAGAAAAACTACACACCTTATGAAGGCGATGCTAGTTTCTTAGCTGGACCAACTGCAGCTACTACAAAATTGTGGGAAGAATGTTGCGAATTGTTCAAAAAAGAACGTGAAAACGGTGGTGTTTTAGATTTAGACACAAAAATCGTTTCTTCAATCGTTTCACACGGTGCTGGTTATATTGACAAAGAATTAGAAACAATCGTTGGTGTTCAAACAGATGCACCTTTGAAAAGATCTTTACAACCATATGGTGGTATTAGAATGGCTGAAACTGCTTGTAAATCATATGGTTATGAAGTTGACCCAGAAGTTTCTGAAATCTTTACAAAATACAGAAAAACACACAACCAAGGTGTTTTTGATGTGTACACTCCAGAAATGAAATTAGCTAGACACTCAGCTATCATTACTGGTTTACCAGATGCTTATGGCCGTGGTCGTATTATTGGTGACTACAGACGTGTAGCTCTTTATGGTATCGATAGACTTATCGAAGATAAGCAAGCTCAATTCAAATCTCTTGAAGGTGAAATGACTCCTGAAAGAATCCAATTAAGAGAAGAAATCGCTGAACAAATCAGAGCTCTTAAAGAAATGATTGAACTTGGTAAAACTTACGGTTTTGATATTTCTAAACCAGCTAAAAACGCTAAAGAAGCTATTCAATGGTTATACTTCGGTTACTTATCAGCTGTTAAAGAACAAAACGGTGCTGCTATGTCAATCGGTAGAACTTCAACTTTCTTAGATATTTATATTGAAAGAGATTTAAAAGCTGGCTTAATTACAGAAGAAGAAGCTCAAGAAATGATTGACCACTTCATTATGAAATTAAGATTAGTTAGATTTGCAAGAACTCCTGAATATAATGCATTATTCTCAGGCGACCCAACTTGGGTAACAGAATCAATCGGTGGTATGGGTATTGACGGTCGTTCTTTAATTACTAAAAACTCATTCCGTTACTTACATACTCTTGAAAACTTAGGTACAGCTCCAGAACCAAACCTAACAGTTCTTTGGTCTAAGAGATTACCACAAGGTTTTAAAGAATATTCAGCTAAAATTTCTATCAAAACATCATCTATTCAATACGAAAACGATGATATGATGAGAGTTTCACACGGTGATGATTATGCTATCGCTTGTTGTGTATCATCAATGGTTGTTGGTAAAGAAATGCAGTTCTTCGGAGCTCGTGCTAACTTAGCTAAATGTTTATTATATGCTATCAACGGTGGTATAGACGAAAAATTAAAAGAACAAATTGGTCCTAAATATGCACCAATTACTTCTGAATACTTAGAATACGACGAAGTAATGTCTAGATTCGAAGGCATGATGGAATGGTTAGCTGGTTTATATGTTAATACATTGAACTGTATTCACTATATGCATGACAAATATTGTTACGAAAGATCTCAAATGGCACTTCACGATAGAGATGTTAAGAGATACTTCGCAACAGGTATTGCAGGTCTTTCTGTAGTAGCTGATTCACTTTCTGCTATTAAATATGCAAAAGTTAAAGCTATTAGAGATGAAGACGGTGTTGTTGTAGATTATGAAACAACTGGTGAATTCCCTAAATACGGTAACAATGATGATAGAGTTGACTCAATCGCTGTTGAATTAGTTTCTAAATTCATGAACATGATTAGAAAACATTATACTTATAGAAATTCAATCCCTACAATGTCAATTTTAACAATCACTTCAAACGTTGTTTATGGTAAGAAAACTGGTAACACTCCAGATGGAAGAAAAATGGGTGTTCCTCTAGCTCCTGGTGCTAACCCAATGCACGGACGTGACACTCACGGTGCAGTTGCATCATTAGCATCTGTTGCTAAACTTCCATTTGACGATTGCCAAGATGGTATCTCAAATACTTTCTCTATTATTCCTAATGCTTTAGGTAAAGATGAAGTATTCATGGGCGACTTGGATATTGAATTAGACTGCGGATGCTGTGAAGGCACTTGCGGTTGCTAAGAATAAATCGCGGTAAATATAATTTTAGCTGGTAGATAAAACTACCAGCTGGATTTAAAAAGATAGTAGGGTGCATATATGCACCATAAGATAAGGAAAAGAAAAATGGCAACACAACAAGAACAAAATTTAATAAACTTGTTAGACGGCTACGTTGAAAAAGGTGGACACCACTTAAACGTAAACGTATTTAACAGAGACACTTTGCTAGATGCTCAAGCTCATCCTGAAAAATACCCTCAATTAACAGTGAGAGTTTCAGGATACGCTGTAAACTTCATCAAGTTAACAAAAGAACAACAAGATGACGTTATTTCAAGAACATTCCACGGAGCAATCTAGGTAGGGGTAAATTAAACATAAAATAGAGCTGATTGTTTAATCAGCTCTATTTTTTATATACAAATTTAAAGATAAATATTAAATTTATCTATATCAACACATTGTGCCATATATGGATCTCGTTGAAAAATTTGTAAATACTGACCTTGTGGACCTGTGAGGCTATCACTTGTCATAACAATATTTTTACCAATTAATTTATCTGAATGTTTCTCTACAAGATTACTTACAGTTTGTTTATAAGAACCATCGGGCATTTTAGTGTGGCGATTCGCGTGCGGAGTTAGTTTAGTTAATTCGGCATAAGTGTATTTCCCGGGTTCATGAACTGTTCCAAAAGAAATTCTTTGTGGTATTTCAATATAATCCTTTGCTTTTTTAGAAAATATTTCCGTACCAGCTGGATTAAATCTAGTAACAGTATCTTGTATTACTTCTGTTGTACCAACATTGACTCTTTGGCGTAAACCTTGCCGTCCCTTTTCTACTGAATAACAGCCTTTTCGTCCATCTTTAAATAAAACCTCAAAACAACGACCATTTGAACCTACAGAAGTTTTTTTCATTGATTTAATTTGTAATCCTGCTTGTTTTAATAGATTTGCAAAACCAGAAATTCTACTCATAATAAATTCTCCTTTTCCTTTTTTTGTATAATTATTTTGTGTTTTAAAACTATTTTATACATTCTTTTTCTATCCCAGAGTGTGAATTGCAATTCCCCGTGTGTTGTTGTATTTTTATAAAGTTATTTGTTTTTCTAGAATTGCTAAAATTTAAACAAAATTTTACAATTCTTAATAGTTAATAACTATTATTTAATGGCTGTTAACAATTAGAAATAGGTTGAGAATAAAGCTATACTTTTGTTATGGCTAAAAATGAAAACCTACAAAAAAAATTTGGAGCAAAGCTTGCGTATGTGAGAAAATCTAAAAAATTTTCTCAAATGAAGCTTGCTGAAATTGTGGATATGAATTTTAATTATATTGGTCAAATAGAACGTGGTGAGGCTAATGTCACTATTCAAACTATGATTATTTTAGCAAATGCTCTTGATGTAGAGATGCATGAGCTTTTTGATTTTACTTTTTAGTGTTTGTTTATAAAAATAAAAGCCGAGATTCGAGTCTCGGCATTGTATCCCATTATTATTTAATCGTAGTTTACTTAATCGTAAATTTTATACTCCTATGTTTAACTCCTATCTTAATTCTTTCCTTAGAGAGTATTAAGATGAAAATCTCAATTAAACTTTATTTTACAACCATAAAGATTTTAAACTCTGCAGGCATAATCTTTCCAAAAGATAAAGAATTTGTTGCGGCAATGAATTTTTCTTCAGCATAATCTTCTCCGTCAAACTTGAATTCAGATACTATTGAATAATCACAAGAAAGTTCAATTGTTTTATCAAAAACTTCATGTCCTTCTTTCAATTCTGTCCAAGAATTACCATTTTCTTCTATACAGAACTTCTCTGTTGGAGAGTTGTAATTAGCTATTACTAAAAGAGAATTTTTTATACCTTCTTTTTGTATTTGCCAAGCTACAAAACCGTCATCATCTTGTCTTATTATATGAGCTTCACCATCAGTAATAACCGAATTGTTTTTCACGAATCTGTCTAAAGCATCAAACTTAGCATAGAAATCATAGTCTTTTTCTCGTTTCATTGATACTTCATTACCTATAACATATTCGATGCCGCCTTTAGTGAAAGACTCATCACCGTCAATGTACATAACAGGTCTTTGTGCGAATTTTCCACCAGGTAAGAATTTGTATTTAAACCATTTAAATAAAGCTCCTTCGCGACCTAATTGAGCAGGATATCTATCAATAGCCTCAAATTCTCCATCCTGATTGTTGTACGATTTTAGTACAGAAAGCTGGGTAGAGCGTTTAGAAGAAACATTATAATTGGTTAAATATAAATTATCATCAGCAATAACCTCTGGTGTTTTATAGCTTTGAGAAACAATATCATTTCCCCAAAGAACATCAAATCCCATGTCTTGATGGTATTCTTTGTAAAAATTATCCCAAAGCATATACTCTGCTAAAGAAGCAAAGTAAGGTATTTTTTCCTTCATCGCGGAATTTAGCATTCCTAATACTCTCCTTGGAGCACGGTAACTTATTGGAGTTCTATCTTTTTCTGAAACTTCATCTACAATATGATCAATATGATCTACTCTAAAACCATCAAAGTTAAATTCTTCTTGAAGGTTTTTCATATAATCAATGAAAAATTTTATTACATCATTATTATATTTACCACTTTCAAGGCAAACAAAATAATATGGTGTTTGGCAATCTAGGTTTGCATAATGAGTTACATCTTCGCCATCAAATTTATAATGTTTGAAAGTTGGATAACTAGCGCCTTCACTCATTTTATCAAACACAGGAACACCTGCAGAACACCACGCTCCTCCAGGTGCTGGCCACATACCTTCGCTAATTAATGTTTGAATTATTTCTCCTTGGTTAAAAATACTTTTTTCGGTTAATTTTTTACCACGAGGTGTTTTTGCAACTGCGTTTATAATAAGCTTAGCTTTTTTATACAATCTATCTTGAATGGATTTTTCTAACATAGAATTTGATAAGAAAATTTTCTTGTCTTTTAATAGTTCATCAAATTCATTGAACATATTTTGATAATGTTCTGTTAAATCTCCGTAGCTTTCTCCTTTAATTGATTTTTTATAAATTCCACTTACAATATCTAAATCGTCTTGTGTATATTTTTCTTTTAAATTTTCAGCGATAATATCAACATTCTTGCAAAGTTCTTCTATTAACGCATTTATATCAAACCACCTTGCGCATTCTGGTGTTGTAAGAACTATTTTAGAAAATCTGCCAGTTTGAGGCAAAACATCATATATAACAGGGTGACCAGCTAGTTGAGTTAGCTGAATAAAAGTTTTTACTTGTTCATCTGCACTTAAACCAGTTTTTTCAAAGATTTCCTTATCCTCTAAATTTGGGCTTACGCAACTTGCTGTTGGAAGATACGCACATCCAAACTCACGAGGATGGAATGGTATTAAATACATTGTTGTAGCAAAAATGTTATTAGATTTATTGCCTGTCGGTAAGATTAATAATTGTCTCATCCAATCCATAAATCTTCCGCAAGATTTTGATTCATTACCATTACCGAGGCCGGCTAAATTAACAAGTTTAATATTATGACCTTCTTTTTGCATCCAAGAAGAATTTTTAACATTGTTCCTCGCAAGTGTACTTGCTTTTTTGAACTCAAATTTTCCGTCTTTGAAAACGCCTTCTTCTTCCCATTTAGATTCTAAAGCCCAAAGAACTTCAGCATCTGTTAATTCTTCAAGAGCTTTTATTTGAGGATATGGCATATAACCATATTTTGCCATTGTAGATTTTAAATAATCTTTCCTTTCTTCCGAAATTGTTTCAAAAGAATATAGCTCTCTTAGTTGGGAGTAAAAAGTATTTAAAATTTCAGCACTACTCGTCTCTTTTTTAAACAGAAAATTAAGCATTTTCTTCTCCTTGTGAAGTATAAAAATATTTGTGATTGTTGAATGTATTTTATTTATACAAGGATAATATCACGATTATATAAGAAATGCAAATATTTATTAAAAAATGTAAAAATTTTGTAAAAAAGATCTATTTCTTGATGGGCTCAAATTACTTTGTAATTTGATTTGTAGAGATTTAGTTTTAGTAAAATTTTGTCAAAATTTTGTGAAAAATTTTTGATTTATAAACAAAATTAAATCAGCTTAATGATAAAGATAAACATTTGTAACGTTGACAACTTGCCATAAAAACATGTTTATTATACTATTCTAAATGGTTACACTAGCTTGATAGGTTAAGCCCTAGTTGAAATTCTATTTCAATGAAGTAGTATAACCCGTAGTAAGGTACAAGTTAAAATAAAGGAGACACAAGATGTCAACAGCATCACTAATCGAATTATTGGAAGCTGGCGTTCACTTCGGACACCAAACACAACACTGGAACCCTAAAATGAAACCGTATATTTACGGCGCAAGAAATGGTATCTATATTTTAGATCTTAGAAAAACATCAGATCTTTTAGATGCTGCTTATGAAGCTGTTAAAGAATATGCTGCAAAAGGAAGAAATGTTCTTTTCGTTGGTACAAAAAAACAAGCTGCTGAAGTTGTTGCTGAAGAAGCAAAGAGAGTTGGCGCTTACTACATTAACAGAAGATGGTTAGGTGGTATGTTAACTAACTTTGAAACAATTAGAGGTAGAGTTAACAAATTAAGAGAATTAGAAGATTTTATGGCTTCTGGTCACGCTGAAAAATTACCTAAAAAAGAACAAGCTCAGTTAAACAGACAATTAGCAAAATTGAGCAAAACTTTAGGCGGTATTAAAGAAATGCGTGGTTTACCAGATATTATCTTTGTTGTAGACCAAGCAAAAGAAGATATCGCTATTGCTGAAGCTAACAAATTAAATATCCCTGTTATTTGTTTAGCTGATACAAATGCTAACCCAGATGGCATCAATTACATCATTCCTGGTAATGATGATGCTATCAGAGCTATCAAGTTAATCACTTCTAAACTTGCTGACGCAGTTCAAGAAGGTAAAACTTTAAAAGCTAATAATGCTACTAAAAAATTAGAATCAATTACTGCAGCTGATGCTGGTGTTGAAGTAGCAACAGTGTAATTAAGTTGAAAAGATGAAAGGTTGAATAGTTAAACAGTTCGTTACAGATTATATAATATTTGAGCGATAGCGAATTTAAAGAACTTTTCAACCTTTCAACTGTTCAACCTTTCAACAAAATTTTAAGATAAGGAGAAAGTATAAATGAATATTACAGCAACAATGGTAAAAGAACTTCGTGAAAAAACTGGCGCTGGTATGATGGATGCTAAAAAAGCTTTAGTTGAAGTTGAAGGTGATATGGAAAAAGCAATGGAACTCCTTCGTCAAAAAGGTATGGCTTCTGCTGATAAAAAAATGGGCAGAATTGCTGCTGAAGGTAGAGTTGGTTCTTATGTTTCAGATTCAGTTGGCGCAATGATTGAAGTTAACTGTGAAACAGATTTCGTTGCTAAAAACGAAGAATTTATCGAATTAACAAATAACTTAGCTGAACTAGTTGCTACAGCTAACCCAGCTGACGTTGAAGCTTTATTAGCTACTGTTTGCCCTAAATGTGGTAAAACTGTTGAAGAAGCTTTAAAAGAAAAAATTGCTTCTATTGGCGAAAAAATTACTGTAAGAAGATTTGTTAGATATGAAGGCGCTGTTGCTACTTACATTCACGGTGGCAAAATTGGTGTTCTACTTTCTACAGATAATGCTGAAGAAACAACAGCTAAAGATGTTTGCTTACACATTGCATCTTCTGCTCCAGAATTTGTTTCAAGAGCTGATATTCCAGCTTCTGTTATTGAAGAAGAAACAAGAATCGAAATGGGCAAAGAAGACATTGCTAACAAACCTGAACAAATTAGAGCTAAGATTGTTGAAGGTCGTGTAAATAAATTAATGGCTCAAAAATGTTTAATAGAGCAACCATTCGTTAAAAACCCAGATCAAACTATTGAACAATACATTTCTGGCAAATTTGCAATCGTTAAATTCGAAAGATTTGTTCTTGGAGAAGGTCTTGAAAAAAGAAACGAAAATTTTGCTGATGAAGTAATGAGCCAAATCGCAAAATAGTTTTTTATAATTAACACACGTGGTGCGAAATTTCTAAAAGAAATTTCGCACTTTTTTTAATTAAATTTAATTTGTTTTGATATTTAAACTTTTGTAAAATACCTTGATAGATGTTGGTGAAATTTTCATCTTTATAATATAATTTTTATAAAGAGAAATGAGCTAGTAATGAAAACTATTAACAGTCAACAAGAAGAATATAGAGCGTTTTTAAAAAATATAAGAGAAGAACGAGAAGAATCTTCTAATTTAGCGCGTTTAATTATCACGGTTATAATGGCCATTTTATGTGCAGTCATAGTTTGTGTTATTTTAGTTGAAAATAATATATTTTTAAATTCTTCAAATTGTGCGAAAGAAGATACTACGGGGGTATTTAAGTTTAAAAGAAATGAAAAAAACTTTGAAGTTCCTTTTTCGCCAAAGAGACAAAATATTCTTATTCTTGGTGTTGATTCAAATGGGCAAGGTACGGATCTTTGGGAAGGTACACGCTCTGATACAATTTTAATAGTAAACATTGATCCTAAAACTCATTCAATAAAAGCAATTTCAATCCCTCGTGATAGCAAAGTTTATTTGCCAGATAACAAAGGTGTTCAGAAAATAAATTCGGCTCACGCTCTCGGTGGTGTTAATCTTGTAAAGAAAACTTTAAAAGAAACTTTTGGAATTAAAATTGATAAATATATCTTAATTCATGACGAAGCTGTTGAAAAGATTATTGACGCATTGGGTGGAGTTCCTATTTATGTGGAAAAAAGAATGCTATATCACGATTATGCAGGAAAACTTCATATAGATTTGCAAAAAGGAAACACAGTGCTTAATGGAAAACAAGCTGTTGGCTATTTAAGATATAGAAAAGATGGGCTCGGTGATATTGGTAGAACTCATAGGCAGCAATGGTTTATGAAAAGCCTGTTTGAAAGATTGCATTCACCGCAGGTAATAACTAAAATCCCAGAAGTTTTAAATGTCGCAAACACTTATATAAAGACTGATATGAGTTTTTATGAACTATCACAGTATGCTGCGATGTCTAGAAGTATTGATAAAAATAAGGTTGAAATAGCGACTTTACCCGGTGCGCCTAATCAAAGAGGGTATATTAGTTATTGGATTTTAGATCCAGTTAAAACACAAGAAGTTATAAATAGAATGATTTATCGCGACAAACCAGATTTAGAAGGGGTTAGGTTTAAAGGTGGTATTATGTATTCTCCAAAACGAGAGACTGATGCAGAAACTTTAAAAGAAAAGCTTAACGAATTAGGTTTTGAAGTTAACATGTTGAAAATTACACATCTATCTCATACAAGGTTTGTAGCTAACAAAAATGAAGTTACTATGGATTTTTATAATTGGTTGCAGAAAAAGATCCCAGAAACGCAGGATATGCAATTTATTTATGACCCAACAGAGATGTTTTCAGTTGGCAGTGATTTTACAATAGTACTTGCAGAACAATAAGGAGTATTAATGATGGATTTATTAAACTTAATTTCAAACAGAAAAAGTGTTAGAAAATATTTAGAAAAACACATCTCTGATAAAGATTTAAGAACTATTTTAGAATCTGGACGATTAGCCCCTTCTTGGATGAATGTGCAATCTTGGAAGTTTATTATAGTAAAATCTCAAGAGAATAAGGATTTATTATCAGAACTTTCTATTGGGCAACAACAAGTTAAAAATGCAGATGCATTAATTGTTTGTATAGCTGATACAAATGCTTGGGAAGAAGCAAAGATTACTCATATTAAAAACCCTGCATTAAATCCTGCTTTACAGTGTGAGAATGCTTTGTTAATAAGAACAATGGAACAAGTTATCTATCCTATATCTTATATGATGTTAACAGCTGAATCATTGGGTATATCATCTTGTATTATTGGAGCAATGGGATCAGACATTACTCAAATACAGCCTGAGATTCATTCTGCAGTAAGAGAAAAATTGAATTTAAAAGAAGGTGAAATAATATCTACAATAATATCTTTAGGATATGACGCAAATCCGACAGAAACTGTTAAGCAGAGAAAATCTTTTGATGACGTAGTTTCTTTAGAAAAAGTAGGTAATAAATTTTAAGGGGCAAAAGTTATTCTGGTAATCCTACTGTTACTTTAAGAATTTCTACTATTTTAGGCATCTGACATTCAAATGAATAATGCCCTTTCATAATTGAACATTCTGCGCAATTTCCATTTAAGTTGTAGCATTCTAACGCTTGCTCTGTCCAGTTTTTTGTAATGGAATCAGATATTGGTGCTGTTGGCTGTTGTAGTGTGTTTAACATTTTTTATCCCCAAGTTTATAATTCTCCTACCAATATCATATATGATTTTAAAAATCTAACATCCTGTATATAGATGAGATTTTTTATTTGATTTATTTTTATGATATAAGTATTTATATGACAAGTTTAGCAGAATTTATACAAGAAAAAAGGGAGAAAGCTGGCTATTCCATTTACGGGTTAGCTGATAGAGCTGCACTTCCTCTTGAAATTTTAGAGGATATTGAATCAGGTCGAGAACTGTTTTTACCTGTAACAACAAGGCAAAAATTAGCCAGAGCTTTGAAATGTTCTCCTTCTGAGATAAAAAAATATGAACGAGAATACGAGTTTGAAATTGTACCAGCAGAAAAAATTGATGAAATAAAAACTAAAATTTTAAATCGTGAAACTAATCTCAAGTGTCCTATGTGTGGTGAACCATTGATAACACGCATAGCAAGAATGTATGATTTAGAGGATAATCTAGTTCTACAACCAAAAGCTCATTGTGTTAAATGTGTGTTTCAAATAAAAGAATAGTTTTTTGAATGTATTTTTATATATTGTTGGTAGGAATTACTCTTTCATTAAATATTTTCTTGCGCAATCAAACATTGAGTTTATTAATTCTGAATTTGAATAGATATTCATGCCCGCTGATTCTAGCACTTGTTTTAAACGTTTTTCCCAAATTATATAGATTTCTTCTTTAGGCATATTTAAAGTTTTTCCGATAAGGTTTAGCTCTTTATAATCAATAGGAAGGGGTAGTGCTCCTCGTAAAATATCTACAATATCGATTCTTTTTTTACGAGGAAATGATTTTAAAAACGCAACTACACTTAGCCCGTTGTCTTTTAAGTAATCTTTTATAACTTCTACAGACTCATCTATTAATATTGGTTCTTGTGGAATACGATATTCACCAAATTCTTCGGGAGCTATATCCATAACAGTTGCAATTCTTTCTATTGTTGTGCCTCTAGTAGAAAAGGGAACGGTCTCGTCTATTAGATTATAAACATATGATAATGTTACGCCTATCATCTCCGCGAAATCTCGTTTGTGCAAAGAATTTTTTGTTAAGAATTTTGCCAATTTTTCTGAACTTTTTTCTGGAATTATTTGTTTCATAATTATTCACCTCACAATTTTGTAACTATAAGATAAATAATTATAAAATTTTTTATAACCCTATATCAGATAGACAGGGTATTAATTAATATTAACTGTAAAATTTTAATCACAATCTTTGTTTATGCTATATTTCTAATATGGATTGGCAAAAAGAAGATTTGAAATATATATGGCATCCTTGTTCTCAAATGAAGGATTATGAGACTCTCCCTCCAATAATTATAGAAAAAGGGGAAGGTATTAACCTCTATGATATAAATGGAAAATCTTATAAAGATGTGATTAGTTCTTGGTGGTGTAATTTATTAGGCCATAGTAATCCTAGAATTAATAATGCTTTAAAAAAACAAATTGATAATTTAGAACATGTGATTTTTGCAAATTTTTCACATAAGCCTGCCATTCAGCTTTGCCAAGAATTAGTTAAAGTTCTTCCAGAGGGGTTATGTAAATTTAATTTCGCTGACAACGGTTCCTCTGCTATTGAAATGGCTTTAAAAATGAGCTTTCAATATCACTATCAAACCGGAAATAAAAAAAAGAAAAGATTTATGGCTCTAACTGATGCTTACCATGGTGAAACACTTGCTGCATTGGCTGTTGGTGGAGTGGATTTGTACTCTCAACTATATAAGCCAATAATGATGGACGTTGTAAGGATTGAGGCGCCGAATTGTTATAGATGTCCTTGGGGCAAATGTAGGGATGATTGTCAATGTGAATGTTTTATAAAAGCTGAAGAACAGTTTAATAAATATGGTAAAGAAACCGCAGCTATTATAATAGAGCCTTTATTGCAAGGATCTGCTGGCATGAAAATTTACCCGCCCATTTATTTGAAAAAGTTAAGAGATATTTGTGATGAATATAATGTCATTTTAATTGCAGATGAAATTGCAACCGGATATGGAAGAACGGGAAAAATGTTTGCCTGTGATTATGCAAAAATATCACCTGATATTATGTGTCTTTCAAAAGGCTTAACAGGTGGTTATATGCCAATGGCCATTGCTGTAACAACTCAAAAAATTTATGATGCTTTTTATGATGATTATTTAAAAGGTAAGGCTTTTATGCATTCTCATACCTATGCAGGAAATCCGCTTGCTTGCTCAGCCGCGTTAGAAGTACTTAAAATCTTACACGAAGAAAATATTATAGAACAGGCAAATGAAAAAGCTAAGTATTTTAATAAAATAATCTGTGAAAAATTTTTACCTATAACAAATGTCGGTGAAGTACGTTCAATAGGTCTTATAAATGCGATAGAATTAGTTAAAAATAAACAAACAAAAGAACCTTTAGATTACACAAAAAGGACTGGTTACCAAATTTATAAAAAAGCTTTAGAAAAAGGCGTATTACTTAGACCGCTAGGTGATGTTATATATTTTAATCCACCTCTAATTATTAAAAAAGTCGATATGGATTTGGTAACAGACATAGCTTTAGAGTCTATAAAAGAAGTTTTAAATTAAATATTCCTTTAAAATAAGCTTGCAAAAAAATATTTTACCCGATAAAATATGTTGAATTTGGGAGAATGAAAGATGACGGTGGAAAATACAATGCAAGATTGGAGACCTAAAGCCAGTTTGGCGATGATTACGATAGCAGTTATGCTTGCAACATTTGTAGAAGTTTTGAATACTTCTATTGCAAACGTAGCGTTGAAATATATGGCAGGTAGTTTTTCTATATCAAATGATGAAAGTTTGTGGATTGTAACAATTTTCCTAATCGCTTGTAGTATTCTTTTACCAGCAACTGATTGGTGTAGTAATGTTTTTGGAAGAAAAAAATTCTTCTTGTTTTGTATTGCTCTTTTTGGAATTTCAGCTACGGTTTGTGGTTTTGCTCCAAATTTTGAAGTTATGATATTGGGCAGAATTTTTCAGGGGCTTGGTGGAGGTTGTTTGATTCCACTATCACAAGCGATTTTACTTGAAAGTTATCCAAAAGCAGAACAACCAAAGGCGATGTCTATTTTTTCTTCGGGAATAGTAATTGCACCAATAATTGGACCAATTTTAGGTGGTTGGTTAACAACTAATTTTTCTTGGAATTATGTCTTTTTTATTAGTATTCCTTTTTGTATTGCAGCTTTTATAATGGTGACTATGTTTATAGAAGATCCTCCATATATTCAAGCTCGTAAAGCGCCAGCTTTTGATTCTTTAGGAATGTTATTTTTAATAATTTGGATAGCCTGTTTTCAAGTTATGGTTGATAATGGCCAAAAAAATGGGTGGTTTGATTCTCCATATATTATGAAATTGGGTTTTGTAAGTCTTATTGCTTTTATTGCTTTAGTTTGTTGGGAATTAAGATGTAAAAATCCGCTTTTAGATTTGAAAATTTTTAAGAACTGGAATTTTACTTTTGGTACAATAATTTTAACCTTGCTTTTTGGTGTCGCATATGGAACAATTGCGATTCTTCCTCAATTTTTACAAAATTTATTAGGATATGATTCGTATTTAAGTGGTCTAGCTGCAGGTCCAATGGGAGTAGGCTCTGTTTTTGCGGTAATTTTTACAACTGCAACTTTAAATATATTGGGGCTTAGAACACAGACTGTAATTGGTTTGATAGCATTTTCAGCAGGATGTTTAATGTTTTCTGGACTAAATCTCAATATTGCGTTTAATAATGTTACAATTCCAAACATTATAGTGGGTTTTGGACTTACAACAGTTATTATTCCTTGTACAACTTTGTTATTTAGTAATGTGAATAAACAAGAAATGACAAATGCAGCTAGTATTCAAAACTTAATTAAAAATGTTGGGTGTGCGGTAGGAACATCTTCAGTTGGATTCTTGGTGTCAAGCTATTCTCAGACTTATCAATCTTATTTAGTAGATAAAATGACAATGCTAAATGGAGTATTTGCAAATAAAGTTACAATGGCAGCAAGCCAATTTCAATCAATGGGAATAGATGCAATTACGTCATTAGGAATGGCCCAGGGAAAAATCTACGGACAATTGATTCAACAATCAACCTTGTGTGCGTTTATAAATGCATATAGGATCTATGCTGTACTTATTTTGATACTAATACCAATGGTGTTTTTACTTAAACAATTTAGACCAGAAAAAAGTGCTTAATATTTGTTATAAATCTATTGAATTATACTTTCGGCTGATATAGAATTCTTAGGTAAAGAATTGAAAAATGGGAGTGAGTATGTATGATTTTATATGAACTGTCAAGATTGATCCTACCAACGTCAGAGTTCATTAATAATGAAAATTTATTTGTGAACAAAGAAATAAAAAGTTGTCAGTTTAAGAACCAATATAAAGCTGTTCATTATTATAAATTTAATACTTGGATGAATATCTTCCCAGCAAAAAAATATTTTTATTATTGTAATTTAGAAGATTTATATCTTGATATCGAATTAGATATTGATGCTGAAGTTTTGGTCTATGGATTTAATTATAATGAAGCTTTTGAAGATTGTGACGAATTAATTATAAAAACTCAATTAACGTCAAATGAAGCTAAACAGATAAAAATTTCATCTGCATCAAGTTACGAAAATGTTTTTTTCTGCATAATATGTGATTCAGAAAATATTAATATTAAAAAAGCTGCTTGGTCTACTAGTACCCCTTCTATAACTCAAAATAAATTGGCATTGATTTGTTGTACATATAAACGAGAAAATTATGTATATAAAAATGTGCAATTATTTAATAATTTTATAAAACTAAATCCGAAGATTTCTGATCGTATTAAGTTGTTTATTGTTGATAACGGTAAAACTCTAGAAAAAGATATAGAAAATAATAATATTAAATTGATTCCAAATAAAAATACTGGTGGAGCTGGAGGGTTTACCCGAGGTATAATTGAAGCAAAAAGGTCTTCTGATAATTATACGAGAATTCTTTTAATGGATGACGATGTAGAAGTTTTTCCGGAATCTTTTTATAGGACTTTAATCCTTTCGGATTATTTAAAACCAGAGTTTAAGAATTCTTTTATTCACGGTGCGATGTTGAATCTTTATGCAAAAAATCTTTTCTTTGAGAGTACAGCTATTAAGAATCTTACTTGGTGTTATTCTTATCATGGTGGTCTTGACGTTTCTAAACAATTTGAAATTGGGAAATCTAACTATACCCCAACAAACATTTTTAATGATGAGGTCAGAAAAGTTTCTTCTGCTTGGTGGTATTGTTGTTTTTCTATGGAGTCAATTTTAGAAAAAGGCCTACCATTGCCTGTATTTTTTAGATGTGATGATCTTGAATGGAGTTGGAGAAATTATGGAGAACATCATATAACTGCGAATGGCATTTGTGTTTGGCATGCTCCTTTTGCTTGGAGAGTTTCAAAACCAGTTGAGTATTATTTTTCAAAAAGAAATATTGCAATGATAAATATGTTATATACTCCTAATTATAAAGATGTATTGTTAGCAATGTTTGAAAAAGACTTTAAACATCTTTTAAAAATTCTTGACTATACATCTTGTAAAATTTATTTACGAATGATGAATGATTTATTAATGGGTTCTGAAATTTATAGAAAAGATCCTGAATTAATATTGAAAGAAATTATGCAATATGTTAATGAAGATAAGATCTTTGATACGCTCGATCAGCATTATTATAATAAACTAAAAACAAAACTAGAGAAACTTGTAACATTAACTAAACGTTATCGTAGAGTAATTTATTTTATTAAAAAAGCTTTTTGGGAGATTTCTTTACAAGGAAGATTGATTCCGATAAGTTTGTGGAAAAGAAAAAAAGATGTTTGGTCAAAAGCTCCAAGTGAAGAATATTTATTTGCACAGAGAGTTTATACTTGGAATTTTGCAACTCATAAAACGGAACTAAGGGAATATAATTATGGTACAGTCAAAATATTAAAAAAACAATTTAGAACATTGCTTAAACAGTTTAATGATGAATATGAATTTATAAAAAATGATTTTTGTAACGCAAAAGATGAATTTATAACTGAAGAATTTTGGAGTAGTTATTTAAATATAGAATCATAGGTTTTATCAGAAAGGTCTATTATGAATAAAATTTTAGCAAAGATATATACTAGTGTTTTACCTAATAAAAAGAAAAGAGATGCTATTTATAATATTCTAACTAAACCAACAGATTATAGTAATAATACTGCTTTAAGGAACATTGAAAATAAAGTTTCACAAATTTACAAATATTTAATATTAAAGGATATTGCTCCAGATTTGATTGAACATTTTAAAGTAGATTTATTTAATATTGATAAAGAAGTTTATGATGCATATTCGACAAATCTAATATACCAACCTGAAATACAAGCAATAAGAAATCAATTCTCTATAGAAGGTGAATTTTTAACAGCTTGTCTTTCTTTAGTCGAAAACAATGTTCCGTATACGACAAGATGTAATATTTTTAAGGAGCTGATTAAATTAAACACTCCTCACAAGGCAATGATTTATCAACAAGCGGTAATTAATTCTTGTAGACACCGTGATTTTGAAACATTAAAAACTCTTTTTATCCAAATGAATCACGAATCAGATGCTGAGCGTATTATTTTACCGAGAACTAGACTTTTTGAGATTAGCTTTTGGCTTTTAATGAACGAGGAAGATAAAGCTAAAGAAGTATTGCATCTTTATTTAAAAAAATGGAAATTAAAAGACATTGAAACTATACTACCGGTTGCGAATTTGGCATACAAATACGGGTATTCTAATACTATAATCGAAAAATCTTCATTTGTATTTGAAAAATTCAAAGAATCTGAAATAAATGAAGAATTTAAAAATTTTGTAAAAAATAAAAAAGTCGCTATTGTAGGTAATGGGCCTCAAGAATTAGGAACTAATAATGGAGAAAAAATTGATAACTATGATGTTGTTATCAGATTTAATGACGCAACTAAATACAAAAACAATATAGAAGATTATGGCAGTAAAACAAATATCTTATCCAGATACCAAGGTTCTGTTTTTCCAACTGAATCTTATGAGTTGTTAGCTCATGCTGAAGATATTTATTTCGTAGGCTTTTGGTTAAAAACAATCGAAGATTTATATAAATACACAAAAGACGGAAACAAAATTTGTTACTTCCCTCACAAAGATTTGTTTAAACAAAATGTGGATTTGAATACACCAACAACGGGAGTTCAATATTTATGGTGGATAAAAAATATTAATCCAAATTTTTCAATCGACGATTGTTATGGTTTCTCATTTAAAGAAAAAGGAGATTTTGATAAAAAGCCTCGTGATTTTTTTAATCCAACAAAGGTTAATTTAAAAGACCCTCACGATATGCATAGAGAAAAAGTAGCTATTTGGGATTTATTTAGCAAGGATAATCTTAATGAATAAAATATTATTTCTAGATTTTGATGGGGTATTATTTGACACTGTTTTAGAATCATATTTATTGGCAAGGTATGCTTTTTATAATATTAATGTTACAGAAAAAATAGAAGAAACAGATTTTAAGCTTTTTCGTTCAATTCGTCCTTTTATAACAGATTCTTGGCAATATTTTTATCTTATGAAGATAGTTGAAAAAAGTAAAATCGAGAAAATCTCCTCATATTATGACTATTACTGTGAACTCATAAAAAATTGCAATCAAACATTCGTTACCAAATTTGATAAAGTCTTTCAAGAAAAAAGGAAAGACTTAATTGAAAATCATTATAATTTCTGGAATAAACTTGATAAACCTTTTTCTTTTTTCGAAGCTATTAAAACTTTGAACAAATATGATAATATTATTATTGTTTCTACTAAAAATGAAGAAGCCATTTTAAAACATTGTTTAGACTATAATTTTAATATCAGTTCTGGTAATATTATTGGTAAAACAAGATTAAAAATATATGGTTCAAAACAAGTTTTTATTAGTCAATACATGATAAAAAATAACATTAGCAAAGCTATTTTTATTGATGATTCAATGGAAACAATAATAAAATGCTCAAAAATACCTAATCTTATAGCTCTTTGTGCCGGTTGGGGGTATGTAAAAGATAAAAAATATTGTTATACAGAGGAAGAAATTATGAAACTAATTAAGGAGGAATTATGAATATTGTAGGAGTAATTCCGGCAAGATATGAGTCTACCAGATTTCCAGGGAAACCTCTTGCTGATATTAATGGCAAACCTATGATTTGGTGGGTATATAACCAAGTTAAAAAAGTAAAAGAACTCTCGGAAGTTTATGTTGCAACAGATGATGAGCGTATTAAAGTTGAATGCGAAAAACATTGCATAAAAGTTGTTATGACAAAAAATACTCACCCTGATCACATAGCACGCGTTCAAGAAGTCTCAGATAAAATAAACGCAGATTTATATGTTTGTATAAATGGTGATGAACCTTTAATTGACGAAATCTCTATAAGTAAAGTTATCAACGAAGCCATTGAAAATCCGAGCTTTTTTACAGGCGCTTTCCGTTATTTAAGCGATCCTGCAGAAACTTTAGATAGTGCAAATATTAAAATTGTTACAAATAAATCAGGGGAAGCAATTTATATATCAAGATGCCCTGTTCCAAACCCTAAAGGCACTTTACTATTTAAATATAAAAAATATGTAGGAATTGAGTGTTTTACGAAAGAATCACTAGACTATTTTGTAAGTACACCAATGGGAATAATAGAAAAAATTGAGGATATTGATCATTTAAGATTTATCGAAAATCACAAAGTTTTAAAGTTTAAAGAAATTCAATCTGAGTCTATTTCTGTAGACACACAAAAAGACTTGGAAAAAGTACGAGAAATTCTCAAAGCCTCTGATGGCAACTATTTTGAGGTGGGGAGAATCTAGTAGCAGCAGGTGTTTCAGCCTAGTTAATATCAAAACTTGGTCACAGGCAGCATAAGAGGTGTGACCGTGAAAATAAAAGTTTTAATTCCAGTAAGAGCTGGATCAGAACGAGTAAAAAATAAAAATATAAAACCTTTTGCAGGGAGTAATTTATTGAGTATTAAAATTCAACAAATGAATAGTATTAAAGAAATTGATGGAGTTATTGTCAATTCAAATTCTAATGAAATGTTAAATATTGCAAAAAAGCTTGGTGCAGAAACAATAAAAAGAGATGAATACTATGCAACAAGTTCTGTTTCTATTAATGAAGTTTACAAAAACATGGCTGAGAATTGCGATTGCGACATTATACTTTTTGCTGATGCGACTAATCCACTTGTCACTACTGAAACTATAAGCAATTGTATAAAATCGTATTTTGATAATGTGGATAAATATGATTCTTTAACAACTGTTAATGAAATTAAACAATTTATGTGGCAAAATGGTAAACCTCTTAACTACAACAAGGACAAAAAGCCAAGAAGCCAAGATTTACCAGATATAGTTGCATTGAATCACGCAGTAAGTATTATTCCTAAAAATTTAATGATTGAAAAGATGGACATTATTGGTGAGAGACCTTTGTTATACAAAATTAATTCATTAGAGACAACGGATATTGATACAGAATTAGATTTTGAAATTGCGGAATATATGTACAAAAAGTACAGAGTGTAATTGGAGTAGAAAATGTTTAATATCAAAGTTTTAGATTGTACATTAAGAGATGGTGGTTATGTAAATAACTGGGATTTTGGTCTTACTCTATCTCAAAAATTTCTAAAAAATATCGATGACGCAGGCATTGAATATACTGAGATTGGTTTTCTTAAAGATTCTGAATACAATCAAGAAAAAACAGTTTTCAATGAAATTGAGCAAATAAAAAATATAATACCTAGAGATTTTAAACATAAATCTAAAATCGTTGCAATGATAGTGTTTGGAAAATTTGATGTAAATAAAATTGTACCTAAGACACAGGATGTTATTCTTGATGTTATTCGAGTTACTTTTAAAAAAAATGAAATTGAAGCAGTCTTTGATTATTTGGAAAAAATCAAACTTGCAGGCTATCAACTTTTTGTAAATCCAACAAATATTGAGTCATATTCTGATGAAGAACTTTTAAATTTAATTAAAAAAGTTAATAACTTAAATCCATATGGATTTTCAATTGTGGATACAAATGGAGTCCTTAAAGAAAATGATTTATTAAGGTTATACCATTTAATAAATCATAATTTAAAAAAGGACATAACACTTTGTTTTCATTCTCACAATAATTTGCAATTATCATTTTCTAATGCTCAATGCTTAATAAAAAGTTGCCATAATAGAGAGTTAATAGTTGACTCAACTGTTTTTGGTATGGGACGTGGCGCAGGTAATTTGTGTACAGAACTATTAACTCAATATTTAAATGATAACTATAATGCAAATTATAATATAATACCTATTTTAAAAATAGTTGACGAGCAAATAAATCCAATCTTTGCTCAAACTCCTTGGGGATATTCTGTTCCGTATTATTTAGCTGCAACAAACCATTGTCATCCGAATTATGCAAAATATTTAGTTGACAAGCAAACAGTACCTGTTGAAGTTATAAATGCATTACTATCTTCAATTCCACAACAAAAGAAATCTACATATAACCAAGAATTAATTAAACAACTTTACTTGGATAAATTTTCTAGAAATATTGACGATATGAAAACTATTGATAGACTTAAAAACATTCTATCCAATAAGACTATTTTATTATTGGCTCCAGGAAAATCTCTAATAAAAGAATTTGATAAAGTTAAACAATTTATTGAAGAATGCAACCCTTATATTATTTCATTAAATTTTATTCCTGAAAATTTCAATGAAGACATGATTTTTGTAACCAACTTAAAGAGATTTTCTTCTTTAGAAAATTTTAAAAGCGAACTTGTATTAACTTCTAATATTGATGTGAAAAGTATAACTGCAAATATTATAAATTATTCTTCATATATAAATGATTCAAAAGAATTTGATAATACGGCGCTTATGTTATTTAAATTACTGATTAAAATTGGTATAAAAGAAGTGAATATAGCAGGCTTAGATGGTTTTAGTTGTAATCCTTCAGAAAATTATGTTTCTGAAACACTTGTTAATACTACTAATTTTAAAGAATTGAGTCAACGAAATTTTAATTTATTTAATCAAATAACAAAATACAAAAAACAATTAAAAATGAATTTTATAACAGAATCTTTATTTGCAGAAAGGAATTTTATTAGTCATAATGAATATTTTATCGAAACTTAAAAATACTCAAGCATATATAAACTATTCAAAGATTCTACCATATGTAAAACCATATTGGTTTAGAGCATTACTTGCAGTTTTAATTTGTATTCCAATCGGTTCATTGGATGCGGTTATCGCCCTATCATTAAAACCATACATGGATTTAGTTATGGTTGAGAAAACCGTAGAATCACCTTGGTATATTCCTTTTGGAATTGTTGCTTTTACATCTATTCAAGGTCTATTAAATTACTTAGCTACATATCTAAATACTTGGGTAGGTGGCAAAATTACAAATGATTTAAAATTTACGCTTTATAAAAAAATGCTAACTTTTGAAACAGCTTATTTTGATAAGAAAAAATCTGGAGATATTGTTTTTAGGTTTAATAATGATGCTGATACTGCTTGTAATGGTCTTTTGCAAAATCTAAAAACCTTTACATCAAGAATCTTTTCATCAATTTCTCTGGTTTGCGTTCTTTTCTATAACTCTTGGCAACTAGCTTTAATTGCAGTCGTCGTTCTAGGTGGAGCATTTTTGCCTCTCGCAAATATCCGTAAACGAATTAAATCTGTTATGGATAAGTCTGTAACAGCTGGCTCTGCAGTAATTACAGCTTATAATGAAACGTTTGCAGGTAATAAAACTATTACTTCTTATAATTTAGCTAATCTTCAAGAAAACAAATTTAAATATATACTTTCAAATATTTTCTCGCTAAAAATAAAAATGGTACAAAAAACATCTTGGCTTTCTCCAATGATGCATGTAATTGTCTCTGTTGGAATAGGTCTTGCTATTGGTTATGGCTCTCATTTAATATTAGTAGGCAAGATTACAAGTGGGAATTTTGTATCTTTCATAACAGCTTTAATTATGCTTTACACACCTATTAAAAACTTAGGTAATAATTTTAATGCAGTACAAATGTCTTTTATGGCTATTGAAAGAGTTTTTGGCGTATTAGAGCAAACTCCTAAAATTAAAAATAAAGACAATGCAAAGGTCATAGAATCTATTAAAAATGATATTGTGTTTGAAAACATTTGTTTTGAATATATTAAAAATAAGCCTGTTCTTAAAAACATTTCGTTAAATGTTAAAAAGGGTGAGAGTATTGCCTTTGTTGGGAATTCAGGCGGTGGGAAATCTACTATTGTTAGCCTTATCCCTCGTTTCTATGATATTAAATCTGGCTCAATCAAAATTGATGGAATCGATGTTAGAGATTACACTCTAGAATCTCTCAGGCAAAATATCGCAGTTGTTTTCCAAGATAACTTTCTATTCTCAGGAACTATTAAGGAAAATATACTATTAGGTAAACAAAATGCTACAAATGAAGAAATACAAAAAGCTCTTGAAATGGCATATCTTGATGAGTTTGTATTAAGTTTGAAAGATGGTTGGGATACACAAATCGGAGAAAGAGGAATGCTACTTTCTGGAGGGCAAAAACAACGTGTGGCTATCGCTAGAGCTTTTCTAAAGGACGCTCCAATTATTATTTTAGATGAGGCTACTTCAGCCCTTGATAATAAAGCGGAAGCTATTGTTCAAAAAGCTATTGATAACTTAATGAAAGATAAGACGGTTTTTGTTATCGCGCATAGGCTTTCTACTATCAAAAATGCAAACAGAATTGCAGTGATTAATGAAGGCGAACTTGTTGAATTAGGCTCTCATAATGATTTAATGCAAATTGAAAACGGACAATACAAAGCTCTTTATGAAATGCAGTTTAAGCGTCAAGAAGTTTCTACTGTTTAATTCCTTTTCTTGCATAACAA
The DNA here is from genome assembly GCA_045645765.1 of Candidatus Gastranaerophilaceae bacterium. GTDB lineage: Bacteria > Cyanobacteriota > Vampirovibrionia > Gastranaerophilales > Gastranaerophilaceae > CAG-196. The sequence continues at coordinate 23,758 of JAZRJK010000084.1, forward strand.
GATAAATCCAGTAATTTTTCTGCAAAATTTTTACTTAAATTTTTACTCCAACGAGCAGGACAAATATCGATTCCGCCTCGACGAGTATAAAGCGCGCAAACAAAAAGCTCATCATCTTTGTTAAGTATATCTTGCAAACGTTTAAAAATCATTTCACAACATTCTTCATGGAAATGATTTTCAGACCTAAAGGAGCTCAAATACTGCACCAAAGAACTCTCATCAATATATTTTATAGATTTATAGTAAATAAAAGCATCACCGAAATCAGGCTGATGTGTTACTCTGCAATTTGAACGCAAAGAATCAAAAGTTAAATAATATTCTTTTTCTTCAATTTCTTTGGTTTTAAGCAATTCCGGAGCTTCTTTAAAACTTTCTATACTAAAACTTGTTTCATCGACAAGATCCATAATATTTTTAAAATTTTCAAAAATTTCAAAACGCATTGAATTATTATCCAAAAAATTTGCTTTAACTTCAGTTTTAAGTTTTTCGCTTAAATCTTTCTGAATCAAATCCTTGCAAATATTTAAAGCTTCTTGGATTGTTTTCCCAAAACGAGTCATATTAAAAGAATTTAAATAAAGTTTTAAGGATTTAGATTCTACTAAATATTCATTATTACAATTGTATTTTAGTTTCAAAACTCTTGTAAAAGGGATACCGTTTTCGGTAAGAGCAGAAAACTCATATCCATGCCAGACATCAAAACCTTCAAATGGTAAATTTTCGTTTTCAATTTCATACTGCTGTCTATTTAGGTATCTAGGCACTGCAACTAAAAGTGATGGATCGTAAGATTCGCTACCTGAACTCTTTTTACCTAAATGTTTTGATGCGATTTGTTCTGTAGTATCTAGCATTTTAAAAATCCTTCCAAAACAATTATAAACAAAAATGAACTTTTTTTAAAATATTTCGTTTAATTTATAAAGTTGTGAGGTTTTATGTGAAAAAGTTTGTAGTTTGTTTGATTTTGGGTCTAATCTTAACTTCTAATAAAGCAGTAGAAGCGCATTACTGTCATTCTCATTATTATGTTACTTATAAAGATTACTTTCAAGAAGAATTGAATTTTGTAAATTGCGACAAGCATTACGCAGTAAAAGAAACAACTGTTTATTATTATTCAAATGGAACAAGAAGAAGTTATGTAACAAATACTATTTTCAATAATGACGGCTCTGTTCTAATGAGTGGTTGTTCCGATGTAAAGCATTATGTTTATAATAAAAAACATTATTTTACATTTTATCAAAACAAAAAATACCAAATAATTGATGAATATGGAAATTATATAAGCCTAAATAATTATAAACTAATGTGTGAAGTTGCTCCGAACAGACTTCTTGTTAAACTAGATAAAAAATATGGGATAATTGATTTAAATAATAATATTATTACACCAATTAAGTACAAAAAGTTTGATCAAGTTGGGGTCGATTTATTTTTAACAAAGCTAAATGGATATTACGGAATGCTTAATTCCTCAAATAATATTCTTATAAAAAATGAACTTGATAAAATAAAACCTTTATACGAAACGTATTTACTTAAAAAATATGATAAATATGGCTTAGCAGATAAAAAAGGAAATATTATTTTACAGATAGAATATGATGATATAGAAAAGCTTGGTGAATATATTTTGATTAAAAAAGATAATAGATATGGGGTTTTGGATTCTTTAGGCAACATTATTGCAGAGCCTATTTATAAAAAGATTCGTTTAGAAAGAAATAATTTAGAAGGGAAACTCGCTGGTAATTGTTGGCAAAATATTTAGTAGCAAAAAAAAATATTTTGAGTGTTTATAGTTAATATAACTATGAAAATCTTACCTATTAATCATATTTACATCAATAAATCAAAATATCCGTCGCAGAATGCTTTGGATAAACCATCTGAGTCGCCTACTCGAAGTGTTGGTTTAAGCAATTTTTATTATTTAACAAATATTAGTTTTAAAGGAGCAGAGGCTGCAAAATATAAAAACTTGTTTAAATATGGCGCTCCTTGTATGTATACAGGGGTAAAGACTCTGGATTCCAAAACTGCGTTGGATTTTTTGAATATTGTATATAAATTAAAAGCGAAAGAAATTTTTAAATTTTTGGAAGAATGGGAACCAAGCTTTTTGCATCCTAGTTTTATATCAAAGAGCGGTAAAGATTCATATATTATTCTTAAAGAGCAAAGCAAGAAAACCCCAGATAAATCCTTGAAAGAAATTTTTTTAATATTAAAACCACAATATGAAAAAATATTAGTGAAGCAGCAATTGGCAATACTTGATACTCTTTTCTCTTTTTCATATAGTTTTCCACAAGAGTATGCCGGTGATTACAAATATTTAATTAATGAAGCTAAAAATCGAATAATAGGAAAACCCATTAAACTTGAATTTAGCGTCAAGGAATTTAAATATAAGTTAGAACAAATCAAACAAGAATATGCAACATTAAAAGATAGAAACTCAACAAATGTAATTGCTCAATTATTAAAAGAAAGCAAGAATTTTTCTTCAAAAAATAGCCGTAAAACATTGACTCATCAAAAGAAAGTTTTATCAAAAATTAATACAATGCTGAATCATTCTCATTTGAATAATGATGAAGCATTACAAAATCTTATTGAAGATTCTAAATTAAGATTAAATGATAAAAAAACACAAGTCCCATTTACTAAAAAAGGGTTTGTGCATGACTTAGCTAAGCTTGTTGAAAACATTAAAGATAAAAATATTAAACGCGCAATTATGACTATCGCGACGAAACTCCCAACTTCACAAGATTCAAGTTCATCCTATATAATTAAATTTGCATCAAAGACTCCAGATAAATTTGTCTATAATTTAATTTGGCCTATAATAGCTACGATTGAACATATCCATCCAAAATCTTGTGGGGGTGCAATTGATGAAATCGCAAACTTTGGTTGTGCAGCAGCAAAGCCAAACTCTGATAGGCATAGTATAGATTTTATAGAACAACTAAAGCGAGAACCAGATACTTCAGTTAATAGTCAGAAGTATTTAGATTGGCTAATCGATCGAGCTTTTGATGGAACATTGGATAAAGAAACAATTGATGTAAGCTGCATTGAGTTATTTAAAAATCAAGTAGAGACTCAATCTCAAGGCTTAATAACTCTGGATTCTTCAAGACTTTACAAAAATGGCAGATTCAAAAAGCCTGAATCTGCCCTAAAAAAAGAACTAATTAATTAAATTTTAATTAATAAAAATTTTGTATCTTTAAGAGCTAAGACTTTGTGTTCTTTTTCTTTCTCGAACATTATGAGCTCCCCTTTTTTAACTGTAAATTTTTCTGCATTAAAATGAAACTCTGCTTCGCCTTCATAAACTAAAGCGCACGCATCACAAACTGTTATATGATTGTCTAAAACTTCGTGTTTTTTTAATGCAATTGCGCTTAAACTTGATTCACCGCGTTCAAGAAGAACATTTTTATCAAAAATATTCTCTTTATTGTCAACTAAATCTCCTAATTCTAGTACATTGTAAAACATAAATTCCCTCCTTTAATTTGTAATAACAATATCCTTTTTTAGAGCTTCTTGAAACTCTTTTCTATATAAAAAACCTAGATGTGAGCCATTATTCAAACAAATTATATTTGATGGAGAATATAATTTTAGTTGTTCTAATTGATTCTTGTTAATAAAAAAATCATCTAATGATTCATAAATTTTATAATTATTATTGTTTTTTAGAAACTCAGAAATTGAATAAAGACTTGTATCATATCTAATATCCTCTAAAGTTCCGCCAGAATTAGCTAAAATGTATTTTTCAACATAATCTCGATAACTTAAATTGTTAATAGAATTATAAATCTCACACTTTTTGTTTTTACAAGCTTCTTCAATTGTAAAAACTAAATCTGAAAGTTTTTGTCTCATAATAAAACTCACAATAAGTTTTCCTTCTTCCTCTGAAAAAGGTAGCTCTTTGAATTTGAAATTTGGATCTTTTTTCTTGTTAGTAATTTGTATGACTTTAGCAGCTGTGGTTGCTAATTTTTGCTTCGCGTCAAAAGTGGTATAATCAAATTCTTCACTTTGTTTATCAACTTGATTGATTGCATATACAAGTTCTATTGGCGGTGAAATTGCAATAAATTTTGAAATACCTAATGTATTATTTTTGTTTTCTTTGTCAGCAAGAAATAAAGTTGCCATTCCGCCAAAAGAAGTTCCTACTAATAATTTGTCCTTAAACTTATAATTATTATCCATTTCTAATTTGTTGATGATTTTGCTAGTTACAAGTTTTAAGTTGTCCACATCTTGGGCTGGCACACCTGGACAATAGCCTTTAGGCATACTTTTTGCGAATTCCCATTGAAAATGGCTACCTTGAATTAAAACTGAATAGCCTGCATCATAAAACATTTTTGCGAAAACTGTTGAATGATGAGAATCTACACCTTCGCCAACAGAAGGATAAAAAATTGCAAGGGGAGCTGTTTTATCTTTTTGCAAAATATAACGGAACTGATATTCATCTCTATCTGGATAAACTGCAACTTTCTCTTTTTTAATTCTTTTTGAAAAAGAATGATTCCAGATTGATAAATCGTTCCAAATAGATTTTTTTTGTTCTTGGAAATCGAACAACGCTGTCCGCATTGAATCCACAACAGGTGATTGTGCTTTAAAATCATTCAGCCAAATATCTGCTGTAAGTTTACAAATGGCAGAATCTTTAGTTCCAATTGCAAGTTCATCCAAACCACCTAAAACAGCTTCTTCATCTTTTATTTGTTCTAATTGCTGAACTAAATTTTCTAAGTTTTCATCTTGTGTATTTGCGATAATTTTATTTTCAAGTATTTTTGCTTCAGTAGTTAATAAATCTTTTCTGTCTAAATCTTTAGCTTTAATGTAATTTTCCATACCATAAAGTTTTTTGGCAACATCATATGGATCAGCATAAGTAGATTCAATCATCTTTGCTATTGGTTGCATAAAAGTTGTTCTATTAATCACAAAACCTCCTTTAATAATTGAAGTTAACGGGGATGCTAGATAAACAGAAGGATCAAGAGCAGCTTCAATAAGCCTGCCTAATAGAGAGCGTGGTGTAGAAGATGACAATATTGGTAAAACCATGTAATGTCCAGGTTTCATTTTGCAGCAAGACAGAGCTTGATCCATGTTTTCTGTTACAGGCTTTATTTTAAGTAGCTTTTCTGCTGGGTCGAACAAACCGCCTAGTCCTAATGTAGTATTTGTTATAAAGCGCTTTGTTTCGTTTTTTACCCCTGTAAAATCTTTTTGTAAAAGACAGCTCGCAAGTCGTTTAGGATATTCAATATTGTTATAAACGCTTTGTAAACGTTCTATCCCGTATTTGGGCATAATAGAAGACCATATTACGTGAACTGGTCGAGCAATAAATTTATTCAATTTACTATTTAAGTTAAACATTTTTCGATTAAAATTCTCATATTTATCTTCACCGACATAAAGTTTTCCGTAGTCACAATATTTACATTCTTCAGTTGCAAATATTGGTGAAAATAAGTTAAACGCAAAATTAAATAATAAAAATAATGTTATAAACTGTTTTTTTCTAATCATATTTAACCTCTGAATATATTTTTAAACTGTGAAAGAGAATAACATATATCCAAATGGAGAATTTGATAGAGTTAAATTATTTATAAAGAGGATTAGAGAGATTTTGTTTTTAGAAAGATTTTTTAAATATATCAAAATTTATTTTTAAGAACTTTATAATACTTACAAAGAGATATTATAAAAATAAATTCAATATCGTATAGAAATAATAATTATTCACAAAAAAAAAATGTTTTAAAGCGCTTAAAGTGCAACAATTAGTGCCACCGTACAAGAACGAGCTCCTTTTGTAAAACCAGTTTTCACCCTTGTTCTATATGCTTGATAATCAATTCTTCCAAAACAGGTGTCAAGATTATAACAATCAATAAATTCTCCATTATTTTGAAAAATTTTACGAGAAAATTTTTCAAAACGCTTCGGGCTAACAATTCTTATGTTTGATTTAAAAGATATTTTATCCATATTTAAATAAAATCCATAAATAAACTATTTTACTATTGTCAAAATTTCCAAATAAGACTTTTGTTACCCTCGCCCCTTGTGGGAGCGACCTATGAGCAAAGTGCGGAGTGCTTTTGCCGAAGATAGTAAATCTGAAGGCAAAACACGTAGGCACGTTTAATGCGAATAGGTCAAGACAGAGAGTAAGCGAAGCTCGGGTGAGGAGTATATAAAAATGGGAAACAAAATCCAACAAAAGTCCGTTTTCGTCCGTTTTGTTTTGCAACCAGTTTGCGAAATTCCAACCCCTCAAACTCGCTAGTGTTCTATATATTTTGACACTCGGTTTGAGAAGAAAGAACAGTGAGTTTGACAAATTCTCTTCTATAGGAAATCATAAGCTACCAATATATAAAAGGAACTCCTATATTACTTCTAAAACGACTTTGATTTTTAACATCAGAAATAGAGCCTTTTCTCAATATATCAACAGTTTTTTCATACTGTGGTTTTTCCTTAAGAGATTCATAGATAATAAATTTATCCGAGTATAGAAAATCAGGGTCATTTTTACCAATTCTTTGTAAATTATTTTTAAGTTTGCTTACAGTTCTTACTGTAATAAATTTGTCTTCAATGAAATCCATAATTGTTCTAACAGTTATGATAGTCTTAGGTAAGGCTTTTGTTAGAGTATCCGTTGATTTATCTTTAATTGTCACATAATCTTTGTTCATATGAACAAATTCTTGCATTTGAAGTTTTCGATTATCATCCATTATTCTAGTACTAGATAATGAACTTTTAATACCTAAATAACCAGAGCGATCCATCGGTGTGAAATTATATTCCCCACGAAAAAGATTGTTTTTATCATAGAGATTAAATGAACGCCCCGTTGTAGTTTTAGATTTTTTAAATCGTGATATGTTGGATGCAACAAATTGCTTAATTTGATTAACTTTCATAACATTTCCCTTTTTTAATAAGTATATCACAAAATATATCATAAGAATTTAAAATTCCCAAATATGACTTTTTACGGACTCGGCTCAAATTTGAATAAGCTAAGGACATTCTCCCCAATGGGGGGGGAGTTAGAGGGAGAACGATTTTGTATTGCACCCCACCTAACCTCCCCCTTTGGGGAGGAGCATTGGAAAACAAAGTCCATCAAAAGTCCGTTTCCGTCCGTTTTGTGTCACACTTGGTTTGGTTATTTCCTACCCCTGAAACTTTCTAGTGTTCTAACTTTACCCAAAATTTTCACACTGCCTGTACAAACCAAAACGGACAATAAAATACACCCACTGTAGAGAAGTTGGCAATTCCATAGCAAATGTAATTGAAAGTTAATTGGTAAAAGTTTTGATTTGTTTGAATTTGAGGCTAACTTCCGTCAGTACCATAACAAAATTTTGTTTTTGCCACTTTTGCCGAATTCTTGCTGAAGTTTTTGCCGTTTTTTCACTTGTCCTTGTTGCGTTGCAAAAGAACAATAGAAATCAGAAAGAACGGAACTAGGCAGAAAGCAATTAAAAAGAGGAGTAGAGTGCTATTATTAGGGTTTTAGAAAAATTAAAATTTGATTTTATAAAAAAAGAGTAGTTATATTTCCACTCGTTTTAATAATAGATATACTCTAAAGTCGTAATTTTCTAAGCATTCAAAATTTTTATACTGCAGAATTTAATAAGAATATTTTGTAACAATAGTTCCGTAAAAAATAATTTTGCTGTTATAAACGGAACTTAGTCGGAACTACTATACGGAACCAAACGGAACCTAAATGATACATTCAATATATAGACTTAAAAACATGAAATTGATATAATAAAACACGAAGAGGAGAGGCCATGTTAAAAGATTTATTTTTCAATATTTGGTATAATGACATGGGTAGTGGATGGCTATTATTAGTTGTAGTATTATTTTTGCTCTGCATCGCATTTTTAACATTTAATTTTGCACGCATAAAAGCAAGAAATAAAAAATTATACAGAAAACATTTTATATACTTATGCTTAATTATTGCAATAATGTATCAGATAATACCTGTTTCAATAGATTTTATTGCAAATATAATCAGCCCATTTGATATAAAAAAGTGTATTCAAATTGAAAAAATAGCAATAAAAACATCTGTAATTACTTGGCAAAAGGGTGGCTATCACTGCAATTTAGCAACTTTGCATATGTTAGATAAAAATTATAATAAAATGTATGAAAACTATGATGTAGCATATAAATATCTAAAAAGCTACAAAAGTCCTTCTTGGGGTATAAGTTATTTGGCTTTTTATACAAATGGAGATTATGATAGAGCAATTAAGATTGCTGAAAATTGGAAAGGAGAAAAAACACCATACCAATTTATTTCAAATTGTTATTTAATGAAAAATGATATAAAAAATGCCAAATTCTATATAGATAAAGATATTCAGCGAAAAGAAACTTATTTAAATCTTGCAACAAAAGCATACATTCTTAAATTAACAGGAAATACAAAAGAATCTCTTATATATTATAAAAAAGCAAAACAATTATGCAAAAATAAAAAAGAAAAAAATAAAGTTGAAAACACGTACAAAAGTTTTATAGAGTATGAAAATAACAGACTCAATTTATTACGCAAAAAGCAAGGCCTTGAATAGGAGTTTTAAGAATGAAAAATGCATTTAATTATATGTTTTCAGATAATCAATTCGATAAAAAAGGATTTTTATTTTTAATTTATGTAATTTTATTAGTATATTGTTCTATTTTTTCGTTGACAAGTTGCAATGGTACAATATCATTAAATTTTTTTAATTACATTATAATAACATTAATTGTTTTATTTGGATATTCAATTTTTGAAGGCTATAAAATTGCAGTTATTAAATCTATTAATATTGGTAATGAGAGTATACATGTTCTCCCTATGTTAAATATAAAAAAAAATTTTGTTATTGGTATAAAATATTTAATTTCACTATTAATATTTTCTATACCTTTCTTTTGTATAATTGGAGCCTTTGGATTTCTGGTAGGTTTTGCACCAATGTTGGATATGCCAAACGAAATAATATATACATCAAGTATTCTGCTTATTATATCTATGCTTACTTATATTATTTATTTGATTTGTTTTTTACCTGCATCTATTACAATATTTTCAGAAACAAATAGTATTTGGAGCTTTTACATGTTTGAAGATATATTTAATCTTGCTTTTGCGAATAAAAAAATATATGCAAAATCAGCATTTTTGTATTTTATATTGGGAATAATAATCGAAGAATGCTATAGGATATGCCTCATAACAAGTAAACAGTCCATGATATTATTGTTTATAGTTACATTTGTACTGGCTTGCATTATTTCTTATGTATGTTTTGTAATGAGTTATGTTATAGCAAAAATAAATACAAAAAACATGTAATTTTCTCGATCTTCCTGTTACTTTTTCTCAAACCGATTGTTATTTTACACTGAAACTAACTGTTAATGTAGAACAAACGAGCTGATACTTAAAAAGTATCAGCTCGTTTAATTTAAAAATCGGAAACGGAGAGATTCGAACTCTCGGTGCAGGTTACCCCACACAACACCTTAGCAGGGTGCCGCCTTAAGCCGACTCGGCCACGTTTCCAAAGCGACTATTTAATAATAACATAAATATTTATTTTTTCAAACCTATTTATGATATAAAAAAGCGAGCCCTAAAACGCCCGCTTTTGCTATACTCTCAGCTAGTCTTACTTAACCGGTCAGATCCGATTACTTCACAGCTTGCAATTTAACTTGAACTCCTGTTTCGGCGTTCACGGCAATCGCATTCGAAATAGCCATAGCTCTACGCTTCTTGGCTCCTCTTAATATAAATTCAACACCACTAAATGTGTTACTAGTCGGGGTAATAATCTTTTTTAACATATCCTAATTTATCCTTTCCTGTATCTGATTGCCGTATTATATATATCGGCAACTTTTGGAAAAACTTTAGGATTTTCAATTAATTATTTACAAATCTTTACAATTCTAAGCTCTTTTTATAAACTTCATTTTTGTTAAATCCGCACACCGTCGAAAGAATAACCGAAATTTCTTTATCCTTAAATCCTTTAGATTTTAGCTCTTGAATTTTAAACACCATATCACTATAAGATTGGTCTTCATCCGCATAAACCATACATACAATTTCGCCTTTTATTCCCTCTTCAAAATGTTTTAAAACATTAGAAACATTATCAAAAACAACTTCCTCAAAGAGTTTTGAGAGTTCTCTTCCTAAAGCGACTTTAACATCACCACGAATCTTCAATATTGTCTTCAGTGTCTTTAAAATCCTCTCTGGAGATTCATAAAAAACAAAATCTTGTCCTGCATATTTTTTACAGATTTCTTCTATCTGTTTTTCTCCCCTAGGAATGAATCCGATAAATGTAAATTCTTCAGCATTACGCGGAATCTCTGATAAAAATGTTGTTACTGCGCAAGCTCCAGGCAGTGCAGAAATCGAATATCCTGCGTTCGTTAATTCTGATACTATAACCGCCCCAGGGTCACAAATCATAGGAGTCCCAGCATCAGATACAAGCGCGATTTTCTTACCTTCACTCAATTCTTTCAAGAAATATCCAACACGCTCGCGTTCATTATACTTGTGATAAGAAAAACACTTTGTCTTTATATCATAATGATTCAAAAGCTTTTGGGTTACCCTTGTATCTTCACACGCAATTAAATCAACGCTTTTTAGTACCTCTATAGCTCGAAGTGTAATATCTTGGATATTTCCAATAGGAGTTGGAACTATGTAAAAATCAAATTCTCTAGCCATAATGACATTATTACATAAAAAAGCTTTTTATTTTCCATACAAGATAAATTATTATATTTTATTGAAAAACACCTAAAACCTTTTGGTTTTTTCTAGAAAAACTCTTATTGCTTGATTCTTATCCTGTGGAGTTTCCAATGTAACTTCTCCTTCTGGGGTTTTAGTTTTATTTTGGAAATGCTCTCTTATTCGATTATATACCGTCAGTAAAAAGAATATCGCAAAAGATGATATTCCAACTCCCCCCATCGCAGATAAGAATTTCTTAGCTATTTTGCGTTTGTTTGTGGGTTCTTTGTAAATAACCTCATCTGCTTTATTTGCCTCTATTTCATCGTCAAGAGTATTCACTATTGAGGTAGGTTCTTCAAGTTGTGTATTTTCATCAACTGCCCATACAGATACGGGCAGTGATAATAATGCTATTAAAACTATTGTGAATAATCTATTCATCAGCAGCTTCTTTCTTAGTAGATTTTTTTGTCGTTCTAGGTTTTTTCTGAGTATTTCTATTCGGACGTCTTGAACGAGTTGCTTTTTTAGGCTTTTCATTTGCAGTTTCAGTTACTTCTGAAGCTGTTTCATCTGCAGGAGATTCAACTTTAGGTTGCTCTACAATTACAGGTTCTATTGCAGCTCCTTCTGTTAAAACTGTTTGAGCTAAATTTTCTTCCGATAAAGCATCATTCGCTTCTTTTTTAATCTTTTTATTTGCAGTTTTATCAAAACGTTGTTTACGAGAATTTTTCTTATTATTCTCTTTCTCAACTTGAACTTCTTTAACCTCTACTTGAGCCTCAATAGAAGGATTTGAAGTTTGTTCAAGTTTTTCTTCTTGAATTGGTGGAAGTTCTTTTACTTCGTTATTTTGAGCCTCATTATTTCTATTATTTTTATTGAATTTATTTTTCTTATTATTCATAGGAAGCTTCAATTTAGCAGCTTTTGCTCTATATTCACCTTCACTTGTAGAAGATGCAAATTTAATATCTTCCATAATATATCCATTACCTTGACAATGTGGACAACGCTTTGCAAAGATTTCACTAATAGCTTGTCCTTGTCTATGACGTGTCATTTCAACAAGGCCTAAGTCTGAGAGTTGACCGACTTGGGGCTTAGCTTTATCTGCTTCCATTGCAAGCTCAAGTTCTTCCATCATAGTTAACTTATCAACACGATTTGTCATATCAATGAAGTCAATAATAATCATACCGCCAATATTTCTAAGTCTTAATTGACGAGCAATTTCATGAACAGCTTCAATATTTGTCTTCAAAATTGTTTCGTCTTGAGTAGCTGAATTTGTAAATTTACCACTGTTTACGTCAATAACAGTAAGCGCTTCTGTTGTTTGAATAAACAAGTAGCCACCTGAAGGAAGGTTAACTTTCATAGAAAGCGCCGCTTTAATCTCTTTATGAATATCCATCGCAACTAAAAGTGGTTCTGAACCTTTGTAAAGTTGCACGTTAATATTGTTACTCATATGCCAAGATTGTAGAATGTTTTGGACTCTATTTAAAGCAAAAGCTGTATCAACAATGATTTCTTTAGTTTGTTCATTGCAACATTCTCGAATTACTCTGTAAAGCAAATCTTGATCTCTGTATAACAAGCTAGGCGGTTCAAGAGATTCTGCAGAAGTTACAATATTATTCCATTTTTCCAATAGAATTTCTAAATCTTCTTGAATTTCTGCTTCTGTCTGACCTTCCGCTTCTGTTCTTACAATAACACCAACTCCAACTGGCTTTAATAAGTTTACAACAGATTTTAGTCTAGCTCTTTCTTTAGCGGAAGTAATTTTCTTACTTACATTTACCCCGACTTCGTTTGGCATAAGAACTAAAAACCTTCCTGGAAGCGAAATTTCAGTAGTTACACGAGGTCCTTTATGACCAGTTGGTTCTTTTACTACTTGAACAACAATTTTTTGTTTTGGTTTTAATTTATCTTGCAAAGCGCCTTTGCCTGCAACGTCTTGAGCGTGTAAAAAGCCCATTTTATCTGATCCAACATTAACAAACGCAGCTTCGATTGAAGGAAGAATATTTTCTACTTGCGCTAGGAAAACATCGCCTAAAATAATTTCACCTCTATGAACAAAAAATTCTGCAACTTTTCCATTCTCCATAACCGCAGCAATATTATCGCGTTCTGCTATAACAATTTTGTTACCAACACTTGTTTCTCTCATTGTTTCTTAAATCCTTTACTACTATTGTTCTCTCAAAGTTTTGTCAAGGATCTTTATTTTGTGACATTAAATCTAACTTTACGAAATAAGGCACAAGCTATGTAACCTTGACCGGTTTTAAGATATATGAACAGACATTTGTTCAAACCTATAATTCATAGATTTTAAAATCTGTTATTTTTTCTAAACCTTTTTTGTTTTTCTTCGTGATTATAACGCAATCTGAAGATAAAACGCTGTTATTATAATACCTAATTTTTTTTTAATTGTAAAGAAATTTTTATAAATTTTTATACAATTCTAAATATTTTTTTGCACTTTCTTTCCAACTAAAATCTGATTTCATAGCGCTTTCACGCATTGCATTAAACGTGTATTTATCCTTATAAACTTCCATTGCACATTGAATAGCACCTTTCATCGCCCAACCATTATAGCTCCAAAACTTGAAGCCAGTTGAGTTATCAAGAGGATAACCGACAACAGTATTATCTAGTCCCCCAGTAACTCGGACAATAGGTAAAGAGCCATATCTCATTGCAATGAGCTGAGATAAACCACAAGGTTCAAATTTAGATGGCATTAAGAAAAAGTCAGAGCCTGCGTAGATTAAATTTGCTAAATCGCCTCTATATCCTACATATGTTCTTATATTTGGAGTGTTGTTTGACAACCAAATAAATAAGTTTTCATATTCTTTATCGCCTGAGCCTAAGAAAATGAAATCTGCATCCATATGTGCTAAATCATTTTCAACTTGTCGAATCAAATCTATCCCTTTTTGGTCTACAAGACGAGAAATCAGCGCTATTAATGGCCTGTCTTTTTTATATTCTAAACCAAATTCTTTTAATATTGCTTTTTTGTTATCTTCTTTATTTTTTAACGATTTTACATCATAGTTTTTAACTAAGTTTTTATCAGTTTTAGGATTAAATGCGTCATAATCGATACCATTTAGTATACCTTCTATTTTACCTCTATGACCACGTAAAGTATAATCCATACCTTCACCAAACTCATCACCAAGAATTTCTTCTGCATATTTAGGAGAAACAACAAGAACTTTATCTGAATAATTTATAGCACCTTTCATCCAATTTACGCGTCCATAATGTTCACAACCCCATTCATTGTAGACAATATCTTTACGCATATTTGCGAAGTCTAAAATATCTTCAAACCAAATCCCTTGATATGCAAGGTTATGAATTTCAAATACGTTTTTAGTATCCTTCCAAAATTCATCGAATTTATAGTTAGCCTTAATATAAAGTGGAATCATTGCTGTATGCCAATCATTTGAATGAATTATATCAGCTTTAAAATTTAATTGTTTTGCATATTCTAAAGTCGCAAGAGAAAATGCAACATATCTTTCGTGTTCATATCTAGGGTCTAGCCAGCGTGGATAAACTTCTTGAAAACAAGAAAAATACCAATCGTTTTGAATAAAGAAAACATTTATATCAGTATTAGGGAGTTTTGCCATAAACAATTTAAATTTATGTGGAGCATTGCCGAAAGTTATCCACATTTCAGAATTCTCTAATTCTTTAATTCCCCATTTTGTTTTATCTATGCATCCATGTAATGGTGTAAAGATTGCAATTTCAGCTTCTTTTTCTATTGCTTTGGGCAAACTACCTACAACATCTGATAACCCTCCAGCTTTTGAAAAAGGGGCCACTTCAGCAGCTGCATATAATATTTTCATCACTCTACTCCTTCTATTTCCATGGGTAATTTTATTTAGTTGGATTTTTAAAACTCTCTAATACATGGATAATTGTAAACCATTGTAAAATATTTTGCAACATTTTAGCAATTATTTGAATCGAAATTACTTAATATAATTAAGAAGTGTTTATTTGTGTGTATTTATCTTCTTGAAGGTAGGTTAAAAATGTCTCAAATCAATCAAATTACAGGGAATGTTCCGCAAAATCAAACAAAGAATTATCCTCGTACCGATTATACGGGAGCTTTGGGGACAGCCGGCATGGGTGGTCTTGCTTGGGGAGTTGGTGAATACATTTTTAATAAAAAACCTTTTTATGATAAAAAAGCAGAAGTATTAACTGATACTTTTGTAAGTTCGATAAAAGAAGGTCTTGAAGGAATGAAAGATGCAACATTTTTAGAGTCTAAAAATTTGCAAAAAACACTTGAAGCTAACATTGATAAATTATCGACAAAAGATGATTTGATAAACTTTTTCAATAACAATAAAAAAGAGTTAGTTGGGTTTAGTGATGATATGTTTGATGTTATGAAAGAACAAATCAAAAAACAAGATAGCATCGACAACGCTAAAGCTTCTCTAAAAAAACTTTTTGCTGAAGAAGGTCAGTCCAAAAAGTATGTACATGAAGTCTATAAATCTTGTTGTGATAAAACAGGAAAACTAGTTCATGATGCTCAGAAAATATCTAAAGAAAAATTTGATTTAATTAAAAATACTGCTGATAAGTTTAGAAAAAATAATGCATTAAGAGCCGCAGCTAGTTTTGCAATTATGAGTGCTGCAATTATGTGTATATTTGAGTTCTTCAAAGGAAGAAAAGCAAAAAAACAAGCTCAACAACAAGGTGCGTAAAATTTATTAAGAATTGTATATAAATACCTTTTAAAATAGCAAATTTAAAAATTTTAGTGTATTATATACATTAGTAATTTTAATTAAACTTATGAAAAGGGAATCCATAATTGGCAAAAAGTTTAAAAATCAACCGCGAAGTAAGAATACATGAAGTTGTTAAAGTAAAGGCTCCAATAGTAGAAGCGTTGAAAAATGCTGTTGAACATCCAACTTATCAATTTCATATTCCTGGGCACACAAAAGGGCGCGCAATTTTTTCTGATTTTAAAAAATTGATTGGAGAAAAAGCTCTTAATGTTGATACAACTGATGAATTTGATAACTTAGGCACACTTCATCCAGCTACAGGGCCTATTGGAGAAGCTCAAGAATTTGCAGCTCAAGCTTTTGGAGCTCAAAAAACATTTTTCTTACTAAATGGTTCGACTGCTGGCAATATGGCAATTGGTATGGCTTGCACAAAAACTGGGCAAAAAGTTATTATTAATAGGAATTGTCACCGTTCAGCTTTAACAGGATTGATGATTTCTGGAGCAGAGCCTATATGGATATGCCCTAATAGAATTGAAGATTGGTCAATTTGGGGTAATCTCGATGCTCAAACTATTGAAAAACATCTTCAAGAAAATGACAATGTAGGTCTAGTTTGGATTACAAACCCAACTTATGAAGGTGTTGTTTCTGATATTAAATCAATAAGTAAAGTTTGCAAAAAATATGGAGTTCCTCTTGTTGTGGATGAAGCTCATGGGTGTTTATGGAATTTTAATAAACATCTTCCTGAAACAGCTTTAAAACTTGGAGCAGATGCTGTTTTACATTCTTTGCATAAAACTGGTGGAAGTATGAGCCAAAGCTCAATGTTACACATTGCAAAAGATTCTTTGATAAATGCTGATGCAGTAGAAAAAGCTTTAAAAATGCTTCATACAACAAGCCCGTCATTAATGCTTTTAGCGAGTTTAGATGCTGCGAGAGCTAATTTGCAGTCTAAATCGGGTCAAGCTCTTTTAGAAAGAACTGTTGAAAATGCAAAATATTTAAGAAGAAGATTAGATAAAATCGAACGCTTACATCAATTAAAAGCTGATTTTGGCTATAAAACTGATGTTACAAAAGTGTTTATCAAAATGGATGGACTTTCAGGCAAGCGTCTTGAATCTATTTTAGAAATAGATTTTAATATCGAAGTTGAATCTGCTTCTGATATTGGTGTTTTATTGCTCTGTAATTTAGGAAACAAACGATCTGATTTTGTATATCTAGCAGATTGCCTAGAGAAAATTGCAAAAAGTGATTACAAAGATATCTATTATCTTGAAAAACGTAAGCATATGCCTATGTTAGATCCAATTATTAAAATGAGCTTAAGAGATGCTTATTACGCTGATAAAGAAGTTATTGCAAAAGAAGATGCTATTGGAAGAATTTCAGCAGAGCTTGTTGCAGAATGCCCTCCTGGGATTTCAATATTACTTCCTGGCGAATTGATTACAGAAGAACATTTGCCTTATTTGAATGATTATAAGACTCTGGAAGTTGTTAAGGTATAAATATAAAATATAGAAGCCTGTTACTTTACTAAGTAACTGTGTTTTTATATAATTGTTTATATGGGAAGAAAGAAAAAGACAAATCCAAATAAAAAAATAATAAGCTTTTTAGCAACATTTTTAATGATGGCAAGTGGGGTATATTATTTAGGCTTAAATTATGTTCCTCAAAAATGGTATGACGAGCAAACAATGATGCCAAATCAAGTTGAATCGTATTATGTTGATCAATGGTGTACGATTGATTTTGGAAGAAAAGAAGCTGTTTTGTGGGACTTGACGAGAGTAGATTGCCTTACTAAAGATTATGCTGTGGAATTTGATTTCGCAAAAAAATGGGCAGAAGCAATTGGACAATCTCTTTACTATTCTAAAATGACAGGCAAAAAACCTGCAATAGCACTAATCTTAACCGGCATAACTGATTATAAGTATCTTAAAAGAATTGAGCGCTTAGACAACGATATTAAAGTGTTTTTAATAAAAGCATATTAAGCTATTTGCATAAAAACACTAATTTTCGAAAAATAAATTCATAAACTCTATATCATCATAGTCAATATATGCGGTTTGCATTAAATTTCTACCAGTTTTTATAGTTACTTCATTAACTTGATTCTTTTTTAATAAATTTGAAGGGATTTTAATCCTTTGAGAGTCTCCATTTACCTGTATTTCAGAAATTTTATTTCCATTAAAATAAACTTCTGGAGCAGATGCAAAGGCGTTTGTAATCCTATTTTGTCCTATTGAACGAGCCATATCAGTATCAATACCGATAATTGAACCAATTACTAAAAAAATTGGTTTATTAAGTTTAACATTTTTTAATAGAAATTTTTTTGTAAAAAAAGGACCGATGCTTTCCATTCTAAATTCACCAGCATTCGCTGATAATTCCGAAAAATTATTATCTCCAAGATGATACATATTAGAATCTAAAACCATACCTTCTGAACTAGTTTTTTCAATACCAATTACCATAGGGGCTGATAAAACTTGGTCATTGATAGTAACTGAAAAGGGCTTGTATTTATCCTTTTGAACCGACATAATTGTTGGTCCATTAATTTGAGTATTTAATTCGAAAAAGCCTTGAGAATCTGTTAGAGTTGAATAATTATTCTTTGGGATTGCTACTTTTGCACCTTCTATACCTAATCCTGTATTTTTATCCACAATTCTACTGGAATTCCCAATCCCTTGCTCGCTTACACCGCCTTGAAATGTTGCAGAGTAAGATGATGGTACTAAAAACAATATTGAAATGATTGTAATTAAAAATTTCTTCATACCAATATTATTTGCATTAATTTTTACAACTAAATCACCACTTCTACCATAATCAAGACTATTTTAATTCATGTAAAAATTTTAAACAATATTATTAACTATTCTTTTCTGCCGCTTTCTGTTGAGCCCTTCTGGTAATACTATATGTAAGCTCTGGTATAAGAACACCCAATAAAATAGGAGAAATTAAGAAAGTAGAAATAAAGCCTGGAACTGAATTTAAGCCTCTAGCAAACTGCGCAATCTTATTATTTTTAATGTCGCCAGAACCTTTCATTAATTTTGAAATTAATTCATTTTTAGCCTTTGGATCTGTAACTTTAATATTTTCAAAGAATTCGATAATTTTCTTATTCTTTTCGTTTTTAGTTAGATTCTTAATTGAATCAAGAGTAAACGTCTTTTCATTAAACATTTCTGAGGCAAACTCTGATTTTGATAATATTTTTTCTAAATCTCCACCATTTTTCTCAATAAAATTAGCGAAATTCATCAATTTAGCTTTTGAATCAATATTTCCATAGATAGAATATAAGTCTGCAATCGACAAAGCTTCTAATTTGCTATATGGATTGATAACGTCTAAAAACTTCTTAAAACCACTAGCATTAGCAGAAGCTTTATTTGTCAAAATAAAACCTTTCTTATTTTCATAAGAATTAACAAAAACTTTTGTCAAAATTGGTACTGCAAAAACAACAGAAAGAGCTGATGTTGTATCTCTTAGCAAGATTTCTTTAATTTCTGTCATATCACGATTACCATTTTCATCAATCTGAGCTCGGCTTAAAGCTTTTGCACCTCTTGGAGCTAACAAGCCAAAAACAGAAAGAGCAGCAAAAGTTGTTTTAGTAAAGTTGATTCCTGCGTATTCAACTAACTCACTAAATTTTTCTGGAACATATTTTGTTAAAAATCTACCAATCTTAGAAACTATACCTTCAGAATTTATTCCACCTTTACCTTTAAACGAAATTGCATTAGCATCTTTTGTTGATATTCCCTCAGCGTTTTGTTTATTTTCTAAATGCTGACGAACTCTAGCGCTTGGAGATATATCACTTGTAGCATAAATTTTAGGAATAACAGCCAAACCTCCAAGTGTTATAGCCAAATTAGCAATATTTGTAGCTAAACGCTTGGTTGCAAAATTATTTTTAATATTTTCAGCTGCAACTTCATCTATTTGTGCAAAGTTCGGATTATTAATTATTGCATCCTCGCAAAAATCATTAAGTGCAGTAATAACTGCCTTTGTATCAAATATTTTTTTGTTTCCCCCTTCTCCAACCGCTAATTTATTCAAATGATAAAAGTCCGGCGATGTTTCAAGCATCCTGTTATTAATTATTTCAATAATTTTATTTGAGGCTTCATTTCTAACTTTTTTATCCTTTGAATTAAGATTTTCAAATTCAACAAGTATCTTTTGAATAGTCTTATCTGCTTCGGTATCTTTAGGAACACTTGCTTTATAGATTTTATCAATATTGAATTTTGTAAATTCATTTTTAAACTTCTTAGAATCTTGTTTAAAAGAATTTTCTAGATTCGGTTTACCTACAAAATCTTTAAGGCTTTGACCAAAACGCTTAATAAGATTAGTATTTGTATTAGTTGAACGACAAAATTTCGTGGTTAACCAAAGTACAGCAGGGGCAACAGCTATAATAAAAGGTCCTGTTATACCTTCTCTAAGAAAAACTTCTCTTCCTTCCTGCATGTTGTATTCACCGGTTATTTCTTTGTCTCTATTAAAACCAGTAATAGTACGAGGAAGTGTCATGCCCAATCCATCTTGAATTAAAAAGGATGCGAAATAACCTTTACTTTCAATGCCTTGCATTAAATTCCCAATAACAGCTAATGGCCCGCCAGCTTTAAAAGACGGTTTTTGAGCATTATTACTAAACTTGCTTATCGGTGCAATATTATTTTGGGCTATTATTTTCAACTTAGATTCCCTAATTATACTAGTGTAACTGTGTCATATTATAACGATAAAGTGTATTTTAAACAACTACGAGTATATACGTTTTTAAAAAAAATTTACAATAATAAAAAAATGTGATTGAATTTTAATTGTGTTTTTGTTTAAATATTTATTGTTAACAATTTTATATGCCGATGTGATGCTGACCGTAGCGTATCCGAAGGCGCTAGATGTGAGGATTGGAAAATCCCTAAGCGGAGAAATCTAAAAATAAGACCAATTCCATCACTAAACTAAATTTTTTTTTGACAACTTAATATGCCGATGTGATGCTGACCGTAGCGTATCCGAAGGCGCTAGATGTGAGGATTGGAAAATCCCTAAGCGGAGAAATCTAAAAATAAGACCAATTCCATCACTAAACT
>JAZRJK010000085.1:0-26912 GCA_045645765.1 Candidatus Gastranaerophilaceae bacterium
TATATTAAGTCTTTTTTTTATAAAAAATTGCGCTTTTGTTAAGTTTTATTAATATAAATTTATTTGTCTAATAGAATTAAATTGTGTATAATTAATTTAATATGAAGGAGAAATTTACAGAAAAAAAAGCATTAAAGATAACTCATAGTGGAGAGTTTTTATTTTGGCTTGTAATAATTTTATTTTTTGTTGCAATATCTTCTACGGGAATTATATTCAAAGATAAATATGACAAAAATGATTATCAGATTTTTTTACAAGATGTCGATGGTTTAATTGTAGGTTCTCCTGTAAGAATGATGGGGATTGAAGTTGGACATATTACAAAGATAAAACCTACAAGTAATGAAATTTTTATAGAATTTGTTTTGACTAACAAAGATGTTTTTATTCCTCAAGGTACCTCTGCAACAGTTGAATTCAGTGGACTAGCTGGTTCTAAGTCTTTGGAGTTATACCCTCCTCAAAAAGGTGATTATATTGATAAGTCAACTCCAGTACTATCAATAGAACCTCCAAAACGTTTACATGATGCAATGTCATTGTTAAATGATATGTTTAAAAAACTAGGTTCTATTATTTATACAACATCTGATTTTGGTAATAAGCTTCAATACGAGGATTTGAAGACTATTAAATTTGAAAATTCAAATAAAAACTTAACTGAATTTATTCAATATTCTAATGAATTTTTAGATGAATCAAACATTAAAGCTACAGAAATGAGAAAAAGCATAGAGGGGTTAAAGAAAAATGTTAAGTAATTTTGCTAATTTAAAAATTGTATCGAATCCAATTGTTAATCAAAGCTTATGTACCTTAAGAGCAAAGACTACTGATACAGAAGGTGTTCGCTTAGCTGCAAGAAAACTTACAAGAATATTGCTTTATGAAGCAACTAAAAATTTGCCTCAAAAAGATATAGAAGTGGAAACTCCTATTGCAAAATTTACGACTAAAACAATTAATCCTGATATAAGTATAATAATCTCGCCAATATTAAGAGCTGGATTAATTTTTACAGATGAAGCTGTTGATATCTTGCCTCAAGCTGCAATTCGTCATATCGGTATGTATAGAGATGAGAAGACATTAAAACCAGTTTGGTATTATAACAAAGTTCCAATGCCAGTCGATAAACCTGCAGAAGACTACTATGTTTATATAACAGACCCAATGCTAGCAACTGGCAATTCTTTAATCGAAGCGATTAGATTATACGTAGAAAAAGGAATCCCTGAAACAAACATTTGTTGTGTATGTATGATTTCTTCTCCACAAGGTATTGAAAATGTCTTTAATAATTTCCCAGAAGTAAAATTAATTGTTGCGTCCGTTGATTCTCATCTTAATGAGAGAGGATATATTGTCCCTGGTATGGGAGATGCCGGAGATAGAATTTATAATACATAATTTGCCAGCAGTCGTATTTCTGCTTATCAAATTTGAACAAAAGCTTCTATAAATTTTTTGATAGAATCTTTGTCAATGGAATTTATTTTTCCTCCAGCACGATCTTCGTGACCTCCCGCTACGAAGTTTTTATTATAAGTTTTAGCTTTATCGATTAATTTTAAAGCAGTGTTGTTCTTTGAATGAATACTCATTTTATATTCACATGAATCAGGACTTTTTCGATAAAATGTTATGACATTTTTTACATTTTTTAAAGATTTTTTGTCATTAATAAAATTGTCATTTTGTGCATTTTCAAGAATCCTTATACGAAAATCTTTTAATATTTCAGATGTTGTCGGGTTATCCATTCCTAATGAATTCCATAAATAATCGTTTGATTCAATAACAACATAAGCAATTTTTTTATCTTGTGAAAATTTCACATTGGAAAATAGTTCTTTTTGGAATTTTTTTTCTAAAGGTGTTAATCTAGACAAGACATCTAAATGTGATAACACTATATTCTTTTCAGATTTTTCTAATTTATGATCTATTTCATTATATATTTTTAACGTATTTTTATCGTTCAATATTTTTTTAGCTTTTTTAATTATATATTCTCCATCTTTCTTAAAAAACTCGACATATTTAGACTTTTTTAAATCACTAATCATCCCACAATATAAATCCATTAAAGAATCTTTATTCATATTAAAACCGATTTGGTCTAGTAGTCTATAAATTACACTACAACATGATTTTGCGCTTTCATCGATGTAAGCTTTTTTAGATATTATATTAGATGTTTGCTCATGGTGATCAATGCAAAATACATTATCTAATTTCATTTTTACTAAGGCTTCTTTAAAACCTTCTGGAAATTTTTCCCAAGAATTAAAATCTACTAAAATAGCCTTATCAGCTTTAGAAAAACCTCTTTTAATTTTATACTTGCTACTATCAAAAAATAATGGTTTTGATTCTGATGAGTTAACACATATTCTAACTTTTTTATTTATAGAATACAGCCAAGAAGCTAAAGCTTTTGCTGAATTTATTGTATCCTCATCCGCACTTGAATGGCAGTAAATATCGACTTTCTTAATCTTAGGATTTTTAAATTCTTCACAAAAATTTGTTACCACTTTTTGTGGTATTTTTTTTGCGTTGAAAGTAGGTTCTGATAAACAATTATTTTTTATTTGCATATTTAAATAAAAAACAAAATATATATTTTTTTGCTAATAAAATCTAAAATTTTGCTTTAACGAATTTGGTTCCTATTTCTTCTGGTGTATATGTTTTTAAGTAATTTATGACTTCTTGTGGTGTTGCAGCGACATAATAAAGTTTACGAGATTCTTCATTTGCGAAATTCCTTTGAATTATTTCTTCAAAGAATTCTATTAACTTATCATAAAAACCGTTTGTATTTAGAATTACTATCGGTTTATTATTATATCCAAGCTGTTTTTGTACAATTAATTCTGAGAGTTCTTCTAACGTGCCAAATCCTCCTGCAATTGCTACTACAGCATCTGACATTTCATCCAGTTTTGCTTTTCTTTCACGCATACCAGTAGTCAAAATAAATTCGTCACAGTCATCAGGATTTGCACACCCCATGTTGGCAAGCCTTTCTGGCATTATTCCAATAATCTTACCACCAACCTCTTTTACAGCTCCAGCACAAGCAAACATCATGCCTAACTTACTACCACCATATACAATATTGAAATTATTTTGACCAATTAACAAACCCAGTTCTCGAGCATGCTTATAAAAAATTTCTTCTAAGTGATTTGAAGAAGATGCAAATACACAAATATTTTTTAAAGGTTTAGTCAAAATTTCCTCCTATTAGGTAATAATTTGAACAAAATAAGCCAGTACCAGTCTTAGAACAGTCTTTCTTCTGAACCTCAACAGATTCATTACTTCCGAATGGTTCAAATTTGTCATTATATATATTCATACCAAAAACATCCTTACCCCAGACATTTGGTCCCATTTCTCCATTTACATCATACATCAAAATCCCTTGTACATTGTCTTGTGGATTTTCGTACATTTTTATAGCAATCACAGCTTTTGAAAAAGTAGATTTAAAATCCTTAAATCGATATGTACTACTTGGATACGCACCATTCATATAAACTATTTTATATGGTATTATATCGTTTTCAATTTCATTATTAAAAACATCTCTAAGTGCCACTAAAAAGGAAGTTGAAGTTTCCTCTTTTTGATTAGATATAGAATAAAATATATTAGAAAAATCTTGTTGAACAGTTCTCCAACGAGAAGTATTTTTCGCTTGCATTGTATCATCTAGTGATAATGGTGCTACTAAAAATGCAACTATAAGGAATATAACAAATAAAATTGATACTTCTACAATTGTGAAACCTTTTTTCATAAGCCCTCTTTTACATTCTTTCTTTTTACTTAAGAGTAAATTTAACTACTCCTATGCTAAGTCTAATCTTCTTTTTTCTTCTAATAATTTCTCATAAATCCATTCTGGCACAAAGTTTTTACCAAGAATAATTTGTCCATTCATAATGTTTGGAGCATGGAAATCAGAACCTCCTGTAACTATCAAACCTAGTTGCTCTGCCATTGAAGAAAAATACTCTACGATAGCTGGTGAATGCTTTCTGTGATAAGCTTCAATGCCTAACAAACCGCAATTCATCAAGTCCTTAATAAGTTTTTCTGCGATGTCAATATCATAAGGATGTGCAATTACTGGAATGCCACCTGCATCATATATAACTTCAACCGCGTCAAAAGGAGAAACTGTTTTTCTTTCAACATAAACCGGCGAAGCTTTATGTATATATTTACTATAAGCTTCCATTACATTGCTTGTTCCTCCTGCGTTAGTAATAGCTTTTGCTATGTGTGGACGACCAATAGAACCGCCTTCTGCAACCATATTTTTAACATCCTCGTATTTTATCTTTATACCTTCTTTTTTTGATAAAAGAGCAAGTATTTCTTTTGTTTGTTTTGTACGAGCTTGTTGCTGTATCTTTAGCATTTGCTTAAAATCATTCTTTGTTGCATCTGGGAAATATCCTAATATATGAACTTCATAATCTTTATAAAGAGTATTTACTTCAATACCTTGAATAAGCTTCAAGTCAACTTCTTTTGTCTTAAGGTATTCCTTCGCAACCTCATATGATAAAACATTGTCATGATCAGTTAAAGCTATAGCTTGCAAACCTGCATCTAAAGCTAAATCGACGATTTTTTCTGGAGAAAAAACGCCATCAGAATAATTGGTGTGAATATGATAATCACCTTTAATTCCGCGAACTTCTATTTTACCCCCCTGAGTCAAGGTCGGCCTTCCTTTCTTGTTCCTTATTATCTACTAAAATATTAATTCTTTTAATCTGTGTTGCTTTTGTACTATCAATAAGTACTTCAACACCATTAAGCTGTGCAAGGCCACTTTCTGCAATTTCATAGCGTTCAGGAAGGCTTGTTGAAAGACGTTTTAGTGATGTAGAATATTCCATTCCAATCACACTATCAGCTGAGCCACAAAAGCCAACATCGGTTATGTAAGCCATTCCATTGATAATTTGTTCATCTGCCGTTTGAACATGAGTATGGGTTCCAAAGAAACCTTTTATAAGCGCTTTTTCTTTATTATTAAATTCATTTGCTAAGAATTTAGAAAAACATATTTTCTCAGCAGTAGCTTCTGCGTGAAAATCAATAAAAATATGTTCCACGCCTTCATTTTTCAACTTATTAATTTCCTCAACAACAATTTGCCAAGGCGAATCCATAGGTGGCATAAAAACTCGTCCAAGAGCATTTATTACACCAATTTTATAACCATTAAATTCAAAAATTTGAGAACCTTTCCCCGGTGTTCCTATTGGATAATTAATAGGTCGAGTTAAATTTGTTGCTTCATTTATATATTCATAAACATCTTTTTTATCCCAAATATGATTTCCTGATGTAAAACAATTAACTCCTGCCTCAGCAAGATCATTATAATTTTTTTTAGTTAACCCAAAACCATGTGATGCATTTTCAATATTAGCTATTACAAAAGCACCTTCCGCATCCGAAGATGACAAGAAAGACTTGAGCGCGTTGCGCCCTTGTCTTCCTGTAATATCTCCGAAAAATAATATTTTTAAAGTGTTTTGTTCCATATTTTATATTTTAGGGGTTATTGAACCAGTAAAAGGAACCTACCAGCCCATTTATTTACCCCACCCCTATTTTGCAATCTCAGTTGTTCTAAACTCTCTTACAACTGTAACTTTAATTTGTCCAGGATAATCAAGTTCGTCTTCAATTTTCTTAGCAATGTCTCTTGCAAGTTTTTGTGAAGCTAAATCGTCAAACATTTCTGATTGAACAATAACTCTAACTTCACGACCTGCTTGAACTGCGAAAGATTGTTTAATACCTTCATAGCTATTTACGATTTCTTCAATCTTTTGAAGACGTTTAATATAAATTTCTAAAGTATCACGTCTTGCGCCAGGTCTACCTGCGGAAATGGCATCTGCTAATTTTACTAAAACAGCTTCAATTGTATTTGCAGTTACATCATCATGGTGAGCTTCTATTGCATGAATAACGTCTTGTTTTTCACCATAACGAGAAGCTAACTCTACGCCAAGTTGAATATGAGTACCTTCTTGAGTTTGATCAACAGCTTTACCAATGTCGTGAAGCAATCCAGCTCTTTTTGCGACATTAACATTTGCTCCTAATTCAGCTGCAAGCATGCCTGCAATATGCCCAACTTCAAGTGAATGTTTAAGAACATTTTGACCATAAGAAGTTCTATAATATAATCTACCTAGGTTTTTTATAAGCTCTTTATTTAAGCCCATAATACCCATATCAACTGCGGCATTTTCACCTTCTTTTAGAATCTTTTGTTCAACTTCTTCTCTAGACTTTTCAACAGTTTCTTCAATTCTAACAGGGTGAATCCTACCGTCTTGAATAAGTTTTTCCAAAGCTATTTTTGCAATCTCACGTCGCACTGGGTCAAATGCTGATAGAACAACTGCTTCTGGTGTATCATCAATAATCAAATCAACACCAGTTAGAGTTTCTAGAGTTCTAATATTACGACCTTCACGACCAATAATGCGCCCTTTCATTTCATCACTTGGTAATGAAACTACTGAAACAGTAGATTCTACAACTTGTTCCATCATACAACGTTGCATTGTTGTAGAAAGTATTTCTTTTGCTTTTTCTTGAGCATTTTCTCTTATTTTTGCTTCATTTTCACGAATCAATTGTAACTGTTCTTGAGCCAAATCACTTTTTAACTGTTCCATAAGCATTCTTTTTGCTTCTTCAACAGACAAACCTGCAATTCTTTCTAACTCAGCAGTACTTTTACCAATTAATTCATCAAGTAAGTCTTCTTTTTCAATAATTTTGTCTTTCATTTTATCAAGAGAAACTTCTTTATCAGTAAGTTCTTGAATTTTAGTTTCGATTAAATCTTCACGCTTTGAAAGCTTTGTTTCAATAGCTGCGAATTCTCGTCTTCTTTCTCTTTCATCTTCGTTAAGTTGTTCTCTTTCGTTATGTAAAGCCTCTTTTGCTTTAATCATAGCTTCTTTTTGCATGATAGCTTCTTTATCCTGCAAATCTTTCATACTCTGATTTGTTAACTGTACAAGATTTTTATATTTAACTCTTTGCACAGCAATAACTGCAGCCAGTATTACAGACACGATTACTGCAACAGTCAATAATGCACTATTCATATAGCACCTTTTCTCTTTCTATTTTTTTATATATACGCGACATTCAGGCACATATAACCTACCTGACAACTTTTTATTTGAATTTATAAGTCTTACTATCGCATATATCCTCAAAAAATTTTATCTACTACTATATGAAAATCATACCATATAAACTTATTTTTGTATATATATGTAAAGTTAGTTTAACTAAAACTAGTAATAAATACTTAATTAAATTTATTTACATTGAGTTAACAATTATATTATTGTATTCATCTTGTTGTATACTAGAATTAGTATATAGATTAATACACTCGGAGAGTTGACAAAATGACAATTGATAAAAAGAAAATTTCAATACAAATTTTAGCTTTAATAGGGCTTGGATTAGCAATAAAACTAGCATTTATTTATTATTATGCAAATTATGATAAATATGCTTTATCGAGCTTTTGTTCAATTAATGATTTTATCGATTGTGATGGAGCCGCAAAAACTAACACTGCCCAATTTTTAGGAATTCCACTTGCTTGGTGGGGAATATTTTTCTATTTAACTGTATTATTTTTGACCTTTGTAGACAAATTAAAAACTATTAAATTTTTGAAATTTTTAGAAGTTTTTAGAAATCCGAATGCATATATTTCGATTTTAGGATTTGTAGCATTTTTAATCTCAATGTTACTTGCAGGAATTAGCTTGTTTGGTATTCATAAATTATGTATTCTTTGCGTAGGCACTTATTTTATTGATCTTATTATTGCTACAATTGCAGCAGATGGTATGTTTAAAAACATCATTAGCGCGTTTAAAACTACATTTATTGATGTTGTAGATGGTGCAAAAAAATACTTTAAAACAACTATTACTTTAATCCTTTTATCTTCATGCTTTTTGGCGTATTCAGGTATTACACTAAATTTTGTACCTCACATAAAAAGAGGGAAAGAAATCTTAAAATATCGAAAAATGAAAATTAATCCTTATAGAGTAAAAGGGAACACATTGGGGAATGAAAAAGCCGATGTTATTATTGAGCTTTATTCTGATTATGTATGTCCATTGTGCTACATAAATAATATAATCCTTCATAAAGTTGTAAAAGAATTTAAAAATGTAAAAGTGATTCATTATAATTATCCTTTTGATAAAGAATGTAATCCTTATATTTCTACAAATATGCATCCAAAAGCTTGCTTTATGACAAGAGGTGCTATTGCAGCCAAAAATCAAGGTAATTATTGGGAAATGTCATCATTACTTTACGAAAAACAACCTAAAAAAATGGAAAGCATGTTAGAACTTGCAAAAGAATTGAATTTTAATGAAGAACAATTTATAGCAGACTTTAATTCAACTACTCTTTCTGAAGAAATAAAAAAAGAATTGAAACTTGCTTATTCAAAAAATATAGATGCCACACCTACAATGTTTGTAAACGGCGAAAAATTGGTTGGAATAAAACCGTATGAAGAATTAAAGAAAGTTTTAATTAACCATGGTGCAAAACGAAAATAAGATACTTTTACACGCTTGCTGTGGGATTTGTTCAGGCTATCCTATTTCATTGTTGAAAGAAATGGGGTATAGTCCTGTTGTTTATTTTTGTAATCCTAATTTAGATACGAAAGAAGAATTTGATAAAAGGCTTGAGGCTCAAAAAAAAGTGTGTGAGTATCACAATATAGATTTAGTTATTGAAAAATACGAACCTAATGAATTTTTAAATTATGTTGTTGGACTAGAAAATGAGCCTGAGCGAGGAGCGCGTTGTGATAAATGTATAGAGCTTCGTTTAAAGAAAACTGCAAAGAAAGCTGAAGAACTTGGTATAAATAATTTTACAACTTCGCTTGTGATAAGCCCACATAAAAATTTTGAAAAAATAAGTGCGTTAGGAAAAAGAATTTCACCCTTCTATGTATCAATACCTTTTAGAAAAAAAGACGGATTCTTGAAGACCAATAATCTTTCTAGAGACTTAGAGCTCTATAGACAAAATTATTGCGGTTGCAAATTCTCTAAAAATTGATTTTTGTAAATTTTTGTAACAATTTTGCAAAAAATCCTAAAGTTTTTACTTCAATCTGCCGATATACATGGAGAAGGGGACATTATGCCCTGTAGGTTGAAAGTAAAGAAATGGCAAATTTAAACGTACAACAACAGAATATAATTAAACAGCTTAAGCAGGCATATCCTGAGCTTAAGAATTATTCTGACGAACAGATTCTTTCCTTATACAATCAACAACTTAATAATGTTCAACTAACAGAAGATGAACGAATTTCTATTATGAATGGGATAAATAGTGGTCGTAATGATGGAATGGGACTAAGTTTAGAGACTACTCAAACATCTGTAAGCAAAGAACAAGAAGAACAACTAAAATCAGCACTAACAGCAAGACTTAATGCTGTTAGCACAAATGTAAAAAAAGCTGAAGATTCAAATGGTTTTCTAGGTTCAATTTGGAGTTGGTCAAAAAATAATATTCCTTTTTTGGATAAAATAACAGATAGTTCAAATGAAGTTAGAGATCAACAAAAAGCTGATTTAAAAGCTCTTGAAAGTGGAAATATTGCTGAAGCTTTTAAACAAATAACAGGCTTAGATTATACAGTAGAAAATGTTAATAAATTCTTGAATAACGAAGTTCAAACAAAATCAGAAACTGCACTTAATGGCTATACTGAAGGTCAAGATATGGCAAGTGATGTGATAGCTGATATGATATCAGGTATTGCAGCTGTTGGGATTTATACCGCTGCTGTGGCTGCAGCACCTTTTACAGGAGGTGCATCAATTGCAGTTGGTATAGTTGCAGCAGGGGCAAGTGCAGCAGTTATTAAAACTGGGATTAAATACGCAGACGCAGTGAGTGCTGATAGAGAATACACTACAGACAACCTCTTAAAAGACTTAGCAACTGGAGCTTTTTCTGGAGTCTTAGCACCAATTACAGGTGGTATGGGTGGTGCTGTGGGTAAAACAGTTGCGACTAAATTTGGTATACAAGTTG
This sequence comes from Candidatus Gastranaerophilaceae bacterium, assembly GCA_045645765.1. GTDB lineage: Bacteria > Cyanobacteriota > Vampirovibrionia > Gastranaerophilales > Gastranaerophilaceae > CAG-196. The sequence continues at coordinate 10,180 of JAZRJK010000085.1, forward strand.
TTAAACAAGTTAGTAAAGATGTCGCAGAAGAAGCTGTGACTCAAACAACAAAAGGTTTTGTTAAGACAATGCTTACAAATCCAACTGGTTACGAATATATTGGCGGAAATTTATTTAAGCGTGGACTTGCATTTGGTGCAGAGGCAGCAACCGATGGTGCTATAGGAGGTGCTGTCGATGAAGCGTTTAGAACAGCATACGATGGTGGTAGCGCAGAAGAAATTTGGGATGCAACGAAACAAGGCTTTGTCGGTGGTTTAATTATGTCACCAGTTATTGGTGGTAGTACGAAAAGTGTAGGTGTTGCATTTAATAGAATTAAAGGAGTTGATGATTTTAGTTCATTGGTTTCAAATTGTAATAAATTAGACAATGAGGATTTAATAGAATTGTATAAATATTACAAAACTTTAGAAGTCGAATCAAGCCATAAAGGCGTAGAAATTCCTGATATAAAAAAATCTGGTTTTGAAAAATTAATGCAAGAAATAAATGCTCGTGGAATTAATGTTGATGATATTGAAATAAAAAACAGATATTTACTTGAAGGTAATACTGATCCTAATGATCTTACAGAAGTTGCTCCTTTTGCGGAACACTTGGATAATAAACCTCAAGTAGGTGAAATTATAATTCCAAATAAAGATAGAGTAGAAATGGTAAATGGAGATTTTGTGGATGGTGAATTTGTACCAGATGGAACTTCAACAGTTTATCCGCAAGGACATACACCATTTAATAAAAAATCTATTACTTGGAAACAAACATCATCTTATCCAACATTCAAAGTTGCTCAAAATAAAACTGAATTAGCAGAGCAAATGGCTGAAATAATGGGAGTTAAAAGTGCTGATAAAAATTTACGTAAAAATATTGATGAAATCTTATCGGCAAATAAAGAGTTAAAAATTACAGATCTTTCAGAGATATTAGGACATCTTAAACATGCAGGAAAAGCAAAAGAGTTTATTGAAAAGAGATTTTATAACAACATTGTAAATATCAATCGTTTTAAATCTAATGCAGAGAGTTATGCAGAATTATTGTATAAACTTAAAGACTCCAATGCTTCTCGCAATACAATTGATAGCTTAAAGATATTTTATGGTGATGGTTTTATTACTTTTTTAGAAAAAATTGATTCTAAGGATTTTAAAGCTAACTGTGAATCTTTTTCTCAAATGAGAAATTATTTAAAAAACAGTTTTGACGCGCAAAAATTTCTAACAACCGTTCATGAACAAAAAGTTTTGGATAGAATCAAAATTTTAGATGATTTTAATTTTGAGCACACAAATATTTTTACTCAAGGAGATTTAAACTTAGCACCTTATACAAAGATTTTTGAGCTTGGTGATGATGAAAAATATGCAGAATTACTTGAAAGAATGGACTGTTTTAAAAAAATGAAAAACTATTTTGAATACGATGCTACACAAGTACTGCACCATGGTAATAAGGAACTTATTGCTAGCTTTAAAAAATTTGATTCAAGTATACCTGCAGATTTCAAATCTCATCTTTATAGATATTATCGTGAAATTGCAAAAAATAATCCTGAAAACATAGATAAATTTATCGAATTTTTCAATAAAATGCCGGAAGATTGTTTTAAATCTTATTTTAAAGGAGATTCATACGGATATCATAATAGGGCAGAAATATGTAATTTATTTATGAATTTTGGTGCCGAATGTTCTCAAGAAAAATGGTATAAAATCATTGAAAATGGATATTGGGTGAATAAGGAACATCAGCCAAAACATAGAACTCCAGATGAGTTATTGAAAAGATTAGATATTGCTATTAAATTAGAACATCTTACACAGAATGCAGCTTATTATGTTGACATGATTTTAACAAAAGGTGAAATAAAAGATCTTGATAAAGCTTTGACTTTCTTAAATGCTGTTGATGCTGATTTTTTGGATAAAATTAAACTTAAAGAAAACCAATATGTTACTCCTAAATATGAATTATTTGATTTAATCAATAATGACAATATTGATTTGATGATAGAGAATGCTAAAATTTATAACGAATTACCAGATAATGTTCGTAAACTTTTTGCAGATAATATTTATTTTAACGAATTTAAAATTGAATTTGATATTCCAACTGAAGATTTTAGAGCAAGAGTAGATATTATAAAAAAATATGGTGATATTTTATCGGAATATACAATAAAAAGAATTTTTGTTGGTAACATTGATTCAAACCCCCAAATATTTGATATTTATACACAACTACCAGAAAAACTACAAAAATATATTACTGATTATGATGTATTGAACTATCTAGGAACCTTAACACCTGAAGGTGCTGAAAAATTTGTCAAGGTATTTAGTGAACTTAATATTGATAATATGGGATTATATGCTTTGGGCGATAATTTGAGGCGAGGTAATCTTGTTAATTTATTTAATAAATTAACACTAGAAGAATTAAATATTATGGATCCTAATACTTTTTTGAATTTAGATTTATCTAATATAGCTAAAGAAGAAATAATTTCTAAACGCATACAACAAATCCCTGCGAATTTGCGTAAATACGTTAAAAATAATGAAGCCTATAATCTAGTTGGAATATATTCAAGATGGTTTAATGACGATGGAAGTTTTGCTGAAATTTATGCAAAAAACTTTGAAAGACTTGCAAAATTAACTGATGAAGAATTAAATTTAGTAGGTCCAGATTTTATTAAAGACTTTATTCACCAATCTGGCTGGAAGGATTTAAAAATTAATACTCAAAATATTGGCTTATTAAAAGAAATCCCTAATGAAGCCCGCGTTAAGCTTAATTATGCAATGAAAGATTTATTGATAAGTGAAAAAAATATAAACCCGGAATTAATAACAAAACGCTACAATGTACTTAAAAGTTTTGATAAAATAGAAACCGCTAGTGCTAGGGTCTTTAATAGTATTATTGATTTTGAAGAAGAACAATTTAATTTATTAGTAGAAATATTGAATAAACACAATAAACAACTAGGGGATATAAATGAAATTGTAAATAATATTCCTTCGACTAAAGAGATTGAAGTTTATAAAGACTTTATTTCTGATGTCATTATAAATAATCCTAAAAATAATCCTCAAAATATAGCTACACAACTAAACTTCTTAAGTGATGCTAGAAACAATTTTTTAAATAAATTATTAGAAAAAAGTGAAGGAAAAAGTCTCCCTCAAGATTTACAGAAACTAATGAATACAGAAGATTATATAAAAGCTTCTAAAGAGATGTTTTTTGCCCCTGCAGATTATATAGTTTTAGAAAATAAAACACTTATGGAGATTATTGAAAATTCAATAAATAATAAACATTTAAATAGTGACAACAAGTTGTTAAAAGAATTTTATAATGTGTTAAGTTTTGTTGATGAGGATCTCGCAATAATAAAACAAAATGCAATTTTTAAAGCTTTAGATAATCCAAAATATGACAAAAAGGATTTGATTAATAGTTTTCGTCGTTTGAGCGAAAATTATCCAAAAGAACATGTTAAATTAGTTGAAGACATAATTAATAGCAAGAATTTTACTAATTTAAAGATAGTAATCGATGCAAATAGAAAAATTTGTGTAGGCTATGATGACCCTGCTTATCAAACTAGATTAATTTCCTTATTGAGTAAAATCGTAAACGAAAACTTATGTCCTGAAAAAGAACTATCCGAAATTTTAGAAAACATATCTAATGAAAATATAGCTTTAGCAGAGAAATTGTGTACAGATGTAAACCTTAATTTCTCAAAAGATCAGATTGCAGAGATTATTGGTAGCACAAATCGATATAATTTAACATTAGCAGAGAAATTATGTACTGATGAGAAACTTAATTTCTCAAAAGATAAGATTGCAGTTATTCTTAGTAGGACAAAGCACTATAATTTAACATTAGCAGAGAAATTATGTATTGACGAGAAACTTAATTTCCCAAAAGACAAAATATTATTTATGCTTAACTTAAATATAAGTAGTGAAATTTCTCCAATAATTGTAGCTAAAAAAGCAAAAGAATTCTTTGATTTAGGTTTAGATGATAAATTTATAAAAGATATTTTTGAAAATTCGGAATCTTTGACTTTTTATAGTGATAAAGTATTAAAAATCTTGCAAAAAAGAAAAATTGATGATCCTGATACTCCGCTTAGCAATATAATTAAAGTTCTTGTCGGCAATACACCTAATAACCTTCAAGATAGAATTGATGCGTTAATTTTACTTGCGAAGTTTACTGATGATGAGGTCACAATATTTAAAGAGCAAGGTGTTGATGTCAATTTTAAAATAGAACAGCTAGAAAAACTTATTAATGCAAAACACGATTTAATTTCGACAACACAAACAGATATAAGCACATTCTTAAAAGCATTTGCTAACACCAAAGAAGCTGATGATGTAATAAGAAACGCAGATTTTGAACAATTTGGAAAAAACGGTATTCAACTTCAATATTCAAGAGAAGAATTTATCAAACGCATGAATGAATTAATTGGTTGTGATTTTTCAAAAGAAATTAAGCAAGCTGAAAATATCGAAATTCCTACATTAAAAATGACTAATGAAGATATCTTAAAATCAAAAGAAGCATTAGAAAGCTTTAAAACTCGTTATGGTAATAATACAAAAGAATATGACGTAATAATAAATGGAGAAGAAGTAAAAGTTACAAGATTTTTAAACTCAAAAACGGGTGGATCTAATGAGGGTGATTTTGCAATGATTGGTGATAAGCTATATTATTTAAAATTTCCTGACGAAACAAAACTTGAACAAAGTGTTCAAGAGGTGATGGCTTCTGAGCTTTATAGAGCAGCTGGAATTGATGCGCCTAATATGAAAATAATGTTTAATAGTGATGGAACGATACTTGGTATGGCGAGTGAATATGTACCAAGTGTCGGCGAAGTAGCAAGGAGCGAAAAATTGTTCGATAGCTTTGTAACAGACGCTTGGCTAGCGAATTGGGATGCGCCTAAAAATGATAACTCAGCAATGAGGAATGGAACTTGTATAAAAATGGACGTTGGCGGTTCTTTAGAATATCGAGCTAGAGGTTCTAAAAAAGAGAACTTTGGTAATATTGTAAATGAACTTACAAGTTTAATTGAACAAAATAGTGATTATCATTCAATGACTAAAGCTGATGTTTTATCCTCTTTAAAACATGTAACAAATATTTCAGATGAACAAGTTTGGAAAATTGTTAAAAACATACCGGCTAATTTTAGAAATTATGCTCTTGGACAAAAAATGTTAACAAGACGTGATTTTATTAAAAAGTTTGAAACAATATTTGAGCAAATGGATGAAACAAAATATAATAATATTTTAGACATGATAAATAATGCTAAATTGAAAACTATAAATGAATTTGACTCTGGTACAAATATAGCCTCACTTCTAGGATATGAACAAACTGCATTGGGCTTTGAAGGGTTACTTAATACAAGAGATTTAAGTGGCCTAGATCTTAAGCCACAAGAGCTTGCAACTGCACAAAAAATGATAAAAGAAATAGAAAACTTTACAAAGTATAATAGGGTAGCGGATGATATTCCTTTACCAAAAGAAGTTAAAGGTTTCTTGAATAGTATTCTAAAAGGGATACCTGAATTTGCCGCATATTTTTCAAAACCACAACATAACGGAACTCAATATTCTTTAGATGTACATATATTAAAAGTTTTACAGGATTCATTAAAAGATCTTGACTATGCAAAACTTAATGATCAAGATAAAATCGTACTTAAATTTTCTACTCTTTTACATGATATAGGTAAAAGATATTTAGGAAGTAATTCTGACACGGGACATGCCGGTCTTTCATCTGAGTATGTATATTCTATTCTTGATAGATTTAAACTAAGTGATGATATGAAAGGCAGAATTATTTCAATTGTAGAAAATCACCATTGGTTTAAAGATTTTAATAATGGTGTTTTGAATGAAAGAACAATAGCAACACTCGCTCGCAGACCTCAGGACTGGTTAATTTACAAAATAATGGCAAAGGCTGACTTAGTAAGTGTAAGCGAAAAATTTGCAATAGATCACGTTAAAGGTGCTACATCACTTGATGATTTAAGTCAAGCTTTTGAGAAACAAGTCGCAGCAATAGAAGAGCAAGTTCAATTATTAAAAGAGAAACAAGTTGTTGTAACACCAACTAAATGGGTAGATGTTCCGGAACGTGTAAAAGCAAATGGCGAAATACTTGAAGCACGTACGTTTGGAAGAACAACTGCAATGCTTGATGGTAAAGAATGCGAATTTAAAGTCTTAAATCTGAACGAAATTGCTGATAATGAAGATATGTTCAAGTATGGTTTTAATCATATTCTGAAAAAAGCGCTAAGATTTATTATTCATATGCCTGGAGATGGTTCTATAAAATGGTTTAATATATTTAAAACTCTTGCTAAAAACCCATTAAATAATTCAGCACAATCTCTTTCTATGATTAGTGTGGATAATACTTCAACTTATTGTGGAAGACAGTTCGGATTTATTTTAGATGTTAATAATGCAAATATATCTCACGCATATTATTCAAATACAGCCTCAGGAAGTAGTAAAGGTTTACAAGATTTTGTAGACGAACTTTTTGAAAACGGACATCATAGAAGTTTTGTAAAAGATCAATTTATAGATTTCTTAAAAACAGAACGAGGTATAGAAATAGATGATTTGTCTTATGCAAAGATTGCAGAATTTATAATGAGCAAAAAATATCCGGAAACACAACTTATAAACTTGAAAGATCTGACAATAGACAATAAAACATACAAAATGCAAGATATTTTAGACGCATTCACTTTCTCTAGAGATCAGTTGATTATTGAAACAAAAGAAAAACTACATGGTTCACATAATGAAATGGTTGGATTAAATGCTAAGGTTAAAGGCCTTGTTGCAAAAGTAAATACCTTTGAAGAATTACCGGAGTATTTCTTGCGTTTTGCAAAAGAAAATGATTTGCCGATTATTCTTATAGGTAATCGTTAAAATTATCTTCTATACAATTTAACTCTCTTGTGATAAGATGTTTGAGTAGGAGAGTTAAGAAAAATGGCTTATAAAATATTAGCAAAAAAAGAACTTTGTCCAAATCAATATGAACTAACTATTGAAGCGCCATATATTGTTAGAAATGCGCAAGCTGGACAATTCATTATCTTTAGAGCTGAAGAAAACGGAGAACGCGTTCCGCTTACGATTGCTGATGTTAATAAAGAAACGGGAGCTCTAACTATCGTATTTATGGCTGTAGGATATTCTACAAAGAAACTTGCTGAGTTAAATGTTGGAGAAGAGCTTGTTGATTTAGTCGGTCCGCTTGGGCAACCAACTCACATAAAAAACTACGGAACAGTTGTTTGTCTTGCAGGTGGTTATGGAGCAGCTCCTTGTTATTTAATCGCAAAAGCCTTTAAAGAAGCTGGTAATAAGGTTTACATGATTATGGGTGCAAGAACAAAAGAACTTATTTTCTGGCAAGAAAAAATGAAAGATGCTTGCACTGAATTATTTATAACAACTGATGATGGTACTTTGGGTGAAAAAGGTTTTGTAACACAAGTGCTTGAAAGAATTATGAATCAAGAAAAAGTTGATTATGCAATCGCAGTTGGACCCATGCCAATGATGAGAGCGGTAGCAGAATTAACTCGAGATAAAGACATTTACACCGAAGCTAGCATGAATCCTATAATGGTTGATGGCACTGGCATGTGCGGAGCTTGCAGGGTTACTGTTGGTGGTGAAACAAAATTCGCCTGTGTAGATGGCCCTGATTTCAATGCCCATCTTATAGATTTTGATGAAGTTATTAATCGTACAAAAATCTACAAAGATGAAGAACGCAAACGTAGCGAAAACTGTAATTTAATAAAAATGGCTAATAAAATATAGGAGATTAAAATGGCACCTCAAGAAAAAACAATACCATTATGTCCACTAATGAGTGTGGGATCGCAAGTAGAAATTGTTTGTATGCAAGAAAATTGTGCTTGGTATTTAAAAAATTACAAAATATGTTCGGTGTATATGATGGCACATAATTCAATGCTAGATGTACAAGCAAAACAGAAAGCTGCAAAAACTAGTCAATAATATTAAAATAAAGTCGGATTGTATCCGGCTTTATAGTTTTATAAGGAGAAAAAATGAAAAATACTGTTGTTATAGGTGCTCAATGGGGCGATGAAGGTAAGGCTAAGATTACAGATTTATTAGCACAACAAGCAGATTTAATCATTCGTTATCAAGGCGGATGCAATGCAGGTCATACTGTTGTTGCTAATGGAAACACTTATAAGTTTCATCTTATCCCTTCTGGTATTTTATATGATAAAGCTATTTGCTTTATTGGAGCCGGAACTGTTATCCATCCAGAATCTTTTGAAAAAGAGATTAATGAGCTAAAACAACAAGGTGTTAAATTTGATAATTTAAAAGTTTCTCCGCTTGCAACAATTACAATGCCATATCATATAGAAGTGGATGGCTGGTCAGAAGCTAATTCTGGTAAAGGTAAAATCGGTACAACAAAACGAGGAATTGGACCAACTTATACCGATAAAATGGCAAGAATTGCGTTTAAAATTCAAGATTTATATTCTTTAGATGCCTTAAACGAAAAAATTGAAATGGTTTTACCTATTAAAAACAAAACTTTAGAAAATGTATACGGGCTAGAACCTTACACAAAAGACTGTATTTTATCAATGTGTGAAAAATATGCTGAACTATTTAGACCATACGTTTGTTTTGAATGGCAAGACATGCTTAATCGATTTAAAGATAAGACCGTCCTTTTTGAAGGAGCACAAGGTGTTATGCTCGATATTGATTACGGCACATATCCTTTTGTAACTAGCTCAAATCCAATTGGTGGTGGTGCCGCTACAGGGAGTGGATATGGTCCAACAATGATAGAAGAAGTTGTTGGTGTTTCAAAAGCTTATGTAACTAGAGTCGGAGAAGGTCCTTTTGTTACAGAATTAACAGACGAAACTGGTAAAAAAATTCAAGAAATAGGACATGAATTCGGGGTTACAACAGGTCGTCCAAGACGTTGTGGTTGGTTTGATTCGGTTATTATGAAGTACGCTGTATTAGTTGGTGGTATAACTAATGTAGCTTTAACAAAGATTGATGTGTTTGATACATTTGATGAAATCAAAATTTGTGTAGCTTACAAAGATTGCAGAAATGATAAAGTTTACACCTCATACCCAACAGATGTGTTTATTCACAAGTATTTAGAACCTATTTATGAAACACATGAAGGCTGGAAATGTGATTTAACTGGTATAAGAAATTATGAAGACTTACCAGAAAATGCTAAAAAATACATCGCTCGCGTTGAAGATTTAATTGGCGCTCCTGTAGGCATCATATCTGTTGGCCCAGACAGAGAACAAACAATTTTTAGGGAAGCTTAATTTACAGCTTCCCAACGCTTAGGATCAAATTTTAAATCTAAAACGCGCATTTTTAAGCTTTTTGCATAAGGTTCAAACTTTTTAACTAAGATAATCTTGTGCAAACTGAGTTCTTGCGCTACAACTGGGTTTTGGCAAGCAACTGTCATTATACCACCTGGGAGCATTCCATAAGGACGAGATTTACCTTTAAATTTTTCTGGTAAAATACTATCCCAAAATTTATACATGTTTGTTCGTGTTAAAGCTTTTTTTAACTGAGGATTATCCATCATTGCACCAATGATGTCATCAACTCCTTCAAAATCTGTATAAAGAACTTTGCTCATTTAATCCCTTTATGTTATGCTGTCAGAATGGAATTTAATTTAGATGATATCATAAAGAGTGCGAAAAAGATACTTTTATTAAGCCATGTTAATCCTGATGGAGACACGTTAGGTTCAATGTGCGCATTGTATTCTATGGTAGAAAAACGTTTTAAGAAAAAAGCTGATATGAGCGTTGTCTCAAACATACCTTTTAATTATAAATTTTTACCTAATATAGAAAAAGCTCAAAGATATTTTGATCAATCTCTTGTCTATGATTTAGTTATAGCCCTTGATGTGGCAGCTATAGATAGGGTTAGAGATGCTAAAATATTTTTTGATAGGGGTAAATGTAGAATAAATATAGATCACCATAAAACTAACATTGCTTACGGAGATTATAATCTAATAGAGCCTGAAGCTAGTTCTTGCGGTGAAGTTTTATATAATTATTTTAAAAAAAATGATTGGGAATTTACTAATGATGCTGCGATTTGCTTATATACAGCTATTATGACTGATACGGGTAATTTCAAGTATGAAAACACTTCTCCAAATGCGCTAAGAGCTGCTGCTGACTTAATTGAACTAGGCGCAAATCCTAGTAAGCTTTATAAGCTTTGTTACGAAAGTAAAACTAAAAATTTTGTTTTGTTCCAAAATTATTGTGTTAACAAAGCAGAATTTTTAAATGATAACAAAATAGCCTATACAACAGTTTATAAAAAAGATTTAGAAAAGTTTTCTGCTGGAGATGATTATACAGATGGAATAGCCGAAACTTTAAGAGCTATAGATTCTACAGAAGTTGCTTTTGTTCTTAAAGAGGTTGAATCAAAAGTCACTAAAGTTTCTATGAGAAGTAAAAAAATTGATGTTGCAAAAATTTGTGAACAATTTGGTGGTGGTGGACACACTTTTGCTGCAGGTTGTACAATAAAAGCTTCAATAAAAGATTCAATAGAGAAGTTACTGAAAGAGATTAAATTGTGAATATTAGAATAACATTAAAAAATAATATAAAAACAATAAGGAATATTATCCAATCAGTAGTTGAACATGATTTTTTTGGAATGGCTTCTGAGATGGGCTTTATGCTATGTATTGGAATCTGTCCTGTTATGTTATTTTTAACAGCTTTGTTTGGTTGGATAGGAAAACATTCTTTTATGCAACCGATTTTAATTTTCATGCAAAATATAGTTCCTTCGGATGCAATGAACGTTATTCATACTGTTTTAAATGAGATTTTCTTTTATTCAAAAAGTGGAATTATAGCTGTAATTGGTTTTTGTATTACTTTATTCTTATCTACAAATACTATGGCTATTATTGCTAAAGGCTTAAACAGAGCTTATAAAGTGAAAGAAACAAGAAACTTTTTTTATTCTAGACTATTAGCATTAGTTATGGTTTTGGTTCACACTTTGGTTTTATTTTTAAGCATAACTTTAATTGTCTTTGGTAAAGTTATAATCAAATTTTTAGTAACATATATAGGAATGGGCGAACATTTAGCTAACATAATGTTACTTATCCGTTGGCCAATTGCGTTTTTAACTTTGTTTATCTTAGCTTATTTAAGCTACTATATATTACCAGACTTGACTGGACATGAGAGATTAAGGCGTCATAGCGCATTACCAGGGTCAATATTTTTCTGTATTTCTTGGCTTTTAGGTTCTTGGGGCTTTTCTATTTACATAAATAACTTACATACTTATAACTTTGTTTATGGTACGATTGCGGGTTTTGCAATTATGATGATGTGGATGTATTATACATCACTTCTAATCCTTATTGGTGGAGAAATTAATAGCCAGCTTTATGAAAAATTAGAACGCAAAGACGAATTGCTTGCTAGACGTGAAGCAAAGACTAACGACTAAGTTTCATATAAATCGATTTTGGTTCTATTTTAAAACCGAATCTTTTGTAAAAATTTTCTACACCTAAGTTTGTTGCAAGTAATTGGAAACTTTTATTTGGAAATTTATCTAAAATGTTTTTTACTAAACTTTCACCAATTTTTTTAAAAGTTCTTATTTTTGAACCATATTTATGTTCAGGATTTGTTTGTAGTTGTTGAATATAATAAGTACCATCAGAATGTTCAACAATAGACGCAACTCCTAAAATTGAATCAGAATTTGTTACTCCATTAGTATTATTTGTAATTGCATAGTATTTATATTGAGGCATATCATTGCGAAAACAACAAAGTCTTTGCATTATAAAATAATCATATAAATCTAATGCAAAAGTTGAACCTCTATCCCAACCCATGCCGATACTTCGCAGAGCATCACAATCTGAATTAGAATTAATGTCTAGTTCAACAAAACTTACTTTATAATCTTTATAAGAATTAAATTTGTCTTTTCTTTCAATAAATGTATTTGTTATAAATGAACTTCCAAATGTAATCATAATTCCCTAATTAAGTTGATATTGAGATAAAAACCGTACCACTACCTATCGAAATAGAAAAATTTAGTTTCAGGTTTTAGGACCTACTTTTCAGAGATACGACACCCGCAAGGATTATCTTAGTGCTGCTATGTTTCCATCCTGACACGGTTCGATAGCTTACGCCATCCTATTCTGAACTATCAACAGCCATAAAAACATCGGCTAAATTCCTATACCCCTCACAGTAGGCTCTGCCCCTCGCAAAAGCGTTCGAGTCAAGAGATCCGCTAAGTCCCCGGGGAGTACGGCTGAATTAATTCTAGCATGAGTTATCTTTATCTGCAACTTATGCTTTAAAAGTAAATCTTAAGCCCAAAATCTTTATTTTTAATTTTTCTTCTTCAATATAAATTGAAAAAAAATGATCAATTGTTTTAAAAAAGAAATATAAATAAAAATTATACTTAATAATCCTAAAAATATCTCTATTTTTTATTTTGGCTTTAATTGATTTATCAATATTGCATTCAATAGCAATTAATGACAACAACTTTTTGATTTCATTATAAAATTTTATTTTTATTTTAATGTTTTTAATTTTTTTATTATTCGCTTCAAAAATATGAATTACTGAATTCAGGCAATATATAACTCCTATGTTAAACTTATTATTGCTTATATATTTTTTTACAATATTGTAGCACTCCGCTTTTGCATCAATTCCTTCAAAACAATACATATCAGTATCTGTACAAGAAGTCTTATTATGTCTTTTTCGGTAATAATAAAGAGGTTCCTTGATTATAGAAATTGTTTTTGCCAATAGCATTGATTTTAAAAAGAATATATTATCTTCTCCACAGTGTCCATAACCAAATTCAATATTATTTTGTTTTATAAAATCTGTTTTATATATATGATCCCAAACAGATCCTCCTGGAATCTTAAAATTTTCTAATTCATTTAAATCTATTTGATTCTTGTTTTTGACATTTTTAAAAGCTTTTACTCCATTTCTAAATTTATATTTATTATTTTTCTCATAGAAAATATAATAGTTAAAATTTACAACGTCGTTATCATTAGTCTTAATTTGATTATAAGCTAATTCACAAGCATTTAGTGCAAACCAGTCATCAGGATCAAGAAACATTATATATTCTGCATTAACATGTTTTAACCCTAAATTTCTTGCATTTCCCTGTCCTTGATTAATTTCAGTTTTTAAAAGTTTAATACGAGAATCTCTTTCAGCATATCTTTTTATGATCTCAACACTTTTGTCAGTAGAACAGTCATCTATACAAATAATTTCAATATCTTCTAATGTTTGATTGCAAGCGCTATCAAGAGCTTTCTCTATATATTCTTCAACATTATATACTGGAATAATTATACTAACTTTAGCCATATTTCCCCCTTTTATCTTTCAAAAGAAGATTTCTTATTAAACTTACATTCTAAAACCTGTTTAATACTCTCTTTATCATCCATTTTTGTTTGAGTATTGTCATTTAAGCACAATAATTTTGTATTAACTTTATTAATTTTCTTTATCGTTCGAGATTTTATATTAATAATTTCTGAATCCGTTTCAAGATTAAATATTTTTTCTAATAAATTTTTTTTAACAATTTTTAAATAACCTTGATTCTTAACCAACGAATAATAAGATACAATCACTCTTTGCAAATCATTATCATCTCTAAATCGATTATTCAAATTTTTTGCAAAATCATCGGGAAACTCTTTTATACAATTTATAAAAGTGGATTTTTTATATGCATCAATATTGTGATGCGGTAAAAAAGCATAAAAATAAGGAGTGTATTTTGATATTATCAAATTATAAGCCTTCAAAATACTCTTTGTATATAAACCATTGTATTTCTTTTTTTTGTTTAAATACTTAAGTCCTCTAATAATTGGATAGTTATTCTTAAAGAAAAAACTTTCATCTACAGCTTTCCAAAAATATGTATCATCATTTGCATATAAAAAATATTCTGATAAATCCTTAATATATGGAATTCGGCTCTCAAGTGCACACGAGTTAAATAAAGGTAATTTATCTGCGGGTATAATATCTTTATGATCAATAATTTTAATTTTGGGATTGTCAACATTAATCCAAGAAGGAATTTGCTCATCAGTAATAATATAAATCATATTTATCCAAGGAGCATTCATTTCAACAGAACGAAGTGAATACTTTAATTCGTCACTATTAACAAATCGACATGGATTTATCGCTTCATCACTATAAGTTTTTTCTAGTGTGAATTGTTCTTTTTTACAAGACCAATTTTTATCTTCATTATCTACCCATAAATAAACTAAATCTATTTTCATTAATTTCTCCCGTTTATCATTTGCATGCACATAGTATTACATTAAATATATGCGCATGCAATATAATATTAAGAAATATGTATTCGTATGCGTTAATGGATACTTTAAATATATGCGTTCGTCTAATTAAAAAATATTCGTTTACGTCATATTTTAACAATAGAGGGTATGAATATGATGAAATTTGATGATAAAATATTTTTAGCGAAACAAATAAAAGAACATCGCAAAAGATTAGGTTTGACTCAAGAAGAACTTGCTGAAAAAGTAGAATTAAGTACACAACACATATCAAGAATTGAAAGCGGTTGTTATATACCATCATTAAAATCTTTTTTTATGATTGCTGTAACATTAAAAATGGATTTAAGAGTTTTTGGATTTAATATAGAAGAAACTGCTAATCCTTTAAAAGATAAACTTATTAAAAATATATCTGCAGCTTCTGATGCAGAATTAATTTTTTATGAAAATCTTTTTGAATCCGTTAACAAGAGTTTTGCAAAGGTCAAGCGTGAGTTATTATAAATGAATAAATAAATAAAAACTATTATTTTACTTGTTTATCAAAGTTTTTATAAACAGAAACTAAATTATTTTCGAAGTTTTGTACGAACCCATTTTTTTTATAAAAATCTATATTATTTTCTGAATGATATAGATATAAATCTTTATTTGAATAGGTTTCTTTTAAGCAATTTAAAATAGCACTACCGCAATAAGTGTATTTATCAGAAAAAAAATCTGTAACGGAATTCAATTTTCTATTTTTATTGTTTAAATATTTTGGAGATACTTGTAAAAAATCAATACATACTTGATTTTTATTATTTGGAAATGTTGTTACAATTCCTAAAATATCTGAATAATCAAGTTCTTTAAAATTTCGATTTTGTTTTGTCAAAAAGTAAATTGAAACTTTTTCTCGCCATATACTTATCAAATGATACAAAATATCATCAACAAGTGAAGGTTGCCATTTTTCTTGTAATTTTAGAATTGTTTTTATATCGTATTCTGAACTTTTGTCAAATTTAACAAATGAAACAAGCTGATCACAACTTTTTTTAAGAAAAGGCTTCCTTTTTACTTTTGTGCTCATAACATAATTCGCCTGAAAATTTGTAGTAGAATTTATTGAAGTCTTCATACTTTTATAAAAAACGTAAAAATTTTTTTTGCTTATTTTATATACAATGTACAATTTTTAATCAAAGCTTTTTTCCCTATTGGCAATGTGATTTTTTCTTCGGCATGCGTTATCTTAAATCCTCCAATTGTTGGTGGGGTGAATGATTTAAATAATTCATCAAGCCATTCTCTATTATCGGTATTTAAAAAATCACCTAAAATAATACCTTTACAATTTTTATAAAATTGTTCAATGTTAAACAACTGCGTAAACATTTTATCAATTTTATAAACAGGCTCATTTAAATCTTCTGCAAAAAATATAAAGTCTTCCTCTGGAATAAAATCTTGTCCACAAAGCGAAACAACAGTTGAAAGATTTCCGCCCCAAAGAATCCCTTCAGCTGATCCTGACTTATAAAATTTTGATCCAACAAACTCTAAAGGTTCTCCGTTTATTGCTTTAAAAAATTTGGCCAAAGAATCTTCCCCAACACAGTCGGATTGATAAGAATTAATGAAATTTGCTCTAGAAAAATCGCTACATGCCATAGGACCGTGATATGTTATAAGCCCGCATTTTTTATAAAACATTAATAATAATGCTGTTATGTCTGAAAAGCCACAAAAAATTTTTTGATTTGTCTTTACAATATTGTAATCGATTTTATTTATTAAACGAATCGAACCATAACCTCCTCTAGCATTTAATATAAGCTTAATTTCTGGATCTAAAAAAAATCTATGTAATTCACTTACTTTTTCGTCATCAGAACCTGCCAAATAATTATTTTCAGAATAGATGTTATTCGAAAGTTTTACTTTAAACCCTAAAGTTTCAATATTTTGAATAGCTAATTCTACGAGACTTCGCTCGCAATTTCCTCCTAATGCTATAATGCCAATGGTGTCACCTTGTTTAATCATAAGGTTATTATAACATATTAATAGGGCTTTGATGAAACAAAAAAAAACCCGACTTATAAAAGTTGGGTTTGGAATCTTTTTTAATAATTCCTCATGTGTGTAGAAGGTTAGTGTAAGTCGGATCGTAGCCATGTCGT
>JAZRJK010000086.1:0-8422 GCA_045645765.1 Candidatus Gastranaerophilaceae bacterium
AACTGCTTTAGCGTATTGTCCACAAACTAGAGATGAAATGTATCTTGTTACAGGAGTTTCAACTGGAGTTTCGTCTTCAACAGTCGCAACAGGTTCGAATTCGTTTTCGATATTTGCGAAGAAATTGTTGATTGAGTTTAAGTCTTCTGTTTTTACTGTATCTACTGTGAATAACATTTTTTAAAGCTCCGATTGTTTATCTCTTACATATATATAAAGTATATTTGTTTTAAAAAATTGCCTTTTTTCTTGCATTTTGTTAAGAAATGTAAAGTTTAATTTTAAAAAAGGCTAAAATTTACATAAAAATTAATATTTGAAAGGAGAAATTATGCAAAAAACTTCTTTAATTTGCAATAATTTTTCTGGAATTAATCGTAATGATGCGCAATATTCAAGTTCAGCTATAACAGCGACGAATATGCAAAACGTCGAGTTATTTTCTACTGAAAACAATTCTGGCGTTGGAATTCGTACTATGAATGGAAATTTTGCAGTAAGTGATTATATTCCAGATGGAGAAAATGTTGTAAATATTTTTGAAAGTGTGCAAAAAGCAAAAACATATTTCTTTGTGCATACAGAATCTAATTTAGAAGGTAAAATATATTTATTTTTACCAGAGACTGGAGAGCTTGTCTTAAAAAAGAACTCTCTTAGTGTAACTGGAAAATCTTGTGCAACTGATGTTACTCAAGGTTGGTCAGACTTATGGGTGTTTTCTAATTCAGAAGAAATTTTAGCTATTGAAATTGAAAAATTTGATTCGGAGGGTAATCTTGACGAAGTTACTATAATGAATCTTACTGATATGGATGGTAGAACTGTTAAAGGACTTGGGCTTGTTATTTTTGCGGGAAGGCTTTGGATATTTAACGGGCAAATTTTATGGTATTCCGTTCAAGAAAACATTTATGATTTTGCGACTTCTGATGCAGAAATTGTTACATCAGCTGGGTATATTGAATTTGTTAAAAAGATTACTGCAATTTATCCTTATTTAGGTTCTTTAGCAGTATTTCATTCAAATTCTTCTTGTATGATTGCTCAAGATGAGGATAATCAGACTTTTTACAAATCTTTTGACTCACCTGGAGGATGTGCTAGCCAAGAAGCTTTAGTTTTTCATGGTACACAGTTATATTTCTATGATGATACTAAAAAGGGAGTATTTTCATTTTTACAAGTAATTAATGGAGACAAAACTTTAGGCGAAAATATTGCTTTAGAAATTCAGGATGAACTATTTGAAATCCCGAATTCTCAATTAGAACAGATTAAAGCTTTATCCGTTGTAACCTCTCATAAAAATGAAGTTTGGTTTTTATTACCTAATGAAGAATCTAAATATTCAACAATTATGATCTATGATTACATTCATAGTACTTGGGTAAAAAGAAAATCTCAAAAAATAAATAGTATTAGAGTTATTGGTGGGAAGCTTTATTCTGCTGGCAAAAAAATCTATGAAGAATATAATTCTGGTGAATTCGATGGAGAGTTTATAGAAGCTTTTTATAATTGTGCTCCTTTAAATCTCGCTGTAGAGAACTCCTTAAAAATACTTACTTATCCGCCTAAAATCACAATGAATATGTATTACAGTAATGATTTCTATATTGAATATATGAAAGATTATAATTCTTTGACTACAAAAATTCGTCATATCGTGTCAAAAACTCTGAAAAATGTTCTTTATTTTGATAAAGGTTACTGGGACGTTAATATTTTCCCTCATGAAAAAATTAACGTAATAAAAAAGCTTCCTGCAACATATTTTAAGACTCTGCAAATGAGTTTTTATACAAAAGAATTTGGACAGAATTTTTGTATTAACAATATAGAATTCGGAAAAATTAAAACAAAAATTTAGAAAGGAATAAAAAAATGGGAAAAAAATCTACAAAAACAACAAGTAAAACAGTTTATGGAAATACAACCACTACAAATCCTTTTGTTACAAGCAAAACCACTAATAAAGGGACGACTTCTGTTTTTAATCCCAATACTGCGTTTAGCACAATTAATGATTATGTTAATAACAATATGGGAAATTTGCTTGAAGAATACTTAAATCCGACTCTTAATTCCGTAACAAATCAAGCAAAAATGAATTCCTTTATCAACACTTTGAATTCTGAATCCGCAAAAAATTTAGAAAACAATATTGTAAATCCGCTTTCTAATAGGAATATGGTTCGCTCCTCTCAAGCAACAAATATGTACAATAATTTAGCTCAAAATAATGCAAATCAAATAGCTAATTATGCGAATGAATTATTAGGAAGTTCTCAGGATGATATGGCGAAAGTTTTGAGTAATTTAATGTTGTTGTATATGAATGGATATAATGCCATTGCTACAAATCAACAGCAATCACTTGCAACAAGCCAAGGTAATGCGAAGAAATCTCAAAATTCAACGGAATCATCTAATTTAGCAGCACAAATGTCACAATTAGCTGTGCAGTTAGCAATGGCTGCATTAAAGTGAGGTTAGTATGGAAAAGTATTTATATAAATATTTGCCAATAGGGGTTGTATTTATTGCACTTTTGTTTCAATACAATTTATTCGTTACTCCTGAGAAGCTTGAAGTCAAGCATCGTGAGATATTAAACGACATTGCTCATACTTACTCTACCAAGGAACAATATAATGATTTAAAAGAGCAATTAAGTATAATGCAAGCAAAAATAGATAAAATTTACGACGTAATAATTATAGAAGGAGGGAAAAAATAATGCCACTTATAGATATAGAATACGGTTCATTAGCGAGTTCTGATACAATGAATAAAAATTTCATGTATTTAGATAATAAAATATCTGACTCATCAGATTCGATATTAACAAGCATATCGTCAATATTATCAAATATCGCCACTTTAAATGCTAGATTAAATGATATATCTGAAAGCTCTACGGACTCAATCAATACACTACATTCAACAATAGAAGATTATAAAAACAAAACTAAGCTTTTAATCAATAAGGCTTCGATGGTTCCAAATTGGGAAAACTGTGCAACTGTTACAGTTAATGCTGATACAACTTATACCGTATCATCAAATGGGTATTTATTAATAATTCCAAATTCTTCTGCAAAAGGAGATTTAATTATAAATAACACCACTATTAAACTAAAAAACCGTTCTAGTGCTGATGATAATGCTGCTGAGTTAATGACTATTCCAGTTTTTGATGGAGATGTCGTATCATCCAATGTAAGTATTAATACAGTTTATTTTTTACCAAGTCGAGAAATAAGTATTACTGATTTTTAATTTAGAAAGGAATATATTATGAGTTTAATTATAGATAATGATGGGACAATTTCTCTATATCAAGGCGATAGTGGAGAACTTGTTGTATCTGGATTAGATAAGAATAAAAATTATACTGTATTTTTTGCGATACAAGATTCTGATAGAAACCTTGTTGGTGAAGAATTACAAGTCGCAGTTACAGATTCTGATACTGTAACTTTTGTTTTAACACCTGAATATACAGATTTACTAAATGTACCAAAACAAAAGCCTTATGAAATTTATTTTTATGGAATAAAAGCTTGTGAAATAGGAAAAAACATTGAGAATACAATGTTTATTGCTGATACAACTTATGGAGATTTAAATAGAATTATTGTTTACCCAAGAAAAGTAAAGGGGGCTTAAATTATGGATAAAAAAAATGTAATAAAAGTTTATACAACATCATCAGGAGCTGAGTTAAATATCTCAGCTCCTTCTACTAAACAAATAATTTCAGCGACAAATAATAGAGCTCAGTATTTTGCAGAACAAGCTCAAAAATATCGTGATGAAGCGAAATTGCATCGAGATAACGCAAAATATTATGCAGAACAAAATTCTAATGTTACCTTTGAATACATGAATAATGTTAAAGCGAGCTTAGAAGATAAAATTGCTAAGAAACAAGATAGTGGTAATTATGCTTTAAAAGCTGATTTACCGATTAATGTTAGTGAACTCAAAAATGATGCACAATATGTTATAAAATCAGAATTAGAAAATGTCGCAAAAGAATTAGAACTACCCTCTCAAGAAGGATGTGCTGGAAAATTCTTAATGACAGATGGTAAAACAAAATCTTGGGTCGGATTTAATACATATCAACTATTTGATACAAAATTATCTGACAAAGTTTTGTCTTATGAAGAATCTAAAGGTTGGGCTCTACAAGGAACTTATGTCTACAAAGATGCTATCACTGGTTCAAGATATGGATATCCTGATTTCTATAACAAGTGTTTAGAGGAGTATAATGAAGCCACATCAACAGAAATAGTTAATGGTGTAGAAATTAAAGTTCATCCAAACGGTCATAAATTTTATGATATAGCTAATAAATCTGCTATTGATAGTTCTTTTAACTCTTTAGGTTCAGCTTGGTATTATGGTGTAGATACTGCTAATGAGCGTGTATTCTTACCACGTAATAATTATTTTGAACAAGTAACAGGCACAACATCAGAAGTTGGTGATAGTGTTGAAGCTGGGTTGCCAAACATCACTGGTACATTTACTTTTGATGTTAATACGAATGAATATTATGACAATTCTCACTGGACTGGTGTATTTACTAAGACCTCGGCTGGTTCACAAGGCTCTGGTGGTGATGGAGTTGGCTCTACAAAAGTAACCTTTAATGCTTCACTTTCAAACCCAATTTACGGCAACTCCGACACAGTTCAACCTAATGCGGTAAAAAAACTCTTATATATTTGTGTTGGTAACACAGTATCAGACACTTCTTGGGTTGATGTAGTAACTCAAGTAGAAGGTGGTGTTAAAGATATTGAAGATAAACGAATACAAGCATTAAATGATTTAACCAATAAAGAAAATGCGGGTATATCTGCTCTTGCAAACTCTTCAAATGCTTTAAGACAAACTCAAATCACCAACTGTTTACTAGAAATTCCACAGAGGATAAAGCTAGAATTAGCTGATGGTGTTTTAACCTTAAAAGCTGGTTCAAAGGTTATTGTGCCGAATGGTGTTGGGGTGTTTGAGGAATTTGAAGTCTCTAAGGATGTTTCTAGGTCTGATTTTGGTACTTTGACTGGGGAGTATACTTTTGTTCTTCGTTTAGCCCATAATAGAACGCATTTTGTATTAGGACCAAATGAAAATGCAAAGATTGGCTCTGGAACAACGAATCCAACGACAACAGGTTTATTTTACAATACTTCTCTAAATCTTGTAAAATATTTTATAAACGGAGTAGAAGAAGATTACGAATGTAGTTTCCCAATATGTAAAGTAACATTTGCTGATGGAGTTATAACTAGTATAAACCAAGTATTCAACGGTATGGGCTACATTGGTTCTATTAAATGGCTTGATACAGGTGTTGTTGGACTAGCTACTAATGGTAAAAACGCAGACGGTAGTTTAAATAATATTGAATGGGAAACAAACTCTATCCTCTTAAAAGATACTGGTGCTACAGGAAGTGCAGAATATTTTGACATATATACTACAGATGGATTTTGGTTCAATACTTTATCTTATACTGTGTCAAATACAGAGCCAACAATAAAGACAAACGCTTACTGGTGGTATAACCCATCAACAAATGAACATTTTAGAAGCAATGGTACTCAGTGGGTTAAAATAAATGCTACAGTTATTGGTAGTTCTTCTAATGTTAATGGCTCAATTGTTTCTTTCACTACAAAACAACCATTCAGAGCTGTGAATTATAATGACAAATCAGAAATTAGCGGTTGGGCTATGCCGTCAAATAAATATATTGATTTAACATTAGGGGCAAGTGGGACCACATATACGGCTCCAGCTAATGGGTGGATATATGTAAATAAAAAAGCTGCCTCACAAGGACAATATTTAAATATAGTTAATGAGAATAATTCCCTTAGCAATGTAGGTTTGGGTTTAGGTTCAAATAGTACTCTAGCTGTAAGTTTACCTATATTAAAAAGTCACAAATATAGCGTTAATTATTCAGCAACTGGTGCAACAAATGTTTTCAGATTCATTTATGCAGAAGGGGAGGTTTAAAATGTATCTAGGTTATCAAAACGGAAAAATTAAATTTTATACAGAACAACCGCTAGATAAAGAACTTTATAATCTTGAAAAAATTGAAGAAACACAAGAAATATATGTTTTAGACGGTGAAGAATACGTATTTAAAAATGAAGCTTGGGAAGAAAAACAAGCACAAAAAGAACAAGAACGTATTAATAAATTAAAGCTTACTAAACGTGAAGTCTTTTTAGCTATTTACAAAGATTTAGGAATTACTCCAGATGAAATCAAAGCCGAAATTACAAATCCTTCAATTTTAATTGAGTTCGAATATGCAAATGAATATTATAGAGGAAATCCTTTAATATCCGAAATAGGTTTAAGCTTGGGGTATTCTGAAAAAGATTTAGATTATTTATTTGAAAACAAGAAATTCCCAGAAGCTACAAAGGAGGTGAAAGAAAATGCTTGAGTGGTATTCTAATGAAGAAGTAAGTGTATTTTTTGATGACATTCCTAGAGTAGGTATAAGGTATATTTTACCTTCAACTGAAAAAGAAATCAAAAAATCAATAAAAAAATATCCGTTTATAAACAAAAGACCGCTTAAGGTTCAATTAATTGATAAATATAAAAATAAAACATATCATTTTGAAATTCCAAAATATTATTGTTTTGACGGGGCTTCGGTGCCCCGTTTTTTTTGGAGAGTAATAGGGCCTAATACTGATAACAAATTTCTTATAGCAGCTTTAGTTCATGATGTTTTATGCGAAAACCATAGTTATATAGATAATGATAGGGAATTTTCTACACTAGTTTTTAATGCTTTATTGGAAGCTTCTGACGTAAATTCATTTAAACGATTTTGTATGAAACATTCTGTAAATTTTTATCAAAGATTTTGCCATTGGGATGAGGATAAATGTAAAGGAGAAGGTTATGGTGAATTATAAATTACTTGACAAACAACGTGAATTTATAGAAATACCGCATTCAAATTCTCTAGATGTAGCAATTTATCAAGGGGGATATGGTAGTGGTAAAACTTGGTGTGGTTCTCTTTTGGGAATTCTTTTAGCAAAGAAATATCCTGGTTGTCGAGGTTTAGTCGGAGCTAAAGAGTATGAGCTTGTAAGAAAGACTACTTTAGTTAGTTATTTAGAGCATTTAGAAGCTTTAGGTTTTAAAGAAAATAAAGATTATACTTATAATAAAGTTGATAAAATAATACTTTTTTCAAATGGTTCAGAGATTCTTTTTTCAGCATTAGAAGACCCTGAGAAATTTAAATCGTTGAATTTACACTGGGCAGAAATTGAAGAAGCTTCGCAAATTAGTGATTCATCGTTTAAACAACTTTTGGGTAGGTTAAGAAATACATATAGAGGTAAAAATTGGGTAGATTTTCGTTATAGATTATTTGGTCATACAAATCCTCAAGCTGATAAAGGATGGATTTGGCGTCGTTTCAAAGAACATTCAAAAGATAACTATAGGCTTATAATAGCACCAACAACTAATAATATATATTTGCCTCCTCATTTTATTCAGTCTATGAAAGAAAGTTTTGATGAGGAATACTATAAAATTAATGTTTTAGGAGAATTTGGTGATTATTCTTCAGGACTCGTTGTTAAAGACTTTGATGATAATAATAAACTAAAACTTAAATATAATCCTAATTTGCCATTACATTTAACTTGTGATTTTAATGTTGATCCAATGTGTTGGGCTTTAGCTCATAAAGATGAGAATGATGTTTATTTCTTTGATGAGATAGTTATAGAAAAAACAACAACACAGCAATGTATTGATGAATTTATAAAGCGTTATCCAAAACATAAATCAGAGATAATAATTAATGGAGATGCTTCTGGTGATAACAGAAGTACTTTAAGTGAATATACAAATTATGCAATCATAAAAAATGCACTAAAAGATTATGGATATGAAAATATAAAATTTAAATTGAGAGAGTACAATCCTCCAATATTAAACCGGATTTCAGCATTTAATGCTCGTGTTCGGAACTCAAAAGGAGATAGACATTTATTTATAGATCCAAGAAGATGTAAATGGATTTTATATAACATATACAATCTTTCTTTTAAAGAAGGTTCAAGCATTGTTGATGTGCCAACACATACCCAAATTAAATCATCTAGAGAAGCTAAATTTTTGGAGCATCCGTTTGATGCTATAAGTTATTTAGTTGAATATTATTGGAGAGTTAAATAAATACTTTAAAAGGGCGGAAAGCTATAAGCTTTCCGCCCTTTTTGGTTTTTATCTAAAATTTTAACCATCCATAAGTAGATAATCTTGGATTATTTTTTTCATTTGGATTATTTTTTATAAAGTTTTTTAAGATTTTTCTTGCGTTTATAAAATCTTTTTTTTC
>JAZRJK010000087.1:0-21744 GCA_045645765.1 Candidatus Gastranaerophilaceae bacterium
GACAGAGCTTGGCTCTGTGTCTAATCGACTTGATTCTGTATTAGACGAAATTTCTATCCAATACGAAAATCTTGTTTCATCACGCTCTACAATAAGAGATGCGGATATTGCAAAAGTTTCGAGTCAATATATCCAACAACAAATCTTACAACAGGCTGCGGCAACATTAATGGCGACAGCAAACCAAAGCCCAGCTATAGCACTGCAGTTGATTTAGCTAAAGGGATAAAGATCTTTAGTGCTTATTCCAACCCCATGTCCCTATCCTTAGGGAGAGAGACATGATGAGTTGTTCTAAATAAATACTAAAATCTTTCTACAAATATTTGAAAGTATCCTTGTGGATGCTTACATACAGGACAATTGTTTGGTGCGCATTGAGATATTTGTATATGCCCACATTTTCTGCAAATCCACTGTGTTTGTTCTTCCTTATGAAATACTGATTTAAGTTTTAATTGAGCAGCAAGAGTTTCAAACCTATGAGAATGATGTTTTTCAATTCCTAAAATCCCTGAAAATAAAGCCGAAATTTCATCAAACCCTTCATCTTTAGCAACCTGTGCACCGTATTTATAAACATATTCCCATTCTTCTTTTTCTCCTTTAACTGCTGCTTCGAGATTTTCTAATGTATTTCCCAAGAAAAAAGGATATTCTCCTGTTACTTTCCAATGCTCTGAGTAAGGGATATGTTTATAAAATAACTTAGCATGCTCTCGCTCATTCTCGGCTGTCTCTAAAAAAATAGCTGAAATTTGTTCATAACCTTCTTTTTTAGCTTGTTTTGCATAAAAAGTGTAACGATTTCTTGCTTGAGATTCTCCTGCAAAAGCGTTTATTAGACACTGTAATGTTTCGGATTGTTCTAATTTCATATATTTGACTCCTTATTTTATATAAATTATTTACGACAATATCAAATAATCTACTCCCCAATTTTCTATAACTTTAGTTGTAGATATGGATAAAATATTAAAAATCAAGAAAAATAAAACCCTTGATATCAAAGGGAGTTAGCCGCCCCTCTCCTCCAAATAGATGATTCTATAACTAAAGTTGTAAAGTTCTTTTTTTATATGCCGTTTTATATACCGAAAGGAAAATTTGAAAGGAACAAAATTATGGGGTCAACTTCTACAATTACAATTAACACGAATTTGTCATCCCTAATCTGTCAAAAGTATCTACGTGATGCTACAACAGGTATGAATACCGCTATGGAGAGATTATCTACAGGTTTCAAGATAAACTCTGGTAAGGATGACGCAGCAGGCTACTCAGTTGTTGAGGGCATGCAAGCAAAAATTAACGGCTATGACGTTATTGAAACCAATGCCTCTATGGGCTTAGATATGCTAACTACGCAAGAAGGCGTGTTAGATATTTTAAATGAATATTTACAAAGAATCCGTGACTTGACAATGCAAGCAGCTAACGGAACTTATGGCTCTGCTTCTTTGAATGCTATTAAAATAGAAGTAGAACAAAGAATGGAAGAAATTAACCGTTTATGTAGAGTAACAGATTTTAACGATACATATTTGCTTGATGGTTCAAGAACAGAGGATATTAACTTACAAGTAGGTTTGTATTCTGACAAAAACTGCGTTATTGTAATGGATAAATTTCTATTTGAAAGCGCAGAATCAACTACAATTTTTGGCTTTACATCAAAAGCTAACACAGGTGGTTTTATCGATTTAAGAACAAGTGCTACCCAATCTGAAGAATTTTGCTATCAAGCAAGAGTTCTAAAAGCAGACGGCACTCCTGAAACTAATACAGATGGTTCTGTTAAATATGTAAAAGATCAGTATTACGCATCAGCATTAGCTGCAGCTTTAGCTGAAAATGGAGATATTACTTTTGGTGCTAACAGTGCGACTATAAATTCTGATGCAGGATCAAATAACTTCACTATTGCAGAAATGTGTAATGCAATTTATAGAAATGATAGCTCAGCTCGTGAATTTATTAATAATATCGACAAAGCGATTGATAATATTTCTTTAAGAGTTACTGAAATAGGTGCTTATATGAACAGACTTACATCAACAATTGAGTCTACTGATGTTCAGAGAGAAAGCTTAACTCAATCTATTTCAACATTAAAAGATGCTGATGTTGCAACAGAATCTTCAAACTATATTAAATACCAAATTTTACAACAATCTGCGGCAACACTGTTAGCAACAGCTAACCAGCAACCACAAATTGCATTAAACTTATTGTAATAAAGTAGAAAACAAATTGTCCTTTCAAATACATCCGTCTAGATTTTAGGCGGATGTCCTTTTTAGCAGATTGTTTTAAGATATTCTATAATATCGTTGGATTCATACATTTGAATATTACGTTCTGTATCAATTAAAAAAGGAACCTGTCTTTTTCCCCCAATTTGTATAAGTGATGCTTCTGATTCTTTGTTTGAAATATCAATTTTCTCATATTTCATATGCTCTTTCTCTAAAAAATTCATCACTTTAAGACAGTATGGACAAGTTTCTAATACAAATAATTCAAGCATTTTAATCTCCTCTTACTCATAAAAGCTTAACGCTTTGTAATATTTTTTTATATTCTACAGGTTACTAATTTCTTTTGTGATATATTAAAAGAAAGAGGGAATATAAATATGTTATTTGAATTTTTACACTCAAAAATACATCGAGCAACAATTACTGATTCTAATTTGAATTATGTTGGCTCTATTACAATTGATGAAGAATTTTTAGAAAAAGCAAGTATTAGGGAATGGGAAAAAGTCGAAATTCTTGACATAAACAATGGTGAACGTTTCCAAACATATGCTATAAAAGGCGAGCGTGGTTCAAAATGTTTTTGTGTTAATGGTGCAGCTGCACGTAAAGTTCAAACTGGTGATAAAATAATCATTGTTACTTATGCACAATTGAATGAACAAGAAATCAAAAATCATAAACCTACAATATTACAAGTAGGTGAAAATAACGAGATTCTTAGCTATGGCAAATAATCCTTATAAGCCACAAAAAAAGAAGAAAAAATTAACTCTTAATACAAAAAGCATGGGAGTGGATATTGATAAAAATGAGTATTATGAAATAATACTTTCAAATTCTGCTCATCCAGAAAGATTTAATAACAAAAAAGAGTTTTAAATCTATATATATTTTTTGTTTTTTAATTCATCAGGTAAAAATTGTTGATATTCATCAGGATAATCATGTGAGTATTTATATCCAACTCCGAAACCATATTTTTTAGCATCTGAATAATGAGCATCCCTCAAATGCATTGGCGGAGGGTAATCCAATCCGCTTTCAATATCTGCAAGTGCAGTATCTATTGCTATACAAGCTTTGTTAGATTTAGGAGCATTAGCAACATATATAACAGCATTTGCTAGTGGGATTCGGCCTTCAGGAAGTCCAATTAATTCTACAGCTTTATAAGCGTTTACTGCAATATTCATTGCATTAGGATCTGCAATCCCAACATCTTCTGCTGCACAAACTATCAATCTTCTTGCAATAAATCTTGGATCTTCTCCTGCAGCAATCATTTTGGCTAAATAATAAATAGCTGCATTTGCATCAGAACCTCTTAAACTTTTTTGAAAAGCAGAAGCGCAATCATAGTGTTCTTGAGTAGAATACCTTGTATTTCTTCTTTGAGTAATACTTTCTAGGATTTCAATTGTTAGTAAGCGAGTATCGTTTGAAAAATTACTTGCAAAGTATGAGTTTTCTACAAGATTCAGCGCGCATCGTGCATCTCCACGTGCGTTATTTACAATAAATTTAATAACATCTTCTTCATATTGTATCGGTTGATAGTTTTTTTCTAAATATTCAAAGCCTTTATTAATAATTTTAGCCATACTAATATCATTAATTGGATTAAGTCTAATTACTTGAACTCTAGAAAGTAATGCTGGAACAACTTGAAAAGAAGGATTTTCTGTAGTAGAGCCTATTAAGAAAATAGTCCCATTTTCAAGATGTGGTAATAAAGCATCCTGTTGAGTTTTAGAATAGCGGTGGATCTCATCAATAAACAAAATTGTTTTTTGCCCAATTCTTAAAGCTTCTCGAGCTTTCTCAACAGTTTCTTTAATTTCTTTTATGCCAGAAGACACAGCCGAAAGCTCTATAAATTGAGCATTAACCTGCGTTGCAATTAGTCTTGCAAGAGTTGTTTTTCCACATCCAGGAGTACCCCAAAAAATCAAAGAAAAAAGCCTTTGAGTTTTTAGAAGATTTAAAAGAGGCGAATTCGGTGCAACAACATTAGACTGTCCCAAAAACTCTTCTAAAGTCTTCGGACGCATTAATTCTGCCAATGGCACTTGTTTATTCATATCCTCTAATTGTGTAAATAAATTCATACTAAGATTTTAGCATAAATGGCATAATTATGATAATATAATTAAATCTAAAAGAAAGGAGTTTTATATTATGGAATTAAAAGGTTCAAAAACAGAAAAGAATTTAATGGAAGCCTTTGCTGGTGAATCACAAGCTCGTAATAAATATACTTATTATGCGGCGCAAGCAAAAAAAGATGGTTATGTGCAAATTAGTAGATTCTTTGAGGAAACAGCTAACAATGAAAAAGAACACGCTAAAATTTGGTTTAAGCTACTTCACGGAGGCAAAGTTGCTGATACAATTACAAATCTAGAAGATGCTGCTAATGGTGAAAACTACGAATGGACAGAAATGTATGCAAACTTCGCTAAAGAAGCTCGTGAAGAAGGTTTTAATGATATTGCTTTGTTTTTGAAAATGTTGCAAAAATTGAAAAAGACCACGAAGATAGATATAGAAAACTTCTTGCTAATATTAAAGAAGGTATAGTATTCTCAAAAGACCCTGCAATTACTTGGGAATGTGGTAACTGCGGTTTTGCATACACAGGTAAAGATGCTATAGAAGTATGTCCTGTATGCGCTCATCCAAGAAGTTATTTCTTCGAAAAGCCAAGTAATTATTAGTTTAATCATTAAGCTAAAAAATAGAGCCTCAAAAGAGGCTCTATTTTTTAATATTCTTTTCCTATTTTTTTTAAAATAAAATCCAAATCCTTGTCACCGCGTCCTGAAAGATTTATAAGAATCTTTGTCTCACTTGGAGAATTTTTAGCTATTTTAATCGCTTGAGCTACAGCATGCGAACTTTCTAAAGCAGGGATTATGCCTTCAGTTCTTGAAAATTCAAAGAACGCATCTATTGCTTCTTTATCATCAATTGTTACATATTTAGCACGACCAATTTCGTTTAAATATGCATGTTTTGGGCCAACACCAGGATAATCTAAACCACTTGCAACAGAATATGCATCTGCAACATTACCTTCTTCATCCTGTAAAAACATTGAACGGAAACCATGAAGTTCTCCAACCCTACCGAAATTTATACTAGCAGCATTATCTCCAAGCTTTTCCCCTTTACCTAGAGGCTCTACACCTATTAAATTTACCCCTTCATCATTTAAAAAACCATTAAATATACCAATTGAATTTGAGCCACCGCCTACGCAAGCTACAACATAATCAGGCAATGCGCCAGTCATATCGAGCATTTGACCTCTAGCTTCTCTACCGATTACAGATTGGAAATGTTCAACAATCATTGGAAATGGGTGCGGACCAACAACAGAACCTATTGCGTACATTGCTGTTTTGTATTCTTTGCAATAAGCAGCAAACGAAGCATCAACAGCTTCTTTAAGAGTTTTTGTACCCTCTAAAACAGGAATAACATTTGCCCCAAGCATTTTCATTCTTGCAACATTAGGACTTTCTTTAATCATATCGACTTCGCCCATATAAACATCACATTCAAGTCCAACAAGAGCTGCTGCTGTTGCAATAGCAACACCATGTTGACCTGCTCCAGTTTCAGCAATTAGCTTTGTTTTGCCCATTTTTTTTGCTAAAAGAGCTTCGCCCAAACTATGATTAATTTTATGTGATCCAGTATGATTTAAATCTTCACGTTTAATATATATTTCTGCATTGTATTTTTTAGATAAATTACGTGCATAATAAACAGGACTCGGACGACCTGCGAAAGTTTTTAATAGTTCATCTAATTCTGATATAAATTTGGAATCATCCTTTATTCTTAAAAATTCTTCTGCAATCTTTGAGTATTCTCGTTTAAGTTCTTCTGAGATAATTTGACCACCGAAATTGCCATAAAAACCTTCTTTTGAAATTTCATATTTGTTAATTGTTTCCATTATATCCACCTTTTATTAAATAATTTGCTAATATCGAATCTTTATCTTTTAAAATTTTAGCCCCTCTGGTTACTTTACAAAGACTGACTTTAAGCCCTTTAGCAATATCTCTTTGTGTTGATCCTTGTGCTAATAAATCCAAGATTCGCCATCGTTTTGATAAAGTTTTAATCTCAGATTCTGTTAAAAGTTCCTTAAAAAAGCTCTCAATTTCGGCTTCTGAGTGTAAATTCTTAACAAGCTTAGATATTTCTTGTAAATATTTCATTTCGCACCTTGTTTCTATTTATAGAAACATTATAACTCTTATAATTTTTTTGTCAAACATTTTGATTTTATAGAAAAAATCGCTATAATATAACTATGAAAAAGTTTATTTTATTTTTTATAATATTGAGTTTTGTTCAACCTTCCCATGCTTGGTTTTGGGACAAAAAAGACAAAGCATTAGAAGCAGAGCTTCAAGGAAAAGGCTATGCTGGGACATTACCTAAATTAAACAAACAATTAAAGCCAAAGGAAGAAAAAGTTGCAACTCCAATTTTTGAATCTCAGAAAGGTTTTAACAATCCTTCAGATTTAAAGCCAGTTCCTAAGGATAATCCTGCGTTTATTAATATAATTTCAAAGAAGGATAAAACTTCTCAATATATAATTGACGCAAATGAAATAATTCCTTTAATTGAAAGACTCGCAGATACAATAGAGGATGAAGCAGGAGTTCAGTTGTTTGTTACTCGCGCTAATGTTCTTACTATGAATTTAGATCATTTAATGACTAAATACGACGGTCAGCCGGAAAGCTATTATGAATCTTTTAAGAAATTAATGGAAATAAATCAAGCTGTTAAAACTATTTCGCAATTAAGAAGGGAAGCTGTTACTTATCAAAGATATTTAGCTTATCAATCGACAGGTTCTATTTATAATCCTGAAAATATTAACCAACAATTGCAATATCTTTTAGAAGAATTAAATACAGCTGTTATTCTTTTGAAGCAGGTTGAATAAAATTTCGACTTTTTGCTTAGCTCCTTTGTCTAATTTATAAAACGCCACGTGGGTAATAATAAAAGTGGTAAAGAAAGGAGAACGCGCTATGAATGCTTTGAAATACACAGCGTACATTTTAACTCTTATAGGTGCTCTTAATTGGGGACTTGTAGGCATTTTTGGTTTAGATTTAGTTGCTACAGTGTTTGGTGATATGACAGTAATGTCAAGAATCATATATTCGCTAGTCGGCATCAGTGCTATTGTTACAGCTTTAACTGTGCATAATTGCGAACGAATTGAAAAAAGAGAATGTGATGAATACGGAAGATGTAGTTTCTAATCGTATAGTATTAATAGCGGTCCGCAAGATAAAACTTGCGGACCGCTATTTTTTTGTTCGTAGAAATACCAAAGCAATGAATAATGCTCACTTTAAGTGTTGATTAAACACTTGCTTTTTTTATCGCTTTATCTTAAAATATTGGTAATATGAATAGTACATCGGGTCGGAATTAAAAACCTTACCGATAAATCAAATTAAGGAGATATGAAAAATGACTAGTAAAAAATTTTTATTTACTTCTGAATCAGTCACAGAAGGACACCCTGACAAAGTTTGTGACCAAATCTCAGACGCAATTTTAGATGAATTTCTTACAAAAGATCCAAGCTCTCGTGTAGCTGCTGAAACTCTTGCAACAACAGGTATGGTTCTTGTAAGTGGTGAAATCACATCAAATTGTTATGTTGATATTCCGCAAATTGTTAGAAATACTGTTCGTAATATCGGTTACGAAGGTATCCAAGGTGGTGGATTTGATTGTGACACTTGCTCTGTATTAACAAGTATTGATGAACAATCTTGTGACATCGCAGGTGGTGTTAACAAAGCTTTTGAAACAAGATCTGAAAATGCAGACACTTCTATTTCTGAAACAGAAAATATTGGTGCTGGTGACCAAGGTATTATGTTTGGTTATGCTTGTGACGAAACTCCAGAATTAATGCCATTACCAATTAGCTTAGCTCACAAGCTTTCTTATAGATTAACTCAAGTAAGAAAAGAAGGTCTTTTAACATATTTGAGACCAGATGGGAAATCTCAAGTTTCTGTAGAATATGTTGACGGAAAACCATCTAGAATTGATACTGTTTTACTGTCTACTCAACATGCAGCGGAAATTAATGGTATAACAGACAATTCAAAAATCCAAGAAATTATTTATAACGATCTTAAAAAACACGTTGTTGACTATGTTTTTGAAACAGAATCTATCAAATTAGACTCTGAAACAAAAATCCTCATCAACCCATCAGGAAGATTCGTAGTTGGTGGCCCTCAAGGTGATACAGGTCTTACAGGTAGAAAAATTATCGTTGACACTTATGGTGGCTACTCTCGTCACGGTGGTGGAGCTTTCTCTGGAAAAGATCCTACAAAAGTTGACCGCTCAGCTGGTTATGCTGCTCGTTATGTAGCTAAAAACATTGTAGCTGCAGGACTTGCTAGCAAATGTGAAATCGAGTTAGCTTATGCTATTGGTGTGGCAGAACCTGTTTCAATTTTTGTTGATACATTTGGTACAGGTAGAATTTCTGACGATGAAATTTCAGC
The DNA here is from genome assembly GCA_045645765.1 of Candidatus Gastranaerophilaceae bacterium. Lineage (GTDB taxonomy): Bacteria > Cyanobacteriota > Vampirovibrionia > Gastranaerophilales > Gastranaerophilaceae > CAG-196. The sequence continues at coordinate 8,843 of JAZRJK010000087.1, forward strand.
ATTAGTAAGCGCTAACTTTGATTTAAGACCAGCAGCAATTATCAAAAACTTTGATTTAAGAAACTTACCAGCTAAAAATGGTGGAAAATTCTATCAAAAATTAGCTGCTTATGGTCACTTAGGAAGAACAGATTTAGTTGTTCCTTGGGAAAACTTAGACAAGGCTGAATTATTAAAGAAAGCATTAATTGCATCAGCTAATTGCTAAATTTATTTTAATTTAAAATAATATATAAACGGTTCTTGTTATTAACGAGAACCGTTTATAATTTTATCATAGTAAAAAAAATCCCTAAAACCAATTTAAACTTTAGTTTTAGGGATTTTAATATAATTACTTTTTTATTCTTAGCCTCTGATACCAAGATCTTTGATAAGATTTCTGTATCCATCAAGATTTTTATCTTTTAAGTAAGAAAGTAATCTTTTTCTTTTACCAACCATCATTAAAAGACCTCTTTTTGTTGCAAAGTCTTTTTTGTTAGATTTCATGTGCTCAGTTAATTCTGCAATTTTTTTTGTTAACATTGCAATTTGAACTTCTGTGGAACCTGTGTCTTTTGCATTAGCACCGAATTTTTCGATGATTTCTTGTTTGTTTTTTAAATTCATAATACTATTCCTTTACTTTTTCCTCAAAAAGCTACGTTTAAGAGGACGCTACCCAGTGCACTTTCGGCAATGCACCTCACAGGGGTTAATATAATACAAAAAAGGTTAAAAATCAATAGATTTCTTCACAATTAGATACAAATAGCTCCTTTTGATAACACTTCAACCGTTTTAATAAAAGGCTGAATCTCAACGAGCGCTAATGCAATATTATTATCTTCTATATGTCCAGCAAAATCAACATAAAAAACATATTCTCCAAGTTCTCGTCTTGAAGGCCTTGAATCTATATAAGACATATTAATATCGTATTTTTCAAATATATTAAGAACTTTGTTTAGTGCACCAGGTTTGTTTTCTGTAGAAAATACAATACTTACTTTATTATTAATTGTCTTTTGGGGAGACTTTTTACTTAGTAATACAAATCTTGTTGCATTGTTTTCTTTATCATTAATGTGTTTTCCCAAAACTGGTTTATTATAAAAATTTGCACAATGTTCACTTGCTATAGCTGCAATATAAGGAGTTTCTTTTGATAAGTTTGCAACAGCATTAGAAGTGGATAATGCAGGTAAAAAAGTTATGTTATTTTCCCATTTTTTATAAATAAACTCTCTACATTGTGCTAAAGCTTGAGGGTGAGAAGTTATTGTTTTAATTTCTTCTTGTTTACCAAAACTAATTAGGCAATGTTCTATTGAGAGTTGCGTTTCTGCAAGTATTTGAATACCTTTTTGCGCCAGTAAAGAAAGGTTATCTTGTGTATCTCTAACAATACCTTCTATTGAATTCTCAATAGGTACAATTGCAAATAAAGAATCATTATTTATATCAATTAGGTATCGCATCATTTGATATAGAGATTCTTGCTGTATAAGTTCTAGATTTTCTGGTAAAAGACTTTTAAACTTTTCAATCGCTAATTCAGAATAAGAACCACTTGGACCTAAATATAAAACTTTTGTTTTCATACTAGAACTCTCTTTTTAAAATATTATTCATTCGTACTAAACCTCTGTTAGTATCGCCAGTCTTATAATAAAGTTTAGCTATTAAAACTTCTCTTTCTAAATTTTGATCAAGATTATATGATTTTTGAGCCAAGTTAAGCGCTAGTTCATATTTTTCTTTTTTTGCATAAAGAATAGCAAGCTGTTCATAGCATTCAGCTTTTGTCTCATTATTTTTTGTTGCTAAAACTGCATTTTCATATGCTTGGATAGCTTCATCTAATTTTAATTCAGCTTTTGCAATTTTTGCGTCACGAATAAAATTTTTAGATTCATCAATATTAATATTTTCTTTTAAATCATTATCTGTTATTAATTCATATTTATATTCTTTTTTTTCTGTAACTTCTTTTAAAGAAACATCTTCAGCTTTTTCTATTTTATCAGTTTCTTCTAATTCTTCCATTTTTTGTTCAGTGATGTCTTTATCTGCAATACTATTAAAGCTAATTGTAGTAACATCGTCATCTAAATAAACTTTTTCTGATTCATTTTTAGGTAAATATGAAAAAGCTTGCCAGATAACCCAAATGAAGATTAAACACATTGCAGATATTATGATTAAAAATTTTGCAGATTCCAAATTATATTTTTTCATATTCCCTCTTATTAGTTAAACTATTGCTATTTAATTCTACACCAAAAGCAAACATTGCAAAATCATATTTTACAGGATCTTCGGGGTAAACTTTTTTTAATTGATTAGTTAGCTCGATTACAGCTTTAAAATCATTGCTTTTTCTTGTTAGCAATCCCATTTCTCGCGACACTCTTGCGACATGAACATCAAGCGGGATTAATAAATCTTTTGGTTGTATAAACTTCCAAATACCTAAATCAACTGGTCCTTTTCTTATCATCCAACGTAAGAACATATTCATTCTTTTCATCGCTCCACCATTTTGAGGGTTTGGAATCATATGATAAAAACCTGGGGTAAATATTTTGGGTGCTTGAGCATAAAAATAATCGACTACTGTTTGAAGGAATGTTTGTCCCCTCTCCTTGAGGAGAGGGTTAGGGTGAGGTGTCAACCAGCTATACTCAAACAATTCTTCTAGCCCATTTGATTCATTATAAAGCTTTGACAATATTTCAAAAATTGGAATTATATCATTTTCTTTAGAAAACCTATATTCAACACCTTTTAACGACGAAAAATCTCCATTCTTAATAAAACCTAATAAATCACCTCCAGCTTTGCTAAAGATTTCATCGAGTTTTTTTATAAAAAGTTTTCTGTTTCCATAAGCAAAGAGTGATGCAATAAATCCATATAATTCAATTTCTTCTTTTGATTTACCTTTGTGTGGAAATTGTATAGGATCATCTTTGATAAACTCTACTGTTTCATATTTTTCTACTAATTTATCTAGCTCTATTTTTGTTATCATTTCTAATACTCGCAAAAAACTCTTCTAACATTTTATTACATTCTTCTTCCATTATTCCACCGTATATTTTAAGATGTGAATTCAATGGTAACTTAATCGCTGACGCCATTGCGCCATATTGTTGATTATAAGCCCCAAAATAAACAGTTGAAATCCCACTCATCGAAATAGCCCAAGCACACATCGGACAAGGTTCAAGTGTAACATACAATTCACAACCTTTTAACCTTGATGTATTTAAAACTTTTTGAGCTTCTTTGATAGCAAGGATTTCAGCATGAGCAGTCACATCATCATCTAATTCTCGACGATTATGCGCAGAAGCTATTATTAGACCATCTTTTTTTATTACACAGCCAATAGGAACATCTTTTATACATTTTTTAGCTTCTTTAATTGCGTTTTGCATAGTTATCCTTTTATTATAATATAAGTCAGGCATTGCCTGACCTACATAATATAACTTCTTATTTCGCTTGAATAGACACTCCCCAATTAATTAATTCACCATCAAGTATATCTTTTTTTATACATTTAATTTCGTGCGCTTCGTAATCCATTTTAGGATTCGCAAACTTTGATACAGCTAAAAATTCTCTCGCAAAATCTTCTGTCGTTAAGCCCTTTTCTTTAAATAATTTACCAAAAAGAACTTTATCTGCTTCAAATTGTCTTGCTGCCGGTTCACTTTGAGAACGAATATAGTTAAATTCTTTTGCAGAAACCCCTTCTTTTAATAAGTTTTCTTCGAAAATCGAACTGTTATTAGAGTTATATTTATTAGTTGCACAGATTCTATTAAATTCTGCAATAGCAGAAGAGTCTTTTGCAAGTTTTGTTGTGTTTAATAAATCACGATAAACAAGAGAATCTAAAATAGCTTGGTCTTTTGGTGAATATATGCCTTCACATCTATCAATACATTCTTTGTATTCAACAGCCGATTTATCAAATTCTTCACAATACTCTTTGATTTTTCCCATAGGTTGTGTGCAACTTGCTAAGGCTATTGCACCTAAAGCAAATGGAAACATTTTTTTTATTGGTGCTTGTATTGTTGTTTTTATTGATGATATGTTCATAATTTGTACTCCTTTTTCTAAACCATTTACCCCTTTATCCCTATACTTTGCTACCTTCGCCCCAGATTTCGTCATCATAATAGCCAAGTTCTAAGTGCCCGCATATTACAGTGTCACCGTTTTTCAAGCCATAACTATGAAGAACTTCAAATACACCCATAGATTTTAAAATATTTTGAAATCTAACAACTTGTTCTGTATTTCTTAGGTCTGTAACTTTAGCTAAACGATTTACTTTTCCGCCTGAAATCACATAAGCATCTTTTGCAATTTTAGTTACTTCGAATTCACTATCATCGTTGTTGTAAGCATCTATGTCTTCTTCTATAATCAAGTTAAATTCTGGTTTTGGAATCTCATCAACCTTAGCAGAAACAAAATGAAGTAATTCGGTTAATCCCTCTTTAGTTACTGCTGAAATTAAGAAAATATCTTTAGCGATAGATTTAAATTCATTTAAAAGGTTTTCTCTATCATCTTCATAAACTGAATCAATTTTATTTAATACAACAATTTGATAAAGGTTTGCAAGCTGTTCAGAATGTTTTCTTAATTCTTCGTTAATAATCTTGTAATTTTTAACAGGATCTTCTGCTGTTAAATCCACAATATGAATTAAAAAACGACATCTTTCAACGTGTCGTAAGAATTCGTGACCTAATCCAACACCCTCTGAAGCACCTTCAATTAGTCCAGGAATATCTGCTACAACATAAGAGCCACCGTCATCTTTTTTTACAACGCCAAGATTTGGTACTAATGTAGTAAACGGATAATCTGCAATTTTAGGGCGAGCCGAACTAACAGAACTGATAAAAGTTGATTTACCCGCATTTGGCATACCTAAAAGTCCGATATCAGCTATAAGTTTTAATTCTAATTCTAGAATCCTTTCAATACCAGGCTCTCCTGGTTCACAAAATTGAGGTGCTCGTTTTTGAGAAGTCGCGAATCTTGCGTTACCACGACCACCTCGACCACCTTTTGCGATAAGAACTGTTTGTTCGTTTTCAGTGATATCAGCAATAATCTTGCCTGTTTTGGTATCTCTTACAACAGTTCCTAAAGGCACTCTTATATATGTATCTTTAGCGCAAGCCCCGTGCATCCCTTTGATACCACCGTTTTCTCCAGATTGCGCTTTATAAACTGATTTAATTTTAAAATCTAAAAGTGTAGACATATTTTCATCTGCAACAAAATATATATCACCACCGCGACCGCCGTCACCTCCAGCTGGCCCACCTTTATCTACATATTTTTCACGACGCCAAGCAACCATTCCGTTACCGCCATGACCTGATACAACTCTTATTTTTGCTTTATCTAAAAACTTCATTTTTTCAACCTTTTATTTTTATGATTGGATTTTCATCTAAAATTTCATTTATTGTATAATATTACTATGAACAAGATTAAGAATACATTATTTAGTAACAAACCTGTTACAATTGACGAAAACTCTTTAATAATGGCTATTGAATCAAGCTGTGACGAAACAGCTTGTGCTATTGTTAAAGGTGGCAGAGAAGTTTTAGCAAATGTCGTAGCTTCTCAAATAAAAATTCACGAAGAATATGGGGGAGTTATTCCAGAAATAGCTGCCCGTGAACATTTAGAAGCGGTTAACGTAGTTGTTGAAGAGACTTTTAAACAAGCTGGAGTAAGTGCAAATGATATAACAGCATTTGCTGGTACTGTTGGACCAGGTTTAGTCGGTTGTTTATTAGTAGGCTTAAATGCTACAAAATCCCTAGCGCTCGCTTATGATAAGCCTTTTATTGGAATAAATCATTTAAATGCACATATAAGTGCAAACTTTATTGATACAGATTTAAAACCACCTTTTATAGCCCTTTTAGTAAGTGGCGGGCATACTCAAATTATTGATGTAAAATCTTATTCAGAATTAGAAATAATAGGTGAAACGATTGATGATGCAGTCGGCGAAGCATATGATAAAGTCGCTCGATTGATTGGACTTCCTTACCCTGGTGGCCCCAAATTAGATAAATTAGCACAAGAAGGAAATCCTTTTGCTTTCAAATTACCTGAGGCTAAGGTAGATGGATATAATTTTAGTTTTAGCGGTTTAAAAACTGCAGTTTTAAGACTCGTAAAATCTTTCGATGGAAAAGAAATGCCTGTAAATGATATTTGTGCAAGTTTTCAAGAATGTGTATCTTCAACTTTATTAAAGAAAGTAAAACGTGCAGCTGAAGAAAGAGGCTATAAGCAAGTTGTTTTAGCTGGTGGAGTCGCAGCGAACTCAGAAATTCGTAAAAAGATCTTTGATTTAAAAAATGAAGGTTACCAAGTCTATGCGCCAATTATGAAATATTGTACCGATAATGCTTCTATGGTTGCAAGTGCGGCATTCTTTTTTGAACCGACTTTTGATGATATAAATGTCGAAGTCTTTTCTAGAGCATAAAATTATTGAATAAATGATTTAAGTTTAGGAATAACACATGCTGAACTATTTGCGCAATCTTGAGGTATATATCTGGAAACTTTTCCTCCATCTCTAAACATTAATATATAAGGTAAATTGGGGTAAATATGAAATCTGCGATTAAAAGCCTTTGCGTCTTTGTTTGCGATGTCTAATTCTACAAAATTAAATTTATTACCTAAGGCTCTTTGAGTTGTTCTAAATTGTACAATACAGTTTTCGTAGCCATCTGCCCAATTTGCATAAATTAACATAACCATTGGCGTTCTAGAAGTTTGATTAAAAGCTTCTTCAAAATTCAAAGCTTTTGTACTAGTTGTTGTAATAAATAACATTGTTATAATAATAAACAATCGAGAAAATATGCTCATTAGATAAAACTCCTAAATATAATAAAAGGCGGATTTGCTTTTGCAAATCCGCCTTTTATTTAAATTATTATTCTTGATCCATACCTTTACAGATATAGTCCATTTCTTCAATAGAAGCATATACTGCGTGACAACCACAGTCAACGTATAAAATTTGACCAGTAGTGCCAGTTGATAAATCAGAAGCTAAATATAGACCTGCTTTACCAACGTCTTCTAGAGAAACATTTCTGCCTAAAGGAGCTTTAGCTGTTGCAGCTTTAAGCATTTTGCCAAATCCACCAATGCCGCTTGCAGCAAGAGTTTTAACAGCACCAGCAGAAATACAGTTAACTCTAACACCTTTTTTACCTAAATCTGTAGCTAAGTATCTCATTGAAGATTCTAAAGCTGCTTTTGCAACACCCATTACGTTATAGTTTGCAACAACGTACTCAGAACCTAAGTATGTTAAAGCAAATACTGATGCACCTTCGTTTAAGATAGGTTCAGCATGTTTACAAATTGAAACCAATGAATAAGCACTTACTCCTAATGCTGTATCCCAACCAGCTTTAGAAGTATCAATAAATCTACCCATTAAATCTTCACGAGTTGCAAATGCAACAGCATGAACAACAAAATCTAGTTTTCCATAAACTTTTTCACATTCAGCAAAAACTGCAGCAACTTCCTCTTCTTTTGTAACATCACAGCTCATAATAACTTTTGCGTTCATACCTTCTGCAAGAGGTCTAACACGTTTTTCCATAACTTCACCGGCATAAGTGAAAGCTATATCAGCACCTTCATTAAACAATTGTTGTGCAATAGCGTATGCAATACCGTGAGTATTAGATACCCCAAAAATTATACCTTTTTTACCAGACATTAATCCCATAATTAAAACTCCTCTTTATGTGTCTACAAAATTTATACTATCAAAAACACGCTAATTTTGCAATAAAACTTAGCTAAATTAATACATTAGCATTTTTTTATAAATAAAAAGGGATTGTTTTTACAATCCCACATATAAGTACATATCCCAATCAACAACAAATTAAAATTTTTAAACTTCATTATATCAAGTTTAAAGCAATGCTTGGCAACTGATTAGCAGTTGAAAGCAATGTAGAAGATGCTTGTTGCAAAATCTGAGCTTGAATATAATTTGAAGATTCTTTAGCGATATCAGTATCTCTAAGAGTAGATAATGATGATGTAATATTTTGAGATTGAACATCAAGAGCTGCAATCGCTGATTCTACCCTGTTTTGAGCTGCACCAATTTTTGTTACTCTTTCAGAAATTTTATTGATACCAGCATCAAGATAAGTTAACATTTCTCTTGCGCTTGTATCTGTTAAAGTTAAATTTCCATTTTCATATTTCATACCACAACACGCAGCAGCAAATGATTCGTATGCAGCTTGTCTTGTCGCAGCTGTAGTAGAACTTAAGTCAGACATATTAGCTAAGCCTGCAGTACTTAATAGAGTTGATAAAGCAGTACCACCGGTTGGTGTTGTTAAGCTGCCAAAAATACCACTAACACTTGCGTTTGAGAATAAATCCGCAGCCAAGTTAATTACACTATTATCATCAGCATGCAAACCAACTTGCAAATTGACACCTGAAGATTTTATACCACTACCATCATTAGCTTGTTTATAAGCCATTAATTTAATACCGTTAAACTCAGCATTTGCAGCAATACGGTCAACTTCTTGCAATCTAGCAACAATTTCACCCTGGATTGCTCTTAATGACTGTGAACCATAAGTTCCGTTTGCAGCTTGTTCTGTCAAATCCCTAACTCTTTGTAAATGATCTGTTAATAAACTGTATGTTTCTTCTGCTGAAGTCAACATGTCAGAACCTGTTGAAGCATTATCAGCTGCAACATCTAAAGATCCTAACTGAGTCACCCACATATTAGAAATAGAATAACCGGCAGCATTATCTGAAGCGTGGTTAATCGTAAAACCTGTGGTCATTCTTTCAATTGATTTGTTTAATGCATTTGTTGCAGAATTCAAATTTCGTTGTGCAATAAGCGACGAAATATTCGTGTTAATTGTGAGAGCCATCTTCTAATTTAAACCTTTCCGAGCAAGTATAACTTGCTAACATAATCCCTTAATCTATAACACCGTGTGATATAAAATATTGTCGTTTCTGCTTGTTTAATACTTATATATCAATCACATACCCTTGTATACATTCATTATAGATTAACAGTATAATTTGTACACCCTTTTTTTAAATATTTTTACAAATGTTTACAAACTGAACTTATTAATAGTTTGTAATAGAATAATAATAAGGAATAGGAGATTTATTGATATGCCAAAAATTATAACAATAGGTAGTGCAACAATGGATGTTTTTGTAGAATGTGATGAGGCTAATATCGTATCAGTATGCACTAAAAACAGTAATTCTGATTTTATGAGTTACCCTTATGGTTCTAAAATTGACATATCAACTTTTGCTTCGAATGTTGGCGGTGGAGGCGTTAATACGGCATGCAATTTTGGGAATTTAGGATTCGAAACAAGCGCAATATTTAAAATTGGTAAAGATTTTTATGCTGATGGAATTTTAAATTTCTTCAAAGAAAAAAAAGTCAAACTAGATAATATTGTACAAAAAAGTGATACCTCGACTGGATTTTCAGTAATTCTTGTGAGTTTTCAAGGAGATAGAACTGTTCTTGCGCATAGAGGAGCAAATGCTCATATTACAGAAGAAGATATTAACTTTGAAGCTATTAAAGAAGCTGATTTGATATACATCGCACCATTAAACGGAGATTCTAACAAAGTTTTAGAAAAAATTGTTGATTTCGCGGAAGAACATGATACAAAAATTTGTTTTAACGCAGGGACTACAAGTATAAAGCGAGGTTATGAGCATTTAAAAGGTATTTTAGATTCTGCGCACGTTGTTGTTATGAACAAAGAAGAAGCAAGCATGGCGACTGGTATTCAAGTCCGTCCAGATACAAAAACTGAAAAATTTTCGCAAGAAGTGATTCACCAAGATATAAAGAGCATGATTCAAGCTTTAAAAATAAAAGATTATCAAGTTGTTGTAATAACTGATGGCAACAAAGGTGCCTATGCTTATGAAGGTAAAAAATTCTATTATTGTCCGACTTTTCCATCTGAAGTTATTTCAACACTCGGAGCTGGTGACGCTTTTGCATCGACTTTCTGTGCTACATTATTTAAAAATGGTAAAGATATTGGTAATGCATTAATGTATGGTTCTGTAAATTCAGCATCAGTAGTTTCAAAATTTGGTGCAACAGAAGGACTTTTAACTTTTGAAGAAATTGAAGCTCGTTTAAAAACTCGTCCGGATTATACATATTTATTAGCATAACAGGAGTAATATGTTTCAATCATTTTCACCAAATATGTTAAAGACATTTGAGCAATGTCCAAGGAAGTTTTACTTTAAATATATTAAAAATATTTCCATGCCTACTAATGATGAAATCTTTGAATTAGGTAAAAATATTCACGCGATGGCTTCTTATTATTTAAGAAAAGAAAATATTCATAAAATGGAAAATTCGTTATCAGAACGAGAAAAGCTTATATGGGAATATTTAAAAGGAATAAACTATTTTGGTTTTGAAACAATAAATACTGAATACAATTTAATGATTAAGGTTGGTGAAAATTTTTTTGGCGGACGATTAGATGCTTTGGTAAAAAACGGTGATAAGTATTATATTTTAGATTATAAAACGGGTTCCGCTCCTAAAAATGCAAAATATGATTATCAAACTATGATTTATTTACTTGCTGTAAAAGCTTTTTTTAAGACCGATAATGTTACTTTTGTATATTTGGATTTAAAGAATAAAACAGAGGTATCAATAGAATTAACCCCAAGTCTAGTGCAAGAATATGAAACTAAACTTATAGATACAGTAAATCGAATTGAGTTAGAGGATTTTGTATCAAAACAAAAAGAATGTAAATGTGAATATAATCTTATATGCTATTAAATTTCCCTCTTTTTATACTTGTTTTTTAGTCAAATTTTGTACCTTCCCTCAGACTAGGAATACGGGTTATCTTCTTAGTCCTTGTAATAATCTTAGCACGTTTTGTGCTTGGATGTTTTGTGAGCTTGCTATGAGTGTTGCGCTTGCGTCTTGCAAAATTTGTTGTTGGATATATTGACTCGAAACTTTTGCAATATCCGCATCTCTTATTGTAGAGCGTGATGAAACAAGATTTTCATACTGGATAGAAATTTCGTCTAATACAGACTCTAATCTATTAGAAACAGAACCTAACATCGTCGATTTTTCACTCAAAAGGTTAATAAACTCATCGATTGCACGGAATGCGCCATCAGAAGAAATTCCCTCCTCAAAAGCTGAAAGGTCAAGTTTAAAGTTCGTATTGAAATTAATTTGACAGGAATTATCACCATTAACACCGACTTGAAGGTTAGTGGATAAATCTCTAATTTTTACTTCACTTATCTCTGAGAGCCAAGATGACATGTCATAGTCGTTAATTGTTGACCAATTATGATCTATCACAGCCCCTATTGCATTTTTATCGCTTGGCATAACCTGACAATTTGTAATATTGATTGTAGAAAAATTAACTCCATCGTCTGTATTTTTAATAGCACCAATCAAACTACCAGTGTGTTGATTCGAGGAATTTACTTTTCCATACGCTACGCAGTTGCTAATCTCACAACCAGTACTAGAGTTTATCAATCCAACTAGTCCACCTGTTCTTTTCATTTTCCCAGAGACATCCCCAGTTGAGTAGCTGTTTGTTATAGTTGCGTTGCCTAGAATCTGCCCAGCTAATCCACCAACACTACCTTTTAGTCCTGTTATATTTCCTGTTGCATAACAATTTGTTATGATTGAATTATTAGCATTCGATCCAACTAACCCGCCTGTATAGGTTTCTTGACCAGACACATTTCCTGTTGCGTAACAATTTGTTATGGTTGAATTCATAGAATTGGATCCAACCAATCCGCCAGTATAATGTTTTTGTCCTGCTACATTTCCTGTTGCATAACTATTTATTATGGTTGAATTGTCAATATTCAGTCCGGTTAAACCGCCTACATTATTACCCAGTCCAGTTACATCACCGGTTGCATAGCAATTTGTTATTGAAGAACTAACATAATTTTGTCCAACAAGCCCGCCTACTAAATCACCACCTGCACTTACATCAACAGTAGCATAACAATTACTAATAGAAGAGGTTGAACATCCTGCAACCCCGCCTACAGAGGTATACCCTCCGACTGTACCAGTAGTATAACAATTACTAATTGAAAAATTTGAAAATCCAACAAGACCACCTATATAAGAATTTCCTTTAACATTACCTCCTACAATACCAACATTCTTGATTTCAGAACTTGTATTTGTACGCCCAAACAGCCCTTGATAATCTTCTGTTGAATCAATTTTCAAATTTTTAATCACATGACCGTTGCCGTCAAATATACCTTTAAATTGATAGTTTGCATTTGTTGAATAATCTCCAATCGGAGTCCATTCTTCGCCTTCTAAGTCAATATCTGCACCCAAAATAAAAATAGCACCAGAGCTGTTTTTGTTACTATTAACCAAATCCGCCAAGCGTTTTAGTTCTGATTTATTTGAGATTAAATACTTTTGACCTGATGTAAAAGATGTAATATTATTATCAAGAGCAACTATTTCTCCACTAGCAAGCATAGTATAAATTTCATCATCTGTGTAGGTTACAGGGTCTTTAATAAAACCATTGTATTCTTCTTTTGCTATAACAGATTCTCCTCCAAGAGCAGCTTCATCTATAAAACCACTTTTACCTGCTTTAGGAAGATGGTCAGGAATAATGTATTCTGGTTTATCAAACAATGAAACACCATTGTATTGCGCTGTGTTATACAAACGCATAATTTCAGAGGTAATTGCATTAGCTTCGCTTTGAATAGCGTTT
>JAZRJK010000088.1:0-18117 GCA_045645765.1 Candidatus Gastranaerophilaceae bacterium
TCCAAAAATTGCATCTATTATTAATCATACATTTGTTAATGCAAAATTAATACCAAAAGATGATTTCAATTTAACAAGCAGGGAGAAACAAGTTTTAGAACTTCTTACTCAAGGTTTATCAAATACTGAAATTGCAGAAAAATTAATTATTAGTACGCATACTGCAAAAGCTCATGTTTGTAATATTTTAACAAAACTATCAGTAACAGATAGAGTTCAAGCTGCAGTTAAAGCAACAAAATATGATTTATAAGGATATAAAATGAAAAATATTATTGATAATACGTTTTGGTTTAAATACAAATTTTTTATACAAGGGATTATTGCAATGATTATTGTAATAATTTCTTGGCATCCAAAAATTTATTTACATCCAATAACTATAGGTATTTTAATTTGTGCTTGTTATACACTACACTCTTATGTCGAAAACAGAAGAACTTTGAAAAAGTTACAATTCAAGTACTCTAAACAAGAAAAAATCATTTTCGCATTATATAAAAACGCTGAAGAATTAATCGCTTATAGAGATATAAATGGTAATTACATATACTGTAACCCGCAATATCTTAAAACTTTCAATTTATCTATGGATAAAGTTAGAGGGAAATATTCTTACGATTTCTTGCCACCAAAAGATGCTAAAGCATTAAGGGAAATTAATAAAAAAGTTCTAAAAGGAAAATCTGTAAATAAAACTATTGTTATGGGATATAACAAACAAAAATATGATTTATTAATAACACCAATTATTGTAAATGATGAAATTGAAGGAACATTGACAATTGCAAAAGATATTACCCAAACAGAATTCTTGCAAAAAGAACTTGAAAGAAAAGAGCAAATGTTAAGGTCAATTTTAGATGGAATGCCTGTTGCGACATATTTGAAAGATTTAAACGGTAATATTACTTATGAAAACTCAATGGCGAAAGATTTCTTAGGTTTATCGGATTCAGAATTTGCAAACAAGTGGGATTATGAAGCTAATCGAGTTAATGAAATCGCAAAAGAAGATAATGAGATTTTAAGTAAAAGAACTTGCATTAGCCGTGATAAGAGAATTACTCTAAATAATAATGATACAAGATGGTTTAATGTTACGAAATGTCCAATTTATGATAACAATAAAAATATTACAGGGATTTTATGTGTTGCAAGAGATATAGAGCTTGAGAAAAAAGCACAAGATCAAAGAGAGACTTATGTAGCGACTTTAACACACGATTTAAAGACTCCTACAATTGCTCAAATAAAAGCTTTAGACTTATTACTGGCAAATACAATGGGAGAACTTAATAAAGATCAAAGGGATATGATGGTTTTGGTTAAAGAGTCTTGTACCTATATGCACGAAATGCTTTCAAATTTATTAAGCACTTATAGATATGAAAATGGGGATTACACGTTAAATATAGAAAATTCTAATATTTTAGAACTAATTGAAGATGTTGGACAAGAATTAGAATCCTTGTTAAAAGAGAAAAATATCAGAGTTCGTATCCAAGCACCAGAAAAAGTTGAAAATTTAAGATTTGATAGAATACAAATAAAAAGGGTTTTGGTAAATCTTGTAGGAAACGCTATTACTTATGCTTATAACGATACAGATATTGAGGTTTCTGTTTTGAAAGAAAAAGAATTTGTAAAAGTACAAATAGCGAGCGCTAGTCCGTATATTAATCCTTCTATTTTGAAAAATCTTTTTGAAAAATATGTAACCCACGCAGCAAAATACAATAAAATTGGTGTCGGACTAGGACTATATTTATCAAAACAAATAGTAAATGCTCATAATGGAGAAATCGGAGCAATAAGCTTTGAAGAAAATCGAAATATTTTTGAGTTTACTATACCGTATGATTTATAAGAAAAGGTATGAGTTTTATTACAACAAGATTATAAAACTAAATCGCAGTCTAAAATCTTATATAAAGAAGTTGCCCATCTTGGCATTCCAAAATCTACCAACAGCTCTATAAAATCTTGTTTACAATAACCTATAATACCTTGTGCCGCTGTTGCAATAAATTCTTTTGGGTTAGTGTAAGGATAATCTATTGTTGATGGAGCTCCAGCTTGACAAAAATCGCGTCTACACTTATTTATAATTTCTTGCTTGATAGTTTTACCATCTTCCTCATACCAATCTTCTGGAAATCGCTCTAATCGTTTTAAATCATTTACATGCATCAATTCATGTCTTAAAGCTTTTTCAACATTATCATAACCATCTATTGTCATACAACCTGTAGAAAAACAATAAGTTCCAGCACTGGCTGATTTACCATGTACAGATTTTTTATTTACATAATAATCTTTTGATTGCAATAAATCTAATACAGAGGGGTATTTGGCTTGATTATTACTTACTCTTCTCCAAAGTTTAAACTCTTGTCTTATATATTCTATGGTCTTTAAAGATTCCTCTCCTGATGGTAAAAAGATTTTTGTACCAAAATTTCTATTTATTCCTATAAGTTTTTTTCTCATTTTTTCTGTTATATCAAGTGAATTAATATAGGTCTTTTCATATAAATAATTACTTATTTCATTATTGTTTTTTTTACAGTAATCAATTAATAAACCAATTTTTTGTTCTTGTTCAAAATCATTATGTTGTCCTTCAGTCATTTTTATATTTTTTCTCTTGCAAAAATTTGAAAATCTAATAAAGTCTGGAGAACTATTATTTTGCAAATTAAAGGTTGTATATTTACCTGTAATATTATTGTAAATATCAATTAAGTTGTTTAATTCTAATAAAGTTTTAATTTTCTCTTCGTTAGATAAAGTTTGCATAGAATTGTATTTATTTTTCAAAAGGATAGAAAGGTTCTCATCTTCAATTTTTTCAATATCTTTTTGAATATCAATTTCATTAATGAATAAATTTTCTTGGGACTTTTGATTGTTCATATTAGCTAAAGCAATTGAAGCAATACCCATAGAAGCTAGAGCATTACTAGCAACGCTTAAACCTTTTTCAGAAATTTGTTTGATAGGAATTGTTTGCCCTCTAAAACTTATTGTTTTAGGAACACTAGAATAGTTTTGTTTTTGACAATTATTATCTATTTGCAATCTTATTTCCCTTTTTATTCTGAAACTTTATTTTAATGCCCAGTCTGTTAGCATAAATGGATTATTGGGGCCATCTTTAGGGAAAAATTTCATATCTAAAATGTTAAACCCATTTTTTGAGCCGTCTTTGTTGCGTAGAATTTCCATTTTTATGTGCAATTCTGCAGGTTCACCAGTTGCCATTTTAGACTCTAATGATTTCTTCAAGACGCTGGCTGTTCCTTTTTCCCAATAATTAGAACGGGCAATATTTTCATTTTCAATATTACCTTTTGAACGAGCCCTTCCGATGTTATGCCCTAGCTCATTTAAATATAAAGCATCATCTCCAGTTACTATATAAGCAATAGGTGAATAGTTATTATTTCTATATTTATCATTAATGTAAAACCCTCGAGCGATGTGGGTGCGCGCATAATCGCTGTCACATCTAGAGAGGTATGCTTGTATTCTTTGAGTTAAGTATAAATCAGCGATAGTATTTTGATATTTTAGAATTTTCTTTTCTTTTGCTATTCTTTCTCGCTCAGGTAATGTTTTTTTTAATTTTTCAGCTAATTCAGAAATTTTTTCAGTTAGTTTATTAATTTCTTCTTTAATTAAAGGCGCCTTTTTATTTAATCTTGCTATAATATTTTCGTTGACTATTTTTACATTGTTCAATGTAAATTCAGGTACATAACTTGCATTTGTTTCTCTTAGCCAATGAACAGCCGGATAGACTTTTTTAAACGAAGGTTTATTATAGTGATTGTTAGAATAATTTAAAGAAGAACAAATTAGCATACAAAAACTCCTTAGCTTTAACATGATAAAAACTAGTGAAAAAAATTTTTGCTATTTAATAGTAATTAAAAGAATTTGTTTTAGGTATTGTTATTCGAAATAAAAACCGTCTTCTTTCATTCTTTTAATAACTTCTTGAATTTTTTCTTCTGAGCATACGATTGATATTCTAAAGAAGCCTTCGCCATATTGGCCAAAACCTTCTCCTGGTACCGCAATTACACCAGACTTATGCATTAAGTCATTTGTAAATTCAACCGAGGTTTTATATCTAGGTGGAATTGGAAGCCATAAATAAAATGTTGTATCAGGAACTTGAAAACCTTTCCAGCCCAAATCTCTAAGTCCTTGAACCATAATTTGTTGACGTTTTCTAAAACTTGCGTTAGCTTCTTGAATATACTCTTCTCCTTCTTTAGAGTTTAAAACTTCTGCGGCTGCTTTTTGTAAAGGCTTAAAACATCCGTTATCGATTGTTGACTTAAGTTTCCCAAACATTCCAACGATTTCTTTGTTTCCACATACCCAGCCAAGTCTCCAACCTGTCATAGCATAAGGTTTAGAGAAGCTGAAAAACTCAACGGCTATGTCTTTTGCCCCATCGATTTCGAAAATACTGATAGGTTTTAATTCAGGTTCAAAATACATATCAGAGTATGCTGCATCTGATACTAGAATTATTTTATGTTTTTTACAAAAATCTACAACTTCTTGTAAATATTCTTTTGTTGCAGTAGCTCCTAATGGATTATTTGGATAATTGATTATTAGAGCTTTTACTTTTTTAGGGTTTAATCCTTCAGATTCCATTTTTACTAAAAGTTCTTCTAAATTTGGCATATAATTATTTTCTGCTGTTAAAGGAATTGGATATGCCAAGCCTCCTGAAACTTTTAAAAATTCTTTATAAGAAGCATAACCAGGATCTGGAATCATAATAATATCTTTTTCTTCACGCTCGCAAGTAGGATTAATTAAAAGTCTTACGAAGTTTGCTAAACCTTCTTTGGAACCAATAAGAGAAAAAATTTCACAAGTTGGATCCATCTCAACACCAAAGCGGTTTTTCATACGTTGCGAAATTGCTTCAAGATAATATTTTTCACCTCTTGGAGTTGAATAAGTATGAATACCATCTATATCAAGCGCTTTTTTTAATGCTTCAACAACAAATTTTGGAGGCGCTTGAGTTGGAGCCCCCATTGCTAGAGAAATTGGTGCACGGTTTTTTGCATTTAGTTCAGGGGTTATACGTGCTACAGTTTCTTTTATTTTAAACATTATATAAGTATCTAGACTTTGAACATTGTTGTTAAAAAATTCTTGCATTTAATTATCCTCATACTATCTTATGAGGATATTATAACATAGAAAACTAAACTATATAACTTTTTATAGAAGTAACTTTAGCACAATTTTCTAAATAGGATATAGTGGCGAGTTTTTCGTTATATAGATATTTTATAAAATTCAAATAAGAAATATCAAAAGAACTTAGTAAAATGTTTATTTCAAATCCTTCTGAACAAAACGGTTCATAATCATATACAACATAGCTATTGTATTTACTTTTCCATTCTTTTCTTTCGATTTTGCAGTTATTTTCTTCTGCAATTTCTTCAACCCAATTTACAATATCTTTGTTTATATTTTTGATTTCTAAATATTTGTTTTGAAATTTATCCATAACACATCTCCTACACAAATTGTAATTTGATATGTAGTGAGTTAAATTACCATTTCGATTAGTTTTTAGAGATTAATTCTCTATTCTAAATTATTATAAAAGGCTAAATAATTTATATAGCTTTCCGCGGTTTTTTTAGAAGTAAAGTTCTTAATTGTATTATATGAATTTTCTAAGATTAAATGTTTATTTTCAGAATTTAGAATTTTATCTAATGTTTCTTCAACGTTTTCACAAAGAAAACCGTTGATTCCATCTTGTATAATACCATCTATAGCATCATTTTTTGAACAAACAGCTATGCAACCGCTTGCCATTGCTTCTAGATATACCATCCCAAAAGTTTCATTTTTACTTGGTAATATAAAGATATCTGATTTTCGCATTATTTCTAAAACTTCAGTTCTAGAAATTTGACCTAAAAAATTTGGTTGATTAGAGATTTTTTTTAAATTTTGTTTGCCAGCACCAATAACTGTAAGTTCAATATTCTCAAATTTTTCACAAGCTTTGATTACTTTATCAATATTTTTACGTTTAATAAATTGTCCGCAAGTTAAGACTTTAATCTTATTTTTTTCTTGCCATTCTCTTTTTATAATTTTTTCTTCTTCGATACCAGAAGGAGCAACAAAGGTTTTATTTTCATATTGAGGATAGAGTTTAAGAAATTTTTCTTTTAAAACATAAGATCTGCATGCTATACATTTTGCATTTTTATAAGCTTTTTCTAGTTCTGTTTTAAAATAAAACTTGTAAATAGGGTTTGTTAGAACTTCTATATCTGATACATGGACTCCTGCACAAAAGCTAATTCCAAGTTTGTTTGCAAAAATTAAACCGCTTGGCATGTGTGCGATTATTAAATCTGGGGCGAATAAAGTTTTAATCTTTTTTCTAATATTTCCCCAAAAAGGCGTCACATAATTTATATTTTCCACTTGACCATAAATTCCATCTTTATAATATTTTTTTTTGCGCAAATAAGAGTTTAGCAAAAAATTAGGCCTAATTACTCTAACTTCATGTCCTAAAGCTTCCCAAGACTTTACAAAAGCTTGAATAGTCTTTGGTGTATTAATTTCATCTTCATTAATCGGATATAAATCAGTAATTACAAGAAGTCTCATAATGCACCTACTTAAATATCATTGTATTTATTTTTTTCAAAACAAAGAATGTTTATTAATGAAAAAATCATTACTATGATTAATAAGATTACAGCAAGCGCTGAAGCATATCCTAAATCTAAATTTTCAAAAGCTCGCTCGTAGATATAATAAACAATGGTTTTAGATGAGTTTAAAGGCCCACCTTTTGTCATAACGTAGATTTCTGCAAAGACTTTCATCGCAGAAATTGTTGAAATAGTACTTACTAAAGCAATTGTCGGCATTAAATGTGGTACAGTGACGGTGAGATGTTTTTGAATAAAGTTAGCTCCATCAATATCAGCTGCTTCATATAAATCTTGAGGAACACTCATAAGTGATGCAAGATAAATCATCATATAATATCCGATACCCTTCCAAATAGTTACAATAGCGACAGAAAATAGTGCCCAATTAGGATCAACGAGCCAGCCAATTGGTTTTACATGAAGAAGCGAAAGGATATAGTTTAAAATTCCTTGGCCTGCATAAAGCCATTTAAATGCAATTGCTGCAACTACTATAGACACAATTACTGGGAAGTAAATGAGAATTTTATATAAAGTTACTCCTCTTATTTTTTGGTTAATTAAAATCGCTATAAATAATGGAAAAATAACCAAAAAAGGAACTGCAATTATTAAATACATAAAAGTATTGAACATAACTTTATAAAAAATAGGTTCTTTAAAAAGCTTGATGTAATTATCAATTCCGTTAAAAGTTGGATTATAAATACTATTTGAATAATCAAAAAAACTGAGGCCAATTGTTTGAAAAAACGGTACAAAAAAGAATACTAACAAAACTGTAAGTGCAGGTAATAAAAAGAAGTATGGAGTGTATTTTTTATAATGATTCACAGTCTTATTATCGCATTGGAATTAGATTTGGTCAAGAAAAATTAAATATTGTACATTTATCACTTTTAGGAGTAGAATGTTAATATAGATTTGAAGGGGAAAATTTATGGTTAACAAACTTATTAAAGAAGACACTAAAATGTTTTTAACCGGAAATGAAGTTCTCGCTTACGCTGCAAACTCAGCAGAAGCTGAATTTATGTACGGTTATCCAATTACACCTCAAAACGAAATTATGCATACTTGGTGTAAACTTTTACCAAAAACTGGTGCAGGCTTCTTGCAAACAGAGGATGAAATTTCAGCAGGTTTTTCTACAATTGGTGGTATTTTAGCTGGTAAACGTGCTTTTACAGCAACAGCTGGTCCAGGTAACGTTATCATGCAAGACGCGCAATCAATGGCTGAAATGATGAGAATACCTTTTGTTTGTGCGGTTATGCAAAGAGGTGGCCCTTCAACAGCTACTGTTATTTACGCTCAACAAGAAACTCGTTTAACTTGTTTTGGTGGAAACGGTGAAGGTTTTAGAATTGTATATTCAACAGCTGGTCACCAAGATTTATATGATTATATGATTAAAGCTTTTAATACAGCTTGGAAATATAAATTCCCAACTTACGTTTTAGCTGACGGCTATCAAGGTAAAATGAGAGAACCTGTAATGCTATATGATCCAGCAAGTCGTGGAATTACAATGGTTCCTACTGAAAAAGCACTTCTTGGTGAAGGTGAAATTGGTATAGATAGAAAATCTGTTCACATGAGAAATACTTATAATATGGAAGAAGAACTTATGGAAGTTCTTGATTCATATCAAGTTGATTATGATAAAATGGCTGAAGAAGTTGCAGAATGGGAAGAATACAAAGCTAATGATGCAGAAATTCTTGTTATTGCTCACGGTATAGTTGCTCGTTCTGCTCGTACTGCTATTGATGAGTTAAGAGAAAAAGGTATTAAAGCAGGTCTTTATAGACCAATTACTATTAGACCTCTTGCCGTAAAACCTTTAAGAGATGCTGTTTCAAGAGCAAAACATTTATTATTTACAGAATCAGCAAACGGTCAACTTGCTCAAATGGTATTAGAAAAAATTTACGGATTAACAACTCCTTATTCAACATTATTTAAAATGGGTGTTGGTGTAACAGGAGATGATATAGTTCAAAAAGTAGAAAATATTGTTAAGGAGGGCGTGTAAAATGGCAGAATTATTAAATCTACCTCCAAATTTACCAAAATCACAAAACGCAGAAGTTGGCGCAAGTAAATTTTGCCCAGGTTGCGGTCACGGTATAACTTTAAAATCGTTAGGAAATGCTATTGATGAATTAGGTATCAAACAAAAAACAGTTTTTGGTTGTGATATCGGATGTTCATTGTTAAGCTGGAATTATATAGACTTAGATACAGTCCAAACTCACCACGGTAGAACAACTCCAGTAATCTACGGTGTTACTCGTGCTAATCCTGAAGCAATCGGTATTGCATATATGGGTGATGGCGGCGGTCTTGCTATTGGAGCTCAACACTTAGTAAATGCTTCTGTTCGTGGCGAAAGAATGCTTATTATTGTAGTAAACAATACAAACTACGGTATGACCGGCGGTCAAATGTCACCTACTACAATGCCAGGACAAAAAACAGAAACAACTCCATATGGTAGAGATTGTTCTGTTACTGGTGAGCCAGCAAAAGGTGCTGAAATGATTGCTGCAATTGCTAATAAATCAAAATCTTATGTAGCACGTTCAACTGTTTCTAATCCAATGAAATTGAAACAAACTTTTGTTAAAGCACTCAAAAACGTTGAAAAGGGTGGTTTTTCTTTTGTAGAAGTTCTTTCAATCTGTCCTCTAAACTGGAGAACAAATAATGTTGATACATTTGCAAGACTTCAACAAATGGAAGAATATTTTGAAGTAAAAGAATTTTTAACTCCAGAATCAGTTTAGAAAGGATATTTGAAAATGGCAAGAACAAAAATCGTATTAGCAGGTGAAGGTGGACAAGGTGTTCAATCTATTGCAAAAATCCTTGTTGAAGCTGGATATGAAGCTAATAAAGAAGTATTATATATTCCAAACTTTGGTGTAGAACAACGTGGTGGCGTATCAATCGCTTTTTGCCAAATTGCAGATGAAAGAATTGGTGAGCCTCGTTACTCAAAAGGCGATATTATCATAATGCTTTCTGATAGAGCAATAGATAGATGTGAAACTTATGTTGATAAAAACTCAACTGTTGTGTATGACACATCTGTTTGTACAAAAAAACCTACTTGCGAGTGTAAAGAAATTATTGGTATCGATGCAAATAAAATTGCAAACGAACAATTAAGTGCAAGAGTGTTTAATATCATTATTTTGGGTGTTCTTCTTGAAGCAACTCATGTACTTGAACTTAGCGATATTAAAAATGCTATGGAACTTGCTTTAGGTAAGAAATTTGATGCAAAACCAGAATTAAGAGATTTAAACTACAAAGCTCTTGAAATGGGAATGAGTTTAATAGCACAGAAAGCAGGTGTATAATGAGCGAAAAACAATATCGTGGATATAAAATAGAAGGTGTTGGCAAAGGAAAAGCTGACTACTATGTTTATACAGATCTATGTAAAGGCTGCGGACTTTGTATCGCAAAATGTCCTATGAATAAGGCTGGTAAAAAATGCTTACAATGGTCAAAAGAAGTAGGATTATACCAAACTCCAGCAGTTGCACCGGATCCTGAAATTTGTATTGCTTGCGGAGCTTGCGCTATGACTTGTCCGGATAGTGCTATTAGAATAGAACGTAGGTCTGTATAAAACTTCAAGGAGAAAAAGATGACGAAGAGAGAACCAAGCTGTACTTTAGAACAGGAGCTTTTTAAAAACGTATTTGAAAAAACTCCTGATTATATAAAAAATGCGAATTTGTTAAATTTTGATAATGAAAATGAATTTACGTTTACGCTTAAGCGTGAACATTTATATGCATATGATGCTGAGAAAAATCCAGAAGGGCTTAATCTTTTAGATTGGTTTTCAGGGTATGCAAAAGAGGCAAAAGTTTCAACAGCTGGGATTCGCGGACCACAAAATATTCTTTTTCCTCAAGATACAAGATTTCCTATCAACCTTGTAGGAATTGTGCTTGCGACTCTCGCAAAAGCTCTTGTTGCACGTGAAAAATATGAAGGGAAAGAAGTTCGTAAGCTTGTTGGTTCTGAAGTTCGTTATAATTCTGAATTATATTTAGATGCGATTGCTCGTATTCAGGCAGCTCAAGGAATTAGAACTCTTACGCCAGTTGGCAGAAAAACTATTCCAATTTGGCTGGCTTCGTTCTTAGCATTTAAATTAGATTTAGTCGGTGGCGAATATATTACTTCAAGTCATGGTATTTCGGTTAAAACAGCAACAAAAGATTTGAATTCTCAAGGTAGCCAGTACCTTCCAGAAGAATCTTTGGAATTTGTTAATAAAATTCAAGAAATTTTTAATATAGCAGAAGAACACGGTACTTATCATATTCACATTGCAGCTAAAAATAATTCATTAATCGATGAGGAAATAATGTCTCGTTTGAATGACGGTATTGATTTGTATGTTGAATATTTAAAATCAGGTGTTGCGCAAAACCTTGAAGCTGTTAAGAAAATGGAGCATAAATTGTTTATTGAAAGTGTTGGAGGATGCGCATATAGAACTCTTTCAAGAGTATTAGAAAAGCTTGAAATAGCTGATAAATACGAATGGAATAATATTGAAGAAGATCCTTTCTTTCATTCAATTGGTAAATATGATACTGACCCAAAAGGAAATAAAGTTTTCTATGATTATTCAGTAGACGCTACGGTTTTGGCAAAACGTCCAAATGGCGAAAAGTTCTTCCCGGTAATCGAATCATTACATTATGAAGAAAAACTTGCTGACAAGCCATTGGGTACAGTTGTTTTAATTACTGATCCTGATCATGATAGATTAACTATATGTCAAATTGAAACAGCCGGAGCAATTCCAATGTTAGATGACTTTGGAATCTCTTATATAAAATTAAATGAGGAACGAGTTTTAACTGTTTATACCGCGAATCAAGCATTCTTAATGCTTATGAATTATCGTGTAAAACAGCTTAAATCATTGGGTAAATTCAAAAATCATCCTCGATTTATGATTAAGACAACAGCTTCAGCTTTAAGCTGGGATGAGTGGGCAAAACACTATGGCATTAAAGTTGTAAATGTTCCTGTAGGATTTAAAGAGATTGCAAATATTATGAAAAAAGTGGAACTTCAGCTACGAGAAAACCCACAAGCAGAAGTAAAAGTTGATGATGTATTTGGAAATGAAATTAATTTAGGCAAACAACCTAGATTAGTATTCGCAGGAGAAGAATCTGGTGGTATGATTATGGGCTCAGAAGATTTGATTGAGTCTCTAAGTGGCAGAAAAGCAATCGCAATGCGTGAAAAGAGTGCAACAGAAGCAATTATTGTTGCTTCAGCTCTTGCGGCTAAATTAGAAGAAGATAATAAAACATTATCGGAATATTTAGAAGAAATTTTCAATGAATGTGACATAATAGCTAAATACGACGTTAGAGAAGATATTTCATATTATAACGAATCTGAGCCTGATATTGAAAAATTAAAACAAGCAAAAGTTGAAGGCGAAAAACAAAGAACTAAAAACGATTTATTCTATCTTGCCCTTGCTATTGCAATAAGAGAAGGTAAGGCTAACATCGATTCTGTTAAAAAAGTGCTTCACAACGCTTTTGCAGAGCTTTCTTTTGATAACCTTATTGATGTTAAATTTGTAGGCGATGGAACTTATTTAAAATTTACAGATAAATACATTGAAATCCGTCCATCAGGAACCGATGCTAAAACAAAAGCATACGGTGGTGGTGAGAATTTAGCTAATATTAGTGAATTTGCAAGAGTTCTAGGCAATTATTCTGGTGATAGAACCGAATTACACAGGGAGCTCATTTCTCAAGAATTTTATGAAAATTCTAAAGAAGTTGCACTTGATTATTACTTAAAATTTGTGGATAAAGGCGCAGATACAAGTGTATTTGAAATTCCAGAATACTCTTATTAAGAGTTGATTTATAAATATAAAAGCTTTGATTTGTTTTATTTTTCTTTTTGGGATAAATAGCTTTCAAAGCTTTTATCTTCGACTGTATATCCACAACCTTTGTGTAACTTTCCTGGATAGCCAATTTTAGAAGCTGGGTATTTTTTACACATTTTTAAGCGTTTATCATATACTGAGCACAAGCCTTCATCTGTGACATATTTGCATGCAAAAATTAGATTACCTTCTTCGTCTTTTCCTCTTATATAAAAACGGCGATAAGCAGGAAATAAGAATTGCATTATTTTAAAATCAGTTGTGGTATAAGTATCAAAGCTATACATATACCTACAGCATTTACCGCATTTTTTGCATTCACCTGTAATTTTGTATTCCATTTTCTCTGGTACAAAATAAGATAAAAATTCATTTTTAATTGTTTCTAAAAAACTTAACATATTATATTTATTTGCTAAAATAATACTAGATCTATTTATATAGTAGCTGTTTTGGAACAAAAAAACAATAAGAGGATATGTTATGGCATCTTATAATATACCGAGAGGGCGCAGGGATAATTCAAGAGGTAAATTAAAGGGTAAATCAAGGGAAAGGTCTAGGGTTACCTATGATAATCCTATTTTAAAATATATTAGTACGTTTACGGTTGTTGGAATTGGTGTTGCTTTGGCTGGCATGATAGCACTGAAACTTTATCTTATTTCACTGCCTCCAATTAAGAATTTAAATACTTTGAAACCTAATATTGTAACAACTTTTTGTGCGAATGATGGTCAGGTGATTAAAACATTTGCAGCATATACTTTTTCAAATGTTGAATTGCGTGAAGTTCCTAAACAGTTAGTTCAGGCACTTATTGCGACTGAGGATAAGAATTTTTATAAACATCCAGGGTATGATATTGTTGGCCTTGTTCGTTCAATGGTTGCTAACGTTCTTGCCGGACGAGTTGTACAAGGTGCAAGTACTTTAACCCAACAATTATCGAGAATTCTGTTTTTATCTAATGAAAAAACTTTTACTCGTAAGATAAAAGAGCTTCAAGTTTCAGCTCAAATTGAAAAAACAATTTCTAAAGATAAAATCTTAGAAATGTATTTAAATAATGTTTATCTTGGTTCTGGAGCTTATGGTGTAAAGGGTGCTGCTAGAATTTATTTCAATAAAAATTTAAATGAATTAACTTTGCCTGAAATGGCTTTGATAGCAGGTCTTCCACAAGCTCCTTCTGTTTATTCTCCATATAACAATATTGAATTGGCCAAAAAACGTAGAAACCAAGTTTTAGGCAGAATGCTTAAAATGAGGTATATTGATAAAAAGACTTATGAAGAAGCAAAAGCTGCACCTATTAATCTTTCAACGATGCCTACGATGTATGCAACAAATAAGGCTCCATATTTTTGTGATTATGTAATGAAAGATTTGCAGAAACTTGGATTTACTGAAGAAGATATAATTAATGGTGGTTATAAAGTTATAACAACATTGAATTATGATGCTCAAATTAAAGCTAATGAATCTATTTTAAACAACTTGAATGCTTGGGGACTAAAAAACCCTAAGAATCAAGCTGCTGTATTTTCATTCAGTCCAATTGACGGTAGAATATTGGTCTATGCAGGTGGAAAAGATTATTCAAAAAGTCAGTATGACCGAGTAACTCAATCTTTGCGTCCATCTGGATCAGCATTTAAACCTTTTATTTATACAGCAGCAATTGAGAAAGGATATTCTCCAAATGATATGGTAGATGACTTACCTTATCGCATAGGAGATTGGACACCTAGAAATTATGGTAATAAATATCGTGGGCCAATTCCTATTTATACTGCTTTAATGATTTCATCAAATGTTTGTACTGCAAGAATGATGGATGCAATAGGAATAAGACCTGTTATTCAGCTAGCAAGAGTTATGGGTATTACTACTCCAATACCTTATGATTATACAATATCTTTAGGTTCAAATAGTGTTAAGCTTTTTGAGATGACTAGAGCATATGGCGTTTTTGCGAATGGTGGATTTAGAGTAGAACCTTATGCAATAGAAAGAGTTGAGTCTTCTCGTGGAACAGTTTTATATGAAGCACGAAAAGCCCGTACAAGTAAAGTTTTAAATGTAAATACAGCTGCAACTATGACTGCAATTATGAAAACTGTAATTCAAAGTGGTACTGGCCGTGCTGCGAATATAGGTAAGCCTGCAGCAGGAAAAACTGGAACAACCGATGATTGTAAGGATGCTTATTTTATTGGATTTACTCCTGATGTTGTTACGGGGGTTTGGGTTGGAAATGATGACAACTCAAAAATGGGTGAGTTAACTGGTGGTACGGTTCCTGCTAAAATTTGGCGAGATGTAATGCTTGTTGCTACTGAGCCTTATGGAAATTCGGATTTTGAATATCCAGATATTATATTAAAACCTTTTAAAGCTGCAAGTGTATCTGTTATTCCACAAAGTGAAGCTATAAAAGCTTGGGAAGAACAAGATAAAAAAGAAGCTGAGGATTTAGCAATAGAAGCGGAGAAAGAATTTAAAAAAACAGAAAAAGAAGCTAAAAGAATTCAAAAAGAAATTCAGGAGCAAATGGAAAAAAATACTATTAAACCCAATAGTATAAATACCAATGAAGTTTTACAACAGACTTTAGCTCCTGTTAAGAAAAAAGAATCAATAAAAACAGTAGAAATTAAAGAAACAGAAAAAATACAAGAAACTCCGGCAAAAGATTTGTTTGCACCGATTCCAATGGAGTAAAGTATAGTATATGGGTAATTAGGTGGAAAGTATTCCACTAGAAGGTTGAAGAAATGAATATTAGTGAAATAAAATTAGATTATGGTGAAAATGCTTTTCAAAAAGCTGAAATAGAAAAAAATGATAAAACAATTGATTATGAAACAAGTGAGAATTTGACATACATTCAAATTTTATCAATTGTTAAAGGGCTTAATCTCATAAGTGAATTTTATGATGTTAAATCTGCTTGTACGGTTAAGGGAACTGGTATATGCGCAGTTGCATTGGGGCAATCATTAGCAGATGCTGTACAAAAAGTTATGGATTCAAATCCGATAGATTTTATGAGCGCGGTGGTTGTTGTATCATCAGAGGTGGATAGTGAAATTGCAAGATTTTTAAAGGACTCGAATATTATAGTTGCTCCTTCTTATACAGCTAATGCCTTAGAAATTCTTAAAACTCGTGGGGTTAACTATGTAACAATTAATACGCCGTTGAAAGATTATAAAAATTATATTTCTAACGACGTTAAAGTTACACCTTTAGGTACATTGACTCAAACTCCAAATTTAAGTGAGCTCGATAAAGATTTATTCAAAGTTGTATCAAAAACAAAACCTTCTGTGGAACAAGTTGAAGATGCTGTTTTTGCTTGGAAAGTTGCAAAACACAATAATTCACAAGCTATTGTAGTAGCCAAGGATTTAAAAACAAATGCAATTGCACAAGGTCTACAGTCTGCTTCTATTGAATTCGCGTTGGATTATTCTTGCGATTCATCAAAAGATGCAGTTTTGGCTTCTGATATGGAGATTACTGTTCATGATGTAAATGTTGCAGCGCAGGGGCGAATTGCTCTTATAATAGTTCCTCAAGCAAATAAAGATGTAATAGCGCAAGCTGATAAATATGAAATAGCATTAATAACAACAGGATTAACGAATATATTATACTAATATTTTAATATATTTTCCAAAATGCTATTGACACAAGTTGCCTATCTCTGTATTATATATACAAGAAAGGCAGGTTTGAGTATGAAAAAAATGAGTATTGAGGAACAAATGAATGTAAGTGCTGATTTGCTTCAAATAGCTAAGGATTATTGTGAATTTAATATTGATAAATCAAAATCTATAAGTGTACTTTTATCATTAATAGAAATTGTTTTAAATAATCAAAAAAACGTTATTGCTGATATTGATAAAATAATGTTATAATTGTTTTTTAGATATTAGAGGTTGTAAAAAATGAGTTGGCAAAAAATACGAGAGAGTATTATTCAATTAATTCCGATTAGAAAATTAAGAAAGAAATTATCTTACAAATATGGTTGGTTTCCAGGAAATTTTGTAAGATATGGAACAACAATTTCGTCTATAAAGAATTTGGAATTAGGAGGACGAGTTTATATAGGTGCTGATGGTACTAAAATACATTGTGAGGGCGGAGTTAAAATAGGCTATAATACTAGAATAGCAGGTGGTTGTCTTATTATGTCAACAAATCATAATTATATGAGCAAAACAGAGGTTCCATATGATAGAACTCAGCTTCAACAAGCAGTCGAAATTGGGAAAAATTGTTGGATTGGAGCCAAAAGTATAATTTGTCCTGGGGTAAAAATTGAAGACGGTGTTGTTGTAGCGATGGGTAGCGTAGTTACCAAATCTGTACCAAAGGGAGCTGTTGTAGGCGGGAACCCTGCAAGAATTATTAAATATAGAGATTTAGAACTATATGACAAAATTGAGCGCGGAGAGATAGTAAAGGTGGAAGTTCCAAAATTTAAAAGAGTTGAAGGGTTCAAAAAATATATGACATAAAAAAAGCTTGGATAAAATCCAAGCTTTTTTGTTTATTAATATAAATATTAATATCTGTAGTGAGCAAACGCTTTGTTAGCTTCAGCCATTCTGTGGGTGTCTTCGCGTTTTTTGCAAGCTGCACCAGTACCGTTTGAAGCGTCAATTAATTCATTAGTTAATTTTTCAACGAATGATTTTCCGCCTCTGTTTTTAGCTGCAGCAATTAACCAAGAAGAAGCAAGAGCGAAACCTCTATCAGCTTTAACGTGGATAGCTACTTGATAAGTAGAACCACCGATACGTCTAGCTTTTACTTCTAGTAATGGAGTTGCATTTGTTAACGCTTTTTGGAAAATTTCCAAACCGTTTTCGTTTGTTCTTTCTTTAATTCTTTCGATTGTAGCGTAGAAAATTCTTTCTGCTAATGATTTTTTACCACGTCTCATAACACGGTTAATGAATTTAGATACATCAACGCTGTTATAAATAGGGTCAGCTGAAGGAATTCTTCTTTCTGGTTTAGATCTTCTAGACATTATTTCTTACCTCCTTTAGCTCTCTTAGCACCATATTTAGAACGGCTTTGTGTTCTGTTAGCAACACCAGCTGTATCTAAAGTACCACGAACGATGTGGTATCTTACACCTGGAAGGTCTTTAACCCTTCCGCCTCTGATAAGAACAACAGAGTGTTCTTGTAAGTTGTGACCGATACCTGGGATGTATGAAGTTACTTCAAATCCGTTAGTAAGTCTAACTCTGGCAACTTTTCTTAATGCTGAGTTTGGTTTTTTAGGGGTTGTTGTGTAAACCCTTGTACAAACACCGCGTCTTTGTGGACATTCCATAAGAGCCGGTGATTTGGTTTTGTCTGTTAGTTTTTTACGTTCAGAACG
>JAZRJK010000089.1:0-29336 GCA_045645765.1 Candidatus Gastranaerophilaceae bacterium
AGAAAGCAATGAAACTTTAGAAGAAATCAATGCTGATTATATGTCTACTCTCGGTAAATTGCTTGATATTCAAGAAAGAATGGAAGCTGGCGAACCTGTTTCTGATGAAGAAAAAGAATGGTATAACGAAAATATTGGTCTGTTAGCTGAAATGGGTGAAGAAGTTGCAGAGCTAAGTGATGATACTACTGACGAAGTCGCAGATCTATATGATGAAATCGGTACTAAACAAGAAAGTTTTGATCTAGCAGTTCAGTCTATGGGAGAAGTTCAAGGCTTGACCGATTTTGCAGCTGGTTTTGATGTAAAGACGAAAAATAATTGTAAAACAACAGAGTGGTTAATGTATGGTAATGCAACTGCATCTGGAGCCATTGGTCTAAAATTAGCATTGGACGGAAATATTTTTACAAAAGCTGTTAGTGCTATACAGGCAGTTATTGCAGCTGGTGCTGCTTTTGCGAGTTATAGAGCAGCTGATGAACAGAATAAATGGGCAAAAGATATTAAAGGAGAAATAGTCAAACGTGAATTAACCCAAGCAACCAATGCTGAGACAATGAGTGCTTATGGTGAACAATTAGACTACTATGCTGGCACAATGGAAGGAGTTGAAGACTTAGAACTTCTTGTTCCAGAAGATGTCGTTCCTGCTGAAGAAGCTGGTGTCGCAGCTTCTACGGAAGAGATGCAAGGAACACAACCTACAGCTACAACAACTCCAGCAAAAGGTGGAACACAAACTCCAGGCGCTACAACAACCCCTGGCGCACAAACTACCGCTGGTTCAACTCCAGCACAAGGAGCACCTACTACAAGAGGAGCTCAACAACCAGGTACACCAGCAACTCCAGGCGCTACAACAACCCCTGGCGCACAAACTACCGCTGGTTCAACTCCAGCACAAGGAGCACCTACTACAAGAGGAGCTCAACAACCAGGTACACCAGCAACTCCAGGCGCTACAACAACTCCTGGCGCACAAACTACCGCTGGTTCAACTCCAGCACAAGGTGGAACACAAACTCCAGGCGCTACAACAACCCCTGGCGCACCAACTACCGCTGGTTCAACTCCAACACAAGGAGCACCTACTACAAGAGTAGCTCAACAACCAGGTACACCAGCAACCCCTGGCGCACCAACTACCACTGGTTCAACTCCAGCACAAGGTGGAACACAAACTCCAGGCGCTACAACAACCCCTGGCGCACCAACTACCGCTGGTTCAACTCCAGCACAAGGTGGAACACAAACTCCAGGCGCTACAACAACACCTGGCGCACAAACTACCGCTGGTTCAACTCCAGCACAAGGAGCACCTATTACAAAAGGAGCTCAACAACCAGGTACACCAGCAGCTCCAGGCGCTACAACAACACCAGCAGAAGACAACGCTCCTTCTACAGATGGCAAAGATGATGATATTAAAAAAACAAAAACTAAAGGTGTTGAAAAACAATAACTGGCAAAGAAATAATATAACCCCCTTCTAAATTTTAAGAGGGGGTTATTTATGTAACAAAATTTTAATAATTACTATTAAATAAGCAATTTTATAGTGTAATAAGTTTTTATTATAATATGGTTATGAAAGTAGGAAATTATTATCCTGTCATGTTTAGGTCAACTTTACCTATTACAAGTACGGATAACATCACAATTCAGCATACAGGTATAGTGGAACAAAAAAATAATGTCCCACAATCTGTTGTGAAAAAAAATATAACAAACCCATTGTACGAAATTACTCCTGCTTATAAAATTAATACCCCGCAAAAATATCAATCATTAGGTATAACAGAGCTTTCTAATGGTCAAAAAATTCATTCATATAAATTAGCAAATGGCCATAGAGTTACGATAGTTCCAATGGAAGGTTCTCCTGCCATGGTTAAAAATTATGTTAATGTTGGCTCAATGAATGAAACAGATGATATAAAAGGCATTAGTCACTTTTTAGAACACATGGCATTTAATGGTACAACTGGTGAAAATGGCTATATGAAGCTTGATACAGGTGACTCTTTCAAAAAGATTGATAAGTTGGGAGGATGGACTAACGCAAGTACAAACTACGCTTTAACAGACTATGTTAACTCTACTCCAATGCTGAAAGAAACTGATCTTGAAGAACAAATTAAAATTATTGCGGCTATGACTGAAAATCTAGCACTCACTCCTGAAATGATAGAGAAGGAAAAAGGGCCTGTTTGTTCTGAAATTAATATGATTCTTGATAATCCTCAAACAATTCTAGTGGATCAAACTGTGAGGACGCTATTTAATATTAAAAGCTCTGCTGATGAGCTTGTCGGAGGAAGCACTAAGCATATTAATAATTTAACTCAAGAAAAAGTTAAAGCTTATTATGATAAGTATTATACTCCTGATAATATGAATTTAGTAATTACTGGGGATGTTGATCCACAAAAAGCGATTGAGCTGGTGTCTAAGAACTTCCGTTCTACAAAGACACGCAAAGGGCAAATTTATGAAGAAAAAATATCTCCTCTAAATCAAGTTGTTAGAAAAGATTTCATTACAAATAAGGCGAATTCAACTGAAATTATGTTAGCTTTTGCAGGCCCTAAAAATAACGATACAAAAGCTAAAATTATTTTTGATATTTTATCGCAACATATAGATTCAACAGATGTTGGAATTAATAAGGAGCTTAAAAAGATAAATTCATTAGGAGGTATTGGTTTAGAAAAAATCAGTACTAATCCGAATAATCCTACTATGATTTATTATGCCTCTAATAGTTCAGAAGAAAATTCAGAAAAAACTTTAAAGATTCTTTATGATAAATTATCTACTTTGAAATCTCCTAGCGAAAAAAATCTAGCAATAATTAAAGAACGTCTATTGCAAGGTTATAAAAATGGTCTAGAATATTCAGCAGTATTAAATGATACTATTGGAAATAGTATTATTGATGGAGAGTTTGACTCATTGGTGAATTATGAAAATATTGTAAAAAGTATTACTGTTGATGATATTAATAATTTTATAAAATCTTATTTTGATCTGAGCAAGTCTGCAATCACACTTGTACATCCTGAAACAACAGCTGATAAAATAAAAGCGAATCATTCAGAAGCTTCAAAATTAAGTTTTAAAGGTCGCAATAATGCTGTAAATATTAATAAAATTAGTGAAATGACTTTAAATAATAATTATAGAATCGGTTATTATGAAACAAATAATGATAACATGTATTTCGATTTAAGTCTTCGTTTCCCAATTCCAAAAGGCTTTAGCCCTGCTGTTAAGGAAGTGCTTGCTGAAATCTATGGAATGGGTACTATGAAAAGTTCGGAAGACGATTTTAATAAGTTTAAAGAACAAAACAATATTAGTATATCTGCAGATTTAACAACTAATAAGCTTTTTGTCTCAGGGTATTCCAACCAAGAAAATTATGTAAAAACTGTTAATAAAGCAAAAGAGTTACTTTATGCACCAAGAATTACAGAAGAAGAATTAAATAATGCAAAGACACGAATAAAAGATTATCTTGAAAGGTCTCAGGATTGTGCTTGTGGTCTTTATGGAGATTATGAGGCTCAAAATAATCCATACTATAGCTCAAAAGCTCAGATATTAAAAGACTTAGATTCTGTAACAATTGATGATGTTAAAAATTTGCATAAATATATTATGAAAAATTCATCAGGAATTGTAGCCGTTAATACACCTAAAAGCAACCCACAGATGAAAGAACTAAGTGCTGAAATGTTTAATACATTTTTCCCTGTTAAAAAGTTTGAATATAGTAGAGAAAATGTGTTTACTCCAAATGACAAAACTACAGTTTTGACAAAAGAAAAAGCTGTGTCTCAAGCTGATATTGCGCAAGTATTTAAATTTAAATTTGAAGATAATGTAAAAGAACGTGCTGCTATAGAAATTTTAAATACAATCCTTTCAACATCTTCTATAGGTTTGTTTAATACATTGAGAGAAAAAGAGCACTTGGCTTATTCTGTTTATTCAAACATTGATAAAATGGGAGACTGCGCTGAACTATCTTGTCATATTCTTACAACAACAGATAATAAAGAAATTGGTGAGATAAGTTATGATAATATCCAAAAATCTATAAAAGGATTCAATAGGCAGATTGGTATGCTATTAAATTCTGAATTTACTGATGAAGATTTAGAAAGCGCTAAAAAGATCCTAAAAGCAAAACTTTTAGACAAAGAAGGTACTCCTTCTAAAATCAATGCTTTAAACAGAGGGTTAAATTCTAAAGAAGGCTTAGATTTTGAAAATCAATTATTGAATGTTATAGATACAATTACAAGAGAAGATATTAATAATTTAGCTCGCAAAGCGTTTAGCTATCCTCCTACATATGCTATAGTTGCTAGTAGAGATACGTTAGAAGCAAATAAAGATTTTTTAAATAATTTAGCTTAAATATCATCTATTTATTTGATTACAAATCTTAACAATTCTTATACACTAACAATGTAAATGGGGAGAGTTATGGTTAAATCAAATTTAAAAGTTAAAAAAAATGATTCAAATGTGAATCTTAAGGTTGTTGATAATAGCAAGGTAAAGACAACCTCTTATTCTGATATTAATCTTAAAGCTTGGCGTGATTACGATCATGTTAAGACTGATACTTTGTGGGAGTTCCCAAATCGTTTAAAAGAAGGTGGACATTCTAACGAATATCACGGTAATTATATTCCACAAATCGCGCAACAAATATATGAAAGATATACTAAAAAAGATGACATTGTTTTAGATTTATTTTTTGGTTCTGGCACTTCAGGAATTGAAGCTATTAATATGAATCGCCGTTGCATTGGCGTTGAATTAAAAGATGAGCTAGCAGAAAAGGTGTCTGAGAAATTTACGCCAAAACAATTAGTCACAGATGTTAATATTATATGTGCAGATTCTACAAGTGAATTAGCAAAAGAAAAGATTAAAGCAAGACTTGATATTATGGGTAGAAAACAAGCACAATTATTAATGCTTCATCCACCATATGATGATATTATCAAGTTTTCAGATAAAAAAGAAGATTTGTCAAACTGTGCAACTACTGAAGAATTTTATGATTTATTTGAGAAAGTTGCTAAAAATGGGTATGATTTATTAGAAAAAGGACGCTTTGCTTGTTTGATTATTGGTGATAAATATGCAAACTCTCAACATATACCTTTAGGCTTTGAGTGCATGGCTAGAATGAATAAATTAGGTTTCATAACAAAAGCTATAATTATAAAAGATATGCAAGGCAATGAACGAGCAAAAGGTAAAACTGCTAATCTATGGCGATATAGAGCTTTGGCGGGTGGTTTTTATATCTTTAAGCATGAATACGTAATGGTGTTCCAAAAACCATGATAAAAGAAGTAGAAAATGGGATTATAATACGTATTAAAATTGTTCCAAATTCTTCAAAAAATGATATTATTTTAGAAGAAGAATTTATTAAGGTTAAAGTCACAGCTCAGCCTATTGAAAATAAAGCAAATAAAGCTTTAATTGAATTTTTATCAAAGAGTTTTAAAATTCCTAAAACAAGTATTGAAATATTAAAGGGTGATACTTCAAAAGAAAAAACATTATTGTTTAAAACAAATGATAAAAGCAAATGTCGCGAAATTGTTTCAAAATTGACAAAAAAAGATTGAAATAATACTATAAAATAGTGATATTAAGGGAAGGTATATTATGAATAAGCGTTGGTATGATATTGATCCTACTGTAAGTTTAGCTGTAAGTTTAATGAGAAATGCAAATATTATTGCTCAATATAAGTGTGCTGATCTTATAATTAATAAATCTAAAGATTTTGGATTAGACTTATCTGAAAATATTATTACTGATGCATTCAATTATGTTTTAAGACGTTGGTATGATACTGATCAAAAAATTGCAGAATCTTTTGAATATTTAAAATTAATGCCAGAGGATTTACAAAAAGAAACAGCTTTGGAGCTTATAAATTTATTACAAGAGGTTGAAGCTAATTAAGATGGAATTAATTACAAATCCTGCTGTTGTGTCAATATTTCTACTCTGTTGCTTATGCTTGAAGCGGATTAATGTATTACTTTCAATTATTGTTTCTACAATAGTTGCAGGTTTACTTTCAGGGATGAGTATTGAAAAAATAATGAATATATTTATTTCTGGAATGGGTGGAAATTCTGAAACGGCATTAAGCTATATTTTATTAGGAGCATTTGCGGCTACGATGGCTCATTCAGGGTTTACTAATAATCTTTCCAGTAAAATTATGCAGGTAATATCTGGTAATAAATATAAACTTTTTGCAGTGTTAGTTATTATTGCAATGGCTTCACAAAATGTGATTCCAATACACATTGCATTTATTCCAATTATCGTTCCACCATTGTTAACAGCTATGAATTCTCTTAAAATTGATAGGAGAGCAGTTGCTAGTATTTTAGCTTTTGGTTTAAAAATGCCTTATATAACAATACCCGTCGGGTTTGGCTTAATTTTTCAGAATCTAATCGCTGATAACCTAATTCAAAATGGCGTTTCTGTTTTGCGTGAAGATATTTGGAAGTCAACATTAATTTTAGGATTAGCGATGTTATTTGGCCTGAGCGTCGCTTTATTTAAATATAGAAAAGCTCGTAATTATGAAGACAAAGTTTTAAATATTAAACAAGCCGATATTTGCACTACTTGTAATAAATATACTGTGTGGATTGTAAGTGTTGCTGCAATACTAACTTTTGTCGTCCAATTACTAACCCATTCCTTACCACTAGGAGCTTTAGTTGGGTTAGGAGTTATGTTTTCTTTTAATGTTATATCTAAAGATAAAATGGATAATATGATGAATGAAGGTATTTATCTAATGGGATATGTCGCTTTTGTAATGCTTGTGGCGGCGGGATTTGCTTCTGTATTACAGCACTCTGGAGCCATAGAATCTTTAGTAAATAGCACGTTAGCGATATTGCCAAACAATATTTTGATGACATCTTTAATTATACTTTTCTTAGGACTCTTTGTAACAATTGGTATTGGAACCTCTTTTGGTACAATTCCTATATTGTCTGTCCTTTTTGTCCCAATTTGCGTTAAAATGGGATTTAACGCTCAACAGATTGTGATTTTGATAGCTGCGGCTTCTGCTCTTGGAGATGCTGGTTCTCCAGCTTCAGATACTACGCTTGGTCCAACCTCTGGATTAAACGCTGATGGACAACATAATCATATTTATGACACTTGTATCCCGACTTTTCTACACTATAACATTTCTTTAATAGTATTTGCACTTATCGGGATTTATATTTTAGGCTAGTTTATTAACCATTTAAACCAAATTTAAAATCTTCAGAAATATTTGTAGATAACATACCTTTAAAAGATTCTGTATAAGCTTTTAGTTCTTCTAATTCAGCACTGTTTGTTGTGATTTGTGCATCAATAGCTTGTTCCCAAGAAGTCAGTTCGTCTAATTTATCTTGATATTCAGCTGTTATACGGTCAATTTCTTCTTCGAAATCAGGGATTTCTGTATAGTCTTTGTATTGTTCTTGTAGTTCAGGACTATTTTTATAGATTTCTTTGTATTGATCTTTTAATAACTTTTTACCAGATGCTAACAATGAATGGCTGTCTGCTTGAGAATAAATAGCAAGAGACTTTTGGTTTTGAAGCTCAGTAATTTCTAAGTTCAACTGGTTTTTTCTTAAGATACTGCTTTGAATAACTTCGTGTAAATTTGCGATTGCCATTTTGTCACCATCTTTTTTTCTTACTTACATATATATAAAAACTTTTTCCCGGATCGTATTTCAATTATATATATATTTGTTACAAAACTTTACATTCCGTTATATGATTGTGAATTAAGAGTTTATGCTATTATATTATTATGACTATAATTTCAGATGATGATAGAGGTATTCAACATAGTATTATAAGGAATCCAATTGTTAAATCCGAGTCAATAGAATATGATAAGACTTTTGAAAATTCTATTAGGCCCAAGGATTTTGATAGTTATATTGGTCAAACTGAGTTAAAAGAAACTTTGAAAGTAACATTAGAGGCTGCTAGATTAAGAGAAAAGCCTCTTGACCATTTACTTTTTTATGGACCACCAGGGTTGGGGAAAACCACAATTGCTGGAGTAATAGCTTCTCAAATGGGTGTTGAAATAAAGATAACGTCGGCTCCTGCATTAGAGAGACCACGTGATATTATTGGAATACTAATGTCTCTTAAAGGTGGAGAAATATTGTTTATTGATGAGATTCATCGTTTAAATAAAGTTGCAGAAGAAATTTTATATCCAGCGATGGAAGATTTTACTTTAGATATAACAACGGGCAAGTCTCAAACTGCAAAAACTTTAAGAGTTCCACTTCCTAAATTTACATTAATTGGAGCAACAACAAAAGCTGGAGATTTATCAAGTCCTTTAAGAGATAGATTTGGTATGATTTATAGGTTAGAGTTTTATACAATTGAAGAACTTACTCAAGTTGTTGAAAGAACTGCTAAAATACTTGATATTAAAATTACAGAAGAAGGTGCTAAGGCTATTGCATCAAGATCAAGAGGAACACCTCGTATTTCTAATAGATTAGTAAAAAGGGTTGCGGATTTTGCTTTAGTTAAATATGATGGAATAATTGATGAAAGAGTTGCAAATGAGTCTTTAGATACATTAAAAATTGATGCTTTTGGCCTTGATACAACAGATAGAGCATTGTTGAATTTAATTATAGATAAATATGATGGAGGACCGGTTGGTATAGAAACTATTGCCGCAGCACTGAGTGAAGATGTAAGGACAATTGAAGACGTTTGTGAACCATATTTACTTCAAGCGGGGTTTCTACAAAGAACTCCAAGGGGAAGGAAAGTTTCCCCTGAAGGCTATAGGCATTTAGGCCTAAAATCTTCATCCGAGCAACAGAGCCTGTTTTAATTATTGTGGGTGGAAATGAAGAAAATATTACTACTTATATGCTTATTGTTTATTACAGTTTTAACATCTTATTCTAGTGAAGCTATAGTTTTACCCTCTGTATTGGGAAAAGTTTTAAGTGTTAATTATATAGAAGGGGATAATGACCTCTTGCAAAACCAACAACTTGTTGAGATAAAAGTTCTCAATGGAGAATTAAGAGGACAAACAATTTCTTTAAATAATGTACTAACAGGCAATCCTTATTATGATTTAACTCTTAAAAAAGGTACAAAAGTCGTCCTTCATGTAGAACAGGGAGATGATGGGCTTGAATTCTCAATTCAAGATATTTTACGTGTGAATATATTAAGGTTCTTAGGTCTTTTATTCTGTGGTCTATTGATATATGTAGGGCGTAAAAAAGGAGTTTGTAGTTTAATTTCAATATTAATAACAATTTTTTTAGTAATAAAAGTTCTGTCGCCGATGATTTTGCTAGGTATAAATCCTATACTAGTAACAATTTCAATTTCTTTGATTTCTACCGCAATTACAATGTTTTTAGTAGGTGGTTTTAATAAGAAAAGTACTGCAGCAATTATAGGTTGTACTCTTAGCTTAATTTTTGCAGCTACACTTTCTTTAATAACTGTTAAATTAGCATCATTATCAGGTTTTAGTGATGAGAATTCGTTGTTTTTATACTCTATACATCCCGAATTGGATTTTATTGCGATAACAGTTTCTACTATGATAATAGCAACAATGGGAGCTGTTATGGATGTTTCAATGTCTATAGCCAGCACGATAAATGAAATTCATTCTATTGATAATAGCAAAACAGCAAAAGAACTTTTTAAATCAGGAATGAATGTTGGGAAAGATATTATAGGAACAATGGCAAACACCTTAATATTAGTATATTTAGGAACTTCTTTGCCATTAATACTTTTACTTTCTAATATTGATATGCAAAAATTTATAAATCTTAATCAGGTGGTTGCTGAGATTTCCTCTGCTCTTATCGGAAGTTGTGCTCTAATACTTTGCGTACCGATAACAGCTTTAATTTCTGCAATATTGATAAAAAAAGATAATGATATAGAGGTTGATTTGTGTGAAGGCTTATAATTGCAAAATTTTAGCTCAGATGATATACTTATTTTTGTTTTAGAGGAGATTTTTAATGAGAAATTTAAAATATATTTTATCAGTTGTGATGATGTTTTTCACCGTAGTATCTGTTTTTGCTGGACCATTTAACGCAACTGCAAAGACAAAACGCATACCTGCAGGGACAACTTTTAAGTTAGAATTTTTGCAACCAGTGAGTACTTTTTCGGGTAGTGCGGGTGATTCTTTTGTTGCTACATTGTTGAACGAGCAAACTGCTGGCTCTAGTGTTATTTTACCAGTTGGAACTGTTGTTAGAGGTAGTATTTTTGATATAAAAACGGCGAAGTATTTTTCTCGTGGTGCGAAACTGTATTTAGATTTTGACCATGTCGTAACACCAACAGGACGTCAAATACCATTGGATATGGCTGTTGCTCAGTTTGATAATATATTTTATGATGGCGGTTTGTACAAAAATCTAGGTTATGGTGAAGCTGTAAAAAATAATTATGAAAAAGCTGCTGAAATAACAAGAAGTGCAACCGAATTTGGGAAAAAAGCTGGGGATTCTGCGAATGGTATTCAATATTTAACAACTCCAATCTGTGCATTTGGTGGATTTATAGGTGGTGTTGGTTATTTTATTGGTGATAGTGTTGCTGATATGTTTAGAAAAGGTCAAGATGTATACATAAATACAGGTGATATATTAAATGTAAAACTTGTTAATCCAATCGATATTCCTGTTTATTAAATTTTACACTTTTATCTCAAAAAAAAGAGTCTAAGCGACTCTAAAAACTTAATGTGTGAAGTGTAGTATAATGAATATGTGTATGTTGTGTGCGTGTTTCGTTAAATATCCTTGTATATATAAAAAGTAATTATTAATACAATAATTGCCTTATTTATTTACTTTTGTAACAAAACTTCATAAATCTTTTTAAAGTATGATTAATTTGTAGTAAAATGGTTAGTATGATAGATAGATATTCGAGAGCTGATATAAAAAAGATTTGGGACATTGAGAGTAAATTTAATTATTATCTCAAAGTGGAACTTAGTGTTTGCCAAGCTTATGCTAGATTAGGTATGATTCCTATGGAATCATTAAGACAGATTAAAGAAAATGCAAGAATTTCTGTTCAAAAAATTGATGAGGTTGAAAGAGAAGTACGTCATGATGTTATTGCATTTTTAACAGTTTTAAATGATTCTGTTGGTCCCGAAAATGCTAAATATATTCACATGGGATTAACAAGTTCAGACGTTATTGATACTGCTTTTGCGCTACAAATAAAAGATTCTTCTGAAATTATTTTAAAGGATTTATCTGAATTAATTTCTATTATAAAAAAAAGAGCCTTTGAACATAAAAATACAATTTGTATTGGACGTTCACATGGTGTACATGCGGAGATTATGACATTTGGGTTCAAATTACTTAATTGGTTGGACGCATTTACTCGTGCAAAATCTAATTTTGAGCACGCATTAGAAGAAATATCTGTTGGTCAAATATCTGGTCCAGTTGGAACATATTCAAATTTGCCAACAGATATTGAGGAATTAACTTGTGCGGAATTAAATTTAAAACCCGCAAAAATTTCAACACAGATTATATCTCGTGATAGACATGCAAATTTTATGGCTCAGCTTACATTGATTGCTAGTTTGATAGAACAATTTGCAACGGAAATCAGACATTTGCAAAAAACTGAAGTCAGAGAAGTGGAAGAAGGGTTTGGGAAAAATCAAAAAGGTTCTTCTGCGATGCCACATAAAAAAAATCCTGTTTTATGTGAAAACTTGTGTGGCCTAGCTAGAGTAGTTCGATCTAATATGTTAGCATCTTTTGAAAATATTAATTTATGGCATGAAAGAGACATATCTCATAGTTCTGCAGAACGTATAATATTCCCAGAT
This sequence comes from Candidatus Gastranaerophilaceae bacterium, assembly GCA_045645765.1. Lineage (GTDB taxonomy): Bacteria > Cyanobacteriota > Vampirovibrionia > Gastranaerophilales > Gastranaerophilaceae > CAG-196. The sequence continues at coordinate 11,981 of JAZRJK010000089.1, forward strand.
TCATTAATTTTAGTTGGTTTTATGATAGCTAGGTTTAAGAATGTTGTTGAAAATTTAGTAGTTAATGAAGACAATATGCTAAAAAACACAGAATTGTATGGTGGTATAGTATTTTCTCAGAAAGTTCTTTTAAAACTTGTAGAAAAAGGTTTTACAAGAGAAGAAGCATATAGAATTGTCCAAAAACATGCCTTAATGGCATTAAACGGGGGGAATTTCAAACAAGGGTTAGAGTCAGAAGCTTTATTTACAGAAGAAGAACTAAAAGAATGTTTTAATGTTTATGATTATTTGAAAAATATTAATTCTATATTTGAAAGGTTTTAACAAAAATGCAATCCTTTTATGGATTGCATTTTTGTTTGAAATCTATTATTTTTGATTTAAAAGATTTTTCCAAGCCTTTACTTCATTATCAACAGCTTTTTTACGAGCATCTTGTCTAGCTTGTGCATCTTTTTTTGCTTGCTCAACAGCTTTTCTGTGAGCATCTTGTCTAGCTTGAGAGTCTTTTTTAGCCTGTTCTAAAGCTTTTTTATTAGCTTCTTGTTGTTTTTTTAGTGCAGCTTGTCTTTCTTCTGCTGATTTCTTTTGCTCAGCTTGTTTTTTTTCAATTTCAGCTCTCTTAGCAGCACTGGCTTTTTGATGAGCATCAATTCTTTTATTTAATTCTTGCTCTTTTTGGTTTAATTTATTTAAAAAAGCGTCAGCTGTTGTATCAGCCGCAGATACTGCTAATGTTGTAAAAAAAGCTATGACAGCTAAAAACGATAAAACTTTCTTCATATTTATAAACTCCTTTCTTAGTACGAAAATATTTTATTCCACAATTTTCAAATTTTCAAGTATAATATAACTATGAGTACAGAATTATTAGGTTTAAATATTGATACGTTGAGCTTTGATGAAGCTATTTTTAAGGCTAAAACTTTGATTGATGGTGATAAAGTTTCACAAGTGGTTACTATAAATCCAGAGATGATTGAATATGCGAATAAAAATACCGAATTTTTAAATGTTATTAAAGAAGCTGAAATGGTTATTCCAGATGGCATTGGTGTAAAAATCGCTCTTAAGATTAATGGAGTTAACGTAGAGCGAATTCCAGGAGTTGACTTTGCAAAACAATTACTAAAAGAAGCTGCTACTAATAATATTCCTGTTGCTATTATAGGAGCTAAAGAAGAAATTATTACTAAAGCTATAGAAAATTTGCAAAATGAAATAAGTGGATTAAAGATTGCATACTATCATAATGGCTATTTTGAAAATGACTCTTTAATTTATGAAGAACTTAATTCAAAATCTCCTAAATTGATATTGGTAGCAATGGGCTCACCTCGTCAAGAAATGTTTATATATAATGCTAAAAGAGTTTTAAGACCGACTTTAATGATTGGTATTGGTGGCAGCCTTGATGTTTGGTCTGGAGCTGTAAAAAGGGCGCCAATCATATTTCAAAGACTAGGTTTGGAGTGGCTTTATAGAACAATTATGCAACCTGAAAGATTTAGAAGAATTTTTCCTGCATTACCTTTATTTTTAATAAAAGCTATTAATTATAAATTTTCTAAATAGGAGTTAACAATGTTATCTGAACAAGAAATTGAAATTTTAAAACAATCTGCACTTAATGTAAGAAGAAATATTGTTAAAATGATTCATGCTGCAAAGTCTGGACACCCAGGAGGTTCTTTGTCTGGAGTAGATATTTTAACAGTACTTTATAAGAAATGTTTAAACATCCCAAAAGAATGGGATAAATCTCCTAGCTTTGATTTGCGAGATAGATTTATTTTATCAAAGGGGCATGCTTCACCCTTGTTATATTCAACACTTGCAGAATATGGTTTAATTAATGAAGCAGATTTATTGACTTTTAGAAAAATTAATTCAAAACTACAAGGACATCCTTCACGAGGATATTTACCTGGAATAGAAGCAACCACCGGTTCTTTAGGTCAAGGCTTGTCTATAGGGTGCGGGATTGCAATGGGGCTCAAACTAGATAAAAATCCGGCTAATGTCTTTGTATATTTAGGTGATGGAGAACTTCAGGAAGGTTCTTGCTGGGAAGCCTTTATGCAAGCTTCTCATAGAAACCTAGATAATCTAATAGCTATAATAGATAGAAATAAGCTTCAAATTGATGGTTGCACCGAAGACGTGATGGCCATAGGCGACCTTCTTAGTAAAGTCGATAGTTTCGGCTGGGACGTTATTGAAATTAATGGGCATGAGTATAATGAAATTTATATGGCTATAGAAAAAGCTAAGTCTACCCAAAAGCCTTTCGCTATCATCGCCAATACCGTTAAAGGTAAAGGAGTCTCTTTTATGGAAAATCAAGCGGGGTGGCATGGTAAAGCTCCTAATGATGAACAATTAGCTCAAGCATTAAAGGAGTTAGTATAATGGTTAAACTTTGTCCTTTTTCGTCAAATAAACAATGTAATTCTGATTGCCCTCTTTTTGTTTCTCCGGACGATTTAAATGAGTTTGTTTCAGCAAGACTTTGTTCTATCGGAGTTTTGGATAAAAAAAACGGTAATTGTTCGCTAAAAATGTTAGCATTAAGTCAAAGTCGAATGATTTTTGAAAATACTAATACAAGAGGTTAAAGAATTTTAATTAAGGTTATTGGTTTGAATATATCTATTTTTGTTATATAATTTCAGTATGAATTTAGATGCCGTAATAGATAGCGCGTTAGCACCAGTCGCTGACAAGGTTTCTGGCTTTATCTTTTCTTATATTACAATCGGAGGAGTTAAAGTTGAATTTCTTGTTGCGCTTTTAATAACAGCAGCTTTGTTTTTCACTTTTAGAACAGGCTTTATTGGAGCTTGGGGGTTTAAACACGCTATAAAATTAATTACTAATAATTATAAACATAAAAATACTAGTGGTTTTCAGAGAAAGAAAAAAGGCGAACTTTCATCTTTTCAAGCACTAAGTGCTACAATCTCGGCTTCTGCTGGTATTGGTAATGTCGCGGGTTCTGCGGCTGCTGTGTCTATTGGTGGGCCAGGGGTTATTTTTTGGATGATTATTGCTGGGCTTTTTTCAATGGCTCTTAAATTTTCTGAAGTTCTTTTAGGTGTAAAATTTCGACAAACAAACCCTGATGGTACTGTTTCTGGAGGCCCAATGTACTACATACCAATTGCTTTTAAATCTTTTGGCAAATGGGGTGAAAAACTTGGAATCTCATTATCAAAAATATATGCAGTTTGTTGTATTTTTGCAATGATTGGTGGTTGGAATTTGTTTCAAATTAACGCAATGACAGCTCAATATACAGAAGTAACTGGTGGGGATAACAGTATTTTTGCTGATAATGGATGGATATTAGGAACAATCGTCGCAGTTATTACTTGGTTTACAATAATTGGTGGAATTAAGGCTATTGGGAAATTTACATCAAAAGTTACACCTGTTATGTGTACATTATATGTAGCGAGCGCTTTTTTAGTTTGTTTAGTTAATATTCATCATTTACCAGAAACAATATCATTAATTATAAAAGAAGCTTTTTCACCTAAAGCGATGACAGGTGGTGCTTTTGCTTGCTTGTTGTGGGGATTTAGGCGAGCAATGTTTGCTAACGAATCAGGTTTAGGCACAGCGCCTATTGCTTTTAGTGCTGTTAATACAAATAAACCTGTAGCGCAAGCTTTTATTTCAATGCTTCAACCTTTTGTAGATACAGTTATAGTTGGTGTAGCGACAGCTTTTGTAATCGTTGTATCTAAAGCTTATTTATCAGTTGATGGAATAGCTGGTATTGAGCTTACGTCAAAAGCTTTTGCAACAATTTGCCCAGCTTATCCAATATTATTAACAATTATGGCGAGCTGTTTTGTTCTTTCAACAATGCTTTGCGGTTCATATTATGGTCTAAAGGCTTGGGGTTTTCTATTTGGAGAAGGCAAAGCTAAGACTCGTACTTTCCAAGCAATTTATTGTTTATGTATAATCGCAGGATCTGCAATGAATTTCCAATCAATAATTAACTTATCAGATGCTGTAACATTATTTTTAGCTGTTCCTAATTTAATAGCTGTATTCTTGTTGTCGAATATTGTAATAAAAGAATTAAAAAGATATTGCGAACGATACAATGTCGGTAAAAATTTTGTAAAATATTTGTAACATATCTATTTTTATAAGCAATTTTGCTCATAATAAATCCTTTACATATATAGGATTTATTAAGGGTTTATAAAATGGCTTATAAATTTGCTATAAATTTAATTAAAAATTATTCGGATGATGCTTTGCGCTTAACGTCTAAAAAAACAGAAGCTGTTGCGGATAGTATTTTTCCCGTAGGAAAGACTGTGTCAAATCCATTAAGTTGCGTGGATGATTTTGTGTCTTCAACAAAAAATGTTGATAATATTGTGGGTGATAGTCCAGCTTGGACTGAATTTTCAGGTTTTGTGAATGGTAAAGTTAGATTAGAATCTGTTCAGTCATTATTAAGCAGGCAATCTTCAAGAGTGCAAAAGGCTTATAAAGAGTTAGAAAAAGTTATTATTGCAAGGAATCCAGCAAAGAATAATGACTCTAAAAAGATTCAAATTTTAGCTAATCGTTATTTGAGAAATACTGGGGTTCAAAACGAAACGACAATGTTAGCATATCTTGAACGAGTAAAAATCTTGATGGCAAAAAGAGATCCTAAAGGCGAGCCACTTTTAGGCGCAAGATTTGTGGAATATATGACCAATGCACGTGTAAATAAAATTACTCCAGAAAAATTCCGAGAACTTTCGTGGTTAGTCGAAGCTGCAGAAAAAGGATATATCCCAAAAGATATGTTTAATACAAGCTTTTATTATGAATTAGCAGATGGTGTTAATCCAAAAATAATAAAAGATATTGAAAAACTTGTAGAAGCCCATAGAAAAGGAATCGATCCAATTGATATGTTTATCCCAAGTCAAAAGAAACAGGAAATTATCCCAACATTAGTTAAAGATGGGGAAATGTTTGAAAACTATTTTGGCGAAGTCTTTATGAGTGCTAAGACACGTGGTGGTAATAATATGAGTCACGAAATCGGAGGAATGAATCGTGAGCAAACTTTTAGAATGTTCCATCCAATTAGTCGATATTTTATCTCTCAAGGACAGGCAGGCTCTTGTTACCAGCTTGCAGCGTATGAGTCAATGTTAAATTCTCCAAATATTGCAGCCTATTTAACTAGAAGAATAAAAGTTGATGGTAATAAATTTATTATACAAATGCCATCTCATTCTACACCGAATAATATTTTTGCAGGAAGATTCAAAGATTTTTCTTCAAAAGGTGCTGTTCGTGTTGAATTAGATGGGGTTAAATACAACGCTTTAGATAAAGCTAAAACTGCTCAAAGTAATTCTTTAGTTCAAGCTTTAGAAACTCTTTATGGGTCACATAGAAAGTATACAGTAGCTCATGAATATATTGATCAAGTTGTAAAATCTGGCGGAAATTATAAAAAAGAATTTGTTCATATGCTAGATAATATGCAAGAAACAATAATTACAAAATGCGCTGATGGTAAATTAAAAAGATTTTCATTGGATGAATTTTATAATTATCAAATGGATTTGTATAAAAGAGGGCTAAGAGCTCGTGAGCCAAAGCGCTATGTGATTGCAGATGATTATTATAAAGAAAGCGGTAATATAACTGAAATTTATAAATTTTTCTTGAATGGTCGAGGTAATATTAAATATGGCAGAATTAAGCCTGGAGAGAATTTGAATCAATATAGAGATATGCTTGAAAGCTCTACAGCGGCTTGTTTTGGTACACCTTGTAAAAGAGGCAAAACTGATAGTAATTTTATAAACGTCGATAGAAATTTAGCTTATCAACACGCTTATACAATTCTCGGTTATGATAGAAAAACAGATATGGTGACTTATGCAAATCCTTGGAATACAGCTTTAGTGTATAAAATGCCATTCAAAGATTTAGCTAAATATATAGACGGCATTGGAACTTTTGATTATATGTACTAAAGGATTAAAATAAATTACTTGCGAGAGAAGTTTAAATATTGTAGAATAAACCTGTACAGTAGTTAGGGGAAAATTATGCCGAAAATTTATTTTGTTGATGTTACAAACAGAGATGGTGTGCAAACTTCGAGATTAGGTTTAGCAAAACTTCAAAAAACGCTTATAAATTTAATGTTAAATGATATGGGAATTACTCAATCGGAGTTTGGCTTCCCTACTACAATGCACGAGTTAAATTATCTGAATGCTAATTTAGAGCTTGTGAAGCGTGGAGTAATTACTAAAACAAAGCTTTCTGGATGGATGAGAGCTATTGCTAGTGATGTTGAACAATCTTTCTCTAATTGTCCATTATTACAATATTGCAACCTTTCTCAATCTACTTCAGACCAAATGATTCAAGGTAAATATCTCGGTAAAAAATCTAGAGAAGATATTTTAAAAATGACTTGTGAAGCTGTTGAATGTGCAGTTGATAAAGGGGCTAAAATAATTGGTGTAAATGCAGAAGATGCTTCTAGAAGTGATTTAAATTATTTAATCCAAATTGCAAGCGAAGCTAAAAAATGCGGAGCATATCGTTTTAGATACTGTGATACTCTTGGCTATGAAGATCCTCATACAACTTATACACGAATTTATGAGCTAGCTAAAGCTACGCAAATGCCTATCGAAATGCATTTTCATAATGATTTAGGAATGGCTGTTGCTTGTTCCGTAGAAGGTGCTAGAGCAGCTCTTGACGCTGGAGTTGACGCATATATTAATACAGCAATCAACGGTATGGGGGAAAGAGCTGGTAATGCAGATTTAGTATCTTGTTTGTTAGCAACACTTAAATCTGCAGGCTTTAAAAATAGTGAAAAAGTTATTGATGAAAATATCGATTTATCAAAAGCTTGGCAATTAGCAAAATATACAGCATATGCTTTTGGCCTACCAATTCCTATTAACCAGCCAGCTGTTGGTGATAATGCTTTTGCACACGAATCAGGTATTCACGCAGACGGAGCTCTTAAAGATAGAAGGAATTATGAATTATATGATTTTGAAGAATTAGGTCGTGGCGAACCTGAAATTATCGAAACAGGTCGTATGATTACAACTGGTGAATATGGCGGAATTAAAGGCTTTAGAAATGTATATAATAAACTTGAAATTGAATTTAAAGACGAAAACGAAGCTAGAAATATTCTTGAGTTAGCTCGCTATGCCAACGTTCATACTCAAAAACCTTTAACAGAAAGTGAATTGAAATTTATCTATCACTATCCTGATATTGCAGCAAAGGTGATGACTGTATCGCCATTCTATCAACCAGAAGGTGAACTTGAAAAACGACTTCAAAAAGAAAGTGGCGAACAGCCAGCGCAAATTGTATAAGATATGGCGGAGTGAGCGTTGCTCAATCCGCCGTTTTATAATATACTTATTTATGATTCGGAGATTAAGAGGGGAATTTAAATGCTTAAATATTTCGGTAGTTCGTATTTAATCACAATTTTAGGTTTAGCTGGAGCTTTTTTCTGGGGTGAACATGTACATAAGGGAACAGGTTTAACTTGTATGTTCATAGCTTCAGTTCTTGCTATTTTAGAAATAAGCTTATCTTTTGACAATGCTGTTGTAAACGCAATGAAACTTGAAAAAATGTCAGAAAAATGGCGTCATAGATTTATTACATGGGGTATATTAATTGCTGTATTTGGTATGAGATTCGTTTTCCCAATTGCTGTAGTAGCGATATTTGCAAAATTAAATATGCTTACTGTGCTTGATATGGCGTTAAATAATGTAGATAAATATGCTCATTATTTAGAATTAACTCACGCGCCTATTGTGACGTTTGGCGGTTCATTTTTGTTAATGCTGTTTTTAGATTATTTTACAGAAGCAAAAAAAGAAGTTCATTGGATTCCTTATATAGAACATAAAATCAAATGTTTATCTTGTGTAAGGGGAATTTGTTCTATCGTAACTCTATCGGTGTTAGGTTTATTGATTATAAAGATTGACCCAGCTAATCAAATGAATGTTTTTAAATCCGGCATTGCTGGTATCATAACTTATCTTGCAATAGATGGTTTAGCTGAATGGCTAGAAAAAAGGCAAGAAGAACGCGCAAAATTATGTGCTGATACTGTAAAGTGCTCTGGACTTGTTGGATTTCTTTATCTTGAACTTATTGATGCATCTTTTTCATTAGACGGAGTTTTAGGTGCATTTGCTTTGAGCAAAGATATTCTTATAATTACGATAGGTCTATTTATTGGTGCAATGTTTGTTCGTTCTCTAACAATAATGTTAGTAGAAAAGAAAACCTTGAAACAATTTTTATATCTTGAACATGGTGCTCATTGGGCAATTGGAGTTTTAGCTACGTTAATGTTTATTTCAACATTCCGCCATGTTCCAGAGGTAGTTACAGGCTTACTTGGATTAGGATTTATTATAAGCGCTTTAATATCATCATTAGCACATAATAAAAGGAATAATAGTGAAAATTAAAAATAAAAATTTATATTATGTAGGGGGTGTTGTAAGAGATGAAATACTTGGCATCCCTAGTTTAGATGTAGATTATTGTTATGAAGGAAATGCTATTGAATTTGCAAAAAGCTTAAACGTTATAAAAACAAATCCAGATTTTGGAACGGTTCGAGTTCAGCTTGATGACCAAGAAATTGATATTGCATCTACAAGAACAGAATCTTATCCAAAAGTGGGACACTTACCTGTTGTCAACAAAATTGGGTGCTCTTTAAAAGAAGATTTAAAACGCAGAGATTTTACAATTAATGCATTAGCAAAAAATACTTTATCAAATGATATTGTAGACTATTTTAACGGGTTAGAGGATTTAAAAAATAAAAAACTTCGTGTTTTACATGATAAAAGCTTTATAGATGATCCTTCAAGAATTATTCGGGGGCTTAAATTTTCTGTACGTTTTAATTTCGAATTAGAAGAAACTACTAAAATGCTTCAAGAGGAATATTTAAGTAATATCAATTATGATATGAGCTATCATAGAATAAAAAAAGAATTAAAAGAAACCTTTAATCTTAATAAAATTGAAGCTTATCAACGGTTTATTGAACAGAATATCTATAAATTACTTGGAGCTAATCAAATTCCACATAAAATAAGTGAAAATACATCGGATTTAATTAAGAGATTTAATATTGAAAGCCCTTGGATTATTTATTTAGGGCAATTTGATTTGTCAAATTTTGAATTAACTCATCAAGAAAGAAATATTGTTGAAGAATTTAAAAAGATTAAACATATAACACCTGACAATGATTATGAAATCTATAAATTATTTGCAAATAAACCTGTTGAGAGTGTTATATTATATGCGGCTTCTATAAAAGAAGAAATTGCATTAAGATACTTAGAAAAGTTATCAAAAATAGAGATAGAGACAAAAGGTACAGATTTAGAACTATTAGGAATTAAACAAGGTAAAATATACCAAGAAATTTTTGAGCTATTATTAAAAACTAAATTGGAGAATTCTAGAATCACAAAAGAAGATGAGCTAAATATAGTTAAGGCGAGGTTTCTGTGATTTTATCAGCTTTAAAACGAATATTTAGTTATAAATTCCATGTTAGAGGGCTAATGAATCCTTTTATAGGGCTACAAATTTCTTCATTAAAAGATTACCCTGGAGTAACAGAAGAAAAAAGAGATGTTCCTGTTGTGGTTTCATTAACTTCATATTCAGAAAGGTTTAAAGATTTACCAATAGCTTTGTATTCGTTGTTAAATCAGTCTTTGAAACCGGATAGAATTATACTTTGGCTTAGTAATGAGCACAAGGAAATCAATAATTTGCCTTATGAAATTACTCAATTCCTAAAAAATGGATTGGAAATACGTTTTGTAAAAGATATTGGCTCTTATACAAAAGCGATTTATGCTTTTAAAGAATTCTCTGATTCAATTATAGTTACGGCTGATGATGACATTTACTATCCAAAAGAATGGTTAAAAAGACTTTATTTATCATATATTACTCATCCGGAAGATATTCAAGTTCATAGAGCCCATAGAGTTAATTTAAATAAGAAGTACAGTGATTGGAAAAAACATATAAAAGAAGAAAGTTCGCGGTATGACAATTTTTTAACTGGGGTTGGTGGAGCTCTTTATCCTCCAAAATGTTTTTCAAAAGAAGTTTTTAGAGAAGATATTTTTCTTAAACAAGCTCCAACTTGTGATGATATTTGGTTTTGGACTATGGCATTAGTTAATAAACGTAAAATCAGGGTAGTAAAAAACCATATAAAAACTCTTATACATGTTAATATTTTTAGACAATTGTTTTCAAAGAATTTATACAATATTAATAAAAGCGGACAAAATGATTTTCAGCTACAAAATCTCTTAAAATTCTACGGTGAGAATGTAAGAAACAAGTTTAAAAAGATTTAGTTTCTTGATAATCTTTTTCGGTATTTATATTCCATAATGAGTCTTTTTGCTTCTTGTTTATAATAGTATCTGCTACCAATATCCCACTTAAAGTTGAATGATCCATATTGTTATATTTGTGCTGTCCATTCCGGCCTATACAATAAAGATTATCAATATTATTTAAAAATTCTCTAACTTGGCCAAAATCTTTATAACTGTCAAAATAAGCTGGATATGCATCTTTTGCTGCATATCTATATGATTTAATAACATCATCTTTGCTAGTTATAGCTCCTAAAGCTTTTAGCTCGCTTATAGAAAAATCAAAGATTTCGTTTGAAGTCATTTTCCAAAGCTCATCATTTTCATTTGCAAAATATTCCATTCCAACTAATAATTCATCAGAATTTTTAGTAATATAAGGAGAAAAATTCGCTGGAATATATAATCTCCCTACATTAACTTCTCTATCCTGAACATATATCCAACTATCTGGACAAATATTATTGATTGTCGGCCAATTAGTATTATTTTTTAAATTAAAATTTTTAACTAAGTGCGAAACTAAAATATAATCCCTATAAGGGAGATTTTGAGCAATAGAAAAAATTTCTTGTGGTGCGCTAGAAAGATTTAATATCAAATCACGAATAGGCATTGAAGATACAACATAATCTCCAAAATACTCTTGTTTCCCATTAGGAGAATCTACTGTTAAAGATTTTATTTTATTATTATCATAATTTAACCCTACTACTTTTGAATTCAAATGAATTTCGCCACCTAAACGAATAATTTCATTAGCCATATCATTCCATAACTGACTTGCTCCAAGTTTCGGATATATGTATTCTTCGATGAGAGAGGTTTCTTTTTTTGATAAAATTTTATTTAATAAAGTTTTTAATAAAGACAACCCTTTGATTCTTTGAGCCCCCCAATCTTTAGAAATCTTTTTAGGGTGTCGTCCCCAAACCTTTTGGGTGTAGAATTCAAAAAACATGCTATATAAAACTTTTCCGAAGCGATTAATCATAAAATCTTCAAGAGAGTTTTCTTTACGTTTAATAAAACACGACTTAATATAACTAAATCCACAAAGAGCTGTTTTAAATAAGCCCATATTCAAAATAGTTTTTAGATTCATGTTAACGGGATAATCAAAAAACTTTTTGTTAAAAAATATCCTAGAAAATCGACGCCTATTTAGCATACATTTATCGTCAATTTCAGGATTTATATGTCCATTAAAGATAAAACTCCTTTTTAGTAATAAATCGTCTTTAGCTGGAGCACCCTGAGCTGGTAGGAAATTATACCAAAATTGCAGAACTCTATCGTCTTTAGAAAAAAAACGATGTGGCCCAATATCAATCAAGTTACCACTATAATCAAGAGTTTTCGATAAGCCTCCAACAGTAGAATCTGCTTCAATAATAATTGGTTTATAAATAGCGCCCTCTTTTAATAAAGAATATGCTGCCGAGAGCCCAGCAACACCACCTCCAATAATTAAAACAATTCTCTCTTTCATATTATTTATGTTATCATGAATATATTGATTATCATGAAAAATTAAAATGCTAAGCAAGAATACCATAAAAGATAAAATAATAATAATTTTCTTTTTTGCAATTTATTTAACTATAATTATATTGCAACCTAATTTTAGAGCATTTCATTTTGATGAAATACATGCTTGTAATATAGCCAGAAATTTTAATTTTTTAGAAATAATTAAATTAATGCCTTCAGAAGGACATACTTTTATTTGGTATGTTCTTATAAAACCTTTTATAAAGGGTAATCCCTTAGACCCTACTGCAATTAAATTTTTAAATTTGTTTTTTATTTGGTTATGCATGTTGATATTATGGCTAAAAGCTCCTTTTGATAAATTGGTTAAGTTTTGTATAATGTTTTCACCAACTTTTTTAATAATATATCCAACGTTTGCAAGATGTTATGGAGTTGGAATATTTTTACTTTTTTTACTTATGGCTTTTTTTGATAAAAAGATGGAAAAGCCTTATCTGTATTCAATTTTGGTTTTTTTAACAGCCAATACTAGTCTTATTGCAGCTGTTGGAGCCGGAGCTTTTGGCTTATTGTTTTTATATGAGGCTATTAAGGAGAAAAATAATAAAAATATTTATATTGCAACACTTTGTGGTGGAATAACAATATTAAGTTTACTTATACAATGGTTAAACCCTATAATCCCACAATATAGCTATTCATATTCATTTTTCAGCAACATAAAAGAAACCTTTAGTTGTGCTAATAAAAATTTATTAATATTATTCATCACTAGTTTTGGTTTAGCAACTATATTTTATTTTAAAAAGGTAAAACCAGCGTTTTTTTATTTTTTATTTTGTACTATTTCCTTAATCATAATCTTTAATTGTATTTACTGTGGTTGGGCTCATCATCATCATTTTTTATATGTATATTTTGTATTAGCATATTGGATATATTTAAGGGGAACTGTTAATAAAACTCTTGTAGATAAGATTTTTGCGATGTCCTTTTGTTTGATTTCAATATTCTCTTTTTTATATATACCAAGGAGGAATTTACCACCTTGGAACACTTTCCCAATCGAGCTTATGAAGCTTATAGGAGTAAATAAAACTATTTATGTTAACAATATAGGAGCCCATATAGATTTAATAGCTTATTCTAATTTTTATAAATTAAGAGATTTAACTAACAAACCTTTAATAAGATTTGATAATTATAAGTATTTTTATATCGGAAATAGTGGCGATAAAATTAGGATATTAGACTTAATAAAAGATGCGCCTCAAAATAGTTATTTGATTATTAATGATAATGATTTAAAAAAATTTGTTGATACTGAGGAATTTCAACTTAAATATAAACCAATATGCGGTTTAACAGATTATTTATTATATCAAAATTTTTTTATTATTTACAAAATTAAGTAAAAAAATTAACGAGACAATAAAAAAGTTTCAAATTTACTTACAAAATCTTCTTTTGTCATTTCTGGAAGAATATCTTTTACGGTTATTATCGAATCCTTAGTAACTTCCTCATGAAAAAGGCTTTCGAGCAACTCTTTATTATATCCAAATAAAATTCCTCCGTGCTGTAAGATATAACCTTGCTTGCGATATTGAGCAGAGCCAATAATCTTTCGCCCTTGATAGCATACATCTGCCCCTGTTGAAATTAACATGCAATAATCAAATTTCATGGATCCTTTTATTGACCCCATAGGATTTTTGGGCGCACCTCCAAAATCTAGTTCAACCCCAAGCGTTTTAAAAAAATCAATTAAAATTCCAGAAATATACCTATAAGATCCAGAAATAGATTCTCCGTCTGGAATAATAGAAATAGGCGTTACATAACTATATGTAATTTCATCGTCATGTAAAAGAGCACGACCTCCTGTTAGACGTCTTACTATATCTTCGTCTACCCCTTCTAAAAAATCATCTTTTTGATTTCTTCCTAATGAAATGCACCTTGGTTTCCAAGCATAAAGACGGAATCTTGGTTCTTGTAGCTGTTTTTCAATAGCTTCATCTAATAGGTCCGAATCTATTTGCATGTTTTCTTTGCCAGTGTATGTCCCAAATTTAATATATTCCATCTTTAACCCTTCTAAATAATGCATCATCATTTGATTGTTCAGCTAAAGGTTTTGGAATAAAAATATCCATGTATCTTCTAATAGCATATTGGTCTGACATACCTGAAATATAATCTGTTACTAATTGAGGTATATCATCCGTCTCACAATAGCTTATTAGTTTTTCAGAATAATATTCAAATAAAGATTGTACAATGTTACGAGCTTTCTTTTCTTCTGCTTTTGTAACTGGATCTAGGTAAACATGTTCAAACATCCATTCTCTTAATTTTGTAACGTAATGCCAAGCTTCCTCTGACATTGAAACTTTTGGGTTGTTTAAAGAATTGATTATGACATCTGAAATCATTTTACCTAATCGTGTGGATTGGTCCGTTGAAAAGTAATCAATACAGTCTTTAGGCAAGTCATTCTCTGAAATGACACCAGCTCTAACTGAATCTTCAATATCATGGTTTATGTATGCAATTTTGTCAGCGTATTGGACAATTTGTGCTTCAGGCGTTTTGGGTTTATACCCCCAAGAATGTGTTAAAATACCGTCTACAGTTTCTTGACATAAATTCATATTCTCTAAAACTTCTACGACTCTTACACTTTGTAAATTGTGATAAAATCCATTTGGTAGCAAGTCGTTTAAAATTCCTTCTCCACAATGTCCAAAAGGTGTGTGTCCTAAGTCATGTCCAAGAGAAATTGCTTCTACTAAATCCTCATTTAACCTTAGAGCTCTTGCCATGGTTCTAGCAATTTGTGAAACTTCGAGTGTATGAGTAAGGCGAGTTCTAAAATGATCATTGAATGGTGATAAAAAAACTTGTGTTTTATGCTTCAAGCGCCTAAAAGATTTTGAATGAATTATTTTATCTCGATCTCTTTGGAACTCAGTTCTTATCGGAAAGTCATCAAAACGTCCTTGTTTACGACCTTTAGATTCTTTACATTTTGTCGCAAAAGGTGATAATAATTCATATTCTCTTTGTTCTAACTCATCTTTAATAGTCTTTAAATTCATTGTCATAGCTTTATTATACACTAATTTAAGGATTTGACAATTAGTTATAAATATTTGCCAAATAGAATTATATATTGTATTATTAATAAGAATAGGGGAGAGATTTGATGGATTTTTTTAGTACTGATTTTATAATTAGAATTGGAATCGCGTTAGGCTTAGGATTTATTCTTGGTTTAGAAAGAGAATTAACAAATAAATACGCAGGGCTTAGGACACACATTCTTGTATGTTTAGGAGCTTGCGCTTTTACGATAATTTCTATATATGGTTTCCCAAGTTATGCAACTGGGGATAACATTATTTTAGATCAAGCAACTGGTATTCGTGACACAGGACGTGTAGCAGCACAAGTTGTTTCAGGAATTGGTTTTATCGGTGCCGGTGCCGTATTAAGGAATGGACCAATGATTATTGGTCTAACTACTGCTGCAACGCTATGGATAAGTGCTGCAATTGGTATGACGTGTGGAGTTGGGATGTATGATGTGGCAATTATTACAACAATCACAAGCGTTGCGGTATTAACTCTGATAAGGATACTGGAAAGAAAGATTTTACCGACTGGGTTTAAGCGAAGAAGAAAATTTAAACTTACAGTTTATTGTAATGCTGAAGACGTGTCTAAAATTCAAGAATTTTTAAGCGCTAATATTCTAAATATTGAGAATTTTACTTCAAAAAAATTGATCGAAAATCCTGAAAAAATGAAAGTTACATCTACTTTTGAATATCATAGAAAAAAAGTGATGAAAATTATTTATAGTCAGTTAACGGAAATTTGTGATACAGATTCAGTGAGCATACAAGAATTAAATGATTAAAGAAAAGAAAAAAAATACAAAGTATAATTTAAGTAAAAATAAAACAAGAACAATAGTGGAGTACGCGAGGACAATACTCTGTTCTATTATGTTTGCAGTGTTAATAACAGCATTTTTAACAATTCATGCTCGAAATGAGATGATAGAAGATATTCTATCTAGTGCCCAAGAACAGAAGTTAATGGACAAAAAAGTTGCTATGAAGATTATTACTCAAACAGATTTGTTAAGTAATTTAAGGAATAAAACCTATCAAGTTTGTATGAATGCTGGTGAGATTTGTGAAATAGCAGTAGATTATAAAGATGCTCAAATTGCTTATGAATATGCTATACTAAAAACAAAACCTAATAATTATACGCCATATTATAAACTAATAAAAGTACTAGTCGCTCAAGAAAAATTCAATAAAGCTAATGATTTATTGGATAATATTAAAGACGTTACTAATAAAAAGCTTCTTAAATTTAAAACAAAATCTTATATTACAATTGGAGATAAATATTATTCAATTGGGAAGTTTTTATCAGCAGCTAAATCTTATGAAAATGCCAGTTTTTATTATAATAAATTCCAGAAAAGAGATTTAAAAATAGAGAATGCTATATTAGAAAGAATAATAAATTCATATATTCAAGCCGCGGATATAATGGTCAAAAACGGTTTAAATACGGATGCTGTAAGGTTTTTAAAAAGAGCTGAAGCTTATCAACCAGATAATTTTGAAATTAAATATAAGCTTGCTATTATTTTTTCAGATTTGGATCCTGAAAAATCTGTTTCATATTTTAATGATTTATTAGAAGAATGTCCGCAAAATATTGATTATGGGGTATATAATAGAGCTCTTATGAAATCAGCAAATATTGCTGATCTAGAAGGAAGAACAACTGAAGCTAAGTATTATAGATATAAAATTCACTCTGTAGATTTGTTTGTTAACAGAAAAGTGCTTTATAAGAATGATGTTGAGACTGCAATTAAATCTTTTAAGCTAAAAAAGATCTTTTTTAATTATCCATTAAATTTTGAATATCAAGTTTGGAATGTCTCAAATAATGATATTATAAAACTTTATGGAGACTTTGTTTTGTGCTTAAATGAAAAGCCTTTAGAAACAATATCAGTTGTAGTTGCTAATAAAGACAAGCCAATGCATTCTTATTCTATGGTATCGAATGATGTAAATGTTGAGTTTAAACGAAAAATTTATACCCAAAAAGAACTGGAAAATTATACAATTAAAGTTTATCTTTATAAAGATGAAAAATACAAGACTTTAGTAAAAATTAATAAAATACCTCTAAAAAATATTTAATAAAAAAAAGCTTCTCTAAAGGAGAAGCGAAATTGGGGAAATTATTTAGGGAAAAGGATTAGGGATTAATTTTTTGTTTTACATCTTACATATTTATAAAAACATTTCTTTAGTAAAGATTTCAAAAAT
>JAZRJK010000090.1:0-13725 GCA_045645765.1 Candidatus Gastranaerophilaceae bacterium
AAAATTACTCCAATAAATTTCTTTTATAACTTCTTCTGTAATATTTTTTAAATCAAAAAAAGAAAGTTTTTTTAAATAAAATGCTTCTAATGCACATATTATAAAATGAGAGTATAGCACTGATAAAAAAGATTGTTTTATTTCTAAAGAATCATTTTCAATAAGTTTTTCTAGATTTTTAATATCTTTAACTAAACAACTAAAATATTTAAATTTATTTTTTGCCAATGAATTTTGTCGATTTTTTCTGTATGTTAATAACGCTTTTTCATTAAAAACAATCGATTTTGCACTTAGCAATAATTTCATTGAGAATTCAATATCTTCTTGACACCTATTGTTATTAAAGTAAAGTCGGTTATCTTTTAAGAATTTTAATTTAATAATTTTAGACCAAACAGGGAATTCCCAATAATTTGAAATCAATGATTTCTCTTGAAAATTGGTTCTTATTTGGTACAAATCAGATGGTAATTTTACATTGTATTCTATAAAGCTACTTTTTTCTTTATCATAGATATCATAAGCAAAATTATATATATCTGCGTTAGGCTTTTTAATATTTATTTCATAAAAATAATTGTATGCATTGTTATTTAAAAAATCATCTGAATCTAAGAAATGTATATATTCTCCAGTTGCAACATTAAGCCCTTCATTTCGAGTTAATCCTAATCCTAAATTCGTCTTATTTTTTAAAACTTTAATTCTTGTGTCTTTTTGAGAATATTCGTTAAGGATTTCTAAGGAACTATCGCTTGAGCAGTCATCAATGCAAATTATTTCTAAGTTTTTGTAAGATTGATTAATAATTGAATCAAGACATTGTGCCAGAAAAGATTCGACATTATAAACAGGAACTATTACTGATATTAAGACTCTTTCACTCATACAACAATTATATCATAAGGGTTATTCATGTTAGAATTATAAAATAATGGCACAAGATAACAAAAAAAAATTAAAAATTCTTTTTGACGGTTCAATCCTATCTAATTACATTTGTAAAAATAGTAATAGAGCTGGTATTACTTTTGTTGCTTATGAAATATTGCAAGAGTTTCTAAAACGCGAGGGGTTTGAAGTAACTTTTTTTTATCAAAAAATTTCAAGTGATGAAATCTGCAAGTTGAAACCGCAAATCCAACCAAATTGCAATTTTATTCCTAAAAATTTGACAACAAATAAATTTATGGGTAAGGTTTTTGAAGTTAAAAAGCTCTTACAATTACCTCCAGATAATTTTTTTAAAAAAACTCTAAGGTTCTTTTTAATTAATATAGTAATAAAAATCTACTATAATAATCCTTTTTATATAAAAAAAATATTAGAATATTCAAAAGACTTTGATATTTATTTTTCTCCAAGTGACAGAATTCCTGTTTCAATTTTAAAAAATAAAAAAATAAAAAAATTCTTGTTAATACACGATTTGATTCCTGTTCTATTTGAAAGATTCTATAAAAAATATCATATAAAAAATTTAGATGGGATGAAAAAAATGTTTTCAACGCTAAATTCTGAAACAAATTATTTTACTGTTTCTGAAAACACAAAAAAAGATTTATTAAATTTTTTCCAAAAAAAAGGTCTTAAAAATTACAATAAAATAACTACTATCTATTTAGGCGTTAATTCTAATATACAAGAATTAAATTCTCGTTGCAATGAACAAGCAATTGGGCGGACTAAGATTAAATATGGTATAGAAAAAAATAATAAATACATTTTGAGCCTATGTACAATGGAGCCAAGGAAAAATCTTCCTTTTGCAATAGAACAATTCCAACAATTTATAAAGAAAAATAATATAACGAACTTAGATTTTATATTAGCAGGTGGACAATGGAGAAAATATTTTAATAATTTGGATAAATCTAACTGGGGGCAAAATATAAAAATATTAGATTACGTGGATGATGAGGATGTAGAAAATATTTATAGAGGAGCAGAGTTTTTTGTTTACCCTTCTTTGTATGAAGGTTTTGGGCTTCCAGTTTTAGAAGCAATGTCTTGTGGCTGCCCTGTTATAACCTCCAATACTTCATCCATGCCAGAAGTTTTGGGAGATTGTGGAATTCTTATTAATCCTAATTCCTCAGAAGATTTATTAAATGCTTATGAAAAATACTATTTTGATGATAAATTTAAAAATGATTGTATTCAAAAAGGTTTAGAAAGAGCTAAGCAATTCTCTTGGGAAAGAACTGTGGATATAATAAGTAAGGAGTTTATGAGGTAACATGAAGCTTATATTTGATGCAACAGAACTTTCTTATTATAACGATAATACTGGGCACAAAGCTGGTGTTTACAATGTCGCTTATAATTTGCTTAAAGAATTAAAAAAAAAGGGATTAAATATCTCACTATACTGCGATTATAAGCGTTATTATTTCTTTAAACAAATTGATGAATTTAAAGATTTTGAATTATTGCAAGAAAATTCAATTATTAATAAATTTTTGGGGAAATTAATATTCCTTCTAAGAAAGGCGCCAATAAGGATTCAATACCTAATAATTATATTTGCCCGTTTTTACGAGGCGTATTTCTATATTTCTAATAATAAAAATATTGAACAATTTAAAAAGTTTGATGTTTATTTTTCACCATTTACACCTCCATCACAAGAAATTAATTCAACAGATATTAAACGTTTTCGAATGATACACGATGTAATACCGATTTTAGAAAAAGGTTTACCTAAAACTCCAAAATACTGGTATTATAGAGTGTATCAAACTCTTAACGAAAAAGATTTTTATATTACTAATTCTGAATGGACAAAACAAGATTTGCTTAAATATTTTCCTTTTATAAAAAAAACTCATGTAAAGACTGCGCTTCTGGGTGCTAATGAGAATTTTTATCCAACAAATGAAAGAATTATAGATGAGAACTATATTTTTTCTTTATGCTCACTCGGAAAACGAAAAAACCTTACATTTGCAATAAAAAATTTTTATAAATTCATTGAAAAACATAATATTCAGGATTTAAAACTTGTGCTCTCAGGTGCAATATGGGAAAAATATAAAAAAGAATTATTTTCATACTTAAATCATTATGATACCTCTAAAATAATACTTACTGGATACGTTAAAGATGAAGATTTAAAAAAATATTATTCAAATGCACTTTGTCTTATTTACCCTTCTTTATACGAAGGCTTTGGGCTCCCCGTATTAGAAGCCATGCAATGTGGATGTCCTGTTATAACTTCTAACAAAAGTTCTTTGCCCGAAGTTATTAACGATTGCGGAATTATGATTGATCCAGAAAGTAATGAGGAAATCATCAAAGCTTTTGAACAAATGTACTTTGATAAAACCTTCAGACATGATTGTTCAAATAAAGGCATAGAACGAGCTAAATTATTTAGTTGGAATAAATGTGCAAATGAGATCCTAGATTTTATAAAATCAACTGTGTAAATGATTCTTGGTATTTGAATTTAAAATATAATACTTTAAGAAAGAGGATTTATATGGTTATTAGAGTATTGTTTTTATTATTGTCACTACTGATTCTAGTGAATTTATGTATTATAACAACTTGCTATATAACTGGAACCAACTTATATCAAAAATACGGTAAACAAATGCTAATTGCTTCTGGTATTTTTGTATTTATTGTTGCGGCGTTATATGTAACCTTAGCATTGATAGGTCTAAATTAAGAAAGGAAAAAAATGGACAAGAAATTATTAGGAATACCTGTTTTGGTATTATGTTTATTAGTATGTTTTATTATTATGTGTAATCCATTTGTAATGGTTGGTCCTGGTGAAAGAGGAATTAAAATTAAACTTGGGCAAGTTCAGCCAGAAAGCTATGGCGAAGGGCTTCATTTTATATTTCCTTTTATACAAAAATTTAGAACAATGGACGTTAAGACTCAAAAAAATACATTAACCACTGCTGTTTATACAAAAGATATTCAACAAGCTAGAATTACATATGTAATAAATTTCAATGTTCAACCAAATAATGTTAATAAACTTTTTCAAGAAGTTGGTCTAGATTATACTAGTAAAATCTTAACTCCAGTAGTAGAAGGTACTATCAAAGACATTATAGGTAAGTGGAATGCTCAAGATTTAATCGCAAATAGGGAAAAAGCAACTGGGGATATATTATTCAAATTACAAAATCAATTAGCTGATAATTATATCAATGTTACAGATTTCCAAATGACAGAAATTAACTATTCAGATGTTTTCGAGAGAGCTATCGAAAGCAAAGTTACAGCAGAACAAGAAGCTTTAAAAGCTAAAAACAAAACAGTTCAAGTAGAGGAAGAAGCTAAACAAAAAGTTATTGCAGCTCAAGCTGAAGCTAAATCAATGGCAATAAGAGCTCAAGCTTTAAGCCAAAACAAATCACTTGTTCAATATGAGGCAGTGCAAAAATGGGATGGTAAAATGCCACAATATATGTTGGGAAATTCCGTTCCTTTTATAAATGTAAGTGCTAAATAATAGTTAGATTTAATATGAAAACCGAACGAGAATTTTGCTTCTTGTTCGGTTTTTGTGTTTTTTGTACTAATATCTTGCATAAATTAAAATAATATGCAATAATAGGGGTAAGGTTGGAATTAGTTGATGTTTATACAACAACCTTTGGTTGAGGAAGGAGCTTATGCAAGCTTGTATTCCTACCATTTTTATATTGTAAAACCCAAATAGAGGACGTTGTTTTACGCGGATGAGCGAATTTAAATTTAATTATGATTTTCTAAAAAAGAATGCGACAGCTGGTAGTTGGCGTCGTGGATATGAGTTATACCAAAAAGATATGCTACTTGAAGCTGAGCCTGAAAAAAACTTTTTTAAAGGTAAAGTTAAAGGAAATTATCAAGATTTCTATGTTACAGACCTTATTTTTAAGAAAAATAAGATTGAAGCTAGATGTAATTGTCCACTAAAAGAAGAATGGTGCAAGCATTCTGTTGCTGTAGCATTGAAGGCTATTGAAACTGGAGCTTATGATGCTTGGTTAGAAGATAAGCACGGTATTGAACCTGATTTAAGTGATATAGTAGCTCCACCTATTGAAAAACCAAAGGGAAGCTATATAATTCACTTTAATCCAAAACGTAGGCAGAATTTCTTTTCCATATTAGTCAGAGATCGCTCCACAAACAAGATTGTACGCTCTATTGAATCTATTTTAAGAGTCCTTATAGAAGTTCAAAAAGCGGATCCTAATTTTAAACTAAATGACGTTCAGATATCAGAAATTGCGTTATTTCAAACACTTTTAAAGATTTCAAAACAAGATAAAAAAGCTGGCTGGTATGATGTTCCGATTACAAAATGTGCTCCAATATTCCACCACATGGCGGAATTAGAAGAAGTTCTTGATGAAAAAACAAAAGAGCGCATAATGTTTACAGATAAAAAATGGGAACTAAATTTAGATGTTTCAACAACGAATGTAAATGGTGCTACTAATATTGCATTAGAATTATTCTGGACAAGACCAGACAAAGAAGAAACTTATCCGTTTGAGGAAATAAAATATTTTTCAAGACAAATAAAATGGGGAAGATATCAAAATTTAATATTTCCTATTAATATCGCAATGAATGAGTTGCCTCAAAATATTATAAAATCAACATTCACTGATTTAAAAGATGCTGATGGTGGTAAATTCGTATATGAAGAATTGCCTCATTTAAGAGAGATTATGAATGTTACTATTGCAGATAATATCAGCAAACTTTTATTGGAGCATAAACCTCCTATAAATATTGTAACTCTTGGCATAGATTATGACCAATCTTTAAAAGCTTCTTTAGAATTTGATTATTCAGGAGTTAGAGTTCCTTATTCAAAAAGTAATGAAAAGTCTCCTTATCTATCTGTAAAAAGTTCCGAAGAAGATTTAGTGTATTGGATAAAGCGCGATTACCAACATGAGCAAAGAGCTTACGCTATGCTTTTAGGTTGCAAATTTGTTCCAATGCAAACAAACAACTTAGCTCTAGAAAAAGAGACTGCAATTGATTTTTATAACTACTATATTCAGCAGGCAGGCGAGGGTTGGAAATTTGAAGAACGTGATGACATGAGCTTCTTTAAATTAATGCAAGAGCAATTTAGAATGTGTGCCAAAATAGACTTTTCTGAAGAATCTATAGATAGCATGGAGATTCAAATTTACGGACAAGTAGGCGAAGAAGTTATCAACTTTGATGATATATACGAAACTATTCAAAGTGGTGAAAAATATGCGCGCGTAAGAAGTTTAGGCTTTGTTGAATATCCAGCACAAAACATATATCAAATCATGCGTTCTTTTAACGCTTTTGATGCTTATAGAAATAATGATAATACATTTTTGGTAAAAACTTATCGAGTTGGTTTAATTACAGAACTTCAAAATCAAGGATTTGAACTTGTTATGTCAGAGAAGTTCCAAAAATTCTGGGAGCAAATTTCAACATTCTCTACAACATCTGACAGTGTTGAACTTCCAAAAGAAGTTAATGCTGAATTTCGTGAATATCAAGTCAAAGGTTTTAGTTGGCTATGGTTCTTATATCAATATGGCTTAAATGGCATTTTGGCTGATGATATGGGGCTCGGTAAAACACTTCAAGCTTTAGCGCTTTTACAAAAAGCAAAAGAAGTTGATGGTCCACAACCGACATTGGTTATTGCTCCAACAACCGTTGTATTTAACTGGGAAGCTGAAATTCAAAAGTTTACACCAGGATTATCATGTTTAAAAATAGCTGGTGCTGATAGAAAAACTTTGTTTAAAGAGATTCCAAATCACGACATTATTATTACAAGCTATGCTTTAGTTAGACGTGATATTGCAAAATTAAAAAAATATAACTTTAGATATGTTATCTTGGATGAATCACAAAATATCAAGAATGCAATTTCTCAAACAGCACAAGCTGTTAAAGAATTAAATTCTGACCACAAATTAGCATTGTCTGGTACTCCAATTGAAAATAAATTAGAAGAATTATGGTCAGTATTTGATTTCTTAATGCCAGGATTCTTGTTTAATGTTGCAGAATTCAATTATAGATATGTTACACCTATTATGGAAAGACAAGATAAGACTGTTGAAAAACGTCTAAAACTCCAAATCTTCCCATTCATTTTGAGACGTATGAAGCGCGACGTTGCAAAAGACTTACCAGATAAAGTCGAAAACATGGCTTATTGTGAGCTTACAGATGAGCAACGAGACTTTTATCTTGAAGTTCTTGATAGCACCAAGGAAGAATTATTCAAGAGCATTGAACTTAACGGCCTTGAAAAGAGCAGAATGTCTATTTTCTCAGCTCTACTTAGATTGCGTCAGATTTGTTGTCACCCTAAACTATATGATAAGGATCATGTTAAAGGGGTTATGCAATCAGGTAAATTTGAATACCTTAAAAGTATGCTTGAACAAATTATTCAAGAAAAACACAGAGTTCTACTATTTAGCCAATTTGTTGATATGCTAGATATTATTAAAGGCTGGTTGGAACGCAGTGGAATTCCTTATGAATACCTAACAGGAAAAACAAAAGATCGCCAAAAAGCTGTTGAAAACTTTAATAATAACCCGAATATTCCAATATTCTTAATAAGCTTGAAAGCTGGTGGTACAGGCTTGAACTTAACAGGTGCAGATTATGTAATTCATTATGACCCTTGGTGGAACCCTGCTGTTGAAGATCAAGCAACTGACCGAGCTTATCGCATTGGACAAACTAAAAAAGTTTTTGTATATAGATTGATTACAAAAAATACTGTTGAAGAAAAAATTCAAAAGATTAAGGGACGTAAACGTGACCTTGTCGATAGCGTAGTGTCAATTGATAGAAATATCGCAAAAACTTTAACAATGGAAGATATTAAAGACATTTTCTCAGTTGATTAAAATAATTAGTTTACATTTTTATCTCAAAACGGCATTTTATCTTTTTAGATAAAATGCCGTTTTTTCTTTTTTTATTGCATTTAAGACTCTTAATTCATCCCTAATTTATCGAATATATTAAGAAATGTTAAGCCCAATTAAACAAAAAAGGCAATTTTTAAAAACAAAAAAACTTTATACAAGTGTAAGGGATATTTCGTAAGACAAGTTAAGATTTAAGATTTAAGATTTAAGATTTTAATTTTATGCATTTATTCTAAACGTAAGATGATAGTAAAACATAGAGGAAAAGGAGAATTATTATGTCAAAAAACATTTTATCAATGGGGCAACAAAATGTGGGTTATCAACCAATCCCAAGAAATCAAAGTTTAGTACCTGCTGGATTTTGGGGACAAGGCAATATGCCTACAATATTTACAGGTAATCCAATCAATACCAATCCGGTAATTCCTAATTCATCAGTATTTCCTTCAGCTGATGGGGCTACATACGGACAAATGCTACAAGACAATCCATTAAAACCGATATTAACAAGCTCTAATGATTCAAAAACAATAATGGTAACCAGTGTACTTAATCCAAAAACAGGAAAATACGATGTAAAAGTTGGCGATAAAGTTGTACATTCTTTTGGTAGCAAAAAATTAGCTGAAGAATATGCAAAGAGAAAAGGACCGGATTTGTTAAGAGACGTTGCACCTTTAGGTGATATAACCAAAGGCACTCATCCAAATACAAATTTAATTCAAACAGATAAATTAGACGATTTCGGTAATAGATTTAACAATATTGATGATCATTTAGGTCGTTTAGATAGCAGAGTCGATGGTATATATCAAAATGTTGACAAACTAAAAAGAGGTGTCGGCGAAGCTAATGGTAAAATTATTGGCAAAATCGATGATGTCGCTCACAATGTAACAGGTTTAACCGATAAAGTTGACGACGTTGCTCAAAATGTAGGCAAATTAAAAAGAGGTCTAGGCGAAGTTTCTGGAAAGCTTATCGGTAAAATAGATGAACAAGGTAAAGCTATTGGAGATTTAGCAAATAAAACAGATGATATTGCTCAAAATGTAGGCAAATTAAAAACAGGACTTGGCGAAGGTCTTGGTAAAGTTATTGCAAAAGTAGATGACCAAGGCAAAGCTATTGGAACTTTAACAGATAAAGTTGATGATATTGCAAAACAAATGTCAAAACAAAATGGGAAAATGGCTTTAATAGCAGGGGCTGCAGTAGTATTAGCTGGTGTCGCAGGATACTTACTAGGCAAGAGCGCTGATAAAGATAAGGCTGATGTAGCTGATGGTATAACAAAAGCTGGCGAAGCTGCAGGAAATGTTGTAGCTGATAATGCGACAAAAACAGGAGCTACAAACCAATCGCCTGAAGTAACTGTTGTCGCTCCACAAAACGGAAATGAAACAAATATAACTGAACCAAATCCAATCGCTGCTCAAGCAGAACCAGACACACCTCTAGCTGCAGTTGACGAGCCTGAAATCATAATTGATCCAAACTCTCCAATCGATGCTGATGGTAGAGCTACAGTACAAGATGGTGATGGTTTGTGCCGTATAGCTAGAAGATATTTAAAATATAAATTTAAAAATGAACCAGATAAATTTAAAAATTTATCAACAGAAGAACAAGAAAAACTTGTTTGGCAAGTAGTTGATAAAATCAAAGAATTAAATGGTTTTGAATTAGTTGAAAAAGTTATTAACGGTAAAAAAGTTTTAGTAACAAAAGAAATGATTCATCCAGGACAAAAAATTCAAGTTGTCGAAAAATTAGACAAAGTAGCATAATTTCTCCAATCCAAATAAAAATCGGTCAAATCTAAATTTTGACCGATTTTACTTATGATATTAAATATGTGTGTTAAGAAATATTAAGCTCAATTCTACAAAAAAAGGCAAATTTTGAAAACAAAAAAACTTTATATAGTTACGAGGGATATTTAACAGGATATTTTTATTTACAAATTTATAACGAGGAAAAGGAGAATGATTATGGGAAACTACGATGTTCGATTTGCAGCTTATGAAAAAGCGATTAAACAAAATCCTGCTTGGGCTAATATGACAAAAGCTCAAAGAGAGGCTCAAATGGGTAATTATGCATTAGGTCTGCAACAAGCTGATATAAAAGCTGCAAAAAAGTTAGAAGGTAAAATGTTTGCAAAAATGTTGGCTGAAGAAAAAGCGTTTCAAATTATGAATCAAAACCCTGTAATTTCTCCTGTTGCAACTGGAGGCGCAACTTGGGGTACTTTAGAAAATCCCGCTATTATTGGAGATAATTTACATCTAAGCAAAAATTTAGCTTTATCAAATTTAAATCAATCCAGTGTAGTTCAACTCTCTACTCAAGATAGTGGTATTAATGTTGTTAGAAAAACAAAAGTTGGAACTAAAAAAACAGGTTTTAAATACTTTTTTGCTGATGATGCCGGTAAAGTTTATCAAGTAGATAAATCTACGTATAATGCTATTGAAAAAACTGGTAATATTAAATTATCAGGTGCAATGTCCAATCCAGTAAAAACAGAAAATTTACCAACAAGAGTAAAACAACAGTTTGACAAATATATCACAACAAAAGCGTCAGGAGCTGTAGAAGACGTTGCTAAGGTAACACAAGGCAATCAATCTATTAATACTAAATTAGGTTCTGCTCACGCAACACCTTCGTCTGGTATGACTTGGCAAAAATACGCACAACAACACGGAACTACTTATACACCTCCAACATCAGGCGTAGCAGAAGCTGATAGGCGTGCTGCTAAAATTATCAAAAATGCGGATAAAGCTGACGATGTAACGAAAGCTTTTAACTGGAAGAAAGCTGGAAAATGGGCTGCTATTGGTATTGCAGTAACAGTAGTTGCAGGACTAGCAGCTTGGGGCATCAAAAAGTGTAACGAAAATAAAGAGATAAGTCAGGATAAACAAGAACCAGTACCTGAAAATTCGACTAATACTCAGTCAACTTCTGAATCAAACTCACCTCAAGTAACTCCAACAAATTCAGCGCCTGCGCAAACAACACCAAGTGTTATTAACACTGAAGTCGAAAAATCTTCTGTATCAGAAACTAAACCCGCTGAACCGACAAACACAGTTGAGCCAACAGAATCAACTGACTCAACTTCTGTTATTGATGCAGAAGGTATGATGACTGTACAAGATGGTGATGGTTTGTGCCGTATAGCTAGAAGATATTTAAAAGATAAATTTAAAAATGAACCAGATAAATTTAAAAATTTATCAACAGAAGAACAAGAAAACCTTGTTTGGCAAGTAGTTGATAAAATCAAAGAATTAAATGGTTTTGAATTAGTAACAGCAATTATAAATGGTAAAAAAGTTCTTGTTACAGAACCAATGATTCATCCAGGACAAAAAATTCAAGTTGTCGAAAAATTAGACAAAGCAGCATAATTTCATCCTTTCCAATAGAGTAAACGGCTAGGCCAAAAGCTTAGCCGTTTCTATTTGTATTTGTGTTCCTCTATGTTTGCAGTATAATTTATCACAAAGAGGTAAATATTATGAAAGACATGTTAGATAAAATTATTCAAATTGAAAAAAGATATATTGAGCTAGGTGAAACATTGTCAGATCCAGCTGTAATTCAAGACTATAATAAGTTTAGAGATCTTTCTAAACAACGCAAATCGATGGAAGAAACCGTTGAACTTTATTATGCTTGGAAAAAAGCTACAGATGCTATTGATGAAGCGAAGCAAATGATTTATGAAGAAAAAGATGAAGAAATGAAATCTTTTCTAAAAATGGAAATGGAAGAAAATGAAGCTAAAATTCCTGAATACGAAGAAAGAATGAAAGTTTTACTTCTTCCTCGTGACCCGATGGATGACAAAGATATTATGCTAGAAATCCGTGGCGGTGCAGGTGGCGATGAAGCGAACATTTTTGCAGGAGATTTAGCAAGAATGTATTTAAAATTTGCTGATAAAAAAGGATGGCAAACTCAAGTTCTATCAAAAACAGAGTGTGAAGCAGGTGGTTATTCAGAAATTATTATTTCAATGAAAGGTGATGCTGTTTATTCTCAACTTAAATATGAATCTGGAGTGCATCGTGTACAACGTGTTCCAGAAACAGAATCGCAAGGCAGAGTTCATACTTCAACAGCTACTGTTGCGGTTATGCCAGAAGTTGATGATGTTGAAGTAGAAATCCGTCCAGAAGACATCGAAATGTCTACAGCTCGTTCTGGTGGCGCTGGTGGGCAAAACGTAAACAAAGTAGAAACAGCAGCTCGTTTGTTCCACAAACCAACAGGAATTATGATTTTCTGTACAGAAGAACGCTCTCAATTACAAAACAAAGAACGTGCTATGCAAATTTTGAAAGCTAAGTTATATGATTTAGAGGTTCAAAAACAAATGCAAGAAATCACAGACCTACGTCGTTCTCAAGTCGGTACTGGGGATAGAAGTGAACGTATTAGAACTTATAACTTTCCACAGGGTCGTCTAACTGACCACAGAATCGGTCAAAACTTAAATGTTTGGACTGTTATAGATGGGGATTTAGATGATTTATTAAACCTTCTAATTGAATACGACCAAAAATTAAAGTTAGAGAAACTTGCAGAAGTTGGGTAAGGTTAATTTTGAGTAAAGAGATTCAAAGAAAATGTATAGCATGCGGAGAGTTAAAAACTCGAGAAGATATGATTAAAATAACAAAAAATCATATTAATGGAGAAATTGTTATTAATCCAAGTTCTAAAACATTTGGCAGATCTGCATATCTTTGTTATAATCAGAATTGTAAAGAACAAGCATTAAAAAAGAAAAAAATTAATAGAGCGCTAAAAGTTAATAATAGCGTAGATTTGAAAGGATTATTGGATGGATAATATTAGGGTAAGTGAATTAGCAAAAGAGTTAAATATTACAAGTAAAGAATTAATCGAAAAGTTTGGAGAAATATCGATTAGTGTTAAGTCGCACTCTAATATTGTAACTAAAGAACAGATTCGTAGAATTAAAGAACATATGGGAATCGCACCTAAGAAAAATGCAGGTAAAAAAGCGTTTATTGTAAAAAAAGCTAAAACAACAGATGAACCAGAAGTTGTAAAAACTGAACCGAAAGCTCCTGCAAAAGTAGAACGCATCGAAAGAATTCAAAAAGTTGAAAAAGTTGCTCCAAAAATTGATGTTGTAGAAAAAACTCCTGTTGTTGAAGAAGAAAAACCTGTTATCAAAAAGGCAGAAAAACCGGCTGTAAGGATTGAAAGAACGAAGATTGAATATCCGAAAAATCAATCTAGAATTGAAATTGTACGTAAAGCACCTCAAAAACCTACTGAAGGTGAAAAACGTGAGTTCAAAAAAGATGACAAAGGTGAAAGAAAACCTTTTAATAAGCAAGCTGGAGATAAAAAACTTGTAGAAAGAAGAATTATACCTCAAGAAATCTATGAAGGAAAAGGCCAATCTAAGAAAAAAGCTGACCATAAAAAAGATAAAAAAGATTTTAGAGATAAAAAAGAAGATCAGGAAATGATTTCTTTAGAAAAAGCAGCTGCACAAAAACATAAAAAACGAACACAAGCTGTAGCTGAAAAAGAGGCTATAACTTCAATTGTAGTAAATCAGCCAATGACTATTCAAGAATTAGCTGATAAAATCCAAAAGACTCCAGCAGAAATTGTAAGATTCTTAATGTTTCAAGGGGTTATGGCAACAGTTAACCAATTAATTGATGTAGAAACAATTAAAAAAGTATGTGCTGAATATGAATTAGAAGTTCTTGAAGAAGATTTAGAAGCATTT
>JAZRJK010000091.1:0-5561 GCA_045645765.1 Candidatus Gastranaerophilaceae bacterium
TACAGTAGATAATACTACCGTAAAATCCCAGGTAACTGTTTTATCAACAATAATTGGTTTGGACTTTACTAAATACTATAAAAACCAAACACAATACTCTGTTAAAGTATATGATACTAAAGGAAAACCTGTAGGTAAAAATGAAATTGTTACATTTAATGTCAATGGCATATTCTACAAACCCACAACTGATGAAAAGGCTATTGCTACATTAAACATTAACTTACCACCAAGTGATTATATAATCACTGCTGATTACAAAGGATGTAAAATATCAAACAAAATTAAAGTATTACCTGTTTTAAACGCTGAAGATATTACAATGAAATACATGGATGGAACACAATTTAAAGCTAATTTAGTTGATGGTCAAGGTAAACCTTATAAAAACCAAATGGTAACATTTAATATCAATGGTATATTCTACAACAGGTTAACTGATAGTAATGGTCAAGCTGCATTAAACATTAGATTAATTCCAAGTGGATACATTATAACTTCTAGTTTTAATGGCTGTAATATTGCAAATAAAATTACAATAACTGGTTGAGATTGTGCGACAAGATGGGTCTCTTTCTTCATTTAAGCAGTGAAAATCTATTTAGATAGATTTTCAATTCCTGTTGTGTTGGGATTTTCCCCCTTGAAACTGTTAACCAAGTGATTGGTTAGGAGGTTGCATGATTGTAAGCCTAAATGAGGTTCAAGTATTCTGAATTTTATGGGCGAGGGAAAGGATAAGAACGATTAATCTTCGGGTGAATGGATGTAAGCATCGTTACTAGTAGCAATAGGTGGAATACAACTGTCTCAGAAGACTACTATTGTTTTGCAGATTGGAAATAAATATTAATCTCGTATTTATATTGCACAACCCATATATCTGTCGGTGTATAGTCCAAATCGTCCCTTATTCGTATCTGATTGGAGATCAACTTGGTAAGCCTCACTGGGTCGTGCGACAAGCAATTGTCTTCAATTTGTTATATACTACATTTCCAGTTGTAGTATATGTCAGTGCAGTAATTTAATACTGATAATCCAGTTATGCGGATTATTCTCACTCGAAACTGCGTCATTGGCAACAATGGGGTAGGTTGCATGAGAGCTAAAAGCTTAATTTACAATATTCTCCATATTGTAATGGGCGAGAGAAAGATTAGTATTGGTTAACATTATGTGAACTTCTATATAAGCATCGTTAGGGGCAGCAATAGATAAAGGAGATTAAAAGTAACTATTGTATTGCAGAATAGGTAAATACGTTTGACTTTGCGTATTTAAGTCATAACCCATATGTCTGCCGGTGTAGTTGAAGAACCTAACCTAATCGTATCTGACAGAAGATAAACTTGGTAAGACCAGAAGAACATCCTCAAAAAAAATATATATTTTGAGGTAGGGAAACTGTGAGGAATCCTAATAATCTTTTGGTTAAAGGATGTTAAAAAAGCGAATGCCCTCATTAACCGAAAGGTAGCAGTAAACTGACAAATATAATAACTGTGGAGGAATATGCTGACTTTAACAGGTGTGCAAGACGTTAAATAAAAGCATTTTGGTTAATTTAAATGTGAATTAAAATTTGATTTAAAGGAGTGTTAATTCAATGGCAATGAAAACTGGTAACTATAATGTTATTCAGTCTGCAGAATTAGACGAACATGAACTCGAGAAAGAATGGCAAGATATTAATTGGCATTATGTCGAGCATAGCATATTTAAGTTACAAAGGCAAATATTTCGTGCTGAAAAAGAAGGAAATTATAGTTTCCCTTTTTTTACAGGTAAAAAGCATGCTTGAGCGGGCTTGTCGGGAAACTGACACGAGCCGTTCTGAGGAGAGAAAGGGCGAGCAATCGCCCCGACTTATCCGACTTGCAGAATCATTTAAAGATCCTTCAAGTAAGCGGAATGTGAATGACGCCTAATTCCCAAGGAGGTAAAGGAATTCAAATAAAGCAAATGCCGTTATTAACCGAAAGGTAGCAGGAAAAAATGAAGATATGTAACTGTGAACGGATATCACTCCATTGTGAGTGGCAGGGATAACCTGGCTGACTTTTGAATGGTATGCAACGTGTATATAATGCGTATTTGTATAAAACTATTAAAGGATGGTGACTAATAATGAGATTAACTACAAATGATAGCATTTGTGAGCCCGCGAAACCAGATGCAACCGATTGGAAAAGTATTAAATGGTACAAAGTCAATCGGCATGTAGATAGTTTGCAAAAACGAATATATTGTGCTAGTAAAAATAATGATACTCTTATTTTACTGGATAAATGCATACTTGAGCCTATTGTATCGAAAGGTACACGATAGGTTCTTAGGAGAGAAGGGAGGAGTAATCCTCCCGACTTATCCGACAAAAATTATTTCTCAACTAATCTTTTTCTTTTTTTCTCCATAATTTTTGTAAAAAAAAATAATATAAATGTCCTTTTTTCTCCATGTCCTTTAAAATCCATAGAAATAACTTGGGTTAACCTGAATAATATCATTTTATATTACAAATGTAATGGGAAAATAGATAAGTCGAATATTTTGGTATATTTATAATTACAAAATGTTGGGTTAATCTAAAATATTTTTACACTTGAAAGGCCACCTCATACCTTAAATTTCAAGTGTAAAAAAATAGAATAAAGCCGTTAAAGTATTCATTAGCATGAAAGGAGACAGCTATAAACCCTATTTAACCAATAACTCATTAACTTAATCTCCAGTCTTATTTTTTGCAAAGAAGACAGTACAACTGTTTATAGCTGATTCTATTCACTTGAAACACTACCTTAAAAATTAGATTCAGCCAATAACAGCTTTAATTAGTCTATAACAACCTATACTATCTGCATTAAAGCTATAACAGATTAACAATGATTTAAGGGTATGGTAAAAAGGGCTATCTACTAAATATTATATGGTTTGATCCCCATCAACCACCATAAACAAAGTCAAGTAGTAAACCCTATCAATATAATTAAAAGTTGAGTAAATTAAAATGATACCTACCACCATGAAGTATTAAAATAAATGAAAGTTCCATTAAAATTAAGAGGGTGAAACCACCCAACAACCTAACACTCAAAAACCGTTTTTGAAAAAATAAGCTTTTAGAATTCGTTTCAAATATGGGTTAAATTCAAGCTTGAAATATCAAGTATAAAAAACATTAAAACTTAACAGGGTTTGTCCGTTAATTAATTTTTTGATTTTTTGATTTATTATTATTTGTGTTTTATTTAATTTTAAAACTAGATTTTTTTGTTCTATTGATACACATATTGTGATGAATTCTATTTATTTTTAGAGAGGAAAATCATATTCTTATAGAAAAGAGGGATAAAAATGGTGCTTACTCTGATTGGCTTTATGATAATCAAGTGAATTTTTAATTAAAATGGAAAGAATTTTTTTTAGGGTATTGTTATGAGTGTTGCTTTTAAGTGGTCTCGTATTTTTATTAAATTGTCTACTATTGCTTCGATTTTTAAATCTATATCTGCTTTTTGTTTACCTCTTCTTTTTAAATCAGGGTATTCTCTTGCGTTTTTTAATGTTCCGAATCCTCCTTCGCTGAATATTCCTCGGTATTTGTATAAAAATAATTCGACGGCTGCTATGAAGTTTTTTCTCATTTCTAAAATTAAAGGGTGGGATGATTCATAGAAAACACGATATTTACTATTTTTTGCACATTCGTCATGAAATGGGCATTCTGGACATTTCGTGCTTTTAAATACTCTTTTATTTTCGCCTTTGATTTTGTGAATTCCTGTATTTTCCATTTTATCATATGGGCATTTATAATATTCTTCAACAGGATGAAAGAGCATATTGTGTTTAGAGTACTGATTAGTAGCATTTGTTCCATTACGGTACTTGCTTTGGTTTATATCTGGAATAATTGGTATAATGTTTCTTAAATAGGCATATTCCAATGATTTAATGTGCCAGTATCCATTGTCAATTAAAATGTATCTTGGTGTTTTTCCCAAATTTGATATTACGTCATCTATTATGGGTATTAATGTTTGTTTATCATTTTTTTCTTGAGTAATTCTTTGTGAGATTGTAAAACCAGTTTTAACATCACGTACTGTTTGTAATGTGTAAGCATACCTTGATGTATCATCTTTCATTTTCATTTTTCGAGATTCTGGATCCGTGAGATTAACAGGTTTTTTACCATCATAATTATCAACTAACTCATCTAACCAACCTATTGCCCAATCACGATTCTCTCGTGATTGTAATGCAGTTTTTAACAAATTAATGCCGTGCTGATTCAAATTTTTATCAATTTCTTCAACTAAATCCACTAATTCTTCAGGCAATTTATCTGAAAAGAAAAATTTACGCAATAAAGACCATTTAGAGTTCTTACTAGTGTTAAAAGACAAATCATAGATTAAATCCAATAAATAATCCAATTGTCCAATAGACAATGTTTTAAAATTATTAGCATAAGCTTTAATTTTAGTACTATCAGCAACCACGACTTCACCACCCACTAAACCTAAATTCATACCCAAATCAATTGTATACTGGAAAAATTCAATTAATAATAAAGGATTTTCAAGTTTAAAGTTATTAAGAGTTGTTTTTCCAGGACTCTTATTATTTAGAACATAATTAACTGATTCACTATTATCGGAGATCCATTCAACTCTTTTTCTTAAAGTACGCTTATTACTATAAACAGAATAAATTTCAAAGGCTAATAACTCATCCCATCCATATTTCGGCCTTCTACCACCATTATATTCGCGAGTAAAAAGAAGGGGATATTTCTTCTTAAAATCATTTACAGTCCATTTAATAATCTTAGCCATATGATTATTAGGTAAATTATCACCTATCAACTCTATTTTAAAAGTAGTTTGCATATTTCTTTGTACGGTACCAACAGAAGCCATATATTATCAATCAACCTTTTTTTAAAACTGACAAAAAAACAAAATAATTTAAATATGATGACTCCCCAAAAATAGTAAATGGAGAGTTTTTGTTTTTTGTGTTTATTAAACATTCTCTCCCTACTAATTAAATAACTCTTTCTATATAATCTATACTTGAAAATACACCATTTAAATTTTGAATTTTTTTATATTAACATCATGAGCACTAACAAAGCAATCTTAATAAATTTGGGATGATAAAGATAATATAAAAGAAAGTAAAATAAATTACCCTTGTATTGTAAAAATATGCATTTAATTTATCATTAAATCAAAATAAAGCAGTTAAAATTATAATCGATTTATCTATATTGTATTTTGTGTCGATGTGAAATTTCAATTTCATTCGAGCATTTTAGCCCACATCGAAACACATTTATTCATTAACGGACAAACCCTTTTTCAGTAAAAGTCGGATCGTAGCCATGTCGTTCTGTGAGCCAAGGAGTTGACTGGTGAGATTGTCTTCCTAAGACCGCTTGGCCTCCGACTTTTGTATTTTGTGTCGATGTGAAATTTCAATTTCATTCGAGCATTTTAGCCCACATCGAAACACA
Source organism: Candidatus Gastranaerophilaceae bacterium (assembly GCA_045645765.1). GTDB lineage: Bacteria > Cyanobacteriota > Vampirovibrionia > Gastranaerophilales > Gastranaerophilaceae > CAG-196. The sequence goes on from JAZRJK010000091.1 coordinate 5,528, forward strand.
TTTATTCATTAACGGACAAACCCTTTTTCAGTAA